>NZ_SMDQ01000064.1 GCF_012911975.1 Nodosilinea sp. P-1105 | reverse complement strand
TCCTTGAGTTGCACCATACACCTGCTCTGTCAGAACAGTGCAAATATACTGAAATTCTGTTTATCCGAACAGTATTGGGAACTTGATACCCTGTACTAATGCTCTAAAGCTCCCAGGGACAGGCACCCTGCAACAGAACCGTCGCCTCCTGGCTGCTGAGAGGTTTTGAAAACCAGTAGCCTTGGCCGCGATCGCAGCCAATGGCCAACAGCATCTCAATCTGGGCCTGGGTCTCAATCCCTTCCGCCACCAGATCCATCCCTAGCTTATGGCCCAGGCTGACAATGGTGTTCACAATTTCATAATCATCGCCATGGTTGTCCATGCGTCCCACAAAAGATTGATCAATTTTCAACGTATCGGTAGGAAACCGGTGGAGATAGCTCAGGGATGAATAACCCGTGCCAAAGTCATCAATCGCTAACTTTAACCCCAAATCTTTAAGCTGATGCATCAGTCGCTGGGCCTCGTCCACATCTCCCATGATCATGCTTTCGGTAATTTCTAGCTGAATTTGGTGCCCTGGGACCCCCAACTGATCTAGACACTGGGCAAACTGTTCCACTAAATCCACCTGGTGAAACTGCCGCCGGGACAGATTAATGCTCATTTTCAGATCGCGCCCTGGAAACTGTTGCTGCCACTGTTGGAGTTGACAACAGGCCTCCCGAAAAATCCACTGGCCCAAGCTGATAATTAAGCCAGTTTCTTCAGTCACTTGAATAAACTGTCCTGGTGATACAAACCCCTCCCCCTGACGGTACCACCGCACTAGCGCTTCAAAGCCTTTGATTCGCTTGGTTTGCAAACATACAATCGGCTGGTAGTGCAGTAAAAACTCTTGGTGTTCAAAAGCACTAAGTAAATGGCTTTCTAAGTCAAGGCGACGGATCGCCTCCTGGTGCATGGTCGTGGAAAAAATTTCGTAGCGATAGTCTTCTTGCAGTGCCTTGGCCCGATACATGGCTGTGTGGGCGTCCCGTAGCAAGTCTTCAGCCTTAGGGGGGCGGCCTTGGTGGGCCATCGCTACCCCCATACTGCTGGTAATTGATAACGGCCGTTGGGTAATCAATACCGGCTTCGCCAGCGCTGCCTGTAGGTGATTCAGCGCTCGGTCAACTGTTTTGACGTCATGGGCCGGCAGTAGGAAGGCAAACTCGTCACCCCCAACCCGGGAAACATGGGCCGATTCCGGTAAGTGCTGACGCAGGCGTTGGGCCATGGTCCGCAGCACCCGATCGCCCACCGAATGGCCAAAGGATTGATTGATTAACTTAAACCGATCCACATCCATAAATACCACGGTGACTGGTAGCCCCCAGTCACCGTCAGCCTGCTGCTGTAAGGCCCGCTGTACATGGAGCAGGAAGACGTCTCGCCCTGGCAATAGGGTCAGTTGATCGTAGCTGCTGCGGTACAGAGCCTTTTGGGTCACCACTAACCCCAAGGCCAGTAAAAACCCTGCCATCGGTTCAATTACTGGAACCCATAGCAGTTGGGCCAGCGCCAAGCCTGCCAATCCCCAAATAGTGGCTACAGCCACTACCCCCACCAGCAGCAGATTGGCAGGGCGACGCATCCGCCAACCCAAGGCCCCTGCCATCACCACCCAGGTGGCGGTCCACAGCAGTTCTCCCCACTGGGGCATAAATCGGTAAAGGGCAGGTTCCCCAGCGATCGCATCTAACAGTTGGCTAATGGCCTGGGCATGGACCTCAACCCCCGCCATCAAAAATCGGCTAGACTGCTCCAAACTAAAGGGGGTAAAAAATTCATCCTTCAAGCTCGAAGCCGTTGACCCAATCAGGACAATGTTGCCCTGCACCCAGTCAGGGGGTACCTGCTCGTTCAACACCTGGTCAATGGTCAGGGTACGGGCTGGGGAACCGGGGGTGCGGTACCTGAGTAAAATTTGGTAGCCGCGATTGTCGATATTGGCATAGCCCCCCGATCCAGGCAGTAGCGCCGGCAGTGTGGTCTCACCAATGCGCAGGCGATCGCCCTCCTGATCGACGACAAAGTCCAAGTCGTCGTGGTAAGCCAAAACTATCCGCAAGGGAAACGAGTAATGCCCTTCAGCCGGATTGCCCACATACAGCAAATTGCGCCTGACGATCCCGTCCGGGTCAATGGCTAAGTCATTAAAAGCTACTTGATCCGGTGCCAGTTCAGATGGGGCGGGCACCTCCCCACCATTGGGCTGACTCCCTACATTTCTAATGCCGATCACATTATCCGCCTGTAACTGTTGTGCCAAGGCGTCCCGCCCCGGGGGCTGAGGCGTGTTGCGATACAGGTCTAGGCCAATTACAGAGGGGGCATGACGCTGCAACCTAGCCATCACATCAGCCACCACCTGGTCAGACAAGGGCCAGCCATAGATTTCTAAGTCTCGTTCAGTCACCTCTATCAGCAACAGGCGCGAGTCAGGTGGTTGGGTTGTTTGCAATCGAGTCAGCAGGTCAAAACTAGCGATTTCCAGTCCTTGCCACAGTCCCAGCCGCCTGCCGCCAGATACGCAGGCTAGGGCGAGCAGCGTTGACAGTGCAATCGCTCGACCACCAAAGTTTAACCGCTGAACGAGTAGCGAACTAAACCGCTGACACTGCTGCCTCAAGGGCCAGTCCCGAAAATGCACCATGGAATAACCCGGAAAATTGGTAGAACACCTAAGGCCTACAGCCCCAGAACCCTAGATCAACTCATACAGGGGCACTGCAGGACTATCCGGATATCTTTAATCCTGTGTCTTGTCAACTACCGGAAGTAATGCCATTAAGCCATGGAATGGGGGCGACTGTCCCAGTGGGTGCCACCCCCCCTGCGCTGCCCCGGAAATTCTTCCCGGTCACCTTGGGCATGGGGTTGGGCGGATGGTTCAGGCCAGTGAGCCAGGATTAAGCCGCCAATACTTAAGATCAGCAGTAGCGTTACTCCCCCGGGCAAAAGAAACAACCGGATCAGGACTGCTTTCATACGCTGGGATTCTAATGTGAACAATGGAACTCCTTTTTTCGGAGGGGATACAGCGATCATGGGCGTCGGTAGCCTAACCGCTTCTCCTACTGAGATCCTTCACCGCCCAGGTGATATTGAATACATGATTGATCATCATTTACGTAAGCTTCATGGCGCCATAAAGCCCTTTGGGCAGCGTCCAGATGAAATATTCGGGCTCTCGTAGCTTGGGGTTACCGAAACGAGGCCCCCCGCTAGACAGCTATCTATTGCAAATCTGTAATCTTTGCCCCGGAGTAACATTAAAAACTTATTAAGGGAACTCACTGGAGCTAGAGGGGGCAGATATGCTTAGAGCAAGATACCTCCTAACTGCGTCTCCAGCCCCGTCCAGCCCTGCCATGGGTTGCCTTGATGGGGCTGCTACTTTTTTGGGGTCTGGTTGGGCCTGTGGTCGCAGATAGTCATCGGGGATATTCAAGATATTCAAATTGGATAGTCATAGTGGGCATCCACAAAAGATTCCTGTGAATTGTGCTTGCCGATACCAAGTCAGCAGTGTTAGGTTAAAAAACTAACACGATTTGAGTCTACGGTTTCGAAAGTCGGCTGTTTTGCAGCGTCATGACCTGGCCACGTCCAGGCTATGGCCTGATAGCTGGCTTGATTAAGCATGGGGCATCGACTGATTAGACATTTCACCGTCAGGATGAGGATGTCATTGGTGCTCTGTGCGTTGATTTCAGCACACGCATCTATGACCTTATTGGGATTAATCTGGGTTGCCGCTCTACCAAGTCAACTTGCCTTCCACAGTGAACTCAGCCTATTGCCCCCAGCTCGGGCCTTAGAGATTGTTCCCCGGGCTACTAGCCCTCATGTGGCCTGGTCAGCTGAAGGAGTCATGGTCGCGGTCGATACCGCAGGGGATGGTCATGCTCCATGGCTAGAGGAGTCCCCGCGCGAGCTACAGCCGCAAATCAATTCGTCCCGGCTAGCAGAAATAGACTGGAGTCTATGGGCTGCCACGGCTGCCGTTACGGTAGTCTCCTCTGAGAATAGGACCGCTACAGACGACCTGGCCACGCCTACAGAGGCCGATCTGACCTCAGCCGTCGCTAGCCAGGACTTTTGTGCGGCTCACGTCCGAGATTTACCCGTGCTAACTACCCCGATTGATCCCGCCTCGATCTCTGGGACTGGGTTTACGATTCAAGTGAACAATGTCGTCATTGGTGAGGTCGGTTCCCAGGCAACGGCTGATCAGGTGGCCCAGCAAATTCGGCAAGCACTGCCCGCCCTAGAAGCCAATGCTGCCGGGCTGACCCCCCAGATTAGTGGTGATGGCGATACAGCCGCCGCTCAACTAGAGGGGCAGACCGTGTTTGTCCTTCCAGAGAATATCTATGGCCCCTATGCCGATCACCCAGCCCTGACTGTTGCCCATTGGGTGAATAACCTGCGCGATGCCTTGGGTGCCCCTCCCCTGGACCCTAGCCCCATTCATATGGTTGCCGAGGGGTTGGGGGAAACCTCGCAAAGGTTGGAAGGTATTGCGTCTTGGTATGGTCCCTATTTTCATGGCCGTCAGACAGCGACGGGTGAGATTTTCGACCAACATGACTTAACGGCAGCCCATAAGACCTTGCCCTTTGGCACCACTTTAAAAGTGCGTAATCTGTTGAACGATAAAACTGTGGTGGTGCGGATTAACGATCGCGGTCCCTACATCGGCGATCGCTCCTTAGATCTATCCTATGCCGCCGCCCAATGCCTGGGGGCAGAAGAGGTGGGGCTAATTCCCTATGAAGCTACTATTTTGGCGGAGGGGATCCCCCGGGCCTGGCAAGGGGATATCGTCGCGACCCGGTAGTCACGCTACCCTCTGGGGCCAAGACTTAGGGGCTCAGTGGGCAATCGAATAAATCCCCTAGAGCATCGGTTCAGTATGGCTAAAAACCCGGTTTCTTCGTCGCTGCTCTAACGACATAATCTGCTGTCTGGCCAAGAAACCGAGTTTCTGTACTGGCGTTCTAGGGAACCGTTAGCGCCAGTAAGCCGCTGTATGTGCTCTTCCGCTCCTTTGAACTCAGGTTAAGCAGCGAATCGCTTCCAGCATGCCCCGCGCTTTATTCAACGTTTCCTGGTATTCGTTCTCAGGCACCGAGTCAGCCACCAGCCCTGCCCCAGCCTGCACACTGATGGTATGCCCCCCTTTGGGGTTAGCCTGTACCACCATGGTGCGAATGGTAATGGCCGTGTCCAGCTGCCCTTCAAAGTCGTAATAGCCATAGACCCCAGAGTAGGGACCTCGGCGGCAGGGCTCTAGGTCATGGATAATTTGCATGGCACGGATCTTGGGGGCACCGCTGACGGTACCCGCTGGGAAGCAGGCCTTCAGTAGATCCCAGGCGGTTTTGCTGGGACGCAGTTGGCCAATCACATTGCTAACAATGTGCATCACATGGGAATACCGCTCTACCACCATCAGTTCGTCCACCTGGACAGTGCCACTCAGGCAGACGCGGCCCAAGTCGTTGCGGCCCAAGTCAACCAACATGACATGTTCAGCAATTTCTTTGGGGTCAGCCAGTAAATCCTGCTCTAGGGCGGTATCGTCAGCCCCGGTCTTGCCCCGGGGGCGGGTGCCAGCGATGGGTCGCACTGTGGCAATGCGAGCAGAATCAGGCCCGCCTTCTAGGGTGGCTTTAACCATTACCTCTGGACTAGAGCCGATGATTTGCCAGTCATAGAAGTTAAAGTAGGCCATGTAGGGGGAGGGGTTGATCTGCCGCAGAGAGCGGTAGAGATCGAAGGGTTCTCCGGCATAGGTGGTGGTCAGGCGCTGGGAAATGACCACCTGAAAAATATCCCCGGCTTCAATGTGGGCCTTAGCCTGCTCGACGCTGGCACAGAACTCTTCGGGGGTGCGGTTGCTGGTGTAGGGTATTGGGGCTTTGCCATGGGCGCCTGGTGGGCTCCAGGCCAGGGGCACCTGGTTGGGTCCCAAGGGTAAGGTCAGCTTGTGGATCAGTTGGCGGACGCGATCGGAGGCTTCCCCGTAAGCATCTTCCACCGACCGGGCTGGATCGCGCAGGTCAGCATAGGCAATCGCCCACCCTTTGCGCTGCACTTGATCAAAGATCAGCAGGCTATCCACCTGCATCCATAGACCATCGGGGAGATCATTGGCGGCTGCAGGATAGACCGGCACAGTCGGTTCAATCCAGCGAATCAGTTCGTAGCCCCAAAAGCCAAAAAGACCCCCAATTCCGGGGGGCAACGAGGGCAGCTTAACTGGCTGATAGGGGGCCAAGCAATCGGCCAAAATGTCGAAGGGATTCCCCTCAAAGTGGCTGACTGTGCCATTCCGATGGGTTTGGGTTGAGTGGGAGCCTCGACTTTCTATCACCCACAGGGGATCACAGCCTAAAAAGCTATAGCGGCCTAGGGTTTCACCCCCTTCGACTGATTCGAGTAAAAAGCTGTAAGGCTGGCCAGCACACACCTTGTACCAGGCTGAGACAGGGGTATCTAAATCCCCCAGCCATTCTTGGTAAACCGGCACAAAATTGCCCTGGCTGGCGTAAGACTTAAACTGCTGGAGGTCGGGAAAAATCATGACGTTATTCTACAGCGCTAGGCCAGCAAAAAGGGCATAGCGATGCCATGCCCTTGGGGATATCAGGATATGAATGAGTCCAGAGTCAATGGGGTATACCAAGTCCAGTTCGGGATTTAGAGTTTCTTTACAGACAGAACTCTATGTCTGGACTTGGCGTTGGGTTAGTACTGCCAAGATACAGAAGCAGGGGTAATTAGACCTCGTAAGGGGCTTTACCGCTAAACTTGACTGTCGCTGGGTCAGGGTTAGCGCCAATGTTCCGGGGAATGGCACCGACCATGCCTCGGCCTTCGTTCACCTTCTCAGGGAAGACCCCATCCGCCGGATGCAGATACTGGGTTTCACCGCTGGGGTAAACACGATAGATCTTGTAGTCTTCGATTTTGGGCTTGAACTTGGTGCGTAGCTGGGTCCCCAGGGCCAGACACTGCTCTTTGCGGGACAGATACAGCAGGTTTTCCCCTTCGTTCATCATGGCGGCACCGCCAGTGGGCATTTCAAACACTTGCTTCTTAGAGCTTGTCCAGGTGATAGCGTATTTTTCCTCGACCTGAGCCTTGGTGAGAAGGCCGCCGGTGCTGCCTCCAAAAATAGGCGTTTGACCTGTTAAAGATTCAGTCATGGATTCCTATCTCTCAACCGTTTGTTGGGAATCCTATCATCGTAAGCGGAGCCTACAATACCGATTGTTGAGGAAGTGTAACAGTTCTTCAGGAAGGCGGGGAAAACTGGCCCTGGTGGCGGTCAATCGCGGCTAAATCAAGCTTAGTCGGATCCGTTTTTTGGGTCGGTGAATGAGCCCAAGCCCACCATTCCTAAGGAGATTTCTGAGAAAGACAATCCCGCTTGTTGTCAGCGATCATAGCTTTCGTAGGGTGGGCAATGCCCACCACTCGGGAGAAAGTTTCCTAGAAGTCACCTAACACCTGTGTAACCCACCCCTGCCTACTTCGGCAAGTTGCCCCTCCGGGGCCGCTACACGCTAGCGAAGCCATGCCGCAGGCTATACAGCACAGGCCTCCCAGGAGGGGATGTCGACACCAGCATCAATTTCAATCCCGGCCATCGCACCATACAGGGTGTAGTGGCTATAGATCCATGTTCCCTAGCCAACGGCTCCCTTTTCCGATGCTAGAAAAGGGAGCCTGGGTAAAGGGTCCAACTACTGAAAATTAACAATTCGGGCAAAGCTCTCGGGCTCTAGGCTAGCTCCACCCACCAAGGCCCCGTCAATCTCTGGCTGAGCCATCAGTTCATCCACATTCGCGGGCTTGACCGAGCCACCGTACTGAATCGTTACATCTGGGTTCTTCAGCAGGCTGCGAATCACCCCAATGACGCGATTTGCTTCAGCCGACTCACAGGTGTCGCCGGTGCCAATGGCCCAGATCGGCTCATAGGCAACGATCAGGTTGGTTTGGTCCACATCGACCAGGTCATTTTCAATTTGAGCCGTAATCACCGACTCTGTTTCCCCAGCATCCCGCTGTTGTTTGGTCTCACCGACGCAGAGAATAGGAGTCAGCCCATGGGCCTGGGCCGCTTTCAGCCGTAGATTAACCGTTTCGTCGGTTTCCCCGAAGTACTGGCGGCGCTCACTGTGACCCACTACCACGTAGCGCACCCCCAGTTCCCGTAGCATGGGACCCGAGATTTCTCCCGTAAAAGCGCCTTCTGCCTCCCAGTGGAGGTTTTGAGCCCCTACCTTGACCCGAGCGCCGTGCAAGCTCTTGGATAAAGCGCCTAGGGCCGTGAACGGTGCGCACAGCACCACCTCACGACCATCGGGAGTTTCACTCAAAAGTCCTAGGAAGTGCCTCAGAAAATCCAGGGTTTCAGCCTGGGTTTTGTACATCTTCCAGTTGCCAGCAATAACAATTTTTCGCACGGTTTTCTAGGGTTAAACGGTGATTAGGGAGATACTGACTAGCCTTGGGCTGGATACTCTGCCAGAGACAAGGTTTACCGTTGGCTAAGCCAGGGTTAACGAATTTCATCATTGCATCCTACTAAGAAAGTCACCCCGAATCAAATCCTCCTCAGCAGACTCAACGTAGGGGCACAGGAATGCTGTGCCCCTAGGGGGATGTTAACTCCAGTAGGGTGATGCGTCTCGCCCTTAGCGATTGGCGGCGGCATCCCGGGCCGCAGCCGCCTCGTCAGGATGGATGTTTAAACGAGTCAGGTTAATCCGGCCACGGCCATCAATTTCCCGCACCTTAACAATCACGTCATCACCGACGTTGACTTCATCTTCCACTTTACCCACGCGATAATCCGCCAACTGGGAAATGTGAATCATCCCTTCTTGACCCGGCATAAATTCCACAAAGGCCCCAATCGGAATCACCCGGGTGACCTTACCGGCAAATACATCGCCTGCAGAAGGTTTGAAGACAATAGCTTCAATCATTGCCTGGGCTTGCTTGGCCTTTTCCCCTTCGATCGCGGAGACGGTCACTGTGCCATCATCGGCAATATCCACCTTGGCGCCGGTTTGTTCGGTAATCGATTTGATTTTCTTACCGCCAGGACCAATTACCATACCGATCAACTCAGGATCGATCTTGAAGCTCATTAGCCGAGGGGCATGGGGAGATAGCTCCGGTCGGGGTTGATCCAGAGTGGCGATCATCTTCTCGAGGATATGGAGTCGAGCTGGCTTAGCCTGGTGAATTGCATCAGCAATCACCTTCACTGGCAGGCCGGTGATTTTCATGTCCATTTGCAGGGCGGTGATGCCAGTGTCTGTACCAGCCACCTTAAAGTCCATATCCCCTAGAAAGTCTTCGATGCCCTGGATGTCGGTGAGAATCCGAATCTGATCGCCTTCCTTAATCAACCCCATGGCTGCGCCGCTGACTGGTTTGATGATGGGGACCCCAGCATCCATCAGCGATAGGGTAGAGCCGCACACCGAGCCCATGGATGTCGAACCATTCGAAGACAGGACTTCAGAAACGACTCGAATCACATAGGGAAAGTCCTCTTGGGGAGGCAGGACGGGGACGATTGCCCTCTCGGCCAATGCTCCATGGCCAATTTCCCGGCGACCAGGGGAGCGCATGGGTCGGGTCTCACCTACGGAATAGGGGGGGAAGTTATAGTGGTGCAGGTAGCGCTTCTCTTCCTCGGGGTGCAGGTCATCCATCATTTGCGCATCCCCTGGGGTACCCAAAGTTGTGACCGACATCACCTGGGTTAGGCCCCGCTGAAACAAGCCGCTGCCATGCACACGGCTGGGTAAAAGCCCCACCTTGCAAAAGATCGGGCGGACTTCATCTAGCTTGCGGCCGTCCACGCGCACGTGATCGTCAACAATTTGCTGCCGCATCAGCTTTTTGGTAACCGCTTTGTACGTATTCCCCAGGGCCTTACCGTTGGCGGCTACGGCCAGCTTGACCGGGTGATCGTCCTCTAGGGCCGCAATGGCTTCAGCGAGTTCAGCCTTGATGACATCCAGCTTCTCGTCCCGTTCTGGCTTGGTCAGCTCGAACTGTTTCAAGACCTCTTTAATTGGGTCTGTGGCCTTGTCAGCCACAAAGGTTTCCAGAGTAGGATCTGTTTCGGGTTCAGGTTCAGTGACTTGCTCAATGCCTAGCTCTTTAATTAAGTCTAGCTGAGCTTTAATCAAATCCTGCACTACCTCATAGCCAAAGTCGATGGCCTCAATCATATCGGCCTCAGGCAGTTGGTTGGCCCCGGCTTCTACCATGATCACCCCATCAGGGGAACCGGCTACTACCAAGTCTAAATCGCCGTTTTCAACTTCTTTGTAGGTGGGGTTAATCACAAAGTCGTCACCGACCAGCCCAACCCGCACGGCTGCCATGGGGCCTTTGAAGGGAATGCCCGCTAGCAGCACGGCTATCGAAGCGCCAGTGGCGGCTAGCACATCTGGGGGTACCTGTTCATCCATGGCCAAAGTGGTGGCCACAATTTGAATGTCATCCCGTAGCCACTGGGGGAACAGTGGCCGCATGGGGCGATCAATCAAGCGGCAAATTAAAGTGGCCCGCTCGGGAGGACGCCCTTCCCGCCGCAGAAATCCCCCAGGAATACGTCCAGCTGCGTAGAGTCGCTCTTCGTAGTCCACTAACAGGGGCAGAAAGTCAATGCCTTCCCGCCCGGTAGAGCGGGTCGCCGTAACCAATACAGCGGTGTCTCCCGACTGTACTAACACAGCCCCTCCTGCTTGAGGGGCGAGTAGGCCGACCTTCAGATTGATATCTCGACCATCAAAGGATATTGATTTTTCAAGTTCTTGCATTTACAGCTACGTCCTTCTTCTGCTTCTTTCGCTCTTTTACTTCACTTACTTCACTTTTGCCTGATCCTAGCACCGATAGCGACAAAGGCTTCTGGTTGGTGTTATCTGGAGCCTAGAAAAAGACTTAAGATTTGCCCTGGGTGCTGATCAGCAACACCCATCATAAAAAGAGCAGTCGCCAAGGATCGGTGACTGCCTGTGAGATAAATGACTTGAGTAACTTGGGGCTCAAATGACTTGGGCTGGATTAGCTCGGCTAACAATGTACGCCTTGGGTCCAGTGGCAATCAGGCCGTCCTAGTACTCTGCGGCATAAGTCGGCCAACCATTCCTGATACCTGATATCTAAAACCTGACACCTTCAGCAAAGGTGGTCATATTTCCGCCAGCCAGTACTAGTAGGCAAACTCGCCTTAGTAGGCTAAGGTTTCTAAGGTTTCTCTGAGATAGCGGCGGACGAGATTATCTAAGGGAGCCGCGTCAGCCTCTCCGTCGGGCAGTTCACCCTTCCAGCTTTTGAAGCCAGAGCTACTAGCGATCGCGCATTTCAAGCTATACCAAATGCGTGCATGGTCCGAGAGCTGATTCGCGTTTGCAGAGCGAGTTACTGCCATATCTGCCTCAAGAAATGTTTCAGGTAAACAGTGAGAAAACTTAAGTGAGCGGCCAATGTGGGTTGAGCCAGCATCTTTTACGCCCGCATCTGTCACAGTAGATGCCCGGAGCCTGAGTCCGGAGTGCCAGGGCATAGGGATGGACCCACTTATCCTTTTCCAACATAGCGCAATTGCCTTGGGATAATTGTGACAAAAACCACACTTTGACATCCAGATGACTCTTGGCCTCAGGGATATGACGAGGTTGGCGGCTATGTCAGCGCTTTGGCCGACCTCTAGAGATCGACACATCAACAGCGTTAGCCTCAGTGGGATGGGAACCCAGGCCTTCGAGGTCTTGGTTTTCCAGGACTGTGGGCTTTTTCTGGGGTGTCTGGTCAACCGATGGGGAGGTAACCCTAGGGGGGGTAGCAACGGCGCTGGTATCGTTGGGAGCGCCAGCCTCCAGGCTGGTAAGCCAAGGGTGGGGCATGTCATGGGACTGGTCTGCGGTCAACGGGGTAGCCGTTGCCGCGACATCTTCTAGATCGGCGGCTACATTCTCGGTAGGGGGGTGGACCGTCGGTAAAATCTGCCCTAATTGCAGACCCGGGAAATAGGTAAAGTCAGCGGTGATAGCCTCAACGGGGTAGGGCGATACCTCTGGAAACCGCTGATTAGCTGTTGCCATCACCAGTAAGACGGCCACAGGCACCTGCAAAAATAGATTGGCCAGCAGAAAGCCCAGGGACGCGATCGCTACTCCCCCTAGCCGCCCCCAGCCTGCAAAGGGCGTAATATCTGCTGCTAAAACAGTTAGGGTATTAATCTGCCCCAACCCCCAGAGCAACGGTAGAGGCACCAGTACTGCTAAAGCCCTTACCCAACCCTGGTGAAACAGGGTCAACAGCTGCCGCTGGTCAAGGGTTAAGGCACTCGGCTTTAGGGTTAATAATGGCAGACTAAAAATGTAAAAGGGCTTCCGGAGCTGCATCCACAACACCGGCAACACCCCGATCGCAGTTATTACCACTCGTTCCAGGGTTGGCCAGGTGGGGTAATCGACCGCCAACCCTAGCAGGCAGAGGTCCAACCACAAAGGAACCGTAGCTACACCAGCTAGGTGTAGCCACAGGTAGGGGTCATAGCGAAAGGCGGTCATCGGTTTACGCCATGGTGAGGGTACGTCGCTTAGTCACCAGACGATAGGCATCAATGATATCGCCCTCTTTCCAGTCACTAAAGTTGTCGATCCCGATACCGCATTCAAATCCAGCCGCTACATCCTTGACATCCTCTTTCATCCGCTTCAGCGAGTCGAGCTTGCCAGTGTAAACCACGTCACCACCGCGCACGACCCTGAGGTTGCAGTTGCGCGTCACTTTGCCAGACAACACATAGCAGCCAGCAACGGCCCCCTTGCGAACGGGGAAGACGGCCCGCACTTCTACTTGACCCAACGGTTCTTCCACCATTTCAGGATCAAGTAAGCCTTCCATCGCCCCTTGAATATCATCCAGTAGGTTGTAGATGACTTCGTAGTCACGGATATCGACACCAAGGCGATCGGCCGACTGCCTCGCCCCTGGCGCCAGGGTGGTGTTAAAGCCGACAATGACAGCTCCACTGGCCGCAGCCAAGTCCACGTCGGTTTCGCTAATTTCCCCAGGGGCCGCCAGGAGTACCCGAATCTGCACTTCGTCCTGAGGTAACTGCTGTAGAGCCGCTAGAATCGCTTCAATTGACCCTTGCACATCTGCCTTCAGTAGCAGGTTCAGGTCTTTGAGCGCCCCTTCCTGGGCCTGGGCAGAAATGGTGTTGAGGGTGACCCGACGGGAGGCCATGGACTGCTGTAAGCGGGACTGGCGCTGCTCTAGCATGCGCTTGTCGGCCACAGCCCGGGCCGTTTTCTCGTCTGAGTACACTTCAAACTCATCCCCGGCGGCAGGAACGTCGTTCATGCCTAGCACCTCGACCGCAAAGGAAGGACCAGCCTCCTGGACCCGCTGCAAGCGATCGTCCAGCATAGCCTTTACCTTACCCAGAACTGGGCCAGCCACCAGGGAGTCACCTACCCGCAGGGTGCCGTTCTGGACCAGCAAGGAGGCCACCGGCCCCCGCGCCTTGTCGAGGTTGGCTTCAATCACAGTCCCTCGGGCAAAGCGATCGGGGTTAGCTTGCAGGTCTTCCACCTCAGCCAGCAGCACAATCATTTCCAGCAGGCTATCGAGGTTATCTCCAGCTAGGGCACTAACCGGCACCATGATAGTGTCGCCGCCCCACTCTTCCGGCACCAGACCGTGTTCCATCAGTTCTTGCTTCACCCGGTCGGGGTTGGCGGTTTCCTTATCGACCTTGTTGATCGCCACAATCAAAGGCACCTCAGCCGCCTTGGCATGGCTGATTGCTTCGATGGTCTGGGGCCGTACCCCGTCATCGGCAGCCACCACCAAAATGGCAATGTCAGTCACCCGTGTACCCCGGGCCCGCATGGCGGTAAAGGCTTCGTGACCCGGGGTGTCGAGGAAGACAATCTGATGAATTGAGTCCTCATGCTCCACATCGACGTGGTAAGCCCCGATGTGCTGGGTAATGCCCCCAGCTTCCCCTTGGGCCACCTTGGTTTTCCGGATGGAATCCAGTAGGGTGGTTTTACCGTGATCTACGTGGCCCATGATTGTGACCACTGGCGGTCGCCGCTGCAGGTTATCCAGGTCGGCCTCGTCGAGCATTTCGGTGACTTTTTTAGCTTCTGACTCTGCTTCGCTGGTTTCCACCAGGACATCAAACTCCTCGGCCACCATTTTGGCGGTTTCAATGTCTAGGGTCTGGTTGATATTGGCGGCAATTCCCTTGAAGAACAGAGATTTAATTAGCTCAGTCTCAGGGACTAGGATGCGATCGGCCAATTCGTGCACTGTCAGCCCTTCGCTCAGCACGATTAGCTCGGGACGCTCTTGTTTGGGCGTTGCGTCACGGCGATCGCGACGTGAGCGGGAACTACTGCTACTATCCCGATGTTGAGGTGGTTTGTGACTCTTCACCGTGGGGGACGAGGGACGACCGCTAGACGCACTCTTAGGTTTGGGCGGACGAGCTAAAGACATAGATAGGTTAGTCACTTCAGAGGGCTGACCATCATCGCCCAGTTCTTCAGCCAGCACTTCCAGGTCCTCTTCGTCTTCATCTAAGACGGCTTGACCCCTACGCTTGGACTTGCTGGCTTTGCCAGCTTTCTCGCGCATTTCCATTTCATCATCTTCGTCATCGCGCTCCTTACGCTTGTGGCGCGGCGGCGACGGACGACGCAATCGTGATTCAGCATCAAGGGCATCAACCCCAATCACAGAGATGGAATCGCTCCCATCAGATGTTGTCCCTGACTTGGCTGTCTCTTCCTTAGCGGCAGGCTCCTCTGTCTGAGGACGGCGCAGTTTAGGCTTAGGCTTCAAGCGAGGGACATCATCCTCAGCATCAATTTCACGAATTGGGATGGTGCCCCGGGATGGGCGGGCCTCATCGGCTGCAGGCTTACTCTCGCCCCGCTTAATCACCGGACGAGGAGGACGAGGAGCCTCTATTTTCTGGGACTCATCGTCATCGTCAGCAGCTCGCCCACGGCTAGGAGGCACTACCAGCTCCGGTTTTGGCTTAGGTGGCGATAGAGGCTTCTCAAGCCTTGGGGCTTCTGCCTCGATATCGCTTGACTCCTGGTTGACAGGTTGGCTATCGACATCCTGGGAGGCCACCGCAGGACGGTTGGGGGAAAGTTGCGGCTTGGGTTTTTTCACCTCCAGCCGATCCGTTTGCTCTTCAGATTCCTCAGGGCGACTGGGAGGACGGGATAAGCCCTCGGTCGCGGGCCGCTGAGGCTTACTGGGAGCTGCCGAGGTTGAGGCCGCTGGCGGTGCCGCCGCCGCAGATTCAGACTTAGGCGTGACGCGATGGCGACGAATTTCTAAAATTTGCTGCTTTTGTTCTGGCCGACGCCCATTTTTGGCTGGCATTGGCCGAGGCCGCGCAGGCCGGGTCGGCCCACTACTACTGCGCACCTGCTTTGCCTCCTGGCGAATCTGGTCAGCTTCTGACTCAGGGATGGTGCTGCTGTGACTCTTCACGGCAATATCGAGGCGATCGCAAATCGCCAAAATGTCTTTGTTATCCAAATTTAGTTCCCGCGATAACTCGTAAATTCTTACTTTGCCGTTCATTCACATCTCCCTACGCTAGTCAAGCTTATTTCATAAAACCAACCTGCTTTTTTCAACAAAACTACATCAAACCATTCTGTCGAATACGCTAGTTCTAGACTGGTATTGTAAACCACGCCTAGGCGGACCTGGGGTTTTGTAAGCAAGTTTACCGACTTTGTTGGCTCCATCGGGTGCCGACCCTAGAGGATTGGGTGTTTCCCACCCACTTGGCTGAGCTCAACCACTATCCTAGGGCTGTTTTTCAATGGAAGACCTTACGGATCGGCACATGACCCTATTTCAAAGTCTAAACCCATGTTCTCATCATAGCGACCTTCCAACCATTGCCCCAGGGTTTTATAGACGTTGTCAGGTACTTTAGCCCTGAGGGCACGACCGAGACGATTTTTGCGCTGAGCGGCCCGCAAACAGTCCTGGGTAGGACAGAGGTAAGCCGAGCGGCCCATACCTTCCCCCAGGCGCACCTCTCCCCCTGGATAGACTCGTACCACGCGCCAGAAATCTGCTTTTGGGGCAACCCGTCGGCAGCTCACACAGCGTCGGTAATTTGGTTTCATAGGGTCGTTGTCTGTCTGTTAAGTGAGTGGATCGGGGTAGTCTTGAGCGGTGTCAGCCACGTCATTGGAGGCTGGAGCGTCGGCCTGGGGGGGTGCCACCGGCTGATCAGGGGCGATGGTTGGGGGTAGATTAGCCTCCTCTACATCAGAGATATCGTCCGATATACCTGGTGCGGGTACATCTGGTGCGGGTACATCTGGTGCGATCGCCACTTCTCCCTCGGGCTGCAGGACAGTCTCATCCTCATCATCGCTGTAGATTTCGGCCGCCGCTTCCTCTAGGGCTTTAATTTTAGCTGCAATGGAAGACATGGCGGGTGCTTCTGTTGCAGCGGGTGTGGCCAGTTCTGATGTGGCTTCTGTGGCAGCGGCTCTGGCGGCGGCTTCTGCCGCAGCCACCTCTTTTGCTGCGATTAGATCGGCCAGCTTACGATCTTCGGCATCGTAGTCATACTTTCCAGAATCTTTGATATCAATTTTCCAGCCTGTTAAGCGAGCCGCCAGGCGTACATTTTGGCCTTCTTTACCAATGGCCAAACTGAGCTGATCTTCCGGCACTAAGACATGGGCTTGACGATCATCGGGGTTCATCAACCGTACCTCGTCAACCCGGGCCGGACTGAGAGCGTTAGAAATATATGTGGCTGGATCAGGAGACCAGCGGATAACATCAATTTTTTCCCCCCGCAGTTCATTGACGACCACCTGAATCCGTGATCCCCGTGCCCCAATACAGGCACCCACTGGATCCACATCACGCTCTAGGGTATCCACGGCAATTTTAGTTCGGGGTCCGACGGATCGAGAAGGGGGGTTTGCTTCCCGCGCTACCGCTACAATCCGGACGATTTCATCTTCAATTTCTGGTACTTCATTGGTAAACAGTTCCACCACCAGCGCGGCATCGGCGCGCGATACCAGGAGCTGGGGTCCCCGGTGGGAGCCTTCTGAAACCCGCTTCAGGGCCACTCGGAAAGTCGCATTGGCGCGATAGTTGTCGTTGGGCAGTTGATCCCGCTTCAGCAGTTCTGCTTCTACCTCAGGTTGGCCGACACCGCTGCTCACAGCCATGATCACCGACTGCCGCTCAAATCGCAGTACCCGAGCCGAGAGAATACTGCCCTCTAAATCTTGAAATTCTTCTTGGATCAGTTTTCGTTGCTGGTCACGCAGTTTTTGAGCCAGGACTTGCTTGGTCTGGATCGCAGCCATGCGCCCAAAGTCCCGCTGGTCAGGGGTGACATCTAGAACCACTGTATCACCTGCCTGGGCTTCGGGGGCCACCTCCCGCACTTCGGCTAGGGAAATTTGATGGTCTTGGCTGGTGACTTCCTCGACGATGGTTTTGGTGGCTAACACCCGAAACCCTTGCTCACCGTAGTCATCAACATCAATTTCAATGTCAAAGTTGTCGAAATACTCTTCGTCAAAGTGAATGCCCATCTGCTGGGTTCGACGAAAACGCTCGTAGCCCTTTAGCAATGCCTCCCGTAGGGCGTTTTCCACCGCATGCTTGGGCAGATTGCGCTCCCGGCTGATGACATCGATCATCTCTAGTAAATTGGGCAGGTTAACCAAGGACATAAACTTCTAACCTCTACAAATGAAAATGCTTAGGCATAGGGACAATGGAGGGGGATCGCTAGTCAGGACTCTGGTCGCTCAGTTCCACTGACCGAACTAATTCTCTGGGTAGGGTAATGGTTTTGCCTTTTTGGCTAATCACCACAGCGGACTCGTCTCGTCTGACCAATTGCCCTACCCACAACACCTTGCCCCGGTGGGGTTCCGCCAAAATCACCTCGACCATAAACCCCTTAAAGACCACAAAGTCTCGATCGGTCTCAAGGGCTGAAGAAACGCCAGGACTTGAAACTTCGAGCACGTAGGCATCAGGAATCAACGCTGTGGTATCCAGGGCCGCCTCTAGGGCTTGACTCATTTTTTCGCAGTCGTCTAGCCCGGTGTCTTCGTTTTCGAGGCTGCGCACGTCAATTCGCAGGACTGGTGGGGACTGATTTGTTTGAAAAACCGCCTCGACCACTTCCAACCCCAGTTGGTCGGCAACGGGGGCCGCTAACGCTAGAATTTGTGGAATTAGGGGATGGGGCATAGGGCGGATCGCAATTTTTGGCCAATAAAAAAGTGGGCGTTGACCCACCTCCCAAAACATTACTGCTACAGGAACTCGAGCCCGAGGGATCGAGTTACACTATTCTAGCGAACTGTGGCTGAAATGGGCTATCCCCAGGCAGGATTAGCCAACGAGCCATAGCGCTGTAGAGCCAAACAAGCGGCCCCAGTGATCCCAGCCTGGTTGCCCAACTCAGCGACCACCACCTGTAACCCTGGCCGGGAACTTGGCAATACCCGCCGCTCTAGCTCATCCAGAGTGGTGGGCAAAAATAGCTCGGTGGCGGCACTGATGCCGCCGCCTAAAATAATCGCCTCTGGGGTGAGGACGTAGACCAAACTCGCTAAGCCGGCCCCTAGCCAACGGCCATAGGTACGCCAAAATGCGATCGCAGCGGCATCTCCAGCCTTGGCCTGGTTAAACAGCGTGGCTGGGGTGAGCCCCGTTTCCCGTTGGATGGCTTGCACGGAGCAGTGCTGTTCTAGGGAGCCCTGGTTGCCGCTGTTACAAGGGGGGCCGTCTGGGTTCAGGGTAATTAAACCCAATTCTCCGGCGGTGCCTTGGCGGCCCACAAACAGTTGGCCATTCAAGATAACCGCCCCTCCCACCCCAGTGCCCAGGGTCAGCATAATTAAATCTTGGTAGGCCCGCCCCGCCCCCAGCCAAGACTCCCCTAGTCCAGCGCAGTTAGCGTCATTGGCCACGATGACGGGGCGACCGATTTTGGCTTCCAGGTGATCAGCAATGGGGACATCGGTCCATCCGGTTAGGTTAATCGCTACCCGAGCAATACGGCCATTGGCGTCAGCAGGGCCAGGGGTGCCCACCCCAATGGCGATCGCGGACTGATCAGGGTCTAGGGCGGCTATGGCCTCTGCCATGGCTGTAATCACCGCCGAAGGGGTGGACGGTTGAGGGGTTGGCACCGTTAGATCTTTTAAGCAGTGGCCAGTCTGGGTAAACCGCCCCAGCTTGATGGCTGATCCGCCCAAATCAACCCCAATCACCTGTGGTTCTGACGTTGCCAATTGTGTTTCCTCCCGAACTTAGCAATGCCTGACCCAATCGCTCAAGGGCTGGTAGGCCGACGGGGGGCTGCCCCAGCCAAGGGCATTATCTCAGATTGTTGGCGGCTGCCGTCGGGTGACTGCTGCCGCTTGAAACGCCTGACAGTACTGCTGATAGCCGCCGGGAAACACTACATTCAGGGTCAGGGGATCATCGCGATCGCGGGGGTCACCGGGGCCTTCGGTGACCACAGGGGTACCAGCGCGGGTTTCTAGGCGTAAGGCTTTGCGGTTTTTGAGTTCGCCACCGCTGCTGTCAATGTAGGTGACCAGGTTGCCAGTGCCAAACTGCTGACCGATGGCTTGAATTAAATAGAGGAAGTTGCGATCGCTACCACCCCGCTGGGCCACTGGCTGGCCATTTTGGCTGACCACTGTACTGGTGACTGTATCCCCAACCCCAACCATGGTGGGCATCAAGGCCGGATCAAAGGCGTTGACCACTAACGCCAGCAGATCGTCATGGCTGTGGGGAGCTTGGCGCACACTGAAGTCTTTGCCTAAAGGAAAGGTTCCGGTTTTTTGGGCATAGTAACGGTTGAGCAGGGCCAGCACCCCCGCCTCTTTGATCGCCCCCCGCAGCATGAACTGGAAGTCGGTGGTGCCTGACCCCTGACCATCGCTAAACCAGACAATTTCTTTACCGTCGGCCCCGCGGCCATGGTTGGGGGCATAGTGGACGAAGAATGAATCCGCCAACCCTTGCTCTGCCGCTTGGGCCAGGAGTTCTTCCATCAACCCGTGCATCTCGTGCTGCAGTGCCGTGTACAGCGGCCGATGTTGCTGGAGCAGCCCGTGGAAGGTGTTCAGGTTGGCCGTGGGAGACGCCATGTTGTCTAGGGCAGAGGCGTCGATGCCGACCTGGAGATCCCCTGGGGCGATCGCGTCAGGGTGTTGACTAAAGAACTGTTGCAACCGCGATCGAATCGCATCGGGTACCGCCGCCAAAAACGCTAATTCTGCCTCACTCACCCCTGGGTGGCTGACATCCCCAGCGCGAGTCTGCCACTGCACGCCCCCGGCGGCCAACCCTGGCAGGTAGCGCTGCTCTGCCTTGACCCGTTCTTTGTTGCCGTAGGCCCGCTCGACAATGGCATTGATGCCCCGCTGACCTGTATGTTCACCGTTGGTCAACACATAAAAATGACCGTCAAAGGCTTGGGTCGCCTCCACATAGGCCGGATCAATGGTGCGATTTAGGGGATCATTAACCAGCCCCATACACACCCCGTCTAAATCCTGAATAATCAAGAGATTCGCAGTGGTTGCCAAATACTCGATCCAGGCCTGGTGATCGAGGGAATAGGTTTGCTGATGTAGGGGCAAAGAGGTCAAAGAAGCCATAAATCAATAGCAGATGAGTAAATTTAAAGATTTTTCACCCTAATCTACCAAGTTAGATAGGGCTAAACTATCCACCCCAGGAAATAAAATAAAACCCCGGCCTAGGCCGGGGTGATGGAGGAATCCAAGCAGGACATTGCTCAGACTGAATTAGGTATTCCAAGCTGGGCTTGGTTTATAACCACTATTCAAAAGGGGATGGGTCTAGGCAATGCTGGTAAACACCAGAGCTCCCAGAACACCCACTGCTCCTGTGGCAATCAGGATATTGTTAAACAGCCGACCAGATTCAGCGTTGTTGCCGAGGGCCTTATCCTCTTTACCGCCGGTAAAGAAGAGTGACCAGGCTTGGTTGGCATTAATTGCTTCGGCACTATTGAAGCTGGGTCGAAACACAACCGGGCCGAACAGATCTTTGGTAGAGAAATCAAAATCGCTTTGCATGAGGAAGACTCCTAGCTAGAGTTGCTAAACAAATAAACAGTGGTGAGAACAGGTACAAACGCTCAGGGGAGATGACTGACTCCCGCCGGGGATAGCTCTAGACCGCGATGACTAGCCAAGCGCATCCTGCCCTTGAAGTGGGAGACAGATCACCAATTACAGGTGCGTTAGCCAGGTGACAACACCATGGCCAGTCAGCGCTTCAAACAAAATGGCGGAAACAAAACCAACCATGGCCAGTCGGCCATTTAGTTTTTCGGCGTAGGCGTTAAAACCAAACTGCTGAGTGTCGTCTACATAGACCTTGGGCTCAATGGCGTAATTGTTGAGGCGATCGCCTTCTTCGACGACGTATCCACGGTATGTCATGGGAGTTCTCCGTTGCTGTTGAATCTAATGTAACACAATGTAAACAAATATTGCAAGTTTTGTAACATTTGATTGACTTTGGCGATCAAAGTTTGTAGAAGGGGTAGATCCGGAGGCGGAAGTCGGATCTGTCACCTGTAAGGCCTCTGTTTACAGAAGCCTGAAACAGAGGCCTGTAGACGGACTCTGTCAGTGGATTTGCAAGTAAATCTGTAAGCGGGGTGCTGGCTAAGCTGATGGGACGAGTTCGTCTCCCGTGACCTGATCCCATCAGGGATTGCCCCATAGGCTGATCGACTACACGCAGTTGAAACTGCATGCAACTCAATCTGTGAGCGTTGTCAGCGTTTTGCTAGCCCTAGCTAAAATCTGAGTTCAATGAAGACCAACAGATCTAGCCATAGCTGTAGGTGAGGTGTTGACTGATCTCAAGGGCTTGCTGACGGAGAGTCTGAAGCTTGGCTAGGGCTTGGCCTGAAACCAAGCTGGCCTGGGCCTGGGCTAGGCCAGCGTCGAGGGTTGCCGCCGCCCCCCCCTGCCAGAGGTAAAAGCCAGCATTCCACACTGCGGTTTTTTGTAATTCTGAAGCATGGCCCGACAACACATCCAACAGCCGTTGCCCTAGGGACGCCTCTGCCCCCAACACCACATCCTCTCCTTCAAAGCCATAGTCGCGGGGGGGCAACAGCAACCGTTCAAACTGTCCCTGGCGGTTGATCCCGACGATCGCCGTTCTGGCCCGGGCTAAATCACAGCTGCCCTCTGACCCTTTGACGCTGATCCAGTTGGTCTGTCCGCGCAGGGCAAAGGTTTGGCGGGCCAATGCTTCAGTAGGGGGATGGACAAACCCCATCACGAGCGTGTGGGCACCACCATAGGGGGACCACATCAGTTCTACCGTGGCAAAGGGGGGGCGCTTACCAATTTGGTCCCGGTAGGGCACCAGGCTGTGGGCGGCAGGAAAATGCTGGGGCAGATAGACAAAACCGATATCCGTACGATTCAGGAGCAGGTGGGCTTGGGGGAGGGTTAGGTGCCTGAGATTGACACCTAACTGCTGCCAGAGTTCAACTAAAGGGATGCCGGCTTTGGTGGGCATGCGATCGCCGCCATGGAGTACTACCGGTATCCCGGCTGCTGCCAGAATTAGGGCTGTAACCGGGGTTACTGGAGCTGTGCGCGATCGCCCATCATAGGGGCAACTCAGCACCAACGCTGGGCGACCATCGTCAATACTTGGCAGGGTTGGTCCTAGGGTTTGGTAAGCATCGAGGGTACCCGCCAACTCCT
Source organism: Nodosilinea sp. P-1105 (assembly GCF_012911975.1). Taxonomy (GTDB): domain Bacteria; phylum Cyanobacteriota; class Cyanobacteriia; order Phormidesmidales; family Phormidesmidaceae; genus Nodosilinea. Next base: position 8,701 of record NZ_SMDQ01000064.1, on the reverse strand, counting down.
CTGGGGTAGGGCGTTTGATCCGGTGGGCAATCATAAAAGCCCCAATCTGGGCCGGAGTAGCCACCTGGGTCAGCATCATCTGGGTGGCTTGATCGGCTTCTGCGCGGGTCAGAGGTTTAGAGGTATGGCTACCGCTACCCACTTTTTTCAATAGCTCTCGAAAGTCATCACTCATGGCCTGATTCCCTTAACCTATTATCACTGCCCGATGGTGATCTAGATTGCCTGATGGTGGTCTAGTTAGATACAGTGGCTGCGCCTGTGATCCAATTAGTTGATGACGTTTTGATAGACCAACCTGTCACCAGTTCATGAAAACGGCGGATAGGTGGAATAGCCATGCGATCGCGGGTGGTCACCAGTACGACGGCTCGACGTAGTACCGGCAATTCTGTCGGGCGAATGGCCACAGTGGGATCTTGCCGACATTCAACCAGGGCTGATTGGGGCAAAAGAGCGACAAAATTGCCTTGACGAATCACCCCCCGAAAAGCTTCTAACGTATTTAATTCCATCGCCACATTTAGCTCTTCTCCCCGGTTTTGAAACTGCTGCTGCACCAATCGCTGCATGCCATAGCCATCTTTAAAGATAATGTGTGGAAACCGTGACAGCATCTCCCAGGAAATTTTAGGTTGGCTGGCCAGGGGATGGTTAGCGCCCACTAGCACTTCGATGGATTCTTCAAACAAAGGGGTGACCACCATTTCGGGTTGGGTGGTTAGTCGGGGATTATCCATCACAATGGCCAAATCCACGAGTCCATCTCGCAGCACTTTCAGGGAGCGATCGCTGCCCAAAGCCGTAACCCGTAACTGCACCTGTGGATAATCGTGACAAAACTGCTGTAACACCGGAGGCAGCAGGGTAGAACACACCGACTGGATGGCCGCAACACAGAGTTCTGGCTGCTTCCCCGCCATTAAATCAGCAATATCGCGAGATACTTGAATCCAGTCTTGATAAATTCGTTTGGCCTTAGGCAACAGCTGCTCCCCGGCCACCGTTAGTTTGGCCTGCCCGCCTCGGTGAAACAGCGGTGCATCTAGCTCCGCTTCTAACGCCTGGACTTGGCGACTGACAGTAGACTGGGTCACCTGGCACTGCTGAGCTGCTGCTTGAAAACTGCCGGTTTCTGCTACGGCTAAAAAGGCCTGAAGCTGCTCTATACGCATCGGTTCTCGACTCAATGTCAGGCAGGCCAGCATCAGTCGGCCAAGGGAGCTACCGATGACGGCTTACCTGTGGGTGCCCACCAGACTAAGAGGATTCCCGCTTATACCCTATTCAGCCATGGGCTAACCCCACGCCTGCGATTAAATTTAATATTTAGGCAGGACTGAATAGACAAGGCTAAATTTGAGTGGGAATCTTCTATAACCTCGTGGATGTCCCTTATTGATTAACAGATAGTGTGACCACCATTGGTATCAAAAGTGGCGGAAATTCAAGCCGGTCATACTACGCGACTGTTGCTTGGTTATAGAAGCCAGGCTCTAGGCCCACTGGCGGAGGGCCGCTTCTGCATGGAGTCTCACCCCATCGTCGGCATCCCCTAGCCAAAGCCGCAGATAAGGCACCGCTCTGGTCTGTCCCACCTGGCCCATAGCCGTTACCAATTGTCGCCGCAGCACACTTTGATCAGCTGTCGTTGGCAGGGACTCTAACCAATTGACGAAATACATCATCACCTGAGGGTGTAGATCAGGGGCAGTGATCAGGGATAGACCCTGCACCATTACCAGCCGCAGGTCCACGCTAGCGGTGGGCCAAGCCGAAACGATCCCCGCCAAAGCCTGGGGCGTGGCCTGCCAGCATAGGGCTCGTGTTGCCGCAATCCGTAGGGGGCCAAGGGTAGTGGCCTGCCTCAAGACAGCTAACAGTGCCTGGGTCGCAGCTGGTAGGGTAGAACGGCCTAAGCCATGGGCGGCTCGCTGGGCAACCGTTAAGCTGGCATCCTTTAGCCGGGGTGCTAACCAGGCAACCCAATGGTGTGGATCAACCTGAGACCTAAGGTTGACGAGGCCATCTAAGGCCGCCAAGCGGACCTGGGGAGAAGGATCATCCAGAGATTGGCAAATTGCAGGCAACACCATCGGGTCATTAAATTGGGCCACAGCGGCGATCGCGATCGCTCGGATTTCGCCTTGTCTTTGGTCAAGTCCCCGCAGCAGCGGCAGAATGGTATCGGGATGTTGAATTTGCGCCAGAGCCTGCACCGCCACAGAACTATGACACGGTTCGTCGAGCAACTGGGCTAGTGCCCCAATGGCCGGCTGACCAATGGTTGTCAGCGCTTTGCCAATGGCTTGGTGTAGTTCATGATCACGGGTGTAGGTAAACGCCTGAATCAGCCCAGAAATGACCTCTGGACTGTTAAAACTGCCCAGACTACGGGCTGCAAACCAGCGGGTCTCCCAACTGGCATTGGTGTCATGCAGTACCGCTAACAATTCGGCTACGGCGTCATCGCCTAGCTCAGCCACTTGCTTAGCCCCTTCCCAGCGATCATGAAAGCTACCAAAGCGCAGTGTTTCTATCACGGCGTAGAGAGCCTGGTCGTCTAAACGATCAGACGTCGTGGAAATCAAGGGGGGGTGGGAAGATGAAGCCAAGAATGCTCTCCAGGGATAGTACAGCTAACTACAAGGTACCGAGATTAAGATACCGAGACTAACCTGCTTGCACGTTAACCATTAACCCATATCTTGCTGATCTGATGAATCTAGGGATAGACCAACAGGTAGCACTGGCATGCAGTTGACGCAGGGCCACCTTGCACTTTTCGCATTACCCCTAATAAAGCGTATCTAAGTATACAAAAGTCCTTGGGGGTGACGTTTAGGCTAGTTTGCATTCGGGTTTAATCGCAAAATTAACGTAATTTTGGCAAACAACATAAATTTTGACATGGGTTGATAATTGGTTTTATTGAAGCCTTGTGAAACAACTTCTTTCGATTGAAGTCTTGGTTGGAAGTTTTAAAAGTTTTAGTTGAAAATCTGTTTTCTTGAAGGGATTTGTTCCATGTATCTAAGCTCGATTTATGAGTTTTTTGGTCTGGATTGTTCGATGTAAGTTGTCTAGATGGCTCAGTATTTTTCTTGCTCTCGAGCGCTTTTGATATGACTCATTAGTCTTGGTGATTGAATGAATGTATCTTAAGTTAGCTGTTGCTATGAACTTCTCTCGCTACTTGCACTACTTGACTTCTCTCATTGCCAGTCAAGGTAATGATGATAATCAAGACTGCTGTTCAATAACAGCCTTGGCCACCGGCTTTCCAGATGGTGGATTTTTGATGGAACTGTTTGATAAAACTTTTAAGTAAGATTTGAGTTGTGGCTGAAAGTTAGCTTCAAGTGTGTATCAGAAGTAGAGATTACAGTGGCTAAAAAGGTGAATTTGCCCTAAATTGACTGACTTGTATTTTGTTGGACTGTTGCTAGAACGGTGTGCCTGTGACGACTTCTATTGATATGGCCAAAGATACCGCCAAAACCAAGTTGAATAAGTTCGAAAAGTTTAAAGCTGAGAAAGATGGGCTGGCCGTTAAGCAAGACCTAGAGCATTTTGCCACCGTTGGCTGGGAAGCTGTCGATGATACCGATCTGACCCAAAGGCTTAAGTGGCTGGGGATATTTTTTCGACCCGTTACCCCTGGCAAGTTCATGTTGCGGATGCGGATGCCCAGTGGAGTCCTTACAGGGTTCAAGGCGCGCACCCTGGGAGCCATTATTCAGCGGTATGGAGAAGATGGTAGTGCCGACATTACGACTCGGCAAAATATTCAGCTGCGGGGCATTTTATTAAACGATATTCCAGATATTTTTCGGCAGCTAGAGGCGGCTGGCATGACGTCGGTCCAGTCGGGCATGGATAATGTGCGCAATATCACGGGTTCCCCAGTGGCTGGGTTGGATGCTAACGAACTGATCGACACCCAGGGACTAGTGCGCAAAGTGCAGGACATGATTACCAACAATGGGGAGGGCAATCCAGCCTTTACTAACTTGCCTCGCAAGTTCAACATTGCCATCGAGGGGGGGCGTGATAACTCTATCCACGCTGAGATCAACGATATCGCCTTCGTACCAGCCTATCGGGAAGGGCAATTGGGCTTTAATGTTTTGGTGGGCGGTTTCTTTTCGGCCCGCCGCTGTGAGGCTGCCATTCCCTTGCATGCTTGGGTACCTCCTGACGATAGCGTCGTCGAGTTGTGCCGGGCCATCCTAGAGGTGTATCGGGACCATGGCCCTCGGGTTAATCGCCAGAAGGCTAGGCTAATGTGGTTGATCGATGAATGGGGTCTAGATCGGTTTCGAGCTGTTGTGGAAGAGGCCTATGGTCGCCCCCTGCTTTCTGCCGCCCCTGAGGATGAGATTGATTGGGACAAGCGAGACCACATCGGGGTTTATCCTCAAAAGCAGGTGGGCTTGAACTATGTGGGGCTGCATGTGCCGGTGGGGCGCTTACAAGCCACGGATTTATTCGACCTGGCCCGCCTGGCTGAAGTGTATGGGAGTGGTGAAATTCGCCTGACCGTCGAGCAGAATGTGATTATTCCCAATGTGGCCGACTCGCGCTTGCCGGTGCTACTGCAAGAGCCTTTATTGCAAAGGTTTTCAATTGATCCTTCCCCCTTATCTCGGGCTTTGGTGTCCTGTACCGGCGCACAGTTTTGTAACTTTGCGCTGGTTGAAACCAAACAGCGAGCCCTGGCCCTGGCCACCGCCTTAGATGCTGAACTTAGCCTCCCCCAGCCAGTCCGCATTCATTGGACTGGCTGCCCTAACTCCTGTGGACAGCCCCAGGTGGCAGACATTGGGCTGATGGGGACCAAGGTGCGCAAAGAGGGCAAAACAGTGGAAGGGGTAGATATCTTTATGGGGGGTAAGGTCGGTAAGGACGCCCATTTGGGGGAAAAGGTGCAGCAGGGTATTCCCTGTGATGAGTTGCATGATGTGCTGCGATCGCTGTTGATGGAGCATTTCCAGGCTGAGCCTCGACCCCAGGGTAGCGCGGATACCGCTGCTAACGGCTCTGTATCTGTGACTGCTGATTAGTTCCACAAGGGCGTTGGCGATTGGGCCGGGGCGCGCCATGGCGGTCGGGTATCGTCATGGTGCTAGAAAAAAAAATGCCCCGCTACCAAGCAAGTTGGGTCAGAGCACACAGTTTGCATTATTGTCATGACCTTAGCATAAAAGTCTGGCCCAGTCATCGGGAATTTAGTTGACGTTATGATCACTCCTGCCAAAACCCTGTGTCCCTACTGTGGTGTTGGCTGTGGCCTGGATGTTCTACCGCCGGCCCAGCCCAACCGCCCCACCAACCGAGACCAGGCGGGTAATCCCCTCTGGCAAACTCGGGGCGATCGCAACCATCCATCCAGCAAGGGGATGGTGTGTGTCAAAGGGGCCACAGTCGCTGAAGCGTTGGATCAAGATAGGCTAAAATACCCCTTACTGCGCCGGTCTTTAGCGGACCCCTTCGAGCGGGTGTCTTGGGATACGGCCTTGGCTTCGATCGTCGATCAGATTCAAGCGGTGCGTCGTACCCAGGGGCCAGAGGCCATTTGTATGTATGGTTCTGGGCAGTTTCAAACAGAGGACTACTACACGGCCCAGAAATTGGTCAAGGGCTGTCTGGGCACGAATAATTTTGATGCCAACTCGCGGCTGTGCATGTCGTCGGCTGTGGCTGGATACCTACATAGCTTTGGTGCCGATGGCCCCCCCTGCTGCTACGATGACCTGGAAGCGACCGACTGTGCTTTTTTAATTGGTACCAATGCGGCTGAATGTCACCCCATTGTCTTTAACCGGCTGAAAAAACACCATAAGCGCAATGGGCAGGTCAAGTTAATTGTGGTTGATCCCCGGCGCACCGAAACCGCCAAGCAGGCAGACATCCACTTAGGCATTCGTCCCGGCACTGACATTACACTGATGAATGGCATTGCTCACCTGCTGTTGAGTTGGGGAGCCATCGATCCTGAATTTATCGACGGTTGTACCCGTGGCTTTGCCGATTACACCACTGTCCTACGTCACTATCCGCCCAGCATTGTGGCCGAGCGTTGTGGGATTACGGTGGCATCTTTAGAGGCGGTCGCCCAGGCTTGGGCCGAGGCTAAGGCCGCCCTATCCCTATGGTCCATGGGCTTGAACCAATCGTCGGAAGGGACAGCCAAAGTCCGGGCCTTAATTAATTTACACTTGATGACCGGGCACTTGGGTCGCCCTGGGGCAGGGCCATTTTCCCTGACTGGACAACCCAATGCCATGGGAGGCCGCGAAGCGGGCGGTCTATCTCACATTTTGCCGGGATATCGACTGGTGCAAAATCCCCAGCACCGTCAAGCCTTGGAGACTTTTTGGCAGCTGCCCCCCGGTAGCATTGCGGCTGCCCCCGGCCTCACCATTAGCGATATGGTACTGGCCTTAGAGCAGGGGCAAGTAGGGCTGCTGTGGATTGCCGCCACTAACCCAGCGGTCAGCCTGCCGGATCTAAATCGGGCCAAGGCGGCTCTGCGGCGATCGCCCTTCACCATCTACCAAGACGCCTACTATCCTACGGAAACAGCGGCCTATGCCCACCTGTTACTCCCCAGTGCCCAGTGGGGGGAAAAGACAGGCACCATGACTAATTCCGAGCGCACCGTTACCCTCTGCACGGCCTTTCGACCGCCGCCGGGGGAAGCCCGACCTGACTGGGAGATATTCGCCGAGGTGGGTCGTCGCCTGGGGTTTGTCGAGCAATTTGCCTTTGACTCAGCTGCAGAGGTGTATGCCGAATTTACCCAGATCACCGCTGGTCGCCCCTGTGATGTCACTGGTATTAGCCACGATCGCCTGGCCGATTTAGGCCCAATCCAGTGGCCCTGCCCTGCCCAAGAAACGGCCGACACCGCCGCCACCAAACACGACAAGCGACTCTATACCAATGGTATTTTTGCCACCGATGATGGTCGAGCCCGATTTGCCGCGCTCCATGAGCGGGGGCTGGCAGAACCACCGGACGATCGGTATCCCTTTGTGCTGACCACCGGACGGCTCTATGGCCACTGGCACACCCAAACCCGCACCGGCCGAATTCCTAAAATTCAAAAAATGCACCCCGCTCCCTTTTTGGAAATCAATCCCAGGGATGCTCAGCAGCTGCGGATTCAGTCGGGGGAATGGGTGGAAGTGCGATCGCAGCGAGGGACCGTGCGCCTACCGGTTCTGGTCACCCAAAATATGCGGCGAGGCACCCTGTTTGTGCCGATGCATTGGGGTAGCCTCTGGGCTGATGGGGCTGAGTGTAACGCCCTCACCCACCCTGAAGCTTGCCCAGTCTCTCGTCAGCCAGAACTGAAGGCCTGCGCCGTGCAGGTAATACCGCTAGACCAATCTACGCCAACGTCCGCGTCCGCGTCAGAGGGTACCCCAACGGCTTTACCAGAGCCCAACCCATCCTCTATGCTCTCAGCAGCACCTACCCCTTAAAGCGTTTTTTCCCATGGTTCATTGGGCTCGGCAACTGCGTAACCAGCTCAAAGATGAGATGTTCCTCAGGCGGTTGCATCAGTTCGAAGGCAGCATCTCAAAGCTGCTGTCGTTAGGCATGATTGTCGTGATTTTGGCGCTCGTCGCTGATCTGGTGGTGGTGCTAACCCAAACCATCATCGATACCGACCCTGGTGCCTTTGTCGGGCAAACGGTGCTAGATATTTTTGGGCTGTTTTTAAGTGTCTTGATTGCCCTAGAAATTTTAGAAAATATCACGGCTTACATTCGTAAACATGTCATCCAGGTGGAGTTGGTAATTGCCACAGCCCTGATTGCGGTGGGTCGAAAATTTATCATCCTTGATTTATCGAAAACCTCCGGGGTAACCATCATTGGCTTAGCCCTGGCGATCTTTGCCCTAGCCGACATTGCCAGAGCCACCAGGGTCTCTGAGAGTTGGCTACAAGGCCATGTCAACGCTCGCTGCGAGACCGTGCCAAATGTCCCCAAGCCTCAAGGCAATAAGCAGTCAGAGAGCAGTTGGTGAAAAGGGAAGACCCTATCTTTTCCTCTGTTCTTTACTAAAATGCACCACCACTTTATGAAACTCATTTTTTTGATGAAGCTTTGACAATCTATGGGAGAAGATACTGATTTCAGATGCTACACCGGGAATGATACATGTGGGTAAGTCAAAAACCGGGCAAACCCATTCCATCGACTTCCTATACAGAAACCCACTTATTAGCTGAACGCTCTAACTTAACAACCTAACACCGGACTGCCCCTGGTCGAAAGACCAGGGGCAGTCCGCTTGAATAGCCTGCCAGGGCGGACACACCGGTCCGCCCCTACGCCATTCGTCGTCTGGGGGAGATTCCTTCGCGGCTCGATCCCCTGGCAGGGCGGACACACCGGTCCGCCCCTACACCACAGGCTCATGCATTTCCTCACAAAAAGCGGTGCATTGCGGCCCCAGGTTGACCGCCAATACCTAGACCCTGACCGCTAATGCACCCTACAGCTTCAATTCAAAATCCAAAATCCAAAATCCAAAACCTCCCCAACTCCCCAACTCCCCAACTCCCCATCTCCCCAACTCCCCATCTCCCCATCTCCCCAACTCCCCATCTCCTCCATCACCCCATCACCCCATCACCCCATCACCCCATCACCCCATCACCCCATCACCCCATCACCCCATC
>NZ_SMDQ01000063.1 GCF_012911975.1 Nodosilinea sp. P-1105 | reverse complement strand
CAGCAGGGGAATATCGTCAACCCGTTCTGTGATAACGGTTAGAGGAGTTTCCATAGCCCAAATCTAACCTAATTGGCCGACCTCACTCAAAAATGAGCGAACCGGGAGTAATTATTTTCAAAGCTGACGATTCCAGTGCTCCGGGTTGGGAAACCCGCACCCTACAGCCCGGCGGTTCACTGACAGATCTTTTAGGGCAGCACTTCGACTACTCCAACGGACCTGTTCCAGAGGTAGGGTATCGTCTGCCCGAGTTTAAGCACGATGACGCGGCGGCCACCTTCGACCACCGTGGCGGGGTGACCCATCAACGGCTCTCGCCCTGGCGCGTGAGTCGAGTGGATGAGTATGTGGGCAACACCGGCCAAGAAGCGATGGATGACGTGGTCATCGCCTACTGTGCCTATGCTCCCCTGCCAGAGGATCAAAACCCCTGGGTAGAAACGGCTCCGGCTATTGTCTCTCCCGATTCCTTTGGGGGTGATATGGCAGCTTATGAGGCATGGAAGTCTCGCCAAGTCGTGACGGTTTAATCCTGTCAAAGGAATTAGCCAAATTTCAATAAAGCTTAGTACTCTCTGAATAAAGTTAAACCAGATCCAAGTCCAGACCTGGAGTTCTGCCTGTGGGAAAACTCCAGATCCCGAGCTGGACTTGGTATACCACTACTCATAAGGATCTCAAACTGTGCCCTGGAACTGGAAGCATCTGTTCATATCCTGATTGACTGACAAAATTTCTAATATAGGTTGGCGTTGAGCGAAGCGAAACCCAACACCAGTAACGGTTTTGTTGGGTTACGCTAACGCTAACCCAACCTACGACAAAACTAATCAATCTGATTTTCTAAATCAATCCTATACAAGTTTTGAACCCTTACTCTATTGATAGTACAATCATTCGCCAATAATTTAAGGGCAGACTCAAAGTTTTCAAGAATAAGCCTGTATTTTGCATTAGCATCATTATCCTGGCCTTTCATGCCGCGAAAGTAGTACAGAGTATCTTGTAGTTTTTCCGCAATATTATTTGCATCTTTATCTAAAGATTGTCTAATCATCCTTTTTATCCAATTAAAAATATCAGATGGACTCAGAGAACAGAGAAAATCTATTTGTTCCGTGCGGTGACTTTGTTTCTGCATAATGTGAGTCAAAACACTGTCAAGGTTAATGTCTTCACGCATCGCGACTCGAGCGTTCTCAACCTTCTCTGCAAGAAGCTTGCTCTTAATATTGCTTCGAGTGAAAGAAGAGTCAGAAGCTATTTCTCTAATAACATCTGGATTGACCTGACAATATTCTTCAATATACGAGTCCGTGTTCTCTTCTAAAGCATCTAGCAATGTAATTACTTTTGAAAAGTCGCTAAACAGTATTTTCTCTAGTCCTATAGCTAAAAGATCATGAGATGCTTGCACTATTTCTTTCTGATTATCACGTAGGGAGTATTGATACATGGCAAATACATTCTCAATACGCTGCCTGTATTGGTATTTTTTTTCCTTTTCGTTCTCTTCCGATATGTTTTCAATAAAATCTTCTTCATCCAATAAGTATCCGTATTGGATGAGATTAGTTATATTTTCATCATACTTGGCTTCACTTATCGGCAGATTAGGAATGACTTCATTCAACCAACGCTTTTCGTGTTCCGTGAACATAGAGTCATCTTTGTCTTTCTGCATATTTACTAGTATGTAACCATATGTGTTTAAGCTTTGTTTCACAAATGGCAGGGATAGATCTTGGTCAGACTCAAGAAAAGCCCAGGAATAAAGCGCTAAATGAGCTGCTACCTCTACCTTCACAGCATCTTCACAAGCATTCGTGTATTCCTGAATGTGCTCTATCGCCCACTTGAATCGCTTAAAGATTCTGATATTAACAGAGCCTAGATACTGGAAAATTTGCAGTATTCTCTCAAAGTAAAACTCTTTTCCAGAAAAAACCTTCAAGATATTCTCTTGTGTGCTAGGTGAGTATCTGATTTCAACATCAGCAATTTTTTCTCTATATTTTTTGAAGTCAATGGCATTCTCTTTGTCTAATTTTTCTTCATTTAGAATGACAACGACTTTGCACTTCCTCTGAAAGCTTAATTCATTGATCAGTCCCATCACTTGACCAACTTCCAAATCATCTTGCTTCCTTTCAAAATCGTCGATGCAAACAAGGTAGTCAAAGATAAGGCTTTCTCTATATTGTCTGTAGAATTCCGAAATAAACCCTAATTGAAGAGTTCCCAATCTCGCGCGACTTACTATTTTTGGAATAATTGAAAATTTGGATTCTAGTTGCCTTGCTTTATTTCCGTATAGGAGTTGAAATATCTGGTTCTGTTCGTTTGCAAATTCTTCTATTTTCCTTATGGACGATCCACCGCTATCTATAATCTTGGCGGAACTCTGAATCTTTTCTCTTAACTGGCTTATATTAGACACTCCAAATAAAGAGACGTAAGAATAAGCTAGATTTTCGACTTTATTTTGGTTTAACTTTTTTCTGATATAGCTTTCCCAAAAATAGGTTTTTCCTATCCCCCATTCACCCCTTATAAATAAAACATTTGTCATCTCATTTTTCAGGAATGAGTTTAATGTTTTCTCTATTTTGTCTGTTTCATTCATTATCTTAATTCGCTCTGATTTCTGTTTTTTGCCTTTTTGTTGATTGGCTGCACAATGAGATCGAAAGCATTGATGCATAATTGAAGCCCTGTTTTCAGAACTAATGCAAAATATCAGCTAGTTATAAGGGAGACGGCGTCGAATAGAAAATCACCTTTTCACTTGTAGGCTGGTCACTGCCTAGATAGCTTGCTTTGTCCCATGCACACAATCTGCACACAAAAAACTGTTTCAAGAAGCTCCAACAAGCTCTACCAAGTATAAGCAAGACTACATAGGAATTGCCTAAAAGCTTCGATATGAGGGCTATAAGCCCTAATGGACGTAACTGGACTCGAACCAGTGACCCCCACGATGTCAACGTGGACGGCGAGATGGTCAAAAGTATTGCTGTAGAAGCTTTCCAGGAAATCAATATTTTGTCGAATACCCAATTTGTACCCAATTTCTTTTTACAATCCTTAAAGTTTTTTGGTTGGTTTCTTATCGGCAGAGTCCTACACAGATCTGAAAATCCTACACCATAAGGGTTTTAACCTTACATCTAACCCTGCATACCGCTTTTCAAACCCTGCATAAACGCTGTAACTCTACACAAATTTATCGCTATCCCCGGCGTTACTGTGATTGATCGGGCTACCGGATCGGTCTTTATTCGATGCCACTAAGTGGATACTGGAACGGGCCAAAGGCCCAGGGGAGACGGACTTCATCTCTCTGGGGTGCATTGCGGCTGGGGGGAAGATGGGGGGTGGGGTAGGTAGCTGGGAATGGGTTGAGCCGCGAACGTACCCTTCGGGATCCTTTGAAGGATTAAAGGGGATGATCGAGGCAGATGCCCAGTTCTTCGCGTTTGCCGGGGTTGGCCTGGAAGTGGTTGGCCAGCAGGTTGCAGCCACGGGCCAGCAGGTCGTCTAGGCCGTTGTCGAGCTGCCAAATTTGGTGGGTGGTGTCATCGAGGGAGGTGATCAGGTATTGCCCATCGTCGCTGAAGCGAGTGAATCCCATACCAAAGCTGGTGGTCATGCGTCCGGTGAATTCTGCCAACCGTTCTCCGGATAGGCTCCATAGACTTGTGGTGCCATAATCAGAATCGGTATACAGCCCTTGCTCATCTGGCGTAAAGCCTCGGAACAAGCCTTCAAAGCTGGCCTGCTCGGTGCCGCTGAGGCTCCACAAGCGGCTCTTGCCGTCGCTCCTAGAAATAGTCACCAGCCCTTGACCATTGGAGGTCAAACCGCGGAGTAGGCCATCATAGCTGGCCTGCTCTACACCATTCAGGCTCAAAAGGCGGCTCTTGCCATCTCGCAAATAATAAGTAAAAACACCTTGTTTATCCGGAGTAAAACCAAGTACCTCCCCTTCATAGCTAGCTTGCTCCGTGCCATTCAAGCTCCACACCCAGCTCTTGACATCAATCCTGGAATAAGTGACTAGCCCCTGCCCATCCGAGGTCAAGCCAAGTACCTCGCCCTCATAGCTAGCTTGCTCTGTCCCGCTGAGGCTCCGCAGATGGCTCCTACCATCGCGCCAGGAATAGATGAAAAGTCCTTGCCCATCGGGGGTAAAGCCATAGAAAGAGCCCTGATAGTATGCTTGCTCTGTGCCACTGATGCTCCACAGCCAAGACTCGAATCCTGTTCTAGAAACAGTCACTAGCCATTGACCATTCGGGGTAAAGGTGTGGAGCCTGCCCTTATAGCGGGCCTGCTCCGTGCCGCTCAGACTCCATAATCGGCTCTGATCGTCTCTATCGCAGTAAGTCACTAGCCCTTGTTCATCGGGAGTAAAGGCGCGAAACTCTCCTTCATAGCTAGACTGTTCTGTGCCGCTCAGACTCCACAGCCGACTCTTGCCATCGCTCCCGTAGGTCACTAGTCCCTGCCCATAGGGGGTAAAGGCGCGGAACTCTCCTTCATAGCTGGTCTGCTCTGTGCCGTTTAGGCTCCACAGCCGACTCTTGCCGTCGCTCTCAGCATAGGTTATTACGCCTTTCTGATCAGGTGCCCAAGCCAATAATCGTTCATTGACCAAACGACGTCCTGTTAGATTAAATAGTCTTGCTTGACCCGGTTGAACTACCACCAGCCCTTGTCCATCTGGGGTGAAGCTGTGGAAATTGCCGTCAAAGCTGGCCTGCTCCGTACCGCTCAGGTTCCATAGCTGAATCTTACTACTGCGTCTGGAAAGGGTTGCCAGCCCTTGCCCATCTGGAGTAAAGCCGCGGAACTCGCCGTCAAAGCTGGCCTGCTCTCTACCACTCAGGCTCCATAGCCAGACCTTGCTATCATCGCTGGAAACGGTCACCAGCCCTTGGCCATCCGGGGTGAAGTCACGGAATCTGCCCTCATAACTGGCCTGCTCAATACCGCTGAGGTTCCACCATCGGCTCTTGCCATCGTCCCCAGAACTGGTTATTAGCCCCTGACCATCTGGGGTAAAGGCGTGGAACCTACCCTCATAGCTGGCTTGCTCCTTGCCGCTGAGGCTCCATAGTCGGCTCTTGTCATCGCGCAAGAAATCAGTCACCAGCTCTTGACCATCCGGGGTAAAGCCGCGAAACTCTCCCTCATAGCTGGCCTGCTCCTTGCCGCTGAGGCTCCATAGTCGGCTCTTGTCATCGCGCAAGAAATAGGTCAAAAGCCCTTGGCCATCCGGAGTAAAGCCGCGAAACTTTCCCTCATAGCTGGATCGCTCCATACCGTTAAGGCTCCATAGTCGGCTCTTGCCATCGCGCCAGGATTCTGTGACCAGCCCTTGCTCATCGGGAGCAAAGGCACGGAACGCGCCCTCATAGCTGGCCTGCTCCATACCGTTGAGGCTCCACAGCCGGCTCGTATCACCGTAAGAGGTCACCAGCCCTTGACCATCCGGGGTAAAGGCTTCGAAGGGACCCTCATAGCTAGCCTGCTTCGTACCACTGAGACTCCACAGCCAAGTCTTTGTATCAGAAGAGGTCACCAACCCTTGACCATCCGGGGTAAAGGCGTGAAATCTGCCCTCATAGCTGGCCTGCTTCGTACCACTGAAGCTCCATAAGTAGGTCTTCCTATCGCTTGACGAGTAGGTTAAGAGTCTGTTTCCGTCAGGAGTAAAGTCGATAAAGGCAGAAGAGAGCAGGGGGAAGGCGATGAGGAACTCGCCTTCATAGCTGGCTCGCTCGGCTAAGGAATTGGTAGCCAGCCGCAGGGCTAACAGAGGGCTATAGGCCGGATAGTTTTTCAGCGTGATCTGATCGCTACGGGCGTTGGCGGTGGGAAGTAGGGCCTTTAGTTCGTAGCCAAGCTGTAGGGCTTCGATCAGAGCTTCGGCTTGGCTCAGGCGCGTATCACTCAGACGCAAAATGGCGGTTCCCCGTTGCTCTAGCTGGGTGCCAGCACGGGCTACCTCCTGCTGTCGTCGGGCAGATTGGGCGAGTTGCTGGGCCTCTAACGCTTCCTTTGCTGCCGTAATGCGCAACTGTTCAGCCGCGTCGGCAGCTTCCTGGGCTTCTTCAGCTTGGCGCTGGGCGGCTTGTTGTTCGCTTAGGGCCACACCTTTAGCGCTGCGAGCAGCTTGGGCAGCGGCTTGGGCAGTTTGGGCATCCTCTTGAGCCTGTTCCGCCGCCTGTTCAGCTTCCGTTTGGCGGTTTGCAGCGGCCTGGGCTAGTTGATCTGCTTCCTGTCTAGCCTGGTTAGCCACCGCTTCGGCTTCACGAGCCTGTTGAACCCGTTGAGATGCTGTCCTAACCTCTTGTTGCGCCTGATCCGCTTTGTCCCGCTCCTGTGCGGCGATGGCCCGTTCGGCTTGGGCCACTCGATAGGCCGAGATAGCACTGGGAATGGCTACCACCGTACCCAAGACAGAGGCGGCCAGTAGTCCAGAGCTCAACCATAAACGACGGCGGGCTTTGCGGTTGGCGGTGGCCAGTTCTTCGCGTTCAGCTTCGGCCTGTTGGCGTTGGCGCTTTTCTTGCTCCAGTTCCGCCATCACAGTCTTCAGGCGGGGGGCTTGCTGATGGTGAATAAACGCCGCTAGGTAGTCATGCACCAATTGGTAGCGGTCTTCGGGCGCTTCTGGAACATGAATTACCAACCCCGACTGGGTGAGGATATCTAGCACCAGAGCAAAGGCGGCCTCATCCAGGTTGGTATGGGGCATCAGGGTTCGCAGGTCTTGGGCCAGGTTGGCTTTGGTTTTGCGGGGGCGGGTGCCCTTATCATCGGTCAGCAGGTAGAGCACCAGGTCTGCCAAGCGTTGGTGTTCCACCGGGCCGCAGTCGAACACCACATCAGCCAGGTATTGCTGTACCAGGCTGGCTTTGGCGCTGGGGCCAAGGGTTTGGTAAGCGGCGAGGGTGCTGATGCCCGTGGCTTGTAGTTGGGCACCGACAATTTGTAGCTCAATGGGGCGCACCTCTCCGGCTTCTGCGGCCAGGTCGGCCACCACCTGCTCCACCAGGTCAACGGCGGGGACGTAGGGGGTGGGTTCCGTCAGGTCGGTGATGACGGTCTTGGCTTCCGTGGGGGTGAAGTTGCCCAGGTAGTAGAGCCACTTTTTATCCAGAATGTTGTTGTCGATGATGGCCAGATTACCCACCAGGCGTTGCCACTCTAGCAGGTAGTGAATGTAGTCCTCCCGCAGGGACAGCACCACCTTGACGAAGGGGGTGGTTAAGCTCTGGCGCAGGAATTGGTAAAACTGGTGCCGGGTGCCGGGTTGGTCGCACTCAAAGAAAAATTCTTCAAACTGGTCAAAAATCAGCACCAGCACCCGGTTGCGCTGGGTCTGCTGACGGATCAGGTCTAGCACCGCATCCGTCTGGGAGGAGTGCCCGCTGGGCGGGGTGGGTTCCGCCTGGAGGGAGTTTCCAGAGGGCGGGCTGGGTTTCGGGGGAGTTGCCCCACCCCTGGCCTCTCCCAGGAGGGGATGGTCGAGGAGGGTAGCCTGTAGATCCTCAGCTAGATCCTTGGCCCAGTTGCCGTAGTCTCGGAGGCGGAGGGGAAGCACCCGTCGCCCTTCCCAGCGTTCCTGTTCCAGGGCGGGCACCAGTCCGGCCTCCAGGAGAGAGCTTTTGCCCACCCCAGAGGGGCCATAGATGATGGTGAGGGTAAATTCGTCCTGGGCTAGGCGGTGTACCAGGCGTTTAACATCGTGCTTGCGGCCAGAGGCAACAATGGCATCCTGGCCCAGGGCATCGGCAGGTAAGGCTGGGTTGGCGACGGTCTGTTTCGGTTGTAGGCGACCTGCCCCCACAAAAGCCCGAAAATTAAACCGACTCTCGATCGCCTCTTGCCGCCGCCGAGTTTGAAAGGCATCTAAATAGCGCCCCTGCTGAAAATAGCCCTGGCGCAATTGGCCCAGCACCAGGCTGTAGAGTTGGGGGTCATATTCGGGCTGAGTAGTGGCCGTGGCCTGCTCCAGGGTAGCTACGGCAGCATCGATTTGCCCCTGGGCGCATTGGGCTTTACCCAAGGAAAAGAGATACCAACTGCGGTGGAATCGGTTGACCCAGTCTAGGAAGGTGGGGTCTGGGGGAGTGGAGGGGTGCAGGGGTGAGAAGGTAGGGGAATCGATCAGCTGGAGGGCGGTTTGGGCCTGGGTTTGGGCGGTGGGCCAATCTTTGTGGTGGAGGGCGACTTCGGCCAAAAAGCCCAGGGCGCGGGCCTGGCGGATGGGGTCTTGGCGGGATTTGTGCAGGTCGAGGGCTTGCTGGGCCACCAGGGCCAGGGTGTCCCACTGTTCCAGGCGGTGCAGGGCTTCGGCCCAGTAGTTGATGTACTTGGCGGTGGCCTCTGGGCGGTGGGCCTGGGTGAGGGTGGCAACGGCGGCGGCAAAGTAGTCGCAGGCGGTTTGGCAGGCGGATTCAAATTCGCGGCGATCGCGCACCGAGCGATTGCGCCACCACAGGCCCAGGTAAAACTGGAGATGGCCAACATTCTCTAGGCTGTGGGGCGGCGGATCGAGGCGATCGGCCAGGGCTTGCCACTGGGTGAGGCTGGCTTCGTAGTGGTAGCGGGCCTGATCAGTATTGTTGTCGGCAATGCGGCCCCGGACAAAGGCGAGGGCGGCAGCTTGGCTGGGGCTGAGAGCAATCCCGGCTTGATGCAGGGCGGCGAGGCTGGTTTCTAGTTCTTGGCAACGGGGGGAACCAGGGGTAAGCCCCAGTTCAGCGGTGCTGAGAAAGCGGTTTTCCTGGGAGGTGAGTACCTGCTGCCAAACAGAGGCGATCAACTCATCCAGGAACCGTTGGAAGTAGGTGGGTGGAGTGGGGAAATGAACCGTGCTGGCCCAGGTGTAGAAGTCGGGGGCGGTGCGGATCAGGTGGCGCTGACCGTGGTCGGTCAGCCACAGCACTAGTGGGAAGGGGAACTGGCGAAACTCTTCCCGAATTTGGTTGGTGGCGACCAGCAACGAGTCCATATCCTGCACCGCTTCCAGCCCGTAGACCATGAGAGCAGCGGGGGGTGGGTCGCCAATGGCCTGGTGCAGGGTACTAAATAGTGTATCGACCTTGGGGTCAAGGGTAAGTTCCTGGAAGGGGATGGGGCAGCGCTGGCGCAACTGTTTTACCAGGATTTGGCGGTGCTCGGCGGCGTTGCACACCGCCACAATCAGCGTGAATTCCCCCTGGGCGAACCGCAGCAGCCGACAGAGTTCTGTCAGGGCCGGGCCGGGGTCAAGGTCGAAGCTGAGGATGGGGGGATCAGTCATGGGCGGTTAACTCCTGGGCCGACCGCAGCACCGGGTTGAGGTCAAACCAAGTTTGACCTGCATCGCGATACTCAAACACAAATAAACTGCGCAGTAGGGTTTGGTATTCCCCTTCGCCCCGCACCGCCTTAGTCCGCGCCACTTCCCGCAGCAAGGCCCATTCAGTGGTATCGATCGCCTTGGTCAGCTCACTCAACCGTAGGCTCACTACCTGCTTTAGCAGGGTATCGGTAAAGGGTGGGTCCGCCTTTTTCAGGCAGTCATTCACCAGCACCAGCAGGTTGCGCACATGGCCGCCGCTGGCCTGGCAGAGGTGATCTAGGGTTCCTACCTGGTCAAAAATCTCCCCCACCTGGACCAGTCGCTGTTCGGGCGAGAGGGCGGGAAAGGCGCGGGCCAATACCATTTGCCGCAGCGCCTCCAAGCCCTCGACACAAGGACTGCCATCGCGGTTTTGGGTGCGCACCATGGGCAACACCTGGGGGCTAGAGCCAAACCGATTGGTCAGGTTTTCCTTTTCGTTGGAGAAGGACAGCACCAGGGGAATGGTGTAGACCACATGGCAGCGCAATTTCTTCAACTGGTCACCGCGATCAACGAATAGGTATTCCGGCTGGCGACGATCTTGCACCCTGGGCTTATTGTCGATCCGATCCAGGTTATCCACAATCACCACTAGCCCCGCCTTGCCCTGGTCCTGGAGTTGCTGGTTGGCGGTGTCAATCAACTCGCTGTTGATCACCTCCAAAATCGTGTTGATACGGGGTTCTAGGTGTTGGCGCAGCAGCGATCGCACATCCTTGCTGTCCTTCGCCTTGGTGGTAATCTCGCCAATCCCCACGGATAGGGCATAGCCGTCGGGCTTGGCTTCCAGACCCACCGTGTCTAACTTCACGCCACCCACCTCCGGCAGCTTCAGCTTCAGCCCCGTTACCTCCGAGTTGAGCAGATCCACGGTGCTTTGCAGAAGCTGCTGAAACCGATTGGGGGCCAGCCGCAGTTGGGCCTGCTCTAGGGTTTGGCTGACCTGCTTGGCGATCGCCAGCAAAATGTCGCTGATGTCCACATCCCCCATGTCCAGGTCATCGGTGGACTCAAAGTAGACCACCTGATAACCCTCCGCCTCCAGATCTCGCTGCAGCCGCGACAGTTCCGTAGATTTGCCACAGCCGATGTGGCCGGTAAATAACTGGCAGGTGGGCTCTGACCCCGACAGGGTGATAGTGCGCCTCAGCTCTCGCACCAGGTCAGCCCCCCGCACCGCTGCGAAGTCGATGTAGTACCGGGCATCTTCAGCCCGGCTCAGGTTCAGGGTTTTGCTGGGGTTGCAGGTGCGGAAGAACTGCCCTGGGTTGAAAGCCATGTCCTCGTTCTAAACAGGGGAATAAATCTAATTATGGCGGTTATCCCTGGTTTGGGAGTACCCAAGCTTAATCAGTCTTTGTTCACGTTCAGATGGAAAGCAACCAAACTACTAGTACAGCAAGGCAGCCGTAAGAAGGCAAAAGGCAGTAAGGGACTCCCGCTCTACGCACAGGTTTGGGCTGGCGGAAATAAGTGAGTCATTTCTGCCGCAGGGTACTCGATCTGTTCGTCTGGGCTGACTGATGAAGCCCTGGGACATACCGCTGTTTCACCATCCTGATCTGCATCTGACTGCCCAAGGTCATAACTATCACAAGTCCAGCTTGGGATCTGGAGTTTTCCCACAGGCAGAACTCCAGATCTGGCCTTGGATCGGGTTTATAAAGACTTCTGCAATAGTCGGGATCGCCTTTGGCCGCTTGGCTTACAGTTGAAGTAAATCTTTAGCAATCTTGGCCATGACGACTCCCCATACCCCAGGCGACAACCGCTCGGTACAGATTGGCGGCAGCGTGACTGGCAGTGCCGTGGTGACCGGCGACAGCAATACGATCTCGGTGCAGTTCCAGCAGGCGTCACTGCCGGAACCGGAGACGGTGGATATTCAGGCGGAGATTGAGGCGCTGAAAGAAATCTTCGCCAGCCTGAACAACCCCACGATCGCTGGCGCAGCGGAAGAGTTGGCGCAGGAGGTGGCGAAGCCAGAACCGGATAAGGAGATCATGGCTGATGCTCTGGAAACTGGCTTGAAGCGCATTAAGAAGTTGGCGGATTTTGGGGATGCGATCGACCGACTGCGACCCCATGTGGAGGCGACGGCGGGATGGCTGGGGCAGCATGGCCACAAACTGCTGCCATTGGTAGGGTTAGTGCTATAGGGGTGGGGCGTAATGGGCGATCATCGCAGCATCCAGATTCAAGAAAGTGCGGTGGGGAGTGCGATCGTCTCCGGCGATGGCAACGTTGTTAACGTCATCTACCAAGTCATTCAGCAATCAGAGCTGGAAACGGTTGGCACCTCTACAAAATTTGGCCCAAATCCTTACCGGGGGTTGGCAGCATTTACGGAGAAGGATAGCGATCGC
Source organism: Nodosilinea sp. P-1105 (assembly GCF_012911975.1). Classification (GTDB taxonomy): domain Bacteria; phylum Cyanobacteriota; class Cyanobacteriia; order Phormidesmidales; family Phormidesmidaceae; genus Nodosilinea. The sequence continues at coordinate 22,137 of NZ_SMDQ01000063.1, read as the reverse complement.
TATTTTGGTCGTGAAGCTCAGATCGACCGGCTGTGGGAGGAATTTCAGACTCTTGTGGAGCGGTCAGGCGGTCCTCGCCTCTTGACGGTTCTGGGGCCATCGGGTTGTGGAAAATCTTCCCTAGTGCGGGCGGGGCTGATTCCGGCCCTGGCTCAGCGGCCTCTGCTAGGGAAAAACCAGATGCGGGTGGCAGTGATGGTGCCGGGTGAGCATCCCCTGGAAGCCCTAGCCGGGGTACTGGCCAAGGCAGTAACCGAAAACCCGATACCTGTTGCCGAAAGCCGAAAGTTTACCGAGGAACTGGCTAAGCCCTCAACTAGTGGTGAATATAACGGCCTGCGACGCATCACTGCCCTGATGCCAGAAATCCGAGACTCTCCGTTGGTGCTGCTGGTGGATCAGTTTGAGGAGATTTATACCAATGAGCCCCGAGGTACGACACCGGAGGAGCAGAACCGGCGGGAGCGGTTCATTCAAGAGCGCACGGCGTTCATTGAAAACCTGCTGTGTGCTGCAAAGGACTCCAGCGGCAACCTATCCGTCATCCTCACTCTACGCAGTGATTTTCTGGGGGAGACGCAGCGCCACCCTGACTTGAATCAGGCGATTTCCCATCGGGGGGTGATTGTACCGGCGATGACGGCAGCGGAATTGGCGCGGGCGATCGCGGAGCCTGCCAAACGGGCAGGACATCCTCTAGAGGACGTCCTGGTGGATCGCATGGTGCAGGATATGGCGGGGCAAGAGGGGGCGTTGCCGTTGCTCCAGTTTGCGCTAACCAAGCTGTGGGAGGATCTGTCGCAGGAATCGCTACAGGGGCGATCGCCGTTGCAGGTCTATTTAGACATTGGGGGCATTGGGGGGGCGGTAGCAGATAGGGCAGATAAGATTTTTGATGGTTTAAAGGATGCTGGTAGCTCGAAGGTCGATAGGCAAGCGATCGCGCAGCGAATTTTTCTGAGCTTGGTGCAGCCGGGAAGAGAGAATAACCAGGTGACTCGTCGCCGGATCAAGGTCAAAGATTTGGCCACCCGCCAGATCACCCTCGAGCAGGTACGGGAAGTCATTCACGAGTTCTCTAAGGAAAATGCGCGCTTGATTACCCTATCCACGGTGGAGGGTGAGGTGACGGCGGAGGTGACCCATGAGGCGCTGTTTGAAACCTGGCAGCGGTTCAAAGACTGGATTAGCGATCGTTGGGATGATATCCGCTTGCAGCAGCGATTAGAGGCCGCTGCAACCTACTGGGATGAACAGGGAAGGCCAGCGGGATTATTGTGGCGATCGCCGGATCTGGATCTTCTCCGTACTTTTGTCCGAACCGCTAACCCTGATCTCAGCCCATGCTGCCTTAACTTCTTCCGTGCCTCTGAGCGGGCAGAACGGCAACAGCTTCTTCTGCGGGGGACAGGGATTGGAGCTTTGGCTTTTTTGGCAGCGGGGATGACTTGGTTTGGTATCCAATCCCGTCGGGCGGAACAATTAGCCCTAGCCCGGCAATTAGCAACTCAGGCAGAACAGTTAGCGGATCAACCTCGTGCGATCTTCCAAGAGGCTGGTGCATTACTAGCGATACACGCCTTCCATATTGTTAGCCCCATGAGACAAGAACGGGGCACTATTAATCAAGCACTACGCAGAAGTGCAGCCCAACCATCTCAAATAATTCTTACCCATAATGATAGGGTCACTGCTGTGGCCTTTAGTAAGGATAGTCAACGGATCGCTACAGCAAGTTTTGACGGTACAGCACGAGTGTGGAGTGCGGTCACAGGAGAGGAGATTGCCACTATTCACCATGATGATTGGGTGACTGTCGTGACCTTCAGTGAGGATGATCAGCGGGTTGCCACAGCTAGTGATGACGGTACGGCACAGTTAACGGACGCGGTCACAGGTGAGATGATTGGCATCCTCACCCATAAAGATGTAGTTCTTGATGTGACCTTCAGCAGAGATGGGCAGCGAATCGCCACGGCTAGCAGGGACGGCACGGCAAAGGTATGGGATGCGATTACGGGGGAGGTGGTTGCTATTCTCACTACTAATGCTTCTGTTCTTGCTATAGCCTTTAGCGGAGATGGGCGACGGGTTGCCACAGCAAGCGGAGACGGCATCGCGCGAGTGTGGGATACGGTCACAGGCGAGGTAATTGCTTCTGTCCCCCATGATGGTGTAGTTCGCACTGTAACTTTTAGTGATGATAGTCAGTGGATCGCTACAGCAAGTGATGATGGCACGGCACGAGTGTGGGATGCGCTTACAGGGGAGGAGATTGCCACCATTACCCATGATGATTGGGTGACTGATGTGACCTTTAGTGATGACGGTCAGCAGGTTGCCACAGCAAGTAAGGACGGCACTGCAAAGGTGGTTGATGCAAGCACAGGAGAAGTGATTGCCATCCTCAAACATGATCAATGGGTCAATGCCGTGATCTTCAGTGGTGATGGGCAGTGGGTCGCCACATCGAGCTTAGACAGCACGGCGCGAGTCTGGGATGCGGTCACAGGAGATGTAATTGTTACTCTCCCTCACGATAGCGTAGTTCGTGCTGTGGCCTTTAGCGGTGATGGGCAGCGAATCGCCACATCAAGTGATGATGGCACGGCACGGGTGAGAGATTTGACCATGAGCGACGTGATTGCCACTCTCCAACATGAGGGTCAGGTTATTAGCGTAACCTTTAGTGGAGATGAGCAACTGGTCGCCACGGCAAGTGTTGATGGTACGGCACGGGTGTGGAATTCAGTCACAGGGGAAGTGAACGCCACCTTAACCCATAATGATATTGTCTGGGCTGTAACCTTTAGTAAGGATGGTCAGCAGGTCGCTACAGCGAGTAGAGATGGCACAGCGCGAGTGTGGGATGCAGTCACAGGGGATTTAATTGTTATCCTCCCCCATAATGGTAGAGTTCGTGCTGTGACCTTTAGCGGTGATGGACAACGGGTCGCCACAGCAAGTGATGATGGTACGGCACGAGTGTGGGATGCGCTGACAGGGGGCATAATCACTACCCTCCCCCATGATGGTAGAGTTCGTGCTGTAACCTTCAGTGAGGATGGTCAGCAGGTCGCTACAGCGAGTGGAGATGGAACGGCAAGAGTGTGGGATGCAGCCACAGGGGACGTAATCGCCAACCTTACCCATGATGGTGTGGTCACTGCCGTAACCTTCAGTGGGAATGGCCAGCAGGTCGCTACAGCGAGTGGAGATCTCACAGCACGGGTGTGGGATGCAGCTACAGGAGATACAATCGCTATCCTTACCCACGAGAACTTGGTAACTAGCGTGACCTTTAGTAGAGATGGGCGACGGGTCACTACAGCAAGTTTGGATGGAACGGCAAGAGTGTGGGATGCAGCCACAGGGGACGTAATCACCAGCCTTAATCACGGTGCTGGAATCGAAACCATAACTTTTAGTGGGGATGGTAAGTATGTTGCCACGGCCGGCGGAGACGGTATAGCACGGGTGTGGGATGCAGCTACAGGAGATGTAATCGCTATCCTCACTCATGATGATGCGGTTCGTGCTGTAACCTTTGGTGGGGATGGGCAGCGGGTAGTCGCTACGGCAAGTGATGACGGAACAGCGCGAATCTATTGGCTTGGGTCTAAAGATTTGGCAGAGCAAATCTGTCAGCGTCACTACCGTAACTTCAGCGCTATCGAGTGGCGTAACTATGTGCAACAGGACTTACGCCAGTACCGCCTGACCTGCCCTAACTTGCCCGTGCATCCCACCGTGGTTACAGCCGCCCATGAACTTGCCAGAGAGGGCAATGTCCGCCAATCTACCGCCCTGCTACGCCACCTATTGAGGATCTCCCAAGCGGCGGGTCATGATCTTGACCTCGACCCTGCCACCGAAGAAATCGCGCAAACCCCCAGAGCCGTTGCCCTCAGGTATTCTGCGGTGCATTTGGTGCGAGAGGCCACCACCCTAGCCCGTAATGGGGAAATAGCCAGGGCTACCCGCCGATTCCAACAAGCCCTCGATCGCGATCCTGAAATTGACCTCAACCCCGCCACCGACACCCTCGACCAAGACCCTGCCGCCGTCGCCCAATCTCTGGCTAATCCTGATAACTAGACAGTTGTGCCAGCCAAGCTGCCTTACAGGCAAAGCTGGAATCCCGGCAGGACATCCTCCCCTGAGAGGGTGGCAGGCAGAGAAACTACCTCAGGGGGGCAATTTGGGCGGTAGATTTCCACCTGTTGCTGTTGTGGGTTGATCAGCCAGCCCAGTTGGAGGCCACTGTCTAGATATTCCTGCATCTTGGCCTGCAACGGCAACAGGCGATCGCTGCGGGAACGCAGTTCAATCACAAAATCGGGGCAGAGCGGGGGAAACCCTTCCCGGTCTTCAGGGCTGAGGGCTTCCCAGCGGGCTTTGGCTACCCAGGCCACATCGGGAGAGCGATCGCCCCCCTGGGGCAGGCTAAAAACCGTCGAAGAACTAAACACATAGCCCAGTTGGGTCTGCTCATTCCAGATGCCAACTTTGATGATCAGGGTCGCTTCCTGATTGCCGCTTTCTCCCCCGACCGGGCTCATGATGATCAGTTCTCCTTGGGGCGATCGCTCCAGTCGTAGCTCTGGGTTGCCCTGGCACAGCGACCAAAACTGCTCTCGGGTCAGGGCAGCGGTAAGCGGCTCTAGGTTAAGAATCGTGGCCATAGGTTGTCCCTTGGTCATGCCCTATCCTGGGACCGACGGGCGGTGGGGTGCTTCTATCCTAACGAAGGTCGGTGTGATCAGGGTTGGGACGGTCTGGGATTGTGCTATCAAGGGGGTAAGACTGAGGGGGATGGGGCTATGGGTGACCCGTCAAATCGCGGCATCCAAATTCAAGAAAGCGCGGTGGGGAGTGCGATCGTCTCCGGCGATGGCAACACCATCTATGTCATTCACCAGACTACCCAGCAGCAACCGGAGCCCGCTGCCGATACAACCGCCAAGACTGGCCCCAATCCCTACAAAGGGCTGGCGGCATTTACGGAACAGGATGGCGATCGCTACTTTGGCCGCGAAGTCCAGGTAGACCGACTCTGGGAACGGTTTCAACGGCTGGTAGAGCAGTCCACGGTGCCCCGTCTATTGCCGATCTTGGGGCCATCGGGCTGTGGCAAGTCTTCGTTGGCGAGGGCGGGGTTGATTCCGGCCTTGGCTCAGCGGCCTGTGTTAGGCAAGGCCCAGATGCGGGTGGCGGTGCTGGTGCCCGGTAGTCATCCCCTGGAGGCGCTGGCGGGGGTGCTGGCGAAAACGGCGACCCAAGACCCAATGCCCGTTACCAAAACGCGGGAGTTTGCTACGGAGTTGGGACTGGTTAATAAAGAAGGGGTCTACGATGGCCTGCGCCGCATCGCCAGCCTGATTCCTCAAATCCAGGATGCCCCGCTGGTGGTGCTGGTAGACCAGTTTGAGGAGGTCTACTCCCTCTGTAAGGACACCGAGGAACGCCAAGCCTTCATTGACAACCTGCTTACCGCCGCCCAAGACCCCAGTGCCCAGGTGTCGGTGGTGATTACCCTGCGCAGCGACTTTTTGGGCGAAACCCAGCGCCATCCAGGGCTGAATCAAATTATCGGTTCCGACCAAAGCGCGATCGTCCCGGCGATGACCACGGAGGAGCTGCGCTGCGCCATTGCTGAACCGGCCAAACGGGCCGGACATCCCCTGGATCAGGCGACGGTGGATCTGTTGGTGCAGGATACCGAGGGCCGGGAGGGGGCGCTGCCGCTGCTTCAGTTTGCCCTGACTCGGATTTGGGAGGGGCTGGGGGAGGGGGTGGCCCCGGCGGAGACCTATCGCCAGATGGGGGGGGTGGGCGGTGCCCTGGCGGGGAAGGCCCAGGCGATCTATGACCAGCTTAGCCCAGCGGAAAAGGAGACGGCCCGCCGCATTTTTATTGGTCTGGTTCAACTGGGGGAGGGCACCCGCGACACCCGTCGCCGCGCCCCGGTGGACAGCCTAATCGCCAGCCAGGACAGCCCGGAGACGGTGCAGCAGGTGCTGGCCCGGTTTTCCTCTCCTGGGGCGCGATTGGTGACCTTGGCTAGCCAAGAAAATCAGGATGTGGCGGAGGTGACCCACGAAGCCCTGTTTGGCCACTGGCAACAGCTCAATCTCTGGCTGGACAGCAGCCGCGATGATATTCGTTTTCAACGCCGCCTGGAAGCCGCTGCCCAATATTGGCATGACCAGGGACGGCCCGCTGGCCTGCTGTGGCGATCGCCCGACTTGGATCTGCTGCGTACCTTTGCAAAAACCAGCGCGTCGGATCTCAATCAACGCTGCCTCGACTTTTTCCGTGCTTCTGATCAGTCTGAACAACGAGAGCGACGCTTGAAACGCTTAGGCATTGCGGGCTTGGCAGCAGGTTTGGTGTTAACCACTGGCCTCAGCGCCTTTGTCGGGTACCAAATGTGGCGGGTCGAACGACGGCAAATTCATATTTACGCGACTACGGCAAAGGTTTTAGCAGAGAGCGATCCATTAGGGAGTATGGTGAACGGTTTGGCTGCCATCGGCTTGGCTCGTGACCCTTTAGTTAAGCTGCCTCGCATAGGAGGCGATGGGGTCATCTCCTCTGCCGTGTTAGATTTAGGAAATCGCTATGCCCGGTTTGCTCAAGTGCTTGGTGGTCATGACGGACCGGTTTTTTCAGTAAGCTTGAGCACTGATGACGAGACTATTGTTAGTGGCGGATGGTATGGCACGGTGCGGCTGTGGGATCGCCAGGGTCACTCCATCGGAGAGCCTTTCCAGGGGCATAAAGGTTCAGTCAATTCTGTAGCGTTCAACGCAGATGGTACCACCCTTGTCAGTGGAGGTGATGATGGTACCGTGAGGCTCTGGAGTCATTCAGGCGAAGAAGTTGCTGTCTTGGCTGGTCATGACGGACCGGTTTTTTCAGTGAACTTGAGCGCTGATGAGAAGACTATTGTTAGTGGCGGTGAGGATGGCACGGTGCGGCTGTGGGATCGCCAGGGTCAGCCCATCGGAGAGCCCTTCCAGGGTCATAAAGATTGGGTCAATTCTGTAGCGCTCAGTGCGGATGGCAGCACAGTTGTTAGCGGTGGTGAAGATGGCACGGTGCGGCTGTGGGATCGCCAGGGTCAACTTCTTGGTGAGCCATTCCAAGGTCACCAAGGTTCGGTCAAGTCTGTAGCGCTCAGTGCGGATGGTAGCACCATTGTCAGTGGGGGCTGGGATAACACAGTGCGGCTATGGGATCGCCAGGGCCAGCCCATCGGAGAACCCTTCCAGGCCAATCAACATGGAGTCAATTCTGTAGCGCTCAGTGCGGATGGCAGCACCATTGTCAGTGGGGGCTGGGATGGCACAGTGCGGCTGTGGGATCGTCAAGGCCAGCCCATCGGAGAACCCTTCCAGGGTCATCAGGGTGGGGTCAATTCTGTAGCGCTCAGTGCGGATGGCAGCACCATTGTCAGTGGAGGCTGGAACACAGTGCGGCTATGGGATCGCCAGGGTCAGGTCATCGAGAAGCCATTCCAGGGTCATGAAGGTTCGGTATTGTCTGTGGCTGTGAGCCCTTATGAGGAAATAATAGTCAGTGCTGGAAGGGATGGCACAGTGCGGCTGTGGGATCGTCAAGGCCAGCCCATCGGAGAGTCCTTCCAGGGCCATGAGGGTGGGGTCAGTTCTGTAGCGCTCAGTGCGGATGGCAACACCATTGTTAGTGGGCGCTTCGATGGCACGATACGGTTATGGAGTCGACAGGGCCAGCCCATCGGGGAGCCTTTCCAAGGCCATAAGGGTGTGGTCTGGTCGGTGGCCCTGAGCGCTGATGAGAAGACTATTGTTAGTGGCGGTGAGGATGGCACGGTGCGGCTGTGGGATCGCCAGGGTCATCCCATCGGGGAGCCCTTTCAGGGCCATGACAATTGGGTCAGTTTTGTGGCCCTGAGCATTGATGGGGACACGGTGGTCAGTGGCGGATGGGATGGCACGGTGCGGCTGTGGGATCGCCAGGGCCATCCCATGGGGGAGCCCTTCCGGGGCCATGAGGGGGTGGTCAGTTCTGTGGCTGTGAGCGCTGATGGGGACACGGTGGTCAGTGGCGGAAGGGATGGCACAGTGCGGCTGTGGGATCGCCAGGGTCATCCCATCGGGGAGCCCTTCCAGGGCCATAAGGGGGTGGTCAGTTTTGTGGCCCTGAGCGCTGATGAGAAGACTATTGTTAGTGGCGGTGATGATGGCACGGTGCGGCTGTGGGATCGCCGGGGCCAACCGATCGGGGAGCCGTTCCAAGGCCATGAGGGGGTGGTCAGGTCTGTGGCCCTGAGTGCTGATGGGAAAACAGTGGTCAGTGGCGGTGATGATGGCACAGTGCGGCTGTGGCCGATGTGGCTGGCGGAGGTAGGCTGGGTGAGTTATACCTGCGATCGCATTCGGGGCTACCTGATCGCCAGAAGCGAGACCGATGAGACCGCAAGGCTGGCAAGGCGCACCTGTGAGCGGCACGCTTGGCGGTAGAGTCCAGGCTAATCACTCTGAGAGTCAGTTACGACCACCTGACCAATACACTTCATCACCATCAGCACATCGTAGAGGTCGTTCCCCGGATTGACCAAAGAAAATAGGCGAGAATTGGCGTACTGAGGCTGCGGCGCTTTCGTCAGCTTCAGAAACAAAAAACTCTGGCCATTGCTTACCATGGCAAACGAAGGCTGCTCCACCTCAGGGTTGGCCAGCATGTAGGCCAGCGCCTGCCCGAGCGCCACATTCACATCAAAATCACTGCGCTTCGCCTCTAGCGCCAAAATCCAAAACCGATCCTTCAGCACCAACACATCAATCCTGCCGCGAATCACTTCCCCTTCGTCTTCAGTGGCAATTTCAACACTCACCTCCGACCGAATATGAAACGGGTCATCATAGAAACCCGCCATATCCAGCAGCGGCGAAAGCACCACCATCTTGACGCTGTTTTCTAACAGCGGCGGGCTTTTTAGGAGACGTTTGAAGTGGGTTTTCACCCGATCAAGATACTGCTTTTCTAGCTCGGTCAGTTCCCCTAACCCCTGCGTCCATTCCGAAAAAAAGTCCGGCTGGGTTGCCTCCCGCAGGCCATAGCGCTCTTCGAGCAGGGCAATAGAGACTTGACTGGCGGGAATAACGCTGACCATAGCATCTCGGGAAAGGGACAGGGCACGGCGGCGACAGGGGCCTCGGGCTGGTACAGTAGCCTCCAGTTTAACGTTGCTGAAACAGGCCCATCGAGCAGATAGTTTGCAGGTCTCGGCTGGCAATATTGGGGGTAAGGTGTCTAGCCGTTTTGCATGCAAACCAGCAAACGCTCCCTCGCCCTTGTGACTGCAACATAGCGCTCACACTTATCCAGGAGAGTGGCCTGAGCTAAATCGTTCATGGCATCGGTATCCCCTGCACAGGCCAGGGCGATCGCCTTAAATTCCAGGCCCTTGATCCGTTTCATGGTCCCCAGCCGTACCCCAGGTTCTTCAGGGCCGGGGTCTTCTTGTCTGGGCTGGAGTTCGTAGGTCTTCAGCCCCTCAGCTTGTAAAGCAGCGCGGATATCTGGTTTGTAGGGGGTAACGCAAATCTCATGGTCAGAAAACTGGCCTGCTTCCACCAGGGCCTTGGTCCATTGGGCAATCACCTTGGCTTCCTCGGTTTCATCAGCGCAGGGAATGGTTTCGGGGGTTGGCCCAGTGAAGACGGAGCGATCGCCTACGGTGCTGGTCTTACCCTCATCCAGATCATCGACCTCTAAGCCAGCCAGAATCTGCTCCGCAAAGCGACGGATTTGCTCACTGGTGCGATAGTTCACTTTGAGGCGTTTGGAACGCCCCCGCACTTCGATACCCGCCCGGCTGAGGGGGACACGGGTGCGGTAGATGCGTTGGTGCCCGTCCCCAGCCACAGAGAGAGGATTGAGCTGACCACTGTTCAGGGGGCTAAGGGCGGCCAGCAGTCGCAGACCTTCGAGGCTAAAGTCTTGTACCTCGTCGGCTAGCACATGGCGAAACTGAGGAAAGTTGCCCTGTTCTACCACCAGCCGAGCCTGGTGAATCGCCCCCTCAAAGGTCATCAGATTGCGTTTGAGCAGCAGGCGTTTGAAAGCCTTGAAGACGGGCCAAGCCTGCCGCCGCTGCTTGCGACCCAGACGGGGCCTGCCAGTACGCACCGTTGTCAGGTAGTCTTCCTCGGTTTCAATCCCATTGGCATCGACCACCAGGTTGAACTCCTCTTGGAGGTCGGCCTTCGCCATCGGCAGGTCGGCAATGGTTGGGGCAGCCCAGACCTCCTCCCACAGTTCATCCCGTTCTTCGGGGGAGGCAATGCGTCCCTTCCAGCCGCCCCGCTGGCAGATGGTGCGGGCCAACTGGTTGAGGTGGGTAACCTCGATTTGGTCGGTAACCCTGGGGTCAAGCCGAGGGATGTACCCTTTGAGGGTGATCGCCAGGTTGGTCGAAAACGTCACCAGCAAAATTTTGTCTTTGGGATGGTCAAGCCTTTGGGCCAGGTAAACGGCTCGATGCAGTAGGGCTACGGTTTTTCCAGTTCCGGCAGCCCCGGTGATGCTCATGGGGCCGTTCACCTCCCACTCCACTAACTGGCGCTGGCGCGGATGCAGGAAAATGCGCCACTCCTCCAGGGTGCCGCCCTGGAGCATGGCCTTGAGGGCATCTTCGCCCTCGACAACAACCAGGTCGCGGTTAGATCGCTGGGTCAGTTGCGAGAAGTCGCCGGGGCCTTCTACCGATGCGGCGGGAGGTACTTCATGGTCAGACCCTAGAGCCTGGGCGAGGGCCTCATTGAGGGAGAGGCCAGCGGCGTAGCCAATCAGCACTTCAGCACATTCGTCGGGCAAATACTTGCTTAACATCTCTAGGTCATAGTCGCTGCGGACTTCTCGCACAGCGGGGATCAGCAACTGGGGGACACCCGCCTGGAACAGCTCATCATCCGAGAGATTTTGCAGGATATAGGGGTTAGCTGGGCTATAGGGTGCTGGCATTGCCCCCTGCTGAGCAGCCTGCTGGGTTGCCTGGGCGTCAAAGATTTGGAATGCGCCAGTGCTGCCATGGACTTCAAAGCGCTTATTTTTGGCCCAGTCGTAGGCGCGATCGTGGGAGTCAATATGAACTAACAAGAAGGTATCGCCCTGTTCTGGAGCAATGACAATGGCCCGGTAACCGTCAGGCAAATCAGCCCCTCGCACTTTGTCATCCAGCATGGTTTCTTTGAGCCCATGCAGGCCAATGGCCGGGTCCCAGGGATCCACCTGAAATTTTTCGATTAGGGTGGCGACCTTCTTTTGCACCTTGGTGGGCAGCTTGTAGAAGCGCTTAAACACCTTGGCGTGCATCATTAATTGAGCCATGGTTCGTTCTCCCAGATCAGGGGTTAAAAAGGTCAATCAAAAGGGTGGTGCCCTGGGCCTGGAGGTCATCGGTGGTGACGACCTTCCAGCCAGCGGCTTGCCAGGCGGAGGCAAGGGACGCTTGATCGCCAGCCAAAACTGCAATCGGAGGCGAGTGGTCAGGCCAAGCCAATTCTGCCAGAGCATCGTCCTCAATGGCTTCGGCTTCGTAGGCCGGTGCGGGCAGCGGCACTCCGGCGGCGGCCAAACTGTTTACCAGGCCATGGAGGGAGGAAATTACCTCCTCGCGGATATCGGCCCAGGGGCCGCTGGCGGTATCGACTACCGTTGTGGGGACGACATCAGGAGCCGTACCCTCGGTGACTTCTGAGGTGGTGAAGCAGGTAAAGGCTCCACAAAATTGAAACAGGTTAAGGCAAGCTAAAAACCGGCGCCACCGGGGTCGATAGCTTTGACTGGCCAGGCGCTCATCGTCGCTATCCCCTAACCGGGCGCTGACCCGCACCTGGTGACGCTGGTTGGCCAGGCAGGCTTCTAGGCTGGAGAAGGCGACGACATCGGCTCCCGCACTGGCCTGGGGATTACAGACCCAGATCCCCTTTTCGTCGCTAGCGGGGGGGACAAAGTCCTTGCCGGTACGCCAGTCTTCCAGGGCGCTAAACAGATCGGGTTCCAGATGGGTGCGATGGGCCGCTAGCACCTCCAGGGGAAAGGCGGCGGCAAAGTTGGCCAACTGTTGCCAACCCGTGGCGCTGGGGCGTTCCAGGAAGGCGAGCAGTTGTTGCCAGGGGTTCCCGGCGGCGCGACGACCAGCGGGCATGACGATGCCCTGGTTGGCAGCAGCATTGGCAAAAAACTCCATCTTGTTGGCCACGGGAGCCTGCACAATGCAGAAGCTATCAGGGCCGGAGTGCTGCACATCGTCCCAGGTGATGTTCCACAGGTGGTAACGACCGGAGCTGAGAATGGCGCGGCGTTTGGCCAGGTCATCGGCCAGGCGGTTGGTGGTGACATGGAACTCAAACCCATCGGTGAAGATGGCAATGGGCCGAATGGACTCATCATCGGCACAGCGCAGCAAAAAGTCGGGCTGACACTGAATGGGGACTCCCTGGGCCGGCCCAAGCTGGGGTTGGAGTTCCAGCTCCCAAGTGTGGTTGGGATGGGGAACCGTAAACCGGAACCCGGCTTTGCCCTGCACCAGGGTCTTCTCCCAGGTGCCTGATTTGTCGAGTACCCATTCTTCCAGCTTGCGCACCAGTTCCCGCTCTAGCAAACTGCCGAATAGGGAGGTATTGGGAATATCGCTCAGCCCCGCTCGCTCGATGCGGCGATCGCCCGCCTGGATCAGCTGTTTCAAAAGCCTCACCCCCAGGGTACGACTAACCTGGGCGGCATTGTAGCGCTGGGAATAGGTGCGCACACAACGGTAGCAACCGTCGGTGTCGTTCTCCTCTAGGGCGCTGATGCGGCCACAGCGACAGCTTTCCATGGCATCCAGGGCTAGCCGCATCACGGCCATCATGCCTTCGCCGCTGCGATGGGCCGCGTCGGTTTCCTGAAACAGGGTTTTGAGATAGCCCGTGCCACCGGGGACGCGATCGAGAATCACCAGGTAGTCTCGGGTCAGCCCATTGTCCCCGTCGGGTAACTGCTGGGGAAAGATGGTGAGATGGCTGGGGTCTCCCTCAAACCGCAGTCGCAGCCCCAAGCTCAGGCAGGCCCGCAGAGTTTGAATTTCGTCTTCGGCCATGGGGGGCAACAAAATGCGAATCGCCTCGGACTGGATTTCTCGGTAGAGGTAGACGGGGACTTCTTTGAAGGGGTTAATGGTGCGGCCTTCAGCCTTAGCTTTTTCGAGCTTGCGCCGGGCCGAGCAGCTGCGGCGGTGCTTAACTTTATCGAGCGCCTCAAACGGCCCAGCCACCACGCCACAGTCGGCACAGACTACAAATCCATTCTCTGGCGCTAGTCCCTCGGGGCCAAAGGCCACCGCCCCCTTATCGTCCTGGTAGCCAACGTTGACCTCCCGCAACGTCACTGCCGCTCGATACTCAATGCCGAAGGGTAGCCCTTCTTCCCCCGTGGCCCCGCTGGGGGCATCAAGGGTGAGGTCAAAACTGTAGCGGCGCTGGTAGAACTGGTTCTGCCGTTCATCGGAGCGATCGCCCGATAGGCTCTCGTATTGCTCCATCACCGAGATCGCCTGGGAGCGGGAGAACTTGACAAAGGTTTTGTGCTGACCAATATCCGCCTGACTGTCGGCCCCGCCGTCGTAGTGGCACTGGGGGCAGGCGGGGGTGGCATTTTCCTGGGTGAGATCACTGGTGGGGCGCATGTGGCCGCACTTGCCACAGATGGCCCAGGTTTCGGTCAACGGTTCTTCGCGGCTGCCGACGCCAATTTGCTGAATTTCAAACTGGCGCTTGTGGGTATAGAAGTGGTTGTGGGGGGCTAACTCCCGCAGGGCGCTGGCCGCTGGGCGCACCACCTCAATGGGGGGCATCGGTTTCTCTGCCGTGCGGTGGCGGTTGTAGACGGAACCGTAGAACCGCACCCCGGACTCGGGAAAGGCGTAGTTGGGCAGGAGGCCGTTGTTGGTCAGCAGTTCCAGGGCGGTGGTGCGGGCCAGGCTGGTTTGGCGACCCTTGAGCACCCGCAGTTCATCTTCAATTTCCTGGCGGGCCTCCAGTTCGTGCTCGTCGAGCTTGGCTTTTTGGTCTTGTAGGCGGCGGCGGGCGTTTTCTAGCTCCCGGCGCTGCTGGTCAAACTCCTGGGCCACCCGGCGCAGGCGCTGGAGCAACCGTTCGGTTTCGGTTTCGGTGGTAAACCGGGCTCGGGTATCGGGGCGAATGTCGCTGGCAAAGCGGGCCAGAAACCCCTGCTGAAGTTCGGCCTCACCCTGGGTCACCCAGGCGATCATGGCCGGAATTTGCCCCTGGACGTTGTCTATGTCGCGGACAAACTGGGAGCCGCTACCGGGCATTTCCCGCAGTTGCCCTGCCTTGGTGGCCGAGTCGAAGCAGTAGGCCAGGTACTGGCGCACCAACACCGCCGAAGCATCGACCCAACAGCCCGGTGGATCGACCTTGCCCCGCAGCATTTCCCCTGGGCGACCGTAAAAGAACAGATCGTGGGGTTGGTGGTTGATCACCGAGACGATTAACGCTGTCCCCGTGGAGCGCCCGGCCCGACCAATGCGCTGCAGGTAGCTGGCGGTGGTGGGGGGAATTGAGCACAGCATGGTGCTGGACAGATCGCCAATGTCAATGCCCATCTCCAGGGTGCTGGTGCAGGTGAGCACATTGGGGTCATCGGCGTGTTGGGTGGTGGAGAAGGCACTTTCTAGGGTTTCCCGCTCGTCGGTGGTCAACAGGCCGGTGTGTTCGCTAGCCACTACCCGGCGCAGGGCACCTTTGCGATAGCGGTCTTGGTAGTAGCCCTGGCGGGGGGTGAACTCGTCGCGGCGGTAGGTGCCGTTTTGGGCGCTGTATTCCAGGCTGGGGGCACCGTCCCATAGCTCCGCCTCGATCGCAGGTCGAACCATGGATCGGCGAGTTTCTGAGCAGGTGAGCTTGACCCCATCGGGCACCAGACTGGCCTTGGCGGGGTTGAGGGCGTAGTAGACCTTGCTGCCATCGCTATGGAGGCGCTGGAGTAGGCCCGTAGCCTCGGCTTTGTCGTAGAGCAGTTGCAGTAGGTCGAGGGCTTCCAGGTCGCCGATGGTGGGCCGATCGAGCACCCGCTGAGTCCAGCGGATGTGCCAGGGCTGGGTGTTGCCGGAGGTGCTGCTGAGCATGTGGTCGTGGTATTTGTCGCCCTTGGTGACCATCAGTCGGGGGCGAAACCGGGTCATGGGCGGGTGGGTTTCGCGCTGGGGTAGGTAGCGGCCAAAGGGAGATTTACCCCAAAAGCCGTAGTGGGCGTAGTCGATCAGGTAGGGATGGCCCAGAGCCCCGCGCAGACGGTAGCGGTGCAAAATACCCAGCAGCCAGCGGCCCAGGGTGGCGATGGGCAACGAGGTGAGGCTGGTATCGACCACCTCTAGGCTGTCCCGCAGGGCTTCGACGGTTTGGGTGATGCAGGCCCAGTCCCAGGCCAGGCAGGTGGCCCCACTGGCCTCCAGGGTGCGCCCCCGCACCAGCATGACGCCAAACTCGCTGCTGGCCTGCCAGGTCAGCCGGGCTTGGATGGCCTGTAAAAGTGGTGGGGGCGGTCGGTCTGCCCCACCGTTGCGGTAGGCCAGATAGTCTTCAAAGTCGGCCAGGTCGGGGGGGAGTAGGGCGGCGATCGCATCCTTTAAACTCCCCGGTCGCCCCACACCGGGGCTGCCCCACCAGTGCAGCAGGCGATCGCCCACCGCCGTCAGCGGCACCCCCTCAGCACCGGCATCATCCACCACCCGTTGCAGGGCGGTGCGGAAGGAGAAGTTGTAGGTGCGGGCCGAGAGAAACCCGGCCCGGTGGGAGGCATCCTGCACACTGTCGGTGAAGGCCAGCAGCTTGGGGTCGCTGTTGAGCACGGAGCCAAACAGCTCATCTACCATGACGCTAGAGAGGGTAGCGGAGCGGGAGCCAATAATAAACATACTTTCTAGGGAGCCGCAGCAGGGACAGCCCTGCTTGCCCACCAGTTGGCTTTTACCCTTAGTTTTGATCGTTTCCACGTCGTGGTTGATCGCCACCCGAAAGCGGCGGCTGTCGTCGGTGAGGGGGCAGGGGCCTTCGCCCTGGCGCACCACCAGGCTTTGGGGATGGAGATACCACTGGCCAAACAGGCTGGGCTGATCGTGTCCCTGCTGCTGGATGCGCCATTGGCTGGCGGTGCCCTCGGGGTCGGGCATGAGGGTGACGATTTTGGCGTCTCGGCCTCCGTGGCGACCAAACCAGCCCTGGTAAATGGCTTTGACATCGTCGGTAAGCTTAAAGCCTTCTACGCCTTTGGCTCCAATGGCGCTTTCGGCCTGGGTATCCTTGAGGCCAATCCAGCCGGAGGCACCGCACTCGCTGCATTGAAAGGCGGGCAGCATCCGGTTTTCGCCAGCGGGCTCGTCCAGCCAGCAAAAGGCAGGGGCTTCGCTAACGTAGCGGCCAATGCGGGTGAGTTCACGAATCCACAGCTGCACCTGGGTGGGCACCAGGGGAAAGGCGCGACCGCTGCGAATTTCCTTGGCAAAGGCCACCAGGGCAAAGAACGACACCAGAATCCAGCGCCGCTCCTCAAACCGGGTGATCAGCAAAAAGCCCAATTCCTGGCTAGCCATCCGTTCGATCAGGCTATGCCAGGTGATGGCATCGGTGCCGGTGCGCTCGTTGTCGTCAAAGATCGTCAGCAGTTGTTTGAACAGGCGGGTGGTGCAGAGCCACTGGCCTAGGGCCACCCCCCAGCGATCGAGGGCAGCGGTGTCGTGGATATTTCCAGTGAACTGGGGGCCACCCCACAGGGCCGCCTGGCGCAGGGTATAGGCGGGGGCGTCTTCGTCGGGGTGGGGTTGGCAGTCGGCGGGGGTGGGCAGGTGCAGTTCCACCAGCTCATCGTCTAGCCCGGTGACGATTTCTTCTACCGTGAGCCGGTCTTCGACAATCACCGCTTCGGCAGGGATGTCTTCTTCAAACAGGGTGCTGGCGAAGCGGGCCAGGCGATCGCCCCCTGTCTCTATGGCATCAGCAATGTCGTTGCCCAGGGCGCGATCGCTCCTATCGCGATCGTCCATGGTGGCGCTGGTGCCCACCACGCAGAGCTGGCCTTTAGGAATGTCCAACCGTTCCTTGAGGCGGCGAATTAGACAGGCGACATCGGCCCCCTGGGCACCGTCGTAGGTGTGCAGTTCGTCGAGAATCAGGTATTGCAGGGTACCGGGTTCGTTAAAGCGCCACAGCCGCTGGTCTTGGGGCCGCAGCAGCAAAAAGTCCAGCATTTTGTAGTTGGTCAGCAGCACGTCGGGGGGCGCGTCGAGCTGGGCGGTGTGGTTGGTGATGCCGTGGTCGGCCCCCATCTGGGTGTCGCCAGAATCTTGGGAGCTGGGGTCGGCGGGGTCGTAGCGCCCGGTGTAGGTGCCGACGCGAATGCCCGCATTTTTGAGCTGGGGGTCTTGCCAGATGGTTTTGGCGAAGCGCTTTTCCTGGTCGGCGGCCAGGGCATTCATGGGGTAAAGCACGATGGCTTTGATGCCGGGTTGCCCGGCCTGCTTGGCCCGAAAGCAGTGGTCGAGCACGGGGTACAAAAAGCACTCGGTTTTGCCGGAGCCGGTGCCAGTGGTGATCAGGGTGGGTTCGGGCTGGTGGCCGTTGCTGTGGAGCCGTCGCCAGGCCCGCGACTGGTGGCGAAAGGGGGTGAAGGGGACGGTGATATCGAAGGGGGGAGTGTAGTCTTCGGCCAGGCGGAAGGGGCGTTTGAGTTGTACCCAGGGGCCTTTGAAGATGCCCTGCTGGGGGTCTTCAAGGAAGCGCTCAAAGGCTTGGGCCACTTTCCCGTCACGGAAGTCGAAGGTGGATTGCAGGTAGTAGAGGACCTGGCGACGGATGTTGTCGGCGAGGTGGGCTGGGAGCATGGGGCTAAACTGGGGAGCATTTACTTAGGGTATTCACAGATCTGCCTCCTCGTCAGGGTGCCCAGAGTTTCTAAAGAATTCAATTTCACAAACAGTTACTTGTAATGCCCCCTAGTCAATCATCCCATGCTCAGCACCAACCCGTATTGAAGGGCTTTAAATTTTTGTACTAGGCGATTGAAGGCATCGTCCCAATCTGGTTCGCTGGCAGTTATAAACCTTGGCAAACAATGGTCTTGCTCCTGCAATATCTCGTCTACGATTTCCCGTACTTTCACTAAAGCTGGGCTATCTTCAAACAAATGCTGAATATCCTTGCCAATTAGGATCACGGCGATCGCATCCAGCTCAATTTCCCCAGACTCCACTTCATCGAGCAGTTCGTCAAACACTCGTTCATCCTCCTGATAGTCATTTAGAATTGTTACTACATCGTCGAGATCTTTATTTTCTAAACGTTCATGCCAAGCTAGCAGCTTCAGGGCCACGACAACGGCAAGGCGAGGAACTCGAATCTCAACACCATCAATTTGTTGGGTGATAGAATTTTCTAGCGCCTCCTCTAACCCTAAGACACTCATCAGATTGTTGTCAGGCCATCGAATTTGCTGCTGAACATCGCTAATTTCTCCAAAGGGTACAAGTTCAACTTCTGCACCTGTTTTTTTGTGGATGAGGCGATGATGAATATTGGTCTTCTTAAACGGGGCTTTTTTACCATTGGTCATAGCGTTAACTAGTGCCTCAAAGCTAGACCACGCATCTAGTCGAACGGCAAAGTCCCAGTCGCGAGTAGCCCGGCCCTCGATCCCAAACTGATTGTCAAAGACGAAAATTCGTGCTCTGGCCCCAATCATGAGGATTGGGATGTTAAATCTCTCAACAATGCTGGATATATCTTGAAACAGCGATGAAATATCGGGTTCTGCCATAGAATGATCAGCTTTTTAGCGTCAGAGTCAGAGTTCCCGATTCAAGCTAGGAATTCGCTCAGCTATGAAGTCGTCAAAAATACGCTGGGCAGTTTCCTTAAGCCGCTCGTCTGTCTCTAATGAAAGCTCAGCATGCAATAAGAGTGGATCGGCAATATAAGAAAAACGGTTATTGTCCCAGGCGTTAGACGTTCCAAATTGATTAAGAAAAGTGATTGATCCTTGGGGATCTGGCATTAACCGCAACTGAGCTGCAACAGTACGATAGTTTACCTCTTGAGGTAAGTGGAGAATGGCCTTGATGCCCTTCAGATATTGAGTCGCCAGACCAGCACCTAGCTCTCCACCGATCAGGAGTCCTAAGTGATTCGCTTGGTCAACGACTTTATCAAAAAAATCGGCAAGACCTAAATTTTTTGGAGGACGAAACTGGCCCACTAATAAATGATTTCTTAAGGACTCCGCGTAACCAATTTCCCATCTTTCCAAAAGGCCAACATAGTCGCTGACCCTAAATTTTTGGTTAGGCAGGCGATCCAGATAGTTTAGGCTACAAAGCTCTCGCACCCTACGTAGTACGTGCCCTTCCCTCTTAAAGCCAGCGAGTTGAGTGATTTTTCCTGGAGCTTTTTCTAGAATCTCGGGCTGCTGAAGAATGACGTAAATGATTTTGAGATGGGTAGAACCGATTTTGATATTAGACGCAGGTTGAGGCTTAGCGCCATCTTTTCGAATCAGAACATATAAGGATGGATTGCTGAGATAAACAGCACCGCTGGCATCAATAAACTCAATCCCAGAATCAATCAATTTCTTAATAACTGATTGCGAGAAATCATCCCCAACTAGAAGGTTACGCTGACCGGGTTCTAGCCGCTGTCGGTATATCTCAAGCTGCTTCAGTACATCATCGTATGTTTCTAGGCTAACGTTTGACTTCACCTCAACAACGTACTCAATTTCACCCTGAGGGCTGTGAAGTGTGACTTTGCCGTCAGCGATCAGCCGCTCTGACGCGAACGGCTCTTCTATGGCAATAGCTTTGATCTGAGGAAGACCATTGAGATATTCTAAGCCCCGCCTGAGCAGAGGGTGTTTAGGACGTTTCATAGGAACTGTCTCAGTGTGTGGAGGCTATGTCATTGGGGAGTCTATGTCATTAGGGAGTCTATGCCTCCCATCATAGAGTTTGTCGCGGGTTGTGGGCACAAAGTTATCAATTTCGAGGGGATGGGCTAGCAGTTCGGCGATTAGATCATCCTCATCCTCAGGGGATGGTTCTGGTTTGAGCAGAATGACTTTGACCTGAAGGCGATCGCCGAAGGCTGTTTGATACTGGGCGGGAATGAGGATCGCCCCATTTTCGATACGGGTTTCAAATTCGATCGCTTGCATTGGGTGTTCCTAGGTTGGTCTGTTGGTGCGTTAGGGGAAGCCCTCACCCCCAGCCCCTCTCCCTGGGGGAGAGGGGGGCCGGAAGGATTCCTCAAAGTCCCTCTCCCTGGGGAGAGGGATTTAGGGTGAGGGCAACGGGGTTTTCATGCCGTACTTCTGTTTTAGGGCATGGTAGGCGTAGTCGTAGTCGCTTTCGCGGTCTACGCGGGTGAAGGGGGGGTAGAAGGTTTTGGTAACGGTTTGGAGGCCGTCGTCGATCGCCCAGCTTACTGTCAGGGGGGTTTCGCCGTCCCAGGTTTTGCGGGCTTCGCGGAGTTCTTTGCCGCCTGCGGTTTTGCGGTGGGTGCTGGGGACGAGGCGACCGTGGGCGTCGTATTCGTCGGCGATTTCGTATTGGCGCATGACGGGGAACTGGACGCGGTAGATGGTTTGGAGTTCGTCGAGGGTGAGGCCGAGGGCCAGGGCCACCAGGACGTCGATTTCGAGCAGGGCTTGGCGGCGGGCGTAGTCGCTGCGGAGGGGGGAGTGCCAGGTCCACTGGTGGGGGTCGAGGGCGGGCCAGGGGGCTTCGTAGGGGTAGGTTTTGGGTGGATGGGTGGGCGGGTGGGCGGGTGGATGGGTGGGCGAGGGGATGGGTGGATGAGTGGGCGGGTGGATGGGTGGGCGTGTGGATGTGGGTTGGTCTGTTAACCCATCGACCTCTGTACCCATCCACTCATCTACCCCTTCACCCATCCACACTTTCTCGGCGTTTACCAATATCTCACTCTCACTGGCCCAGGTGTCTTGGGTGATGCCGGTGAGGGCGACGGATGTCCAGAGGTCGGCGTAGTGCGTGGTGAGGGCGTTGAGGCGGAGGCCACGATGCATGATGGGGGTGAGCCAGGGATCTGAGATTTTGGGAAGGACTTGAAGATCTGCTACTCGTAGGTTTGTTCTGCCAGATGCTCGAACAAGGAAGTCTGCGAGCAAGGAAAAACTTTCAGAAGCAAATCCTATCAAGTCAACTTCTTTATCAAAAACAATTGACGCCACTGCATGAATATGAGTTGCCCCTGGGGGCAAGACTGTACTTATCAAGGATCTTTCTGTACTTAGACTTGCCATTGCCCGATTAGCAAAACGAAATTTTTTAGTAACTAGGTGATCTTTTAATCGGGGAATTTCTTGTTCGAATTTAGCGAGATTGCCGTCTTTGTTACCAGGACGGTAGACCGATCGTGGCAAATACTCGACATCCAAGGCACAAAGATCGATGTCGTTATAAGCTCGGTGAGAAGTACACGCCGTTTTTGGGGTTTTGTTGAATGGAGTGCCTACAAAAAAGTGGGGACCGCTGACCACCCATTGCGAGGTATAGGTGGGGACAAAGCTGGGGTTGTCTTGTCGTGTAAGGATGCCGTCTCGCTGGCTATTAGATTCGTGAAACAAATCGGTGCCGTAATATTGTCCGTTCAACGAGGACAACCACTTGGCTGCTTGACTGATTTTGTCAATTACCGAGACCAGTTGTGTCGCGTGAACCTGGGGCAGTCGGGACTCAGCGATAGGAACCGTCTCATCTTCAAGGAGTGCATGAAAGATTTTTAGGGCATCAAAATCGACTTTAACAATACGATCACTATGCCCCTGTGTTTCCCAGCGATCGTCATCAGATTTAATACCTGGTACTGGATCTTCAGGCTTTTGATGATTTCGGCAAGCAGTGATCGTGGTTGGGCTATAAAGATTGACAAGCTGATGGAATTCAATTCTTGATGAAATACCTTTGAACTCCCGGTTCGCTCATTTTTGAGTGAGGTCGGCCAATTAGGTTAGATTTGGGCTATGGAAACTCCTCTAACCGTTATCACAGAACGGGTTGACGATATTCCCCTGCTG
>NZ_SMDQ01000062.1 GCF_012911975.1 Nodosilinea sp. P-1105 | reverse complement strand
CCGCAGAGCTTTTCTTTACAAGTATCTATTGATACACGACAATTAACCCCTTAACGTCCCGCCTTGTGGAGTGCTCCCAATCCCCCATACTTCGATGGCAAATGCTACTTTGCTGGTCCTAATGATAGAAGCATCGCCGAAGAGTTCAACCAAAGCTACAAGCAAGGTATCCTTGAAGTAATGATTGATCGGGAGACATACGAGCAGTATTTCAAGCCATTAGAGTATTGCTATGATGAAAAAGACGGTCTCAGAAGAATTGAGGTCGTCATCCCTCAAGATCTCCTTCCCATTCTTAATCAATTTCCACGAGTCCTTAAATCACGGTGATCAGAATGGATATCACAAGTTGGGAAAAAGTTAAATCTCAATATAAGCTAGGTCAGTTTGTGCAAGGCAAAGTTGAGTTTCATGCGCCCTTTGGGGTTTTTCTGAAAATTGATGAATCTCCAGCAAAAGGATTAATCAGAATTCCTGATTTTCTAGATGAAGGAGAGATGAGTGAGTCGATGTATCCAGAAATCGGGAAAATTGTAGGTGCAGTTGTAGTTGGTTACAACGAAAGCAACCACCGTGAAATTTATTTGAATGCAAAGCCCAGCGTTTTACACAAAGCCCTTGTCCCCCTCAAGTCTCCTGCTTTTGCTTCTTAATGAGTGCTAGCAATGTGGCATAGTAACAGCCAGCATGACAGGAGCCGAAATTTTAAGTTATTCCGTCCAGCTTTTGGGAAGTGCTACCTATGACCAACCCACAACCACCTTTATACACTACGACTGGCGAGCTGTTTCAACTCGTAAGGGTTTACTACCAAGTTTTTAATCAAGCGACTGTTCTTGGCGTTTTCAAGAAACTTCGCTGTGTAGAATTTGACGGTACGCAAAACCGTTGGGTTTGGTTGTTTGAGCACGAAGCGAGGAAATTACGATTGGGAAAGCCTCACAGCCAACTACCCAAGAAAATTCGGCCTGTTGTCATCGGTTCTTTTACCTTTCGCAGTGATAATCAAATGCTCTTGGATTTGCGATCGGTGGAACGAGCTACTCAAGCGATTGAGTTCTTTGATAAACGAATTAATCGACGCGCAGCTAAGGTGACCAATCTGCGAATCGTGAATAAGTTGTTTGAGGTAACTCAAGAAAACACTCGGCAGCTAATCCAGCAGTCTCCAGATACCTTCTTTGATGTTGATAATGTTGTTCGTCCCGCAGAAACACTAATGGCAGGCATTGAACAGCTTCAACAAGAGGAAAACCTTGGAATCCGCAGGAAAGAAGCCCTAGCCTGGATAGAACAGCAGGCTCAAGCACCTCTGGCAGAGGTAGAAGAAATGTCGACAAATTTCTATGAGGACGGCATTGAGCCACTAGAAGTTTCCTTGAAGCTAAGACAGCTAGAGTTGTTAGAGCGCTGGAAGGGTAATAGGGACGCTAATATGCTCAACATCATTCAAAAATTAATGAAACCTGATCCTCGATTTTTTCCCTAGCCGTCTTGATGGAGGAGCGATCGCAATTTCTGTCGTAAGTATTCCCAGTAAATATACGAATGCACAATTAATGATCCAACCCTCCTCGTTTATTGATGCTGGCATTCAGGTTAAGTCAGTACGCGGGCTATTTCTCTTTAAATTTAGCGAAGACCTTCAGGATAGGCTGGAAAGCTTGAATGAGCAGCAGCGAGAGTCACGTTTGACACCTGATGAAGCAGTAGAGTTGACTGGGATTCTGGAACTTGATCGCATCTTCACGCTGCTGAATGCCACAATCATCACTGAGTCTGCATAGATGGTTTCAAAAGAGATTCGGCGGCAAGTTCGAGAGCGAGCTCAATATTTATGCGAATACTGTCACTCCTCTGAGGATGCCAGTGCGGCACGGTTTGAAATTGACCACATTCAGCCGAGATCGCTTGGAGGAACAGGTACCTTAGAAAGCTTAGCCTTAGCTTGTCAACGGTGTAACAGCTATCGTTACAACTTCACAGAAGGTACCGATCCAGAATCTCAGCTCCTACTCAGTTTTTTAACCCCCGATCGCACGAGTGGAATGAGCATTTTATTTGGGAAAAGGGAGGTCTATTAATTCGAGGCAAGACACCGATTGGTCGTGCAACCTGCGATCGTTTGGATTTGAATGATCAAGGGCATAATGAAGGAGCGATTGTTAAAGTCCGCCGCCTTTGGATGCAGGGCGGCTGGCATCCACCATCCAATGATGCTGTTGAATCTTAACTTCAATAAGTGAATTATAGATATCGCATCTTTCCTTATAGTACTTCGATTCAAATTTAAAGTTTTACTCATCCACTCCCTACCCAGCCACCCATGTGCCATGACTGACACCTTCAACCACGTCACCTGCCCAAAATGCGGCTACGAAGAAAACGCCATTACTGCCAAAAAGTGTGAGATCTGCGGCCAGGCGCTGAAAAAAGACAAGTCCCTGGCTCCGGTAATCGCTGGGGTGGGGGCGTTACTCTTCTTGGGAGCCCTGGGTTTTACGGGCTATCATGCTTTCATCCGCGATCGCACCCCCCAGTCCCCCATCCAGAGTTCAGCGCCCACCACGTCAGCGGATGCCACCGTCAGCCCTAATGGGGACGCTACCCCTGCGTCCCCTACCGCACCCCCTAGCCAGCCCGGAAACATCGGTAATGCTCTAAGCTGGGGCGATCGCGTTCTGTTTACCGATGCCCCTAATGCTGACCTCCAAGCCGGGGCCGCCGCCTTTGCCACCGGGGACTATGACACCGCCGCCAGCCGCTTCGAGGCCGCCCGCCAGGCGGTGCGCAATGACCCTGAAGCCATGATTTACCTGAACAATGCCCGTTTAGGGGATACACCGGCCCTGGGAATTGCCGCCATTGTGCCCATTGGCGATACGCCCAACGCCGCCCGCGAGCTACTGCGGGGCGTCGCCCAGGCCCAGGAGGAGGCCATTCAGGCAGGGGTGCCGGTCAAGGTACTGATTGCCAATGATCGCAACGATGTGGGCCAGGCAGAGGCGATCGCCCGAGCCCTGGTGCAAGACCCCACCATTGTCGGTGTGATCGGCCACGGCACCAGCACCACCACCCTGGCCGCTGCCCCCATCTACCAGCAGGGCCAACTGCCGATGATTGCCCCCACCAGCACCACCACGGAGCTGGCTAGTCTGCCCCGAGATGACAGCAACTTTATCTTTCGGGTGATTCCCAGCGACCAGTTCACAGGGACAACCCTGGCCCGCCACATGCTAGCCCAGGGCCAGAGTCGCCCGATTATTTTCTATAACCCTCAAAGTTCCTACAGCCGATCGCTGCAAGAGTCTTTTTCCACCACCCTGGGCCTGGAGGGGGGACAGGTGGCTAAGCTGGTGGATCTCTCCCAGGGCAACCCAGCCACCGAGCTCCAGAATGGCGGGGCCGATGCCGTGGTGCTGCTGCCGGACTCAGCTACCTTTGACGCCGCGATCGCAGTGGCCCAGGTCAACCAGGGCCAGCTACCTGTGCTCGCCGGGGATGCCTTCTACCGGATTGAAACCCTGGAGCGGGGGGGCAATAGCCTGGATGGCGCTGTGGTGACGGTACCCTGGCACCCGCTCAAATCAACCCCACCCTTTGCCCAAACGGCAGCCAGTCTATGGGGGGGCGATATCAACTGGCGCACCGCCCTCAGCTATGACGCCTTTCAGGCCCTGCGCTCGGCGCGCTCGGCGGGGAATGTAACCCCGGCCATGGGGGCCCAGGGCCGCGCGGCCCTGGGCCAAGCCCTAGCGGGTCAGGGGTTTACGGCTAATGGCTCCACGGGACCCATTAGCTTTTTACCCTCCGGCGATCGCAATACCACCGTGCTGCTGGTCAGCGTAGAACCGGGCAGCCGCTCAGGGGCTGGCTTCGACTTTGTCCCTCTGCCCTAGTGCAGCGTCAAGACTTGAATTTAGGGTTTCCAGATGTAGAGATTTGGTGGCATCAAGGTCCGAAATCCACTCCTTTGGAGGGGTAGGAATGGGTCAAGCAAGCCCGAAAAGCCCCCCCGCCCTCCGGGCATCCCTCCGTGGGAGGGGATGAAAGGTCCTGATGTGTTGAAGCAACCTCTCTGAAGCAATAGTCCAGACATTTTTCCTAGTAAGCGCTGAAACCCTTGGTTTCTCGTTGACCAGACCACCTCGAGAGAGGGTCGAGCCCCGCATTCTACCGTTGGCTCTCAGAAACTGTCCAGAGTGTTGTGAAGATTAAAAGGCTTTTGCAAAGCACTTACCCTAATTTTTAGTCTTGACAGACCACTAGTATGGTGCCAATACTCCATAGCAGAAGTAACCCACCTACTTCTGTCAACATAAACCTTGATGTAGAGCAGGATACCCTTCTGCCTTTTGTCTTTTCATCTCTGCCTTACTGCCCCAGTTTGGCCTATGACTGCGCAGATCTACGGCCAAAAAAGCTAACACAAAAGATAGAAGAAACCACTAAGAAACTAATCAAGCTAGACAGGGGAATAATTTCAGCTGCCGTTAAAATGGAAGGAGTCGGCAGGGCAGAATTCTCGTAGTTAAGAAACAGGGCGATGAATAAGTTGTTGGCGGCGTGGGACCCAATAGCAAGTTCTAGAGACTTATCTTTGATAGTTATGAATGCCAGAAAAGCCCCTACCAAAAAGTAAAGGATTGCCATGGGCACAAAGCCAGCTTCCACCTCTGGGTTGAGTAGGTGAGGCACCATAAAGAGTAAAGACGTGATCACAATCAATGCCCAGGGATGCTTAATTTTCAGGGAAATGCCCTGCATGAAGTATCCCCTGAATAACATTTCTTCTACGGTGGTTTGAATGGGCGTCAAAATCAAGGCAAGGGGCAGAAACACAAGGAACTGGCCTGGTGAAAACGTGACGGCCACTTCGCGACCTGTGATCGCGAGGCTGATCAGGTTGACGACAGCATAAAGCAGCAGATAAAGCCCAAACCCCTGGCCAACTCGCTTCCAATTAATGGACTCGACTGGTGTTACCAGGGTCATCAGTCGTCGCCCATGGATAAAATGGACTGCGATCCATAGGCCAATTAATAAGGCAATAAAGATAAAATTGATGGCCAGATAAACCCAAATAGGATTGATGCCATCGAACTGGAGTGTTGCTAAATCAAAATCAGTGTCTGGGTTTTCATCTAAGGCTAGGGTAATCCCTAAAACAATCAGAGGAATCGGCCCAATCACCTGGTAGAAGAACAGAATGATCAAAACAGAGATGAGGTAGCGCCACCACTCATTCTTGCCTTGATGCACTAAGTCTAAATATTGATGTACCATAAGCTTTGTTAAGCAGTTTTACGACATGGGACATAATGTCCGCTTGCCTTGACAGGTGTGATACAGATCACGAATAACCTGGAAACAATATAGATATATTACTAGGAAAAGCATCTGCCCCTAGGACTTTTAAGCTATGTTTCCTGAGGATAAGCATTTAGAAACGTACTTGGTGCCCAATAAAAAACCTGAGCCAAGCGCCCCGAATCTAACCGTCGTCCAGTTTTTTCAAGTCACTGCAATCAGCTTCTCTGTATCAGTTGCTTTGTCATTTACCTTGTTTGACAAACTGCTAGATCTCAGTCCTCAGGTAAACGTACAACTCCCAGATAGATGGCCGTCTGTAGAAGAAGATAACAATAACCAGCCAAGTCCTGTTGCTCCCAAAGACCCGGCTGAACAGACAGTCCATGACACCCAAAGATACTACTTACCGATCGAATACGAGTCGATCAGGCAAGTGCTGATTACTAATATGTGTAATGGCACGGTAACAGGGGGAGCCAATTTCCGCATCTCCCCTAGCCTGAATGCTGCCGCCATTCTGGGGGTGGTTCTGGCTGGTGATCCGGTCCAGTTAACCGGGCATACCGTATTTGCGGATGGTGTGTTTTGGTATGAGGCGAGAAACGAGTTACCTCTGGCCGTGTCTAGCGAACCCCAATCGAGCAATCAACTAGACAGTCATCAAGTCGGTTGGATCGCTGATTGCTTTGTGAAGGAATGATGGCTCAAGTCTTCTTCTCTAAGTGCTTAATCTCTAGGTGCTTAATCAGAGCGTGCAGGCCTAGCCGATAGCTGTCTGCTCCAAACCCACAGATTTGGCCAACGGCTACAGCCGCGATGTAAGAGTGGTGACGAAAAGTCTCTCGCTGGTGAATATTGCTGAGGTGAACTTCTACTGTGGGCAACCCAACCGCTGCGATCGCATCTCTGATCGCCACGCTGGTGTGGGTATAGGCTCCGGGATTAATCAAAATACCATCCTGGTGCCCAAATGTAGCCTGAATACAGTCAACCAACGCCCCTTCACTGTTGGACTGAAAAACAGAAAGAGCCACACCAAGATTGCTAGCCTCCTGACCGAGACTAGCGTTGATAGACTCCAGAGTTTGGCGACCATAAATACCAGGCTCTCGAAGCCCCAGCATATTTAGGTTCGGCCCATGAATGATCTGAATCCGAAACAAAAGTGTATTCTCTTGAGCGGCCTAACCAGTTTACCGCCTAGGCTCATCCACAGGAATGGGAATCATGTCAGGCTCTTGCTGAGGCTCAGGGCCTAAGAGGGCATCGATCACTTTGTCGATCCACTCGCCCAGCTTCTCTAGAACCTTTTCAATGTAGTCCATTAGAGCAAAACTCCTTACTGGCATTGGCTACTCTGGCCACGCCTCTGTGCAGCACTATCTGCACGACGAATACCAGATCCATTTACAGGATTGCAACTATGCGTGTACCCATCATAACGAATTGACGAAAATGATCAAGGGACTAGTTACAGTAAGCAACGGCGCAAGTGATCCAGGGCCGAACAGGCGCTGAGATGACGCACCCAGTCTCTGCCCCGAAACCCTGTGAACTCATGCTTAAAGCTCAGCGCCTTGTGTTCGGGGGTGGCCAGGCCAATATACACCAGGCCCACGGGCTTTGTGGGGGTGTCACCCCCAGGACCAGCAATGCCGGTAATGCTTAAGGCCCAGTCTGTGTTCAGCTGCGCCTGTACCCCCAGCGCCATTTGTTCAGCCACAGGGGCACTGACGGCCCCTTCGGTGGCTAGTACCGTACTCTCTACCCCCAGCAGGGCTGTTTTGACCCCATTGTCATAGGCAATTACGCCCCCCCGAAAATAGGTCGAACTGCCCGCCACCGTCGTCAGCATCTGACCCAGCCCTCCCCCGGTACAGGATTCGGCCACGGACAAGATTTGTTGCCGTTGGCCTAATAATTGCCCTACCACCGCGGCCAGGGTGTCGTCGTCTGTACCATAGCAGTCATCCCCCACTAGGACCCGAATGGCCTGTTCTACGGGGGTGATTAAGGCTAGGGCTGCCGCCTTTGATTCGGCTCTGGCCGTAATCCGCAGCCGAGCTTCGCCGTGGCTGGCGTAGGGGGCCACCGTGGGATTGCCCAACTGTAAATGGTCAGCCACCCGTTCTGCCATGGCCGATTCGCTAATGCCCCAAAACCGAAGCATGCGGCTGACCAGGGTGGCGTTCACCCATCCCTGTTGATGGAGATAGGGGGCCGATGTGGCTTGCCACATGGCCTGCATTTCCCGGGGTACCCCCGGAAAGGTCATCAGCGTCAGCCCTGGGCGGGGGTGCCAAATTACCCCCGGCGCAGTGCCCTGGGGGTTGGGCAAGACAGCGGCCCCCTGGGGAAGTCGAGCCTGTTTACGGTTACTGGGGGGCATGACCCGACCTCGGCTGATGAACTTCGCTTCAATGTCAGCCACCAGTTCGGGATGTTCGACCAGGGGAGCCCCAAAAAAGTCAGCCAGGGTCTCCAGGGTGAGGTCATCGGGGGTAGGCCCGAGGCCACCGGTAAAGAGTAAAAGCTGGGCGCGATCGCAAGCGATCGCCACGGCCTGCTTAATCCGCTCCGGGTTATCCCCCACCACCGTTTGGAAGTAGTGAGGAATGCCCAGAGCGGCTAGCTCTTTAGCCAGAAATTGAGCGTTGCTGTTGAGAATATCCCCCAGCAGTAGTTCCGAGCCGACGCAAATCACTTCTGCGCTGTTGTTCATGGGTGGGGTGTATATCCTTTAGAGAGGGCCAGCTAATACTTTATCCAGGATGATGGCCAGGCACAGCCCATAGAGCTGTGTGCAACCGGCTGGCGATGGGGGTTGATGGAGATGTAAGTCCCTGGGCACAAGATGGGACAATACTAGCCAGTGCCATTATCGCTTAAGGGCTGATACAGCCGTGCTATCACTTTGCTATGAAATTTAGTTGGCGACGTAGCCGCTGGTCATCGGGACTAGTGATCCTGATTCTGGGCGGCCTAATCTATCGCACCCTGGTGGCGATCTGGCTCTTCCCTGGCTTTGATGAAGCCTACTACTACCTCTACAGCCGCCACCTGCACTGGAGCTATTTTGACCACCCCCCAATTGTCGCCTGGACCACGGGCCTAGGCTGGTGGCTGACAGGGGTGATTTCGCCCCTGACTATCCGCTTGGGGGCTTTAGGGTTGTATTGCCTCAGCCTGGGGCTGCTGTATTTAACGGCCACCTATCTGTATGCCGCCGCAGTGGGGGTGATGACCGTGGCCCTCGTCACCCTGATCCCTCTGTTCACCATTGGTTTTGGCATTCTCACCGCCCCCGACACCGGCTTGATCTTATTTTGGAGTGCCACCCTGCTTACCGCCGCCTGGGAATTCTTTCCCCAGGGACGGGATGGCGGCAGCAATGCACCTTACCATCCCACCTGGCGCATTGCCCTCCTAGGACTATGGGTGGGGTTAGCTTGCCTGAGTAAGTACCACGGGTTTGTGCTAGGGCTGAGCTTGGTGGGTTTTTGTCTGGCCTGTGCCCCCTATCGCTCGGCCCTGCGATCGCCCTGGACGGTTGTGGCCCTGGGGTTGTTCGTGATCACCCTGTTTCCCCTGTGGTATTGGAACAGCCAGCACGACTGGATTTCCTTTCGGTTTCAGCTGGGTATGCGGTTTGACGGTCCCCAGGAGAGCTCCCCCTTTAGCCTGGAGCAGATGGTGGGGTACTGGTTGATTTCCATCGCCTATTTATTTCCCTTGTTTGGCTTTCCCCTGTGGTGGGTGACCGCCCGCAAAAGCCTGCGTTTGGGGCACCTGCGCCTGCTCACAACGGTCCATCCCGATACTGAGTTGACTAAAGGTGAGTTAGCTAAAGACGCCCTAATCCTATGGCTGTCGCTGCCGATTATGCTGCTGTTCACCCTGTTGGGGGGGCAGCAACAGATTTTACCCGCCTGGCCCGCTCCTGGGTACTGGGGGGTGGCCATCCTGCTAGGACAGCAGGCCGTGATCTGGCAGCGCCAGCGGCCCCGGATAATTCGGTGCTGGCTCTGGGGCTCTGGGTGGTTTTTGGTGGCCCTGTCTGTGGTGGCGATGCTGCACTTACAACTGGGTTTTTTGCAGCAGCCCAGCCGTTACGCTCCGTTTGGCGGCCTGGTGCCTGTGGACCAGGATGGGTCTACGGAGTTGCTGGATACCGGACAAATGCGCCAGCTCATCGCGGCTGACCCAGCCCTAATGACAGCTTTAGGGGAAGTGGATTTTATTTTTACTAACGAATATTATTTGGGGGGTTACCTGGGCATGGCCATCCACCCACTGTACGATTTACCGATTACCGCCTTTAGCCAAGACCCACGGGGATTTGCCTTTTGGTTTGATCAGAGGCCGTGGCTGGGCCAAGATGCTTTCTACATCACCCTGGAGCGGTTTGTCGACGATCCGGCGATTATCGCCCAGTACACCCCTTTATTTGACGCCATAGAACCGCTGACCACGCTGTCGCTGCGGCGGGGTGGTGTGGTCACCGAGACCTTATATGTTTACCGGGCGAATGGATTTCAGCAGCCCTATGAGTATCCCTATGGTCCATAGGCTGTGCTAGCGAGCCCGCTGCCGAATGCGCCAGCCGGTATAGCTCAAAAGGGCAGTCGTGGCCAGGGCATAGGCGATACCGCTGGGCATGCCCGCAAAGGCTAGGGCCAAACTGCCTACCCACAGGGTCAAAATGTAGATAAATAAGACCGTAACCCGATGGGAGAGTCCGGCATTCAGCAGCCGATGGTGCAAGTGGCGTTTGTCAGCGATAAAGGGAGATTTGCCGGAGCGAATGCGATCGAAAATGACCGCTGACATATCTAAAATGGGCACGGCCAAAATCAGATACGGCAGTAGCACCGCCGCTGTCGTCACCGTCTTCACCAGGCCAATTACTCCGACTGCGGCCAGGGTAAACCCCATAAAATAAGCTCCCCCATCCCCCATGAAAATTTTGGCCGGGTTGAAGTTGTAGCGCAAAAAGCCCAGGGCTCCACCGGCTAGCGCGGCGGCAATCAAGGCGGCGGCGGGTTGATTCATAAACAAGCTCACCACCAGCATAATCATGGCCGCAATCCCAGACACACCAGCGGCTAAGCCATCTAGACCGTCGATCCAATTGATGGCGTTGGCCATGCCCACCAACCAGATAACGGTTACGGGCAAGCTAATCACATCCGGCAGTTGGGTCAACCCTAAAAATGGAATGGTAAGAAAATCGATGCTGACCCCCACATGCCAGGCAATGGAGGCGACAATGGCCTGCATTACTAATCGACTTAGGGGAGACAGGCCAAATAGATCATCGGTAAGACCGATCAGAAAAAAAGCCAGGCCACCAATGGTGACCCCCCAAATTTGAAATTCTTCAGGGGGCGCCAGGTGGGCCCCACCGGCATCAATAAAGCCCCCCGTTGCCCACACCAGCAGGAGCGCCGTAAATGTGCCCAAAAAAATGGAAACACCCCCTAGGCGGACCATGGGAGCCTTGTGAACTTTACGGTCTCCCGGCAGGTCGACCCGACCACTTTTGAGGCCGATGCGTCGCACAATCGGGGTAGTAAACAGCACGACCGCCGCAGAAACCGCAAAGGCGAAAAAGTGATATAGCTGAAATGGCATCAGAACCCCTGTATGGAGACACTCCTCGAATACCCAGACCAGTGGCTAACCGCAGAAGGTAGCTATCGAATGAAACAGCGCTATGAGAATCAGCCCAAAGCAGTCCATAGGATAAGCTGATTTCCCCAAAATAGCCAAAAACTCCATGCAGATTATGACAGATGATCAAAGCTTAAACTTGAAGTTTCTGCAAGTCGGCATGGAGTTTTAGAAATAAAGGGTGGTATTGGGTGACGAGGAGCGGGGCCTGCTTCCGGATATGACCCCCTGAAGCTCTCCTTCTAAACTAAGGCTGGCACCAGGCCACCGAGGTGAGCGTAAAGGGGAAAGCGATCGCAGAGGTCAGCCACCCGTTGCAGGCACTGCTGCTCCACCACTGCATCGTCGGGGTTCAGTAGGCGATCGGCAATGATATCGGCGATCGCGGCAAACTGATCACGGCCCAAGCCCCGAGTGGTCATCGCTGGCGAGCCCAACCGCAGACCACTGGTGACAAAGGGAGACTCAGGATCGTAGGGCACCGTGTTTTTGTTGGCCGTGATGTTGACACCACTGACCAGTTGATCGGCCCGTTTGCCAGTCATGCCAATGGAGCGCAAATCCACCAGCACGAGGTGGTTATCGGTGCCATTAGACACCACCTTAAAGCCCCGACTTTGGAGCTGGGCAGCTAGCCCCTGGGCGTTGGCAATCACCTGGGCCGAGTAAGTTTTGAACTCAGGCTTGAGAGCTTCTCCAAAGGCCACTGCTTTGGCCGCAATCACATGTTCCAGGGGACCGCCTTGGGAGCCAGGGAAGACCGCCTTGTCAAACTTTTTGCCCAGGTCGGCATCGCGGGTGAGAATCAGGCCACCCCGGGGACCGCGCAGGGTCTTGTGAGTGGTGGTGGTCACCACGTCACAGTGGGGCACTGGGTTGGGATGATAGCCAGCGGCGACCAACCCAGCAATGTGGGCGATGTCCGCCAGCAGGTAAGCGCCCACCTCGTCGGCAATCGCCCGGAACTGCTCAAAGTCGATGGTGCGGGGGTAGGCGGAATAGCCGCAGATGATCAGCTTGGGGCGGTGCTCTAGGGCTAGGGCACGGATTTGGTCAAAGTCCAGCTGTTCGGTCTCACGGTTAACCCCGTAATGGCAGACCTTGAACCATTTACCCGAGACGTTCACCGGCGATCCATGGGTCAGGTGCCCCCCGTGGGACAAGTCCATGCCCATGATGGTGTCCTCTGGTTGCAGCAGGGCCAGGAACACCGCAAAGTTAGCCTGAGCCCCGGAGTGGGGTTGCACATTGGCATGGGCCGCCCCAAACAGGGCTTTGGCTCGGTCAATGGCCAGCTGTTCGGCTTCGTCGACAAACGCACAACCACCGTAATAGCGTTTTCCAGGTAGCCCTTCGGCATATTTATTTGTCAACACTGACCCCTGGGCCGCAAGGACGGCTGGAGACGTAAAATTTTCACTGGCAATTAGCTCCAGATGCTGGCGCTGCCGTTGCAGCTCGCGCTGCATTATGTCAGCCAGTTGTGGATCAGTCTGAAGTAGAAAGTCGAAGTTAGTTTGAGGCACAGCAGGGCTCCCGGCAACCGTTAGTACTCATGCAGTCTATTATCTTATCCGGGCTAGCCGGTCTTTGGGTACTGACCTGCCATGGATCCCTAAGAATTGATGAGTTTGATTGAACTTGCAGAAAAATGTTACAGATTGCAACATATAATCTTAGGAGATTAAGGCGTCGCTTTAATGCGATTTTCCCTTAAGGGATGGATAGCGATATGGCTACACTGCTGAGTATCAGCAGGTTTGCCAAGCTGTGAATAGCAGTCAGTAGTAGCAGTATCCTCTGGTTTTAACCCCTGGTTTTGAAAGGAGGTGGTTACGCTATACCCGTGCTTGACCAAATCATCGCCTTGATCGCGTCAACCACCGACGGCAGTGTAATCTCGGGTGCATTAGGCCAATTTCGACTGTTTTGCCAAAGTTGGGTGCAGTTGTGAGAGGCTAGGTTAAGCAGATTCGCCTGTGGTCGGTTTGAGATTTACCTTCTCCAGTTTGGGACATTGATGCTGCAACTGACTGATTCCCCCCCCGCTCAATCGTTATCCTCCATTGAGGATGCTTACGAGCTGTGTCGTCGCGTCACAGCAAAGTATTCCAAGACGTTTTACATGGGCACCATGCTGATGGCCCCGGCCAAACGCCGAGCCATTTGGGCCATTTATGTGTGGTGTCGCCGAACGGACGAATTGGTTGATGGCCCCCAAGCGCAATTCACCAGCGAAAAAACCCTTGATCGCTGGGAGGCTCAGCTGGAGTCGATCTTTGCTGGCTGCCCGGTGGATGACGAAGATGTGGCGCTGGTGGATACCTTAGAGCAGTTTCCCCTCGATATTCAGCCCTTTCGAGATATGATTGCTGGTCAACGTATGGACCTACATCAGTCTCGCTATCAAACCTTTGAGGAGCTTGAACTGTACTGCTATCGGGTGGCCGGTACGGTGGGGCTAATGTCGACGACGGTGATGGGAGTTGACACCCAACTGCAAACGGCTCCCTGGCATCGCCCCGAGACCCTAGACCCCACCCAGCAGGCGATCGCCCTGGGAATTGCCAACCAACTCACGAATATCCTGCGCGATGTGGGGGAAGATGTTCGCCGGGGCCGAATTTACCTGCCCCTGGATGATTTAGCCGCCTTTGACTACAGCGAGGCCGACCTGATGGCCGGGGTGGTAGACGATCGCTGGCGGGCTCTGATGGCCTTTCAAATTCAGCGAGCTCGCCAGTTCTATGCCGAGGCCGAGACCGGGATTGGCTTGCTCAGCGATGATGCCCGCTGGCCGGTATGGTCGGCCCTGGCCCTGTACCGCAAGATTTTGGACGTGATTGAAGAAAACGACTACGACGTGTTCACCAAACGGGCTTATGTGCCGTCGGTGCGCAAGCTGCTGACTCTGCCGGGCACCTTGCTCAAAGCAAGAGTGCTGTAAGCATTGGACTTACGGCAGAAAGGCAGAGGCCAGCAACCTGAGTTCAAGGTAAGAAAATTTTCTGTACAAGCAAACTCATTGTCCCCTCCTGGGAGGGGTAGGGGTGGGTTATCTTCTGGGGGGGTAGGGCTACGCCAGCCCTGAATGCTGGCTGAGTGGATTTTCATTAAGATATGTATAGGGTTCACTCAGGGCCCTACTGTCTGTTATTTCTGCTCCAGTCTTATGGTTGCTCCATCTTCACCTCCTACGGCCCAGGCTGATGCTGTCGGCTCAGACCCCTGGCAGATTAAGTTGCTCTACGACGGCGACTGTCCCCTGTGTATGCGAGAAGTTAACTTCTTACGCCAGAAGGATCAGGGGCGCGGGTTGGTGGCCTTTACGGACATTGCCGACGAAGCTTACGATCCGGCAGAGAACGGCGGGGTGGACTTTGCCACCGCCATGGGTCGCATCCATGCGGTGTTGCCTGATGGCACTGTGGTTAACAATGTTGAAGTGTTCCGTCGGGTGTATGACGTTCTGGGCATGGGCTGGATCTATGCCCCCACCCGCTGGCCCATCCTGGGGCCACTGGTGAACTGGCTGTACGGCCTGTGGGCCGACTGGCGTTTGGCCCTGACCGGGCGGCCTAGCTTGAAAACAATTTTGGCTGCACGGGAGGCTCGGTTGCAGGAAGGCTGCGGCGATCGCTGTCAGGTGCTTTAGGGGACAGGTTTTAGGTAACAGGTGACAGTGTTAGCCGTAGGGTGCATTGCTGCGCTAATGCACCAAGGAAACAGGGGGTTGAGGCGAAGCTCCGCCCACGCGCAGCAATGCCCCAATGAAAAACAGGCGATTAGATATTACAGAGAACGCAAGCCGTTGATCAGCCCCTGGCAGACCCCCGTGAAGAACGCTAAATCCAGGGTATCGATGGTGTCTGTGGGTTGGTGGTAGTGGGGGTTCCGCAAGTCAGCGGTGTCGGTCACCATAATCGCCGGATAGTCCAGGTCCCAGAAGGGCGCATGATCGCTCCGGCGGCTATCCGGGACGATGTGCCCCCGTCGAATCATCGGTAGCCACTGGCTACGCACCCCTGCCTGTCGAAACCCCCACCAGAGCTGCACCATGGTCGGAATCGCTGACCATGGGCCAATTTGAGCAATATAATTTCCCTGGTGAGGATAGAGGTAAGCCAACCCTGGTGGGTAGCGTTGGGAGTGGGGTTGGTGGCAACAGTAGCCCAACATCTCTAGGGATAGCATCAGTCCCAGGGGCGTCTGCCGCTGGTGCAGGTGCTGGACATAGCAACGGCTGCCCACTAAGCCTGATTCTTCCAGATCAAAGGCAACCAGCCGCACGGGCGATCGCCCCGGCTGTTGGGCCAAGGCCCGTCCAATCTCGAGCAGGGCCGCCACCCCCGTAGCATTATCGTCCGCTCCAGGGGAGCCGGGCACCGAGTCGTAGTGGGCGCCAACTAAGATTAGTGGTCGGTCTGGCTGTCTCCCGGGCAGATCGAGGATCCAGTTATGGTGGGTACGCCCCTGGACGGTAAAGGCGTGGGATTCCACCGTGCCCCATTGGGCGAACTGCTGCTGAATGTACTGCTGCACAAAAAAGTGATGGGCTGAGGCGAAGTAGGGATCACGATCGCGGCTGAGTTGTTCCAGGTGGCGGGTCAGGCGGGTTTGCAGGTCATTCACGGGATATCGGCTCCTGGTCGCTTAAGGCGTGGGATCAATGACAGCTGAAACCCTGATAGGATAAGCCCGGCGGCCTTTTCTGCCAAGCCGCTGGGTTTAAGTCGGGTTATTAAGGGCCTCAAAGCCAGAAACAATATCCAGCAGTTCGCCGGTGATTGAGTTTTGCCGTTGCTGCCGATAATCTGCATTTAGATCCGCCAGGCGTTCTTCAATGTTGGTTTCTGCGGCCTGCATTGACATCAGCCGCCCAGCATTTTCGCTGGCCAGGGATTCAACCGTCGCCCGATAGAGGGAAACAAACAAATGCTGCCGGATCAGGGCAGACAACAATGACTCCCAGTCTTGGTTGAGGGTGGGTAAGGCTGGGGAAGACCAGGGGCGTTGCTCTAGATCGTTCAGCCAATCGCGATCGATCGGAAATAGGGACAGGACTGACGGTTGATAGGTGGTGGTTGATTGCAGTTGGTTGTAAAACAGCAAAATTTGAGTCACGTTTTGGTGGAGCCGCCATTGCTCGATTGTCTGTAAAAGGTCTTGGAGCAGATGGGGGGTGCCCGCCAGGGAACTGGGCAGGGAAAACGAGGTTTGGACCGGTTGATTGGCGACGCCTAGGTAGGGAATCAGCCTGGCTCCCACTGCCGCTAGGCGACGGCGATCGGGTTGAATGTGGCGATGACCGAGTTGGTCTAGGGCGTAGGTGACGATGTGTTCATTGAACGGCCCACATAGCCCATGATCCGATCCAAAGAGAACTACCCCTACCCAGCCCGACTTTGGCTCTGGCGAGGCCAGGGACATTAGCCCCTGAGGAGGATCCGCAAACCGTCGATGGTACAGCAGGGCCTGGAGCCCCAGTTCCACGGTGTGGTTATAGGCACTTAGGGAGGTTCTAGCTTGCTCATACTGACGAATGCTCACCATTGCTAGGGATTTCATGGTTCTGACGACGGCCTGCAGGTCTTCAATGCTGCTGATTTTTGTGCGAAGGGCGTCGAGGGTAAGCATGGGGAAGGTTTTGGGTTTTGAGTGTTGTAAGTCCTGGGGACTGGCGTTGCCTACGCACAGTGTCTCAGGAGGAAAAATTCTGAGTTTTGCATTCCGCCATCCCCTCTTGGCAGGCCTGTACTGTTCGCGTAGCGACCCCAGACGGTGTCCTGAGCTTGTCGAAGGAGGGGTAACTTGTCGAAGTCGGTAGGGGTGGGTTCCTTGAATTTTGACATCATGGGGCGATCGCGGCTTTCAACTGGGGCAGGAGGGTGTCCAGATCAGTGTCGGTCAGGGGGTCTCCCTGGTGAATGCGATCGCATAAATCCGGTAGGTGACCGCTGATGGCTTGGGTCAGCTGTTGCTCTACGGCACTGATGTGATCGAGGGAAACAGCATCTAGTAGCCCGTGGGTGACCGCCAGCAAGACGGCGATCTGTTCAGCGGCACTGAGGGGTTGAGATTGGGGCTGTTTCAGCACTTCGCGGATACGGCGACCCCGTTCTAGGGTTTTTCGCGTGGGTTCATCCATCTGGGTGCCAAAGCGGGCAAACACTTCCACCTCTTGAAATTGGGCATAGGACAGCCGTAACTTTCCGGCTATCCCTTGGTAGGCGGAAAGTTGGGTTTTGCCCCCCACCCGCGACACAGATTTACCCACATCCACCGCTGGGAAAATGCTTTTCTGAAACAGATCGGGGGAGAGGTAGATCTGCCCATCGGTAATGGAGATCAAGTTGGTGGGAATATAGGCCGAGAGGTTTTGGGCCTGGGTTTCGATGATGGGCAGAGCGGTGAGGGAGCCGCCGCCCAACTCGGAACAGAGGTGGGTAGCCCGTTCTAACAGGCGGGAATGCAGATAGAAAATATCGCCGGGGTAAGCCTCACGACCAGGGGGGCGGCGCAGCAGCAGCGAAAGCTCGCGGTAGGTGCGGGCATGGTGGGTGAGGTCATCGTAGACAATCAGGACATCTCGTCCCTGCTCCATAAAGTACTCGGCCATGGTGGTGGCCCCATAGGGGGTAATGTATTGCAGCCCCAGAGGATCTTGGCCGGCGGCGACCACCACAACAGTGTAGTCCATGGCCCCGTGCTGGCGTAGGGTAGCAATAACCCGGGCGATCGCCGCTGACCGCAGCCCAATGGCGCAGTAAATGCAAACCACATCCTGATCCGCCTGGTTGAGGATGGTGTCGATGGCGATCGCGGTTTTGCCCGTCTGGCGATCGCCAATGATCAACTCTCGCTGGCCCCGCCCGATGGGGATCAGGGCATCCACCACCTTCAGCCCGGTTTGCAGGGGCACGGTGACGGGGGCGCGATCGAGAATGGCCGGAGCTTCTCGCTCCACCGGGCGGCGTTCGGCCATGTCCAGCACACCTCCCCCATCCAGGGGTTGCCCCATAACGGTGATCACCCGTCCCAGCAGGGCCTCGCCCACCGGCACATCCATCACCCGCTCAGTACGGTAGACCTGATCGCCCGCTTGCAGGTACTGGCTGTCCCCCAGCAAAATCACCCCGACTTCCTCGGGGTCGAGGTTAAAGGCAATGCCCAGCAGCGGCCCCCCGCCTGAGCCTACCCCCACCCGAGGAAAGCACACCAGTTCATCGGCGCACACGCCGGGCAATCCTGTGATCCGGGCAATGCCAGGACGCACTGACTGCACCAGGCCCGTTTCCCGCAGGACCAGGGGGGCGGCATAGTCGGCTAAAACCTGTTCGATAGTGGCACAGGCCTTAGTGCAGGCGGCCTGCACCTGCTGAGAGGCGAGGGTCATGGTGGGCGGTTTCTTCCTGGGTAAGGGCGGTGGAAAGGCGTTGTTCTAGGGTGTGCAGGTAGGTGTCTAGGCTCCAGACGATTTCCTGCCCAGCGAGTTTGAGGTCGATGCCGCAGAGCAGGCTGGGGGTGTTGGCAAAGTCGATGGGCTGGGAGACCGCAAACTGGGCTTGCAGTTGGTCGATGACCTGCTGGCGCAGGTCGGGCGACAGCTCAAAACTGCTGCGAATCAGAATCGGCTGATCACTTTGGTCCAGGGCTTGGGCGATTGTCTCGTGTTGGGCCGGATCTAAATGACGCAGGCGATCGCAAAACACCTCCACAATCTGCCGCTCTAGATCGGCATTGGCCAGATCGCCCAGGGCCTGACGGGCGATCGCGGTGATTTGGTGAATCACCTGCTGCCGCAGGGTGCGCAAAAACGCCTCCTGCTCTTGGTGTAGGTCGGTCTGCCAGGCGGCCCGCTGGTCGCTCATCTCCTGGCGCACCTGAGCCAGTTGGTGCTGGCGCTCTTGGGCGGCGGCAGCGTGGGCCTGGGCCAGCATTTCGGCCCGCTGCTGCTGGAGATCTTGTTGCTGCTGCTGGTAGGTATCAAGCGCCTGTTGGGCCTCGGCCTGAAGACGCTCTGACGCTTGCCAGCGCTCTTCAATCAGCGCCTGGCGTCTGTGCATGACCTTGAGAATGGGTTTGTAGAGAAACCACCGCAGTAGCGCCACCAAAATCAAAAAGTTGAGAATTTGGGCAAAGACGGTGAACCAGTTAATTAGCACCTTAGTTCCCCGAAAAATAATTCCAAAACGGATTGACAAACAGCAAAATCATCGATACCACCAGGCAGTAAATCGCGGTTGATTCGACCATGGCTAGGCCGACAAACAGGGTCCGGGTAATGGTGTTAGTTTTGTCGGGCTGCTGGGCGATCGCCCCTAGGGCGCGGGCCACCGCCATTCCTTCCCCCAAGGCGGGGCCAATGGAACCAATGGCGATGGTCAAACCGGCGGTCACGATCGCCACCGCCCCAATTAGCGCTAAATCACTCATGGTTAGTTCCCTCAGTAGATATTGGATACTGTTGTTGCTGCACCTGGGTGGCTGACGCAATGTAAACCAGGGCCAGCACCGCAAACACGTAGGCTTGAATCAGACCCAGAATCAGGCCTAATACCTGCATCACCACCGGTACAAACAACGGAATCAACGACAGCAAAATAGCCGCCAGTAAGTTGCCGCTCATGATATTGCCAAACAGCCGCACCGCCAGAGCCAGAGTGCGCGAAAATTCGCCAATAATCTGAAAGGGCAGCATGATCGGGGTCGGCTCCAGGTAACTTTTGAGGTAACGCCCCAGTCCTTGTTGACGAATGCCATAGATCGGCACCGCCACAAACACACAGAGGGCTAGGGCGGTTGTCGTCGATAGAGAGCCGGTTGGCGTCTGATACCCCGGCACCACCATCAGCACATTAGCGGTGACGATGAACAAAAATAGCGTTCCTACAAACGACAGGTAGGGTTCTGGGTCTTGCTGGGTAATGTCTTTGATTTGCTGGTAGATGCTGTCTACCACAAGTTCTAAAACATTCTGCCAGCGCGGCAGGGGGGGGCGCACTAAGAGTTGCCGCGTCACCCAGGCCGAAACCCCGACCAGAAAGATCATCGTTAGCCAGGTAAAGACCAGGGTGGCGTTGATCACAACGGGCGATCGGGCGAAGTAAATGAGGTTGTCGGGGCTAATTTCCATAGGCTGTTGCTAAGGGCACCTAGTTCAGTATCACCTATACCTCTATTTGGTTTGGCCAAGCGTTACGCGGAGTTACGTTGGCCAAAGAGAGCCCAGGATTCTGGCTGAAGGGCGTCTGGCTAGGTCATTGTTTCGGCTGCGCCAGGGATGTCGCTTCGCTAGTGGTCGGCACTGGGATGGGGTGGCACCAATCGCTTGGCTCCACGAGTACAGAAAGACAGAAGGAAGAAGGATGAAAAGGTATTACTTGTCATACGAGGGTTCCTGTCTTATGCAAGAGAACTAAGCCGTTCAGACAAGTTCCATATCATGCAGATTCTGATCTCGGAACTAGCCCAGCAGGAAACGGATTTAATTAAATCTGGAAGGCTTAGCCAATCGAAAGATCTGGCTCAAAAGCTTGGGACCCACAAGGCAAGTGCTGCATCCATCTTCAGGCAGGATGCGCGAATTAACCTTCGGCTTTCTTCAAAAGATCTCCGTGCTCTGCAAACACGAGCATTGCAGGATGGCATCCCTTACCCAACACTGATATCCAGTATTTTGCCCAAATCCGTCATCGATCAACTCATCGAAAAGTCGACTAATCAATGGTTCCACCGCCTACCTCTCCTAGAGCAGCCTGGGGTCGCCAGCGGGCAATCAGCAGCGTGCGGGCGATCAAAAACCCGGCCAGGGCGATCAGTAACCGTTGCCAATGGCCACCCACGATTAAATAAAACCCCAGCAGCACCACACTTAACCGGGCCAACCCACTGCCGACCATCAGCAATACAGGATGGGGACTGCTTACCAATCGCTGCACGGTAAACCACAAAAAACTGAAGTAAAAGAGGCCTAACCCAAAACCAATGGGGAGTGCGAATAAATCAGGTAGTAACGTGTGAATCAAAAGGTTCATGGTGATATTCCTCCATCGGTACAAGTCATAGTAGGGTCTTTAGATGATTCAAGATTGGCAAGATACCGTGGATGTCATTGGTCTCGCTCCTGCTGAATCCAGTACCAGGCGCTCCAGCAGCCCAGCACCAGACCCACAAACAACAGCATCAGCGTCCATGAGTAGGGGCTGGGCCAGCGGTGGTCAATCCAGCGGCCCAGGGCAATACCCACCAACGTGGGCACCATCACTGACCAGCCCACCATGCCAAACAGTCCCAGCCCAGCCCAAAGGCTGCGATCGCCTTCCCGCTGGGCCTTCACTTTACGCCTCGACTTAGCCTCCACTTGCTGTTCAAACAAACGCCGATCGCGGTCAGAATCATCGGGTTCTCTGGGGTGATCCGCAGGGTTAGATGGTTTCATGCTAGCCTCCCAGGTCAATAAACTCGCGTACAAGGCTGGTTTCCAAGCGGGTCAACATACTGCGGGCCCGCTGTTCTCGCTCGTCTAGCTGATGAAATTGTTGCTGCACCGCCTGTTGTAAGGTGTCCAGATGATCGCCCTGCACCGCCTGCCGCACGGAAACCCACACCGCCGCTCCTTGCTTCACCAGCACCCCTTCATCGACGGCCAAGAACACTGTTTCGTGGGCTTCTGACTCGAAGGCAAACAGGCCAGGCACCAGGGGAGTGACGATATCGACATGGTGGGGCAGTAGGCAAAAGCTGCCACTGACCCCCTCTGCTGCCACCTTCAGCACGGGCTGATCGATCACAACTTCGGTGGGACGTAGGAGCTTTAGGTGCATTAAGCGGTCACCTCCTGAATATCACCAACCATATACAGGGTAGATTCAGGATAGTCCGCGAACTCATCGTTGAGGATGCGCTCACACCCCTCTAGGGCCGCGTCTAAGCTTACCAGCCGCCCCGGCTTGTTGGTAAATTGCTCGGTCGAAAAGAAGGGCTGGGTTAAAAACCGCTCTAGGCGGCGGGCACGGTAGACAATTTGGCGATCCCCCGCCGCCAGTTCCGCCATCCCCAGCATGGCGATCATGTCTTTCAGCTCGTCGTAGGTGGCCAGGGTTTGGCGCACGGCCAGGGCCGTGTCATAGTGGCGCTTCCCGGCGATTGCAGGCATCAGCATCTTCGAGCTGGAGCGCAGTGGGTCAACCGCTGGGTAAAAGCCCTCGCTGGCCCGCTTGCGCGACAGCACAATCGAGGCCGACAGATGGCCAAAGGTATGCACCGCCGCCGGGTCGGTAAAGTCGTCGGCCGGCACATACACCGCCTGCACCGAGGTAATTGCCCCGGTGCTGGTACTGCTAATCCGTTCCTCCAGTCCGGCTAGCTCCGTTGCCAGGGTCGGCTGGTAGCCCACCCTTGAGGGCAGTTCCCCCATCAAACCCGACACTTCCTGCCCCGCCTGAATAAACCGGAAAATATTGTCGATTAGCAGCAGTACATCCTGGTGGGCATCGTCCCGGAAGTATTCCGC
Source organism: Nodosilinea sp. P-1105 (assembly GCF_012911975.1). Taxonomy (GTDB): domain Bacteria; phylum Cyanobacteriota; class Cyanobacteriia; order Phormidesmidales; family Phormidesmidaceae; genus Nodosilinea. The sequence continues at coordinate 11,455 of NZ_SMDQ01000062.1, read as the reverse complement.
CATGGTCAGGGCCGCATGGCCGACGCGAAACCGGGCACCGGGCGGTTCGTTCATTTGACCAAACACCATCACGGTTTGGTCTAGCACCCCGGCGGCCTGCATCTCGTGGTAGAGCTCCTCGGCCTCGCGGCTGCGCTCGCCAATGCCGCAAAACAGGCTAATGCCCTGGTGCTGACTCACCATGTTATGGATCATCTCGGTGATCAGCACCGTTTTGCCCACCCCGGCCCCGCCAAACAGCCCCGTTTTGCCGCCACGCTCAATGGGGGCCAGCACATCAATCACCTTGATCCCGGTTTCCAGAATTTCCGATTGGGTAGACTGCTGCATCAACGGAACTGCCGCCTGATGGATCGATCGCCAGGCCACCTGCTCTAGGGGATCTCGCTTGTCGATGGGAGTGCCAAAGACATTAAACATGCGTCCCAGTAAGGCGTGGCCAACCGGCACCTGCAAGGATTGTTCCTGGTCCACGACTGGCGCTCCCCGGGCCAAGCCCGGGGTGGGGGTGAGGGCAATACCCCGCACCATGTCGGCGCTCAGGTGAGCCACCACTTCCACCACCACCTGACCATCCTCTCCAGCATTCAGCCGATTCAGGTAGCCGGGCAGTTGTTTGGGAAACCAGGCATCCACCACACTACCCCGCACCGAGACCACGGTACCCACATTGGTCAAGGTCGGGGGAAGGGCCTGTGCCATCAACGTAGGGGTTGGAGACTGCGGTTGATGGCCTCGAGATCAAACCATTCCGGGTCAAACTCGTCGCCAATCCATTCCACCATGTCCCCATGATCAGGATGGTTCGGATCGCCGATGGCCTCCAGGAAATTGCCATAGCCCCAGATGCCGCCGCAGTCTTCGGGGGGGCAGGCCCGTTTTCCCTTAATGCAAACGGGGTAGCGGGTATCTGAGTCGGGCTCCAGGATTTTTTCCACCAGAATTTGGTGCTCCCAGCTGTCGCCCATGTCGTAAACATAGGAGAATTTAAACTTCTCGCCAGAAACCACCTTATTGAGCTTGGTCTTACGCTCATCCCGCACATCCCAATCGTATTCGGGCATGGGCTGACCATAGGATTGCCCTTGCACTTCAAATTCGTGCAGGTGACAGTTGTACCAGCCCATGGCCAACTGAATAACCTGGTGCAGATCTCCTAAGGTGATGTCACTGGGTACTTGCACCCGCCGCCAAATGGGCGGGCGAGCCCCTCTGAGGCTAATTTTGAGTTGATAGATAGCTGAAGCAGCCTTTTTTTTGCCCATACTTTTTGCTGATACGATGAACTGATTAATCGGCTTAGCCCTATCCTAAATCGAAATTTCTAGGGATCGCGGTTGACCACAGCTCTCGTTACAATGCAGGGAATACTGACCCTGACCTACTGCTGCAGTGACTGGCCATGGCGATTACGTCCCAGCAATACGAAACCTTGCTATCGACCTGTACCGATCACCAGGGCGCCCTGGAGTTGTTGAGGGGGTACCGACCCTACCTGGAGGCGGTACCGAGTATGCGGCGGCCCCAGGACAGCATTTTGACCCTACCGCTGCCTAACATTCGGGTGCGAGAAGCCACTCACCTCAATCCCCATAGCCCAGCGATACAACCTGGAGCAGTGGTAACCCTACCCTGTGATCTGGCCCTGCTAATGTGTGACCCCGAATGGAAAATTAAAACCGGGGTGGAAATTTTTATCTATATCCATCGACCCCAGGAGGACTTTTCAGCCCTACTGATGCGCTGGCGTCATACTCAAATTCTCTGCGATCGCGGTTATGAGTGGCTACTGCCCCAGCGTTATAGCCACTTGCTTAGCGATGGTACCGATACGAATCATGCTCTGTTTGTGGTGTTTCCCGAAACTCCCGCCCACATTCTCAAAGGGCTACAGGGGGCGGGGCTACCGACGGTCACCCTACCCTTTGCAGCGGAGGTTGCGGCTGACTCTAAATCTCAAACTGACCTGGACCTGGGAGACATTCCAGAACTCGACGGTATCGACACCAGTGCCCTCGAAACCCCCGATGACTAAGATCCCGATTTGGCGCTGGGGGCGTTGGTATCTACTGGGGTTTTTGGCCTTGCGATTGCTGTTCTGGGGGGTCACCTTCCCCAACCCCGATGAAGCCTATTACTGGCTGTGGGGACAGCATCCGGGGTTGTCCTACTACGACCATCCCCCCTTCCATAGCTGGGTGCAGGGGCTGTTTGCCGCAGGGCTGGGGCGCTCGACCCTGGTGCTGCGGCTGCCCAATCTGCTTAGCACCGCCCTGTTGGGCTGGGCCTATTGGCAGATCTGTCGCTATTTATACCCGGGAGAAGGGGCCGATCGATTGGGGCTGGTGGTGCTCTTGGGCCTATCGTCGCCCCTGTTCTTTTTGTTTCTAGCCCTGGCCTGGCACGACCACTGGCTCATCACCTTTGCGGTACTCAGTAGCCTGTGTTTTGTTCAGTTTGCCGATGCCTACCGGGCCACCGGGGCGGGCGATCGCCGATGGTTGTTGGGAGCCGCTCTGTGCTTGGGGCTGGCCGGACTGTGCAAATACAATGCGGTGTTTGTGGGTCTGGGGTTTTTGGCAGTGATTTTAAGCGATCGCCAGCTTCGACCACTACTGCGCGATCGCCAGTTATATCTAGCCCTGGCCCTGCTGTTGCTGGTGCTGTCCCCCATCCTGGGGTGGAATCTGCAGCACGACTTTTTCTCCTTTCGGTTCTATCGCGATCGCACCGCTGGGGCTGACCAATTTACCCTTAACTGGCTACAACCCCTGGGGTTTTTGGCCCTCTGTGGGTTGATTCTGGGGCCGATTCAGACCTGGGCCATCGGCAAACGGGCCTGGCAAGGGCAACGACCAGGACAGTCCACAGCCCCCACCTCCTGCTATTCTGCCCTGGCCTGGTGGATGTTTGGCCTATCCACCGCCGCCTTCACCGCCCTCTCCCTGGTGTCCGTGGCTGTGTACTACTGGAATATTTTGGCCTACCCCCTGCTATTCCCCCTGCTCAGCCAGGTCTTCTACCGGGCTGATGGGGGACTAACCCGGCGGCGGCACTTGGCGATCGCCCAGGGCCTGGGCCTCTTCGTCGCGGCTGCCCTGGTGTTTCACTACACGGTAATACCGTTCACCGCCCTGGGGGGAGAGGCGGACCCCGACAGCGCCGCCCTCTACGGCTGGGACTCGATCGCCGCCGCTGTCACCACCCAAGCTGCCGGGCTGGACCAGCCCCTGCTGCTGACCACCGACTACCGCTCCGCCTCGGCCCTGGCTTACGTCTTAGACGATCCTCAGGTGCTGGCCATTTCAGGCCGCATCGACCAGTTCGACTTTTGGTACGATAGTGCCGCTCTGGAGGGCCGGGACGCCGTTCTCCTGGGGGAAAGCTGGCACCCCATCTGCCCCGCTCACCTGGCCATGTTTGAGCGGGCTGACCCGCCGCAAACCCTGGAGATCCGCCGCTGGGGTCGGGTCTTACAAACCTACGAACTGGTGACGGGGTATGGCTTTAAGGCAGGCCCCCCCGGCTATCCCCTTCGTCCCGATTATCCCCTGGCCTTCACCTCCGATGGCGAGCAATGTGCCCCTTAACTGGCCCCTTAACTGGCTAACGTAACCGGGCCACAGCCGCCTCAGCCATGGTCACAACCCATCCTGGGATAGACGTTGCCTGTGGTTAGTTAGGTGAATATACTGAATATCATCGTTGCTGAAACCGCCATGCTAGACCTCGTGCAGGCCACCGTCCGACCATTGCTGCTAGACGAGCAGGTGCTAGAAGTAGCCTACAAGTTATATCTCAAGGCCCCTAAAGCTTCCCTGCCTGCCATTAGCATTCAGACGTTAGTGCAGCAAACCGGGAAAAGTCCGCTGCAGTGTCGCAATGCCATTGTCGAAGCCAACACCTTGGGGCGCTTCCCTAACTGCGAGCTGCACCCCTAGTGGTCTGTCAAGCTAGAAGCGCTTTGCAAAAGCCTTTTGTCTTCATTGAGGTTGCCTCAACACAGCAAGACTTAACTGTCCCCTCCCACGGAGGGTTACCCAAAGGGCGGGTTGGGTCTCTTTGGGCTTGGATTGACCTACTCTACCCCTCCCAGGGAGGGGATTTCGGAGCCCTAGCGTAAATCGTCAGGCATCGGCCCTGGCTGTACGTCCAGGGAGCGCTCAGTGCCATTGCGACTGATGGACAGGGTGAGGCGATCGCCAATGTCACTGTTTTCAACGGCGGCTTGCACCTCGGCTGGTTCAGTCATGGGCTTACCATCGATCGCCTTGATCACATCGCCCACTTGCAGGCCAGCCTCGCGGGCCGGGCTATCTTGCAATACCCGCACAATCAGGACCCCTGACTCCCCATCGTGCTTCAGGTTCAAGCCTTCTTCCTGGTTCACCCGATCCACCATTTCAGGGGACATGGTCACCATTTGAATACCGAGGAAGGGATGCTCCACCTCGCCAGTTTCAAACAGCTGATCGGCAATGCGCTTAGCGGTTTCGATGGGGATGGCAAATCCCAACCCCTGGGCATTGGCGCGAATGGCCGTATTCATGCCAATCACTTCCCCTTGGTCGTTTAGCAAGGGGCCACCAGAATTACCGGGATTGATCGCCGCGTCGGTTTGAATGAACTGCACCCGCTTATCGGGGATGCCCACTTGGTTACTGGTACGTCCCAGAGCACTGATGATACCAGCAGTAACCGTATTGTCTAGGCCTAGGGGATTGCCAATCGCGATCGCCCATTGCCCTGGGGATAGGTTCTCCGTACTGCCCAGCTGCACCGAAGGTAGATCGGTGGACTCGATTTTCACCACTGCCACGTCAGTCACTGTGTCAATACCCACCACCTGTCCATCAAAGGTGCGTCCATCCCGGAGGGTAACTTCTACGGTATCAGCCCCTTCAACTACATGGGCATTGGTCAGAATTTGACCGTTGCTGTTCAAAATAAAACCCGAGCCTGTGCCTTGTTCTAAACGGTCTGATTCCAGCTCGGGGGGCATTTCATCCCCAAAGAAGCGACGAAAGAAAGGGTTATTCAAGCCATCAGGGGCCATGGACGACACTGACCGCTCGGCGTCAATGCGCACCACCGCTGGGCCAACTCGCTCCACAGCCGCCGCAATAAAATTGGCCCCATTAAACCCCACTGGCACCTGAGCCGTGGTCTCGGGGGCTGGCTCTACCAGGGTACGCAAGGAGGTTGGTACCGTCTGGGCCACATCCCCCTGGTCGAGGGACACAGCCGCTTCCGAGGATGGCACTGCCTCTGACACATAAGAATGCGCTGCCCATCCAGCGCCGCCGCCTGCGACCAGTGCAGCCGAAAGCCATACCAATTGCTTTGGAAAGGGTTGCTTTGGTAACGGACCCATTATCTTTCCTCGCTGTGTCACGGCCAAGCCGGTTCTCGTTCTCTATATAAATACTAACCCTGGTTAACCGGATACAGGGTATACCTATGCTAAGGAACTAGCCCCGAATAACATTAAGTCATACTGCCCTTAATGTAGCGAATATTCGCTCCGATGAAAGCATTTCAACCGCTGCCAAATGCCCAACTGTACTCGCCAATGGGGTCCCTTCTCAGGAAATTTTCGTTGCCAGCCCTAGGTTCAGGACTAAGTCCCGTTGATGATGAGGCTGGTTGATTATGATTGGACTATTGATATTTTTTGCTGAGTGCCATGGTTCCCCTGACGTTAAAGCCCGCTACTGGTGTTGTGATGGGCATCATTGTTGCTGGAGGACTGGGGATAGGGCCAACCCCCCCGGCGATCGCAGACCAAGAGACGGAAACCCGCGGGCAGACTAACACTTGTCGAGCCCCAGTCCTATCGCGCCTAAGCCAACACCGGGTAGCCCCAGGGGAAACCTTAGAGTCCATTGCCCAGGACCACAACTTGCTACCCACCACCATCATGGGGTTGAATCCCTCTGCCCAAGATGGCCAGGTAGTCGCAGGCCAAGAGCTGGTGATTCCTCCTTATAATGGCATTCGGGCTAGTGTGGCCGCTGGGCAAACCTGGGCGAACGTAGCAGAAGCTTACCAAAGCCGCGCCGACCTGCTATTTGAGATGAATGGTTGCACCAGCACTGTGCCCAGCACCATTTTCGTCCCTGGGGTCAATTGGTTCCCGGGTATTCGCACAGCGGTAAATGCTAACAGCGGCCCCGCTAACGAGACCTCTAGCCGCAGCCCCTTGCAGGGATATCCACTACCGACTCCGGCTCCGGTGGTGTTGAACTATGGCTGGCAACCGGATGCGAATCAGGACCAAGTGGTGTTTAACACTGGCATTGGCCTATCCAGTCCAGCCGATACCCCGATATTGGTTGTCGGTCCTGGCACGGTTGCCTTTGCCGGAGATGACCCGGTCTACGGCAAGCTAGTGGTGGTGAACCATGCCCAAGGGTTGCAGACCCGCTATGCTAACTTGGCCAATGTCAAGGTGTCTGTGGGGCAGTCCCTCCGCCAGGGAGATACTTTAGGGCAGTTGGCAGCTACGAATCAGAGCCCTGATTCCATCCTCTTTTTTGAAGTGCGCCTAAATTCGGCCCAGGGATGGGTGGCCCAAAATCCGCGAAATTTTGTGCCCAAGCTAGCGCAGCTTTAGTGCCCTGAGACCCTGAGATCAGGGTTTGAGGCTGTGCCATCCGGCCAACACCGCTTACAATGGGCAGCATGTGCACTACTCACGTAACTGGTTGACTTGTCCATGGGGCCATTATGGTGCAGCATTCTTTGAACTCATCCCGTCGCCCTCGATCAGGGTCTGCGGAGCCACAGTTATTTACTGAGTCCCGGGAACCGGCGTTCATGTCTCGGCTGTTCTGGGCTCAGCTGTTGACGTATCGCTCCATGTTTTTGCTAGGGGGGCTATGGTTTGGGCTGATTTGCGTCTCGGCGGTCGCCTATAACCGCCTGATGTTTACCGAACCGCCGATTTCTGAGGCTGCCCCTGCTACAGCTGAACGAGTAGCACCGCCTACGGTGGTGTTCAGAGATCAGCTCCCTCAGGCCCCTGACGCCTCCCCACTGTCTCCTGACCAGGAGGCGGTAACTGAGTCGTCGAGTCGTCGCTTCAGCGGTGGCATCACCACCTGGGGATTACTGAGCTTAGTCGGCCTGTGTAGCTTTGGCTGTTTTGTGATTGCCCAACAGGCGAAAGCACCACCGCGACCGGTACGGCGCAAGCGACGCCCCACGGCGAAGCGACGCCCCACCCCCAAACTTCCCCCCCAGCCAAAGCGATTGTCCCCCTATTCCCCCCAGCGGGATGGGGTGGTGGTACCGGGCAAGGCAGCGCTTGAGGCGGCGATCGCAGCCGATCAACCCAAGCCAGAGGCGGCCCTTGTCCGCGCTCAGATCAATGGGTCTGAGCGCAATGGGTCTGAGCGCAATGGGTCTGGCGTCCAGCCTGTTCCGCCAACCTCGTCAGGGGCACCGTCAGAGGTACCTCCAGGGGCACCCCTGGCTACCTCTCCTGCGGGGCCCCATCAGCCGATGGTCATCCCTGATAATGAAGCCCTGCCCCTAGACTGGTCTGAGGCCAGCATTGCCCACACCCTCGACCTGCGGCAGCGACGTTCCCTATCGTCGTTGATGTAGGATACAGCGGGGTCTTGAGCCAGCTTCCCGTAATCTACCACCCCAACTATGTGGTGCCCTTGCCCCCTGGCCATCGGTTTCCGATGCCGAAGTTTAAACTGCTGTGCAATCGCCTGTTGCAAGACGGCGTAATTACCCCCGACCAAATTTACCAACCGGGGGAACCACCCCAAGACTGGCTAGAGCTGGTGCACCATCCCGACTATGTGCAGGGCTACCGCCAGGGTACCCTCGACCCCAAAGCCCAGCGCCGCATTGGCCTCCCCTGGAGCCCCGCCCTGGTAAAACGCACCTGCACCGCCTTGGGGGGTACGATTCTGACCGCTAAGCTGGCCCTGGAACAGGGGCTGGCCTGCAACACGGCCGGGGGCACCCACCATGCCTTCCCCGACTATGGAGCCGGGTTTTGTATTTTTAACGACCTGGCGATCGCCACCCGAGTCCTCCAAAAACAAGGCCGCGTCAACCGCGTGCTAATTCTCGATCTGGACGTCCACCAGGGGGATGGCACCGCCTGGATTTTTCGGGATGACCCCGGGGTGTTTACCTTTTCTATGCACTGCCAGGAGAATTTTCCGGCCCGCAAGCAGGTTAGCGATCTGGATGTGCCCCTGGCCCTGGGACTGGAGGATGAGGCCTATCTGCACTGTCTGGCCCAGTACCTGCCGGATTTGCTGACCCAGGTGCAACCGGATCTGGTGCTCTACGACGCCGGTACCGACCCCCACCGGGATGACCTGCTGGGTAAGCTGGCCCTGAGCAATACGGGGATCTATGGGCGCGATCGCTATGTGCTAGAAACCTGCGTCAAGGCAGGCTACCCCGTCGCCTGTGTGATCGGCGGCGGCTATGGCAAAGCCATGGATGACTTGATCTTTCGCCACTCACTGCTGCACCGGGCGGCGGCAGAGGTGTACTTGGCCCATCGACTATAGGAAGCGACAAGCTAAGTTTGGGCCTGAATGAGCAATTCCTCGACGGCAACGTCGATGTTTGGGAACGCCAGCGGTGCGATCGCCCCCGTCTGAAAACTTTGCACCGTCGTATAGTGGCCCGCCTGTAGGGTAACCCCGTCAACCATAGGTAGTTAGGGAAACTTTGCCCGCTGGGTTGAAACTATAATAAGACGACCCCAAGAGCACCATCGGGCATGGCAGACGAGGCGCTAAATGTATTTATCTCCTACTCCCATCGGGATGAAGGACTCAAGGATGAGCTGGTTAACTACCATCTAAAGCTGCTGCTGCGAGAGGGCAAAGTCAGCACCTGGCAAGACCGCCAGATCGAAGCCGGAGCTGAGTGGGCCACAGAGATAAAAACCAACCTGGAAAAAGCCGATATGGTGCTGCTCCTGATTACTCGCCACTTTTTGGCCTCTGACTATTGCTACGAAACCGAAATGCAGAGGGCCGTTCAGCGTCACCAGGAAGGCACCGCCAGGGTAATTCCGATCATCCTAGAAACCTGTGGCTGGCAATACAGCCCGTTCCAGAAGCTTCAGGTATTGCCCAAAGATGGTAAACCTATTACCCGCTGGCCAGACAGAGCCGAAGCCTTCTTTGATGTAGAGCAAGGTCTACGCCAGGTGGTTAACTCCCTGAATGCCCAGCGAGAAGCGGAAAAATTGAAACGACAGCAAGAAGAAACTGACCGATTAGAACGAGAGAAACAAGAACAGGAGAGACTGGCCGCTGAGCAACACCGGCTAATGCAGGCCGAAACCCAGCGATGGAAACAGGAAAATCGACAGAAAGATCTACTTTCTGTGGAGCAAAAAGAGACCGAATATCAAGAATCAGAAGAACGCATTGAAGGGACTGAGCAGCCAAGCCGGGATGAGGGAATGCCAGCATCAGAAATCTTTACCGATCGACGAAAAGTTCTTTGGTGGCTTGTAGGTAGTCTAGGGTGGGTAGTAGCTTTGATATCTACAACTAGTAGATTTTTTAGGCCAGCTTTGCATCCTACTATTCATAAGGACGATCTACTTCTAAGTGCCACTGAGAAGAGTGGTACTGATATAAGTAAAGAGAAAAGTGGTTCTGAGATAGACGATTCGAATGTTTCGTCAGACAAAAAAAGTAAACATGCTTTTAGCTTTGGATGGCTTGACATGGTGGCTCTAGTTTTAATACCAGCACTAATTTTTGGCCCAAAGATGTTACCTGATATTGGTCGTAGTTTGGGTAAAGCTATTAAGGGATTTCAGGATGCTTCCCGAGAGTTTGAGGAAGAGTTTAAAAAGGAAGCAGCGAGGGTGGAAGCTGAGGCAGTGGAGAGAAAAGAGGAAGATAATTGAAGGCTAGAAATAGGTAAAACTACAGATTTTATGCGCTCAAACATTGACCCTCAAAGAATAAATCAACTGATGCAAGTGTTGGGTAGAGAAGCCCGAGGTTCAGGCTGCATCTACTTTACAGGTGGCGCTAGTGCTCTCTTGGTTGGCTGGCGTAGTTCAACAGTGGATGTCGATATTCGTCTTGACCCTGAGCCTTCAGGTATTTTTCAGGCGATCGCGAAACTGAAGCAAGACTTAAACATTAATATTGAGCTAGCTTCTCCACAAGATTTTTTGCCTCCTTTGCCCGGATGGCGCGATAGAAGCGTATTCATTAGCAAACAGGGCTCAATTTCGTTTTATCATTACGACTTTACCTCTCAGGCTCTCTCCAAGCTAGCCAGAGGATTTGATCGGGATATTAAGGATGTTGAAGCTATGTATGCTCAGAACTTATTTTCTTTGGCAGACCTGAGAGATGGATTTGAGGTCATTGAACCGGAATTAATTAGATTTCCGGCTCTGAATCCTAATTTGCTTAGAAGCAAGGTTGAAAGTTTTATCGCACAGAAATTAAATAAAAGGCAGTCGAATGATGAGTCTCAATGATTTGCCGGGGGCAGAATTGATTTTGCCTGGATTAAACGATCTTCGCAACGGCAAGGCCCATACGATTGGCTCATTCCTGATCGCGATCGCCGCAACGCGCTTGAGTGCAGCAGGCTTGGACATTCCCACAGATAATTTAGCCCCAGAGCCAGAGCTGACCTTATACAACTATCTCGAACAGGAACGTGAAGATGCTTATATTTACTACAATGCGCTGTTAGCTCGTCTCAATAGCTTTTGCAGTGCTCTCGAACTTAGTTGTCCTGCCAAGGCATTAGATTAGGGCAAACAGGCTAAGCACCAGCGGTAGCAGTTTTTGGCGGGCTTCGGCCAGCTTTGAGGCATCGGTCAGGGTTTCGGTCATGCCCTTTAGGGTAGCGGTAGCGCCTATCCCTCAGGTCACAGGTCACAAACGCATCAGGGTAGTAGTAAAACTCGTCTCGGTAGTTGACTTTGACATTGCCCGAATAAAACTGGCAGTCTGAGTCAGCTCCCAAGTGGTTATCAATAGCTTTTAGCAGGTTAAAGGCAATGCGGTCATGGTTATCGGTGCTGCCCGCCATGGCATACACCAGACCTCGCCGATACTCATGGCGAATGTGGCTCTGTAGCTCAAGGGCCAGATATTGCTTGGGTGCGATGTAGTGGGGACAGCAAGCATAAAAGCAGGATTGGAAGGCTTGTTTGAATTCTATCGCTCCTGCGTAGCAATCATGCCCAGGGACAAAGCAAAAGCGCCCCCGGAAGGGAGCGCTTTGCGCTAATCAATCAATGGACTAGCCAAAACTAGCCGATGATTTCAGGAGCCTCAGCAGAAGCCAAGTCCAGAGGGAAGTTGTGAGCATTACGCTCGTGCATCACTTCCATCCCCAGGTTGGCGCGGTTGATCACGTCTGCCCAGGTGCCGATTACACGGCCTTGGCTATCCAGCACAGACTGGTTGAAGTTGAACCCGTT
>NZ_SMDQ01000061.1 GCF_012911975.1 Nodosilinea sp. P-1105 | reverse complement strand
TGACGTCGGCTATTCCTAGCGCTGTACTACCCGCCAAAATAGTTGTCGTCACCCGCCAAAGTAATTGTCATCTAATAGATGTCGGCAACTCATGCACCTGGCAGGCCCAGCCCGTAAGACGGAACGCGATGGTCTGACGCACATCAGTATCGTAAATTTCAGGATATGTGTTGGATACCGCTTCAAGTTTACGTCGCAGCAGTTCCCGCACCTGGGGCAAGGGTTGATGATGCAACGCCTTACGAATACCTTGCATCATTTTGGCAACTTCAGCGTTACCTTCTTCGGTATACATGGCCCAATCTTGGGGTATAGCGTCCATAAGCACTCCTAAATCTTGATCTTTTGGGGCATAAATGAGCAAATAGTTCCAGTGAGGCATGTGACGGCGGTAGAGACGCAAACATGCTTCAGCGTCTGACCGACGGCGAAATCGACTGACAACAGCATTTTGCATGTCTGGAAGCTGACGAACAATCGCCCAGACATCGAATGGACTGACACTCATAGTGGAATAATTTGAATCAGGTGAAAACTAGGTGAGACACTGGATAGAGTGCCTTCCCAAAGTTTTAGCCTGCTCTAGAACAAGACTAGAAACCAGTTTCTAGAAAAGAAGTGCCTTTGTCAACCCCTGTTTCTAGAAATTAATTTCTAATGTCGTCAATCCAGTCTGAACCATCCCCCCAATCCACCCTCAAGCAACTGAGAGAGCAAGCCGGTCTCTCCCAAGAAGGTTTGGCCAGGGCCATTGGGGTGAGTGGTAAGACGGTAAGCAACTGGGAACGAGGCATGAGCATCGCGAGTTTGACTATCCCTCAGGTAAAGACCCTCTGTAAAGCTTTGGGTGTAACGCTGGATGAACTTCCCGATGACTTTAGCTCTCAGGGAGAATAACCTGAGGGAGTATGAGACTATCATCAATCCCTCAACCTATGGATGACAACCGGGCGGCAGAGAGTAGTTCTAGCGAAGATCTGTTTGTCGATATCTTTCAAGAGGTGTTGGGATTCGAGCGTACCCAGCTTTTGATCCCTCAATATCCTTTCATCGATATATATGATGGGGGCCGCTTCATTGACTTTGCTTTTATTTCACGACTAGATAAGTATGCTTTTGAGGTTGACGGTGAAGCCTGGCACGCTCCAGATGGGGCTATGGTTGACTACCCAGACTATCGCGATCAGCTTTTGCGGCAGAATAGCCTGATTTTTCAAGGTTGGCGAGTTTATCGCTGGACAGATGTGCAACTTGCTCAGGAACGCGATCGCATCCAGCAGCAGCTTGAGCTATTTCTAGAAAAAGAGATTACCGCTGGTACTTTGGATGGATTTTTACCCAAACAAGAAGCCGGGGAGATTTCTTTACGAGAACATCAACTGGATGCTGTTCAGCAACTCGAAACCCTAAGAAGCCAAGGCAAAACAATTACATTATTGACTCATGCCACGGGTACGGGCAAAACCCATGTAGCGATCGCCGATGCCAAAAGACTTGGTCTCAGAACGCTTTACCTGGCCCATCGTCGTACCCTGCTAACCCAAACCCAGGAACGATTCAGCGAACTCTGGCCAGAGGTAGACTCGGCTATTTTTCAAAAAAAACAAGGCAAGCCCAATACCCATGTTGTGCTTTCCACAGTACAGACTCTTTCCGGTGCATTAGATTTATTTGACCAGCGAGAATTTGGTTATATCGTTATTGACGAGAGTCACCATGCCGCCGCAGAAACCTACCGAAAAGTGATCAGCTATTTTCGGGCTAAGTTTATTCTTGGGTTAACGGCTACCCCAGATCGTCACGATGGACAATCATTAATTGAGATTTTCCAAAACTGTGCCCATCGATTAGAACTTGAAGAGGCCATCGAGCGAGAATTATTAGTTCCCATTCGTTGTGTGCGAGTTAAGACCAATATTGACCTTAGTAAGCTTCGCTATAACGGGGTAGACTATCGCGCCCGAGATCTGGGAGAGGCGCTGAAAATTCCTGATCGCGATCGCCTCATTGTCGAGACTTACCGCACCCACACCCCGGCCAAACGTGCGGTTTGCTTTTGCATCAATGTCGATCATTCTGAAAGCATGGCCAGTGCTTTCAATCAGCAGGGCATCAAGGCAGCGCATGTATCAGGGCGGATGGGCGAACAGCAGCGACAGCAGATTTTAGATGCCTACCGGGCTGGGGATATTCTCGTCCTTTGTGCCTGCGACATTCTTAATGAAGGATGGGACTCTCCTGAAACTGAAGTGTTGCTGATGGCACGACCCACCCTGAGTAAGGTGGTCTATGTACAACAACTGGGACGGGGCACCCGCAAAGCTCCTGGTAAAGATTGCCTGCTGGTGTTCGACTTTATCGACAACACCAGTCGCTATGCCCAGGCCATGAGTGCCCATCGCCTGTTCAAAAAGCCTCACTATCGCCCTGGTGCCCTGGTGGCAGCTCCCAAAGAAGCCCTTGACCATGAGGCAGAACAGTTTGCCAGAGGGGAGAAGCCAGCTGCCATTCTAGGTTTGCACCTCTGGGCAGAAAAATATGAGGTGATTGATATCTTTCGCTGGCAAGATGAAGTTCAGGATATGTATCAGGCCAGCGAACTGGAGGCCGAATTAGGGATTGGTGAAAGCGTAGTCCGTCGTTGGGTGGAAGGCAATAAACTCCGGCCTGATCATACGATTCCGGTGGGCGATCGCGTTTACCACTACTTCAAAAAAGATCGCCTCGACGAGATCCGTCAGCAGTTCAACATTGAGCCTATTACCAAGACAAACATCAAAGCCAAATTTTTTGAGTTCGTTGAGCAAATGGATCGACGTTACTCCTATAAGCCGGTGCTACTCCTTGGTTTGCTAGAACTGGCTAATGATAAGGGACAAGTCACTATTCCTGACCTGGTGCGGTTCTTCAAGCACTTCTACCTGCAACGCTTAGAAAATGGCCAAATCGTAGAGCAGTCTACCAGTCGCCTGGCTCACATTACCGATCTTACCGACAGCGACATTGAACGCATTATGTTGGCCATGCCCTTCGAAAAATTCGAGCGGCGAAAATTTGTGCGGCGGCAAAAAGAACTGACCCAGCTTAAATTCGACCCTATGCTGTGGCGGCAGCTTAGCGATGCAGACCGGGTCACCCTGGCACAACTGGCCCAAACCGCCCTAGACCTGTACTACGATCGCCTTACTGGTTAACCTTACCCGCCACTTCTTAAACCTTGACAATTGAGATTGGGCAAAAGCGCGATCGCCTCCAATCCTTCCTCCAAGCCCAAATCCCCGACCTAGTGATCAACGGCGACCCGCACAACCGTCTAGCCGGTAACCTGCACATCTCTATCCCCGGCATTCCCAACAGCGCCGTCATCGCCAGGGTGCGCCACAAACTGGCCATTTCCACCGGCTCCGCCTGTTCCTCAGGCGTTGAAGCCCCATCCCATGTGCTCAGGGCGATGGGGCTGGCAGAGCCAATTGTTGAAGGTGCCCTCAGAATTGGCCTAGGCAAGTTCTCTACCGACGATGACGTTCATCAAGCCGCCGAAATTCTGATTCAAGCTATCCAAGCCATTAAGCAGGTAATGGCTTGATGCGGCCTAGGAACAAGTCGTTCAGCCCTCAATCCGTGGCAAATACTTAACCAACGCCTACCCTTCGGGAAGCCGCTCCGCGTCTACATCACCTCATCGGGGCCAAACTGAAGGGGGCGATGGCCCTTAGGGGCCGGTTCTTGACCAACGGCGTTGGGGGCGCTGAGGAAGTCGGTCCACTCGCTACGCGCAAGCGCATGCCCGGAGGGCTTTAGATTTCGGCAAAGCCGAGCTGATGGAGGGCGACGACGACGGAGCTGGCGGAGCGTTTGGTGCCGATGACGAGGATTTTGACGGGTTCGCGTGACCCCCTAGGGTCGGTCTTTGACCATCGGGGTGGGGGTAGCTGAAGCCGCTAAAGCCTTTATCGAAGGCTATCTTCTCAACGAAATGCCATAGGCCGGGCAATGCCAGCCCTGCTAACCATCGGCAGATTCCATTAGAGCATCAATATCGCTAATAAGCCTGGAAAGACTGGTCTGAATGATATCCCAGACCACAGCGTCAGAGACAGCTCCATAGCTGTGGGTCAGAAGATTGCGAAAGTCTACGATTTTGCGGGCTTCGGCTATTTGGCGCTCCAGATCAGGCGATCGCCGCATAGCCTGATTCAACGCTTCTCCAATGGTGATGAACTGTCGCTCGACGGCTGAGCGCACCATTACGTCGGCTCGGTAGCTGTCAAAAGTATGGGCAGCGGTAAAGGTTTGAATCAACTCTCCAGCCTGCTGAATGTCGTACAGATACCGTAGCAGTTCAAGATCCATAGACGGTCAGCCGGTCAGGAGCGATAACTTTTAAAAAGTAAGGATTTTTGATGGCGTTCAGATCGACTAAATCGACCGTGCGCCCCAACAAATCGCTAAGGCCCTGCTTGAGGCTAAAAAAGCGATTGGCAGCCCCATCGGGGGATTGGATGGCGAAGGCTACGAGAAAATCAAAGTCGCTGGTCTGGGCATTGAAGGTTGATCGAGTAGCCGAACCAAATAAATCGAGTTGGGCAACCTGGTTGCGGCGGCACAGCTCAGCGATTTCGGCCTGTTTGGTCTTTACCATCTCTATGGCCCCGGTCTCCACAACCCGTTTCCTCGCAGCACAGCTCATCTCAGCTCATTCTACCTACTCTCTCTGGTTCAGGCAGCACCCGATACAAACCCTGCACCACCCTTCATTCCCTCACCACCCCACCACCCTCACCACCCCACCACCCCTTACTCCCTGGGCAAATACCTCACCAATGCCTACTCTTCGGGAAGCCGCTCCGCGTCTACATCACCTCATCAGGGCCAAACTAGAAACTGGAGGGGGCGGTCGGCGTTGGGGGCGCCGAGGAAGTCTGTCCACTCGCTACGCGCAAGCGCATGCCCGGAGGGCTTTAGATTTCGGCAAAGCCGAGCTGGTGCAGGGCAACGACAATGGCGCTGACGGACTGCTTGGAGCCGATGACGAGAATTTTGACGGGTTCGCGATCTGGGTGGGGATAGCTGTGGAGTTTGAGGGTGAGTTCGAGGTGGACTGGCCCAGAGGCTTGGGTGGACTGGTCAGGGGAAGCAAGGAAGGCTTTGGTTTGCATGATAGCTTTTGACGTCAACAGATTCGATGACAGCATCATCGTCAACTAATTTGTTGTCGTCAACTGATTTGTTGTTTACTCAGTCAATCTCCTCTGACACCATGAGGTCATGGGAAAAGCAGGACAGGTACTCAGGCAAGTGCTTGAGGAGTATGAGGTGAGTCAGTACAGCCTTGCTATGGCTCTCAATATTGAGCGTAATAGCGTCTACCGATGGGCGAATGAGAAAAGCGACCCGTCGGGGGAGACTATTGTGGACATTGTCAGAGCCCTCAAAGGCCTCAACCCTTCAGCCGCAAAAGCCTTTGTTGAGCGCTACTTACTAGATGAAGTAAAAGACCTCTAATCCGATAAGTCTAATCCACCGTAGGTTGGGTGCAGCGAAGCGGAACCCAACACCCCCAACCCACGCCCCTCTACTCTCGCCCAATCTTCTCATCAAACTCAATCGCTCCACTCGCCCCCCAATCTGCCGGATATGCCCCATCTTTGATATAGCGATGAAAGCTGGAATAGGGCCAATCCATAGGTGCTCTGACCAGGCCATGTTTTACAGGGTTGTAGTGAATATAATCCACATGCTGGCTAAAGTCGGCTTCGTTGCGAATTTGATGTTCCCAAAACCGTCGCTGCCAGATGGCTTGTTCGCCTTTACGTTGGCGAGAAAGGTTTTGGCTTTGTTTGTAGGCTTGTGGACACCGCAGGCTAAACCGGGCTTTGATGTGTCTCCATCGGGATGAATAATCGGCGGCGGCGTCGGGTAGGGTCCAAATGCTGTGGAGGTGATCAGGCAGAATGACAATGGCGTCAATTATAAATGGAGATTCTGTTTTGACGGTGTTGAAGGCTTGACGGAGTAAGGCTATAGTGTAGTCGCTGAGAAATAACGGTTGTCGATTGTAAGTAACGACGGTGAAAAAGTAGGTTGCCCCTGGGGTTTTGACGCGGCGGTAGTACATGAGATGGTGGAAAGTTGCATGCGCTTAGGGTAGGTTGTTGGGTGGGTGAACTATCAGCGATGTTGAGTTCCGCTGGCGCTCCACCCAACCTACGTTCACTCTATAGCTACTTACAGTTGAGAAAAAGCTCAAGTAGGATAAATTTAAAGATGTAATATTTCTTGAGGTGTCCTAATGGACGATTTTGAAAAAGCCCACAATGCCTACAAATCTTTTTGTGAATCTAGCGGTCAACGTTATGAGAGACCGTCGAAGATGCACTCCGATATCAAGTTAGGTACTCTTTACCTGAAAACTAGTACAGGCAGCATTCTAAGTTGCTACAATATCAACACAGGCCAGCTTAGTTAGAAAAATGGCACTGGACTGTTAGTCGGCGATGACCCCTCAGAAGCCTTGCTGAACAAGGGTTTTGCGCTATTCTCGGCACGTTAGGCCAAACCTTTGTAAGATAGGCACTTCAGGCATTCATCACCTCTTTAGAGACCAGTTCCCCAACCTAACATTGGCTAAGGAATTTCCAAAATGCGCTCCTGAAACCACCTAAAAACGTGGGTTTGATGTTGTAATGGATATATTCAATATGCTGACTCAGATCAGTTTCGTTGCGAATTTGATGTTCCCAAAACCGTCGTTGCCAAATCGCTAATTCACCTTTGTGTTGTCGAGATGTTGGAGCAGGCTGTTTGAATTCGATGGGGCATTTGCGGCTAAGTTTGGCTTTGATGCGTTGCAAGCGAGAGGAAAAGTCGGCGTCGCCTTTGGGTAATGTCCGGAGGGTATAGAGATGATCGGGCAGGATGATGATGGCATCAATGGTGAAGGGCTTTTCGATTTTGACGGTATGAAAAGCATGGCGGAGATGGTGGATGGCTCAGGTATTTTGGAAGATGGGTTGCCGCTGGTGGGTAACAACGGTAAAAAAGTAGGTGGCTCCTGGGGTGGTTGCACGGCGGTAGTGCATCTTGGGAATGGGGCTTTGATGGTTGAGAATGTTAGGCTTTGCCAAGGGCTTGGGGTGTTGGGTTCCGCTTCGCTGCACCCAACCTACTTACTATCATCTTTCCTGGTATTTAAAAGATCCTGAATGCCCTTAATAAATGTGAGCTTTTCGCCAAATTGAGGATCTATCTCAACAACAAAAAATAGCACTGAAAAGGTAAAAGATCCCAACAATAAGTAATCCATAGAATTTGGCGGAATTCCTATTGGACTCAGATCAAGAATCCAAAGTAATATAAATGGCAGGGACATCTTAAGTAGCAGATTTATCCACTGGCTAGCTTGACTTACCAAAAAATCTTTAGCAGGAATGTCAGCCCTGGGAAGTCGATCAGTCCTAGGTAAGTCATGATAGTTACCTTGTAGGATATTCCTAAGGTCAGTTTTTAGTCTTACAGTAAGAGCTTCTCCGGTGTCAGGCATAGGGGTATAGAGCCACATTTGCAATACCTGAAACCCATTGGCTATACTTTTAAACTCTCTTTCAATCAACGCTTTCTCCCGAGCATCATTAACGCGAATTTTTCGCGGTAGAAACCTTGAAAAACAGGCAGCTATTTTCTCTAATGATTCTATGACATCGTTCTTGACAGCAATACTTTCAAGCTTTTGTGAAGGCAAGGACTCACCATCAAGAAATAATATTAATCTTCCTAGTTCCGACACAATAATTGAGTCTGGGATACTTCTTTTTAAGGTTAATTCAGCAAAGGCGTTTAAAGGAATTCCGAATAATATGGAAAGAGAAAGTCCAACAAGAATGAATATTCCTATTGCTCCAGCGAAAACATAAAGACGGCCAGGGGATGAAGGATAAGTAGACAACGCTGTCCAGATTCCCCATGCAGCAAGAAAAAGAGAAGTCAAAGAAAGAGCTATTAATATTCTTGCAAGCTTTCTTCCAGCGGATTCCGAATCTCTATTTTTCGTTTGATAATCAGCCTCCCGCTTATCATATTCTTGTTCTTTCGAGTCAATAAAATAGATGATTTCTTTAATGAAGAGGCTCCACAGAATGTAGAAACACAACATTAAAAATACTATGCCCCAAATGATTTCATGATTACCAACAAAACTATCTGTGTATACGACCTGAGTTCCTAGTCGAATGCCTTGTTGATACAAGAAATATGTTAGGCTATGCATGTAAAGAAAGAGAGCCAGAACAGACAGAAAGAAAATCAAAAAAGTCAAATTGCTAACGCAAGAATTCAATTTATTTGAAAATGAAATATATTTTTTATAATGATTCTTGAATGTATCCTCTTCGCATGAATTAGCATTGAACACTCCGCAGGTGACCAGTTTTCTGGTCACTCGTTCAGTTGCATTAATCTCTAATTCCTTTATTCTTAAGAGGTCGATTTCCGTTTCTGTTAACAATTTAATGAATTTTATGAGTAACATGGGCGTGTCTATTGCTGTATTTTTTGCTTCTTTAGTGGCAGGATTCTTGCTCAATAAAATCTGTTCTAATTAATGAGAAAGAATGCCTATCGTTAAGTCATTATTACTTATCCAATACTCCGCCTCTCCCTATGCCACCTCAATCCCTCCAAACTCGGCATAAACCTTTCCTCCCTCGGTGACTCAAGCCGCTCCCCTTGAAACTGCATCATCCCTCGACTTCCCACCGCAGCCTCATCCTTAAAGCGCTGCCAGAGAATCACAATGCGATAATCATCATCCACCCCAAACCAGCGTAGTCAGTATTTAGCCTTAAACAGCCAGTTTTTTAATTGTAGATACCTCCTCTAAAGCCAATATCTTGAATGAGTAAAATCTCAATCTCACTGTTAACTACGGTGAAAATGACGCGAATTTGACCAACTCGAAGTCGAAAGTACCCATCCCATTGACCCTTCAACTTTTTGATATCTAGCTCTGTAAATGGAATTACCCCTTCGGTTTCGAGCATAGACTGGAGTTGAAGAATCTTCTGGCGGACTTTCTCGGCAGATTGAGCATCGAGTTTCTTTAGAAACTTGACAGCCTTCTTGCTAAATCGGACCTCCATGCTTCACCCAGTCAGTTAAATCAACAGTTTCAGAAGCATCGAGATCCTTTGGAGAACCAACCTGAGCGTCTATCTCAGCTTGTTCCTCATCGCTCACAAAGGGCATCAGGAGCTTACACAGGTTTAACCGTTCTTCCCGCAAAACCTCTCGCAGGCTTTCCTTGATCAATGCCTTCAATGTTTCGGAATTTAAAGCCTCTGTAGATTTCATCTAGATAATCCTGATACTTTGCCTTCTATCGTAATCCAGTAACCCTAAGGCGGGCACTGACAAACCTCAATATCTTTACCCAACCTCCCACCTCTCCCGATGCCACCTCAATCCCTCCAAGCTCGGCATAAACCTTTCCTCCCTCGGTAACTCAAGCCGCTCCCCTTGAAACTGCATCATTCCTCGACTTTCCACCGCAGCCCCCTCCTTAAAACGTGCCCAGGGAATCACAATCCGGTAATCGTCATCCACCCCAAACCACCCGTTGTCAAACGCCCTGTGGTGATTTTTGCATAAGACCAGCCCATTCATATGGGGTCATTAACTTGCTCTAACAACTCAAACAATCTGGGTTTCAGCACTGGCAAATCTTGCTCAACCACCACCCAAACCTCAGCCACATCCACCCGCAAATAATCATGGATAAGTATGTCTCTGAACCCTGCCATTTGTCGCCAGGGTATATCGCCATTTTCTTGCCTTAATTCCATCGAGAGGCGTTTCACCGCTTCACCTATTACCTCAAAATTACGAATCACCGCATCCTGAACCATTCGGTTACGAAAAAACTCTTCCCTTCCATCCACTACATATTGCTCAATTTGGCTAATACACTCCACGATATTACTCAGGTAAAGGCGATCTACGTTCATAGTGGCCTGGCATCCTGCAAAACCTGGTCTTTAATGCATTCATGCAGCGTCCTAGGGGTTGCCACATCGACCCGACATCCCAGCAAATCTTCCAAATCTTGCTTTAGGGCAATGCGATCTAACAGACTATGCCCTGGCTGCATCTCCACCAAAAAATCGACATCACTGGCCTGGTGGCTTTCCCCACGGGCAACTGACCCAAACACCCGCACGTTGTACGCTCCATAACGCTCAGCAATATCAAGAATGCTGTTCCGTTGAGTATTCACTCGCTCATTCAGCAGCGCTGTATCGAGTACCATTCTCTCTCTAGTAATGCGGTCCATTCCCGTTCAGTAACACTCACTATCCTATCTCCCACCTCTCCCGATGCCACCTCAACCCCTCCAAACTCGGCATAAACCTCTCCTCCCTCGGTAACTCAATCCGCTCCCCTCGAAACTGCATCATCCCTCGACTTCCCACCGCAGCCTCTTCCTTAAAACGTGCCCAGGGAATCACAATCCGGTAATCGTCATCCACCCCAAACCAACCGCGATCAAAGGCCCAGTGGTGGTTCTTGCAGAGGGCCAGCCCGTTCACAAAGCGATCGTCCCGAAACTCTGCAAACGGCTGAATATGGGCTCCATCTACAATATTCGCCCCATCCCAGCTCACCACCCGCAGTTTGCAAAACGCGCAGCGCTGGTCGTATAGCTTCACCACATTGCGCCGAAACGCCGCATTCCGCACAAAGATCTGATCCTGGTCCTTCAGATCCTCCACATTGTAAGTGGCCCCACCCGAGTCCAACAGGCTTTGTTGCACCGCTTCAAACTCATCATAGGTAAACGACTCGGCAATCTCCCCCGCCTTTTCAGGAAACCACGCTTGAATCAGAATCGTGGTCAGCTCCGTGCGGGTTTGGGGGGTTTGCAGCAGGGCAAACAGTTCCCCATCCAGGTAGGCATACTTCACCGCCGCTCGTAGAACAGGCAGCGTACGAAACTTCACCCGAGCCGCGATCGCGGCCTCAAACCCAGGGTTCGGCATCAGGTGCCAGAAGTTATCGCCAGTTAGGTGAAAAAACGGCAGGGCAATATTCGAGTGGTGATCGCTGGCCACAAACCGATGCCAGAACTTGAGAAAGTTTGCCGTCAGTTCCGGCGACAGGTAAATCTCGTTGCGGTGGATCTGCTCCTTTCCCAACAGATCCAGCACCGCCAGTAGCAAGATCGGTTTATGGGGAGCAACGCCCTTGGCCCGGTCAACCCGCAGCTTAACGAACCTCTTAGCGTAGTAGGTCAGGTCTTTGGTCAAACCCCTGGGCCATAAACATCAGACATCGGTCAGCCCGTCCCCATAGAGGGCGTAGGCCTCTCTAAGGTAGCCTGGGGAGTCTTGAAATTCATCGGTTTTTGAAATTTCCGTTACAGGTCATCACCCCTTTGGCGACAAAACCTGAGCCACCGACAACTCCAACCCCGGAAACTGGGGCGATCGCAGCACCCCATCTACTCCTAACGCCTCCGCCTCGTACAATCCATCCACCAGGGTCAAAACCGTTACCCTGGCCTTATCGGGGTCAACTATCCAATATTCAGCAATCCCCCGAGCCGCATATTCCGAGCGTTTATAGCGATAATCGCGGTCTTCATTCTCCTTCCCCGGCGACACCACCTCCACCACCAACAGCGGTGCAGGCATCTCTTCTGTAATCGTGCTGCGGCGATTCCCCGCCAGAGCGGCCACCAGGTCTTCACCGATAATCATTAAGTCCGGCAAACGCGCCCGACCCGCCACAATAATTTCTGTCTCGTTTCGCCGCACCCGCTCAAAGGAAATAAGCTGCAAAAACTGGGCCATCAAATACCTGGCAATCAGTACATTTTCTTCACTCTCTGGCGGCATTTCAATGATTTCCCCATCCACAAATTCGCAACGGCCCTCGGGGCCATCCTCAAGGCTCAGGTAATCAGCCAGAGAGAGTTTAGTTGTCACCATCGTCCAGTCACCCCCCAGTTAGCGACGAACAAAATAATCGACGGCAAAGCCAACATCGGCAAACGCCACCGGGTAAACCTGTCCTTGAGTAAAGGTCTGTTGCTGCCGGTAGCCATTCGCCCCAGGCTCAGTAAACACCACCAACTCCATCTTCTTAACCGTTGTCAGTGCAACGACCATCTAGCCTCCCTGAGGATTATGGCTAAACAGCTCCAATAGCCAACGGGTGATGGTGGCATCGTCCTCAGTGCGAGAACGAATCAAAGCCGCTTCTAACGTATGCATCTCCAACCCCGGCAACACCTTAGACGCTAAAACCTGTCCACTGCGCTCCTCCGCGATTTCAAAAGCAATCACCTGGGCCGCCTGCACATCCACAACCCAATATTCCGCACTGCCTAAGCGCTCATAGAGTAAACGTTTTTTGCCCAAATCATCATCTAATGTGGTTGAGGCAATTTCGACCACGAGCTGGGGCGCTCCATATTCGAGCACATCAATTGGGCTGTTGTCCTGCGGTGGCAGGCTAAACCCCTGACCCAAATAAAAGGCAATGTCAGGCTGGGCATCTTGTAAGCCCGGTTTGCGAAACGTGGTATTGGTCAGCTCTACCATGCGCATCCCCTTGAGGGTGGTAAATAGCACCACCAGGGTTGAAACAATCGAGTTTTCCCGTCCGTGTAAGGCACCCAGGGGCGACATTTCTAGCCTCATCCAACCCGAATCAAAATAACAGCGAGAGCCCTCTGCTGTGGAAGACTCTAGCCGCCCTAAATACTCAGCCCATGAGGCCATCACCCATTCATCGAACTGAATCGATTGGGATTCTGGGGTTGTGCTAACCATGGCATTACCCACTGCCATCTACGCCTGCATCCATTTTAATCACCTTGCTATCCCACCCCGTCCCTACGCCCCATAGCCCGGAATGGCCTGAACCCGTAAAGGCCCCTGCCTACTCCACCGTCACACTCTTCGCCAGGTTGCGGGGCTGGTCCACATCTAACCCCCGCCGGGCCGCGATGTGGTACGCCAGCAATTGCAGCGGAATCACCGCCACAATCGGCGACAACAACTCCTCCACCACCGGCACCGGCAGCAGCCGATCGAAGGTGTCTTCGGCGTCCGTATCGTTCATCGGCACCACGCCAATCAGCTGGGCATCCCGGGCTTTCGCCTCCTGGGCATTGGATAGCACCTTGTCGTAAACACTGCCCGGCATGGCGATCGCCACCACCGGCACCTTGGCATCCAGCAGGGCGATCGGCCCATGCTTCATTTCCCCAGCGGGATATCCCTCCGCATGGATATAGCTAATTTCTTTGAGCTTCAAGGCCCCTTCCAGGGCAATGGGGAAATTGACCCCCCGGCCCAGGTAGATAAAGTCCTGGGTATCGCCAAACTCGTGGGCCAAGTCTTCAATGTAGCGCTCCTGACTTTCCAGCACCTGCTCAATGTAGGCAGGGAGTTGGTGCAGCTGGGTCAAAATGTCTTCGATGCGCTCTGGGGTTTGGGTCTGGCGACGGTAGGCCAGATCCAGGGCCAGCAGGTAAAAAGCCATCACCTGGGCCGTGAAGGTCTTGGTGGCTGCCACCCCAATTTCAATGCCAGCGTGGGTGTCAATGATGTGGGGTACTAACCGAGCCAGGGAACTCTCGGGTCGGTTGGTAATGCCCACCATGCGGGGGGCAAAGCGAGGATCGGCTTGGGCCAGCCGCCGTCCCTGCTCCATCTCCAGGGCGGCCAGGGTATCGGCGGTTTCCCCCGACTGGGTAACGCCAATGGTCAGGGTATTGGGAATCAGGGGGGTGGGGGAATAGCGAAACTCGGAGGCATACTGCACCATCACTGGTAACCCAGCCAGGGCTTCAATCAGGTACTTGCCCACCAGGGCCGCATGCCAACTGGTGCCACAGGCCACAATTTGCAGGTGCTCCAGGCCATCGATCAGCTCGTCGGGCAGGCCCAGGCTAATGGGGGGGGTTGCGGTGGCGGGGGCGGCGGCGGTCCAGCTGTTGTCAATGTAGGTTTCCAGGCAGGTGCGCACCACCCCGGGCTGCTCGTAGATCTCCTTGAGCATGAAGTGCTTGAACCCCTGCTTTTCCACCATGATTGGGTTCCAGTTCAGGGTGATCGGGTGCTTGCGCTGGCGAGTGCCCTCAAAGCTGTACACCTCCACCCCCAGGGGGGTTAGACTGGCTAGCTCGCCATTTTCCATGGGCAACACCGCCCGGGTGTGGGGCACAATGGCGGGGGTATCGCTGGCGCAGAAAAATTCCCCCTGACCAAAGCCAATCACCAGGGGGGCCTGCTGGCGCACCACCACCAGCTCATCCGGGAAGTCGGCGGAAATAATCCCCAGGGCAAAAGCGCCATGCAGATCTAGGCAGGAAAGGCGGACGGCTTCTAGAAGCCGAGAGCGCCCCTGGGGCTCCTCTGCGGTCAGCTTAGCCAGGTAGGACGCCACCAGGTGGGGCACCACCTCCGTATCGGTGTCAGAGACAAATTGATGCCCCTCGGCTTTGAGGCGATCGCGCAATTCCCGGTAGTTTTCAATAATGCCGTTTTGCACCACCGCAATTCGCCCATGGGTATCTCGGTGGGGGTGGGCGTTGTACTCTTCTGGCTTGCCATGGGTGGCCCAGCGGGTATGGCCAATGCCCAGCCGGGCTTGGTTATCTTGACCATCGAGTTTATCTTGCAGGTTCTGCAGCTTGCCCTTGGCCCGCACACAGTGCAGTTCTCCCTCTTCCACCGTGGCGATTCCGGCAGAGTCGTAACCCCGGTACTCCAGCTTACGCAGCCCTTCTATTAAAATGTCGGCGGCAGCTTGGGTGCCGATATATCCCACAATGCCACACATAGGCCTGTCTCCTTAACCCCGTAAACGGCAAAACGACTCACGCTAGAGTAGCGTCTTTGTCAGGCAAGCTGCTGACTAGAATACACGGTGGACTGAGTTGAGAGATCCGTGGCTGAAGGAGCTTTATGGTCGACAATGACGTCAATAACATCAAAGACTTGGGAAATGAGATATTTTTGGCTAGGACAATTTGCTGATTTAAGAATCATCCCGTAGCATAACGAAAACCCCTTAACATAGCTGGTATGAATATTCTCCTGGTCTACCCACGCTTTCCGAAAAGCTTTTGGTCCTTTGATAAGACTCTGGAACTGGTTAACCTAAAGGCGCAACTCCCCCCTTTAGGACTGGTCACCGTCGCGGCCATTTTGCCCCAAACCTGGAATTTCAAGCTGGTAGACCGTAACGTGCGGGAGGTTCAGCCGGATGAGTGGCAGTGGGCCGACATTGTGATTGTGTCGGCGATGATTGTCCACCGGGCTGATTTTTTAGATGCGATTCAAACCGCGAAGGGCTACGGCAAGCTAGTGGCAGTGGGCGGCCCCTATCCCACCTCCCTGCCCCACGAGGCCGAGGCCGCCGGAGCCGACTTTTTGATTTTGGACGAAGGGGAAATTACCCTACCCATGTTTGTGGAGGCGGTGGAACGGGGCGATCGCAGCGGCACCTTTCGCTCCGGGGGCGAAAAACCCGATGTCACCAGCACCCCCATCCCCCGCTACGACTTGCTAGAGATGGACGCCTACGCAGAGATGTCCATTCAGTTTTCCCGGGGCTGCCCCTTCCAGTGCGAATTTTGCGACATCATTGTGCTCTATGGCCGCAAGCCCCGCACCAAAGCCCCCGAGCAACTGCTGGCCGAACTCCAGTGCCTCTACGATTTAGGCTGGCGTCGCAGCATCTTCATGGTGGATGACAACTTCATTGGCAACAAGCGCAACGTCAAGCTATTGCTGCAAGCGATGAAACCCTGGATGGAGGAGCACGGCTATCCTTTCTCCTTTGCCACAGAGGCATCCGTAGACCTGGCCCAGGATCCAGAACTGATGCAGCTGATGGTGGACTGTAACTTTGGCACCGTGTTCTTGGGCATCGAAACCCCCGACGACGACAGTCTCACCCTGACCAAGAAGTTTCAAAACATGCGCGACCCCCTCTCCGAGTCGGTCGTCTCCATTGCCCAGGCCGGGCTGCGGGTAATGGCCGGGTTTATTGTCGGCTTTGACGGCGAAAAAGCCGGGGCTGGA
The DNA here is from genome assembly GCF_012911975.1 of Nodosilinea sp. P-1105. Taxonomy (GTDB): domain Bacteria; phylum Cyanobacteriota; class Cyanobacteriia; order Phormidesmidales; family Phormidesmidaceae; genus Nodosilinea. The sequence continues at coordinate 19,235 of NZ_SMDQ01000061.1, read as the reverse complement.
CAGCGAATCTACCAATTTGTGGAACAAACCGCTATTCCCACCGCCATGGTCAGCATGCTGCAGGCGCTGCCCGACACGGCTCTCTGGCACCGCCTAGAAAAAGAAGGTCGCCTGCTGGGTAAGAGTGCCGACATCAACCAGGCCACCCTGATGAACTTTGTGCCCACCCGCCCCATCGAAGAGATTACCGAAGAATTCATCCAAACCTTTTGGAATCTGTACGACCCCCTGACCGTACTCAACCGCACCTTCCGTCACTTTTTAATCTTGGGAGAGGCCCAGAAGCGCAACTACAAAAATCGCACCACCTCCGCCGGGGCCCCGGATATCAACTGGGTGACCATCCGGGCCTTTTTAATTGTCCTCTGGCGGCAGGGGGTAGTACGCAAGACCCGCCTGCGGTTTTGGATCAACCTGGCAATTATGCTGTGGCGCTACCCAGGGGTGTCCGCTAACTATGTGTCGGTGTGTGCCCAGGCCGAACATTTCCTGGACTTCCGCCAAATTGTGCGGCAGAACATTGAAACCCAACTGGCCGCCTATCTGGAGGCGAAGCAGCAGAAGGATAGCAAGGCTGACGCCGCCACCCCGCTGGCAATGCCTGTGAGCTAGTGCTTAGTCAATTTGGTTATGGGTTCACGGTTTACGGCCTGCGGTTCACGGCCAATCGTAGGTCGTGAATCCTGTCAGCCCGATATCTTTAACTGGATAGACCCCTTAGACCACTAGCGTCGTTCTGGCGTCAAGGTGGAGGGTTGGGCTAGTTGGGTCTGTCGCCATTGGCGATAAGCTCGCTGGTAGTCGGCCCAGGCTTTGAGCTGCCCCTGGGGGCCGTAGCGGTGCTTGAAGTGTTCCCAACAAATGGTTTCCATGGGGGATTTCCTCGCAGCTTAGGGGAATGGTTACCGAGTCCAACTCGGGACCTGGTGTTTTCCCACCGGCAGAACGCCAGGCCTGAACTTGGATTTGGGTTATAACACTGGTCAAGGGGTGTAAACGACGATCGCTGGCCTGGCCCACCAGAACCATAGGGAAAGTCGGATCCTAAATGCTTATCTCATATTGCCAGATCCTGGCGATCGGCGCCCCTGCCCGGTAACAGATCTTATACCAAATCCTGCTGGACTACCCCCGATTTGATCGGGCGAACACTTGGGTTCGCCCCTACGGGTTACCCATTGGGTCAACGCAATGAGAATGCCGGTACAGATCCCAGGGTTCTGCCTAGAATGCCGCGAAATTCAAGGCTAATCAGCCTAAGAACCCTGGGATCTTGGTGTAGTAGCCCTCCCAGGAGGAGATGCCGACACCTGAAACCCGACACCCAAAACCCACCCCTACCCCTCCCAGGAGGGGATTCACACACCTGAAACCCATCCCCCCATCCACCCATCCACCCATCCACCCATCTCCCCATCCACCCATCCACCCTACCCTTCGGGAAGCCGCTCCGCGTCTACCACCCATCCACCCATCCCCCTGAAACCCTAAGCCCTATGGATGCCAACTAGAACTACGTATCTTTGAGCGACAGCAACTTTTCATTTAGATCCTGAAGATAGGGACGGGCCACATCATCGGGCAGTAGTCCCTTGAAAATGGCTTGGTTAATCGCCCCCTTTTCAGCCAAATACAGCCGTCGCCACAGACCATCTAAGTAATCCGTGTCCACCAGACCGGTAGATTTATAAGAAGGTCGCTGGTTATAAAGACTACGTAGCCCCTCTTCCCCTTGAGCTATGCGAGCCTGGTAGCGGGCAAAAAATTCCTCGTATAGAAACTTGGGCAGGCTACCCACTTCGAGCAGATTTAGGAGTTCTGACTGGGCTGCTTTGGCGGCAATAATGTTTAGCTGCAACTCTTCTATCTGCTGACGAAAGGGAGATGGCTTAGACAACTGTAGCTGCTTCACCAGCCAAGACAGGCTCAGCCCCTGGCCCACCAGAGAGACCAACACGGTGCTAAACACCAGGGTGATTACCTGCTCGCGATCGGACAGGGTGAACGGCAACGTCAGGGCCAGGGCCATGGATAGGGACCCTTTAACATTGCCAAAAATCAGCACATGCTGCCAGCGAAAGGGAATGGGGCGATCGAAAAACCGCAGCAAGTACAGCAGCGGGTAAATCACAGCAACTCGGCCAATTTGGTAGGCGACAATGGCCAGTAGGGCTGCTGGCAGGGTATTCACTAAACCCCTGGGCTCAACGGCCAAACCCACTAGCAGAAAGATAAAGGTATTCACCCCAAATCCAGCGTATTCCCAAAAGCTTAATAGGGTGACTTTGATCGAGGCTGAGGTTTGGCGAAAGCCCAGGTTACCAATCACCAAACCTGCAACCACTACGGCGATCGCGCTAGAAACCCCCAAGACTTGACCAATCTGAAAGGTACCTAACGACACCGCTACCGTTAGCAAAATGTTACTGAGGGCATCGTCTAGCTGCCGAAACAGCCCTACACAGAGATAGCCCAAGCCCAGGCCCAGTAATCCACCCCCCACAAAGGCAATAAACAACTGCTGTACCCCATTCACCAGGCTAAAGGATCCTTGCATGTGGGTCGTAGAAATTAAGCTGAGTAGCACCAGGGCGACTCCATCGTTAAATAAACTTTCCCCTTCCACAATGGTGGCCAGCCGCCCAGGCACCGACACACTTCTAAAGGCGGCAATCACCGATACGGTATCGGTAATGGTTAAAATTACCCCCACGGCGGCGGCGGTAATCCACTCGAGGCCCAGGCCCAAATGCAGCAGCGATGCGGTAATCGCGGCTGATAATACCACCCCTGGTCCGGCCAGCAGGGCAATGGGCTTGATGGTGCTGCGCAGCCGACTGATGTCAGTATTAATGGCCGCCTCAAAAATAAGAATGGGCAAAAATAAGTTGAGGATGATATCGGGGTTGGGGCCAATGGCGGTGGGCAAATTTTGATCGGTCATCACCAATCCGGCCAAAACCAACCCCACCACGTAGGGAATTCTCAGCCAACGGGTGACTAATGCCACCCCCGTTGCCACCAACAGCAGAATAATCAGGGTATTGACTAAACCCGTAACTCCGCTAGTGGGCAGGGCATTGGCTGCTTCAGAAGGCAGTTGAAATAGGAGCATCATCGACAACATGAAAGGTTCGCAGGCAAAACGATTTAGGCCACCACAAGGTTAAGGGGCACAGCATTGCTGTGCCCCTACTTTAGACTTGTTCCCCCGTGGTTATGGTAGTGGTGCTATCCCCGATCCGATAACAACGGTTGCAGGGCCATGGCCTGATCCACTGTACCGGTTGTCTGGTAAGCCTCAAAGGTAAAGGCATCCACCTGAATCGCATCGAGTTGGGCTTGATCGGCGGCGGCGATCGCCTCTCGTTCTGCTAGGGTGATTAACCCCGCCTGGTGGGCCAGCTCGGCCAATGGTGTGGTACCGTCCGCCAATAGGTCACCGGCCCGCACCGCCGCCTTCAGACGCTGCCGCAGGGGCAAGACCTGCTGGTTCAGGGTATAGGCCTGTTCCAATCGACCCAGGGCTTCGCTGGGGGCGGCGGGTCGATAGATGCCAGCGGTGAGGCGATCGCGGCAGTCCTGGGAAGTTTGCACCTGCTGGGCCACCTGGTGGGTGAGGGTATCCCTGGGGGGACTACCCACGGGGTTGCTCCGTAGCCCCCATAGTCCCAGGGGACGGAGGACCCAGCCCAGCTCTGGCATGGATAGGTTCTGAACAATTCCCTCCAGGGCCGTTTGAATTTGGGTCAGACCGTACTGGGCGGCCCAGTGGACGGTGGCCAGGTCTGCCGGGGGGCGACCTTCCGCTTCAAACCGGCGTAGCACGGCGCTGGTCAGGTACAGCCAGGCGAGGGCATCGCCATAGCGTCCGGTAATCGATTCATGGCGTTTCAAAGTGCCGCCATAGCGCACCAGGGCCAGGTCGGTGAGGAGGGCAAAGGTGGCTGACGCCCAGCTCAGTCGGCGGTAGTAGGGGGCCGTGGGGCCACTGACCGGGGCCTGGGCCAGACGGCCTCGGGTTAGCCCCAGCAGTAGCGATCGGGCCGTATTCCGGATGACTGCGCCAATATGGCCCCACAACAGCCGGTCAAAGGTGACCCAATCGGCCCCCTGCAGGGCCTGAATTTCGCCATAGAGGTAGGGGTGGCAGCGAATCACCCCCTGGCCGAAGATCATCAGGGTGCGGGTGAGAATGTTGGCCCCTTCCACGGTAATGGCAATGGGAATCGCGGTATAGACATGGGCCAGCAGGTTGCGCGGCCCGCGGCAAATGCCAGCGCCGCCCAAAATATCCATGCCGTCGTTGACCACCTGGCGCGCCAGCTCGGTGGTTTGGTACTTGGCGATCGCACTGACCACCGCTGGCTGCAACCCAGCATCCACCGCCCCACAGGTGTACAGCCGGGCCGCGTCAATCACATAGGTCAAAGCCGCAATCCGGGCCAGGGGTTCGGCCACCCCCTCAAACCGACCAATGGAAAGGCCAAACTGCTGGCGTACTACGCTGTGGGCACTGGCCACCCGGGCCGTCAGTTGGGCCACCCCCGTACAGGTGGCCGGGAAGCTAATCCCCCGCCCCGCCGCCAGGGTCTGCATCAGCATGGTCCACCCCTGGCCCGCCTGGGCCACGCCGCCGATGATCTGATCGATGGGCAGCACCACATCTTGCCCCACCACTGGCGAGTTAAAGAAGGGCACCCCCATGGGGTCATGGCGCTGGTCGATGATCACCCCAGGGGTATCCCGGGGCACCAGGGCACAGGTGATGCCCACATCCTCGCCCCGGCCCAGCAGGCGCTCGGGGTCATAGAGGCGAAAGGCCAACCCGATCAAAGTGGCGATCGCCCCCAGGGTGATATAGCGTTTTTGCCAGTTCAACCGCAGGTACAACTGGCCATCGTCGCCTTGAAACACCTCTCCCCGGGCCGTCAGGCTGGCGGCATCGGACCCCGCCTGGGGTTCAGTCAGGGCAAAGCAGGGAATTTCTTCGCCAATGGCCAAGCGCGGCAGGTAGCGCGCCTTTTGTTCGGGGGTACCATAGCGCAGCAGTAGTTTGGCCGGCCCCAGGGAATTGGCTACCCCCACCGTGGCCACATGGGTAAAAGAGCGCGACGCCAGCTTCACCATCACCGCACTATAGGCCAGGTTAGAAAACCCCAGCCCCCCAAACTCCTGGGGAATCATCATGCCAAAGAACTTTTCCTGCTTCAGGTACTTCCATACCCCAGGCGGTAGGTCCTTGCGCTGGTAGATTTCCCAATCCGTCGCCATCTGGCAGACCCGCTCCACCGGCCCATCCAAAAACGCCTGGACCTCCTCAGGCAACTGGGGATAGGGCTCCTGCAGCAGCCGTTGCCAATTTGGCCGCCCGGTGAAAAATTCTCCCTCCACCCAGACTTGACCCGCTTCGATGGCGGCCCGCTCGGTGTCGGAGATTTTGGGCAAGCGGTTGCGAGCCAGTTTGCCCAGGGGTTTAGAGATGAGGGGGCGACGAAGGGGGGGGAGGAGGAGGAGGGCGGTGAGGAGGAGGGTGAGGGAGATGGGGAGGGTGGGGAGGGTGGGGAGGGTGGGGAGGGGTAGCATGGTGGGCCTCTGGGGTGATGGGGAGGGTGAGGGTGATGGGGAGGGTGAGGGTGAGGGTGAGGGTGATGGGGAGGGTGATGGGGGTGGGGGAGATGGGAACTATGGGGGGCGGAAGGCGTGCAGAGGAGCACAGGGATGGGGGAGAGGGAGGTGGATGAGCTGGAGAGGGGACGGCGATTGATTAGGAGTCACGAGGATTTGGTGATTTATCAACTGGCGTTTGAAGCGGCGATGGACATTTTTCAGATGACTAAAAATTTTCCGAAAGAGGAGCGGTACTCGTTGACGGATCAGATGCGGCGGTCGTCGCGATCGGTATGTGCAAATATGGCGGAGGCTTGGCGAAAGCGACGATATCAAGCTGCTTTTATTGCAAAACTGAGCGATTGTGAAGCCGAAGCTGCTGAAACCCAGGTCTGGATAAAATTTGCGGTCAAGTGCGCCTACCTAGAACGAGACCAAGCCAAGGTTCTCTATTCCACGTATAACCAAGTTCTAAGTGGCCTTGTGCACCTGATCAAAAGTCCCAAAACCTGGCTCCTGTAACCACCTCCCCATCTCCCCCATCTCCCCCATCTCCCCCATCTCCCCCATCTCCCCCATCTCCCCCACCTCCCCCACCTCCCTCACGTCAACGCAACAAATTCTCAAACACCCCCGCCGCCCCCATGCCACCCCCCACACACATGGTGACCATGCCGTAGCGGGTGCCGCGACGCTGCATTTCGTGCAGCAGGGTGGCGGTAAGCTTGGCGCCACTGCAGCCCAGGGGATGCCCCAGGGCGATCGCGCCCCCATTGACATTGACGATGTCTTCGTTCAACCCCAGCTCGCGGATCACCGCCAGGGACTGGGCCGCGAATGCCTCATTGAGTTCGATCAAGCCGATGTCATCCAGGGTTAGGCCCACCTGCTTCAGCACCTTAGGAATGACAGCAACCGGACCAATGCCCATCATTTCTGGGGGTACCCCAGCCACGGCAAAGCCCCGCAGCTGAGCCAGGGGTTGCAGTCCCAGTTCTTGGATGGTTTTGGCGGCCATCACGATGGTGGCGGCCGCCCCGTCAGACATTTGGGAAGAGGTACCAGCGGTAACGGTGCCATCGGCCTTGAACACCGGCTTGAGCTGGGCCAGGGCCTCTAGACTGGTGTCAGAGCGGGGGCCTTCGTCGGTGTCGAAGGTGAACTGGCGACGGTGGAGCTGCCCCTCGATGTACTCAGTCTCTTCCACTGTGACCGGCACAATTTCAGCCTTGAACTTACCCGCCACCTGGGCGGCCAGGGCCTTCTGGTGCGATCGCAGGGCAAAGGCATCCTGATCAGCCCGGGAAATGTGGTACTGGGCCGCCACATTTTCAGCGGTCAACCCCATGGTGATATAGGCCGCTGGCATATCCGTCAGCAGCTCCGGATTGGGGGAAAACTGGTGCCCCCCCATGGGAATCAAACTCATGGACTCAGTTCCCCCAGCCACAATTACCTCGGCTTGCCCCCAGGCGATCGCCTGGGTCGCCATGGCAATGGTTTGCAACCCCGAGGAACAGAGTCGATTCACCGTACAGCCCGCCACGGCATCGGGTAGCCCCGCCCGCAGGGCCACCAGGCGGCCTAGGTTATAGCCTTGCTCAGCCTCAGGCATAGCGCAGCCCATGATCACATCCTCAATCTGGTCAGACACCAGGTTGGGAATACGCTCCAGGGCGCCTCGCAAAGCCGCCGCCCCCAAATCATCGGGTCGGGTATGGCGCAGACTGCCCCCGGGGGCCTTACCGACGGCGGTGCGTACGGTACTGACGATGTAGGCGGTATTCATGGTGGGAGTCTCCGAGGTGGGTGGATGGGGGGATGGGGGGAATGGGTGGATGGGGTGGATGGGGTGGATGGGGTGGATGGGTGGTAGACGCGGAGCGGCTTCCCGAAGGGTAGGGTGGATGGGGGGATGGGGACGTAGGGGCGGACCTATGTGTCCGCCCTGGGGAGTAATGGGGACGTAGAGGTGACGGGGAGGATGGGGAGATGGGGACGTAGGGGCGGACCTATGTGTCCGCCCTGGGGAGTAATGGGGACGTAGAGGTGACGGGGAGGATGGGGGGATGGGGACGTAGGGGCATGTGTCCGCCCTGGGGAGTAATGGGGAAGGTAGGGAGGCGTAGGAGGTGGGTCCGCCCTGCTAATTCCTCAATGGTTTTTTAGTCTTCAGCATGTGCAAAATCCGCTCCTTGGTCTTGGGTTCATCGATCAGCGGCAAGAAATTATCCCGCTCCAAACCCAGCACATAGGCCTCATCTACCGAGGTAGGAGCCGTCAAATCGCCGCCGGTCAGCACATAGGCCAAACGCTGGGCCAGGGCGCGATCGTAGTCACTGATGTAGCCGCCCCCATGCATGACGTAGGCCATGTGCTCTAGCACCGCCCGGGCCGGTTGCCCCAGGACCGTGATCGGTTGGCGCGGCGGTGGAACATAGCCCATGTGGTGCAGGCGCAGCACGTTGTGTTTAGCGGCATAGAGGCGGCGATCGCCGTTGATCACCACCGTGGTAGTGGCTGGCAAAAAGCCCAGCTCCATGGCTTCGTAGGCACTGTTGGCCACCTGGGCCATACCCACGGTGCGAAACACCTGCTTCAGCCAGGGCAGGATATCGCTGGCCGTATCTGTTAGGGCCTGTTGCTCCGCCCAGCGGGCCAGCCGCATCAGGCCGCCTCCCGCCGGAATCAACCCCACCCCCAGTTCCACCAGACCGATGTAGGTTTCGGCGTCGGCCACCACCTGGGGACAGGCCATGGCCAGCTCGCAACCGCCCCCCAGCACCCGGCCATGGACGGCGGCCACCACGGGTTTAGGAAAGTAGGTTATCCGCTGCACCAGGGTTTGAAAGGTCTGTAGCAGTTTGGCAATGGTGCGATGGTTGCGGTTCAGAGGGTTGAGGTTTTCCCACTGGGCGATTTTGCCCACCTCCGCCAGGTTAATGCCCACACAGAAGTTGGGGCCTTCGTTGCCGATCACCAGGCCGTGGTAGTCATCGTGGGCCATAAGCCAGTCCAGGGCAGCATCGAGGCCCTCAATCACCTTAGTGCTGAGGGTATTGGCCTTGGAACGAAATTCAAACAGGGCCACGCCGTCGCCAGCATCCAGCAGGGCCGCCTCCCGGTTGTGCCACAGGGGAGCCCGGTCTTTCAGATCCCCTAAGCACAGGTGGTGGGCCGGGACCGCTAGGGGCCCATAGCCCTGACCAGGCCCATAGACCTGAGGTTGACCCGCCTGCTGACGGTAAAACCCCCCGGCCCCGGACTCTTGCATCTGGACCACCCAGGGGGGCAAACTCAGCCCGGCCTGGAGTATGTCCGCCGCCACGGTGTCAAACCCCAGGGCATCCCAGATGGCAAAGGGGCCGAGCTCCCAGCCAAACCCCCACTGCAGGGCCTGGTCAATGGCCACGGGGCTATCGGCAATTTCTGGGATGCGGTTGGCGCTATAGGCCAGGGTTTCCAGCATCAGTTGACGGCAGAAGTCACCGGCCCGCCCCCGCTGGCGATACAGCTGCCGCAGTCGTTCGGGTAAATCCGTTGTTTTTTTCAACTTATCGAGATCGCCCAGGTCCAAGGGTTGGGGAGACTCGTAGCCAAAGGTTTCGGGGTTGAGGGAGCGAATCTCACCGTCCACCTTTTTGTAGAACCCTTGCCCTGCCTTGGCCCCTAGGGTGCCGGTGGCCACCAGCTGACGCAGCAGGTCGGGCACCTGAAACAGCTCGCGCCGTTCGTCGTGGGGAATGGCTGGATAGAGGTTTTCGGCCACATAGAGGAGGGTATCTAGACCCACCAGATCCGCCGTGCGGAAGGTGGCCGACTTGGGCCGCCCCACCAGGGTGCCGGTCAGGGCGTCAATTTCTTCAATGGTGTAGTCGCCGCTGGTAAAGGCCCGAATCCCCAACATCGACACAAAGACGCCAATGCGGTTGGCAATAAAATTCGGGGTGTCTTTAGCTACCACAATGCCCTTGCCCAGGCGATCGCGGCCAAAGGCGGTCAATCGTTCGACCACCGCTGGGTCCGTGTCGGCGGTGGGAATCAGTTCCAGCAATTTCAAATAGCGGGGCGGGTTAAAGAAGTGGGTGCCCAGGAACCGCTTGCGAAAAGCGCGCGATCGCCCCTGGGCCACCTGGTGAATCAACAGCCCGCTGGTGTTGGTGGAAACAATGGTGTCTGAGCCTACGGTGCGCTCCACCCGAGCCAGCAGATCTTGCTTGATGGCCAGGTTTTCCACCACCGCTTCAATCACCCAGTCCACCTGAGCCAAACGGTCAAAGTGCTGCTCATAGTTGCCCAAAATCACCCGCTTCACCGCCTGCTGGGTATAGAAAATTGGCGGCGATTGCTTACAGGCCTTCTTAAAGGCCCCAGCGACCAGGTCGTTGGGCTCCCCCTCGGCAGCGGGCAGTTCCAGCAGGTGAACCGTCAGACCAGCATTGGCTAAATGGGCGGCAATCTGGGTACCCATCACCCCGGCTCCGAGGACGGCGGCAGTTTGGATTGGTGTATGCATAGCTGGCTCCTTCGTGTGGTGTAGATGGGGTGATTTGAATTTTGAACTTTGAACTTTGAACGCCCCCTCACCCGCCCATGAGCGATCGCGCATAGACCGGGCAACTCTCTCCCCCACCGTCTCGTTCTCCCCCACCGTCTCGTTCTCCCCCACCGTCTCGCTCTCCCCCACCCCCATACAGCCCCTCAACTGCCGCTGCCAGGTTCTCGCTCCGCTCGATCAGGACAAACTTGCGCACGGTGGCCCAGTAGGGCAGGTGACAGTTGGCCCCGTCAATCAGACCCTGGTATCGGGCCATAATGCGGGGATGATGCCACCAGTTTTGTTCTGTGGTGTCGAGCCCCCAGTCCTGGGCCAGGGGCTGCAGGGCCTCAAACTGGGGCACAATCACCATGGCGCAGAACTTGCGGTTGGCCCCGACAGTGATGGCTTGGGCCACCAGGGGCGAAGCCACCAGATCGGCTTCCAGGGGCCGGGGCGAGACATATTTACCGGTACAGAGTTTGAACAGAGACTTTTTCACCCCGGTAATCGTCAAAAAGCCGTCGGCGTCAATCGCTCCCAGGTCGCCGGTATGGAGCCAACGGTCAGGGGTGAGGGCTTTTTCGGTAGCCGCAGCATCACGATAGTAGCCCTGCATCACAAAGGGAGCCCGCACTAAAATCTCCTGGTCAGGGGCCAAGCGCAGCTCTACCCCAGGAATCGGCAAGCCAACGGTGCCAGGCCGATTGTGGCCAGGGCGGTTGTAGCAGAGCACCCCACTCGTTTCGGTCAACCCGTAGCCCTGATACACCGGAATGCCCGCCGCCGAAAAGAATTGCACCAGGTGGCTCGACAGAGCGGCCCCACCGCTGATGCAGGCTTTTAGCTGGCCGCCAAACACCTGCCGCCATTTGGCAAACACCAGCCGGTCCGCCAGTTGCATTTGCCAACGATAAAGCCCCTGGGGGGGCTGGTTTGGGTCAAACTGGCGGGTCAGTCTGATCGCCCACCGCAGCACCTGTCGGTCAAACCGACTGAGGTGATGGCACTGATCCACAATCCGCTCATGCACCTTTTCTAAGAGGCGGGGAACGGTGACTAAAAAGGTGGGCTGAATCCGCCGCAGGTGCTTCACCAGATGGTTGGGGTCAGAGAAGTAAATGCTATGGCCCCAGGCCAGATGGCCATACAAAAATACCCGGGCAAAAATGTGGGTCAGCGGCAGGAACAACAGCAGCGTTTCGCCGGGACCGGTTTGTAAATTGGGGTAGGACGAAAAAGCCGCCAGGGCGTTGGCGGACATATTTTGGTGGGTCAGCATCACCCCTTTGGGGCGTTTAGTGTCGCTGGCGATATAAATGATCGTGGCCAGATCCTGGGGAGAGAGGGCTTGGTGCAAAACCTGGATAGCCTGGGATGTCCACTGCTGTTGTCCCCAACGGCGCACCTCAGCCAGGGCACACACCCGCAAGGGCTGGGGCAGAAGGACAGGGGGACAGGGGTGTTGTGGGTGGGCATCACAGAGCAGGTGGGGAAGCTGCAAGCAGGCGTCGGGGGCTGGGGTAGGGGGTGGTTCCCCGCTCAAGGTCGCCGTCTCCTGGCCCTGGAGGCTCAGGTCGATCGGCTCTCCCGCCTGCATGTCTGCCACAATCACGGCTTTCAGGCTAGGCACTTCCCACAGGTAGGGCAACATTTGGTCTAGCAGGTCCTGGTTGGAAACCACCAGCAAGGGGGTATCCACCTGCTGCAAAATGAACAGGATGTTTTCGATGGTTTGAGTTAAGTCAATCGGTACATTCACCAATCCAGCCAGCAGGGTGCCCAGATCGGCGATCGCAAAATTGATGTCATTGTGCATCATCAAGGCAACGCGATCGCCCTGGTTAAGGCCAAACTTCTCTAGACCCAGGGCCAGTTCCTGCACCGCCTGACGCAGTTCTGCCGTTGATATACTTTGCCATTTACCCTGCCGCCACTGGTTGAGGGCGCGATCGTTATCTGTGGCGGGGGCAGTCAGATCAACGCCATCGATTAAAGCGGGCAGAGTCCGATTTAAGACAGACTCTCCTATGTCAGACCCGTTAGCCTGAGTTGAACCAGTGATGGCCATGTTAGTTGGTTGGATACACGACATAGCTAGAACAGGAGGGCAGAAGGCAGAAGGCAGAAGGCAGAAATGAAATTCTGCTCTAGACGAAGGTTTGAGCTGAAGGAAATAGGTAGATTATTTCGGTCTCTAAGTACTAGTCGTCAGTCAAAAAAATAATCACGAAAAATGAGACTTAGGGTTCACGGTTTACGGTATAAGGTTTAAGGCGATCCGTAGGCCTTGCACCGTATACCGTGAACCCTACTGACCCGTCACTTCTGGCTTGACAAAACACTAGCTATAAGTAGGGTTAGCATCACCCTATACCTATGGCTAATTCAGATAGCGAATGGCAAAGCAGACCGATCAACATGTGGGTTAATGCCGATCAATGCTGGTTGCTATTCAGGTTGATTGCAGAAGATATGCGCCCCGGTCGGCGACGCCAAAGGAAAATTGAAGTAAAAATGCCTCGACGTGGCGCAGCGGCTTCTTGGAGCTAAACGTCTTATTTCTGATTCTCTTGAACCAGCTAATTATGATTAGATACCAGGCACATACCAGGCAAGGCCAGAGGTAAATTTGCTTAGTACATTTCACTAAGCGAATTTGCCTGATACAAGCTTTCATTGTATGTATTATAACTTTCCTTTTTTTGCCTTCCCCATAATTGCAACCTATCGCAAAAAATTTTTGTTAAGGAACTGCTTATGCTGGACTTGGTATAGGGTTCACGGTTCACGGTGAGCGGTTTAAGGGAAGCCGTTTACCGTGAACCGTAGGCCTTGCACCGCAATCGGGTCACTGATCGAGTTCGGTCATGGCCGCCTGGACCTGGGCTTTGAACTGGCCGCGATCGCTGTTGGCGGTATAGCGCAGATGAATAATTACATCTTCGACTTGTTCTACTAACCCTGGGTTAGTGTCATGGGGAACCTCAAGCTGCCAGTGGGAGATCGCCCCGGTGCCCTCAAAGGGTAGGTAGCGATCTTCCAGGGCAAAGTTGAGGTTAAAGCCCCCAAACAAGCCGTTGTCGAGTTGGGGTTTAGAAATGGCAACCTGTTGGTTTGCGCGCCAGTTGACCCGCAGGGTGCTGCTGCTGGGTTGGGCTGCACCATCCAGGCCCATCAGATAGCGCACAGCATCAATGTCCGGCTCTAGCAGGGTTTTGTTGCCCACCTGGGTGAGGCTGGCATTGACGGTGAGGTACGGATCCTGGCCCAGATTGGCCCCATCCCGGAATTTGAGCGTCAGCCCTATGGTGCGAATTACCCGGAAATAGTGCCCCGGATAGTCGTGGTTAAACAGGGCCTCGCCTAGACGGAACTCACATTCCCCGGTGGCCAGCAGCTGGGCCAGGGCCTCGTTATCCACCTGGCTGAGGGGGATGGTTTTCTCAATTTCCAAAAAGCGGCTGTCGTTGTCCAGGTGGAATTTCTCCATCCGGTTCACATCCAGCAGCAGAGCTTCCCCGGCCAGCAGTCCCCGCCGCAGGCTATCCCAGTGGCCAAAGTGGATGAACTGCTGGTTGGTGGGCAGCTCGTATTGCAAGGCCCGTTCGGCGGATTTAGCGAAGTCATAGGCCAGCTTGTAGGCCTGGAAGTAGAGGCTCGCCAGGCGGCTAACCATCCAGTTGTAAAGGGCCTCGTTGCCAAACTTACGGCGGTGGAAGGTGGCAATCTCGCGATTTTGCTCAATGGTGCGCCGATGAATGGTGAGGGCCTGTTCTGTTCGCTGAATCGTAAGTTCAGCCATCTGAATATGTTGGTTGACTTCTTCTAAATCCCGTTCGGTGGTAAATCGCTCTAACTGCCAATCCTCAAGACGTCGTCTGTACTCTCCTACCTTGCCTATGGTGCTGGCGATGGATTCGGCAATGTCAGCAGCAATGTTGGATATTTCTCCAATTGCATTCGCTTTGTTAGAGAAGGAACTACCGCCAGTAGTGGCCACACCAACCGGTCCCAAGCTCGCAAATCCCTTTGAAAAATCGGGTACACTAGCAAAAATAGCTTCTATTTTCTTGGCGGCAGCCCACACTGCCTTAATTCCCTGAGCTTGGTGCATGAGCAATAATTCAGACACCTCTTCGCCAGAGAGGGGGGCGTCAATTAAGGTTGTGAAGTGCTCTAGGCGGTTATTCAGTTTTCTGCGGCTAATCATTAGGGCTGCTAAAGCGCCCCGAGCTTCGTCCCTTTCCAGTTCAAGGCTACGGGTCGTCAGCTCCAACAGGTTTTGCTCGTGGGTAGTTTGCAACATCGTTAGTTGTTCAGCGTCGCGCTTTTCTAGTGCATCCAGTAAAGCGCCGCCAAAGTCCCTGACAGTGCCGATCATCTCCTTCGCCTGGTTCAGCATAAAGCCGTAGCGGTAGTGGGGCACTGGCAGGTTGACGTCGGCCAGCAGGCTGCCAATGTCGCGCCCCCCAGCGGCAAAAGCTTGCACCAGAGCCCGCACATCCAGGGGCGGTTGGAACAGGGCCAACTGTCGGAAGACCCCTTCAATATCGAGGCTATGGCGGATCTTGAACAGGCGATCTTCCACCCGGTCCCAGAAGCCGATGAAGTCAGCATTTTCGGGGATGCAGAAGGTGGTGATAATGTTGCCGTTTTGGTTCAGGGTGATGGTGCTGGTGCGGGCGGCCACATTGCCATTCAGATCGAGATCGGTGAGGAACTCGGGGGTTTGCTCGAAGGCGTCCTGAATGCCCTGGTAATCACCGATTTCTTCAAACTGGCGGGCGGCTCTGGCTTCGGGCCGGGGGCCAAGCAGGTTAAAGGCCAGCACATAGAGTAGAAAGGCCTGGTTAATCGATTCTCGGTTGTCCTGTGCAAATAGATGATCGGCCCAGTCCAGCAGATTGTCGATGTATTTCATCACGATCGCTTTTTCATAGGCCACTATCCGTAGGCGGGCGATCGCGTGGGGGTCAAAGGGGTTTTCTCGGTACTCGGCCAGGGCCTGCTGATTACTCAGGATGGCTCGCAAACTCATCAGGTTGGGGTCGCGGAAGGGCCGGTATTGCCAGTAGCGATCGCCGTTTGATTGCCCGTCTCCCCCCGCTTCCGACGAGGTGGGATTGAAGATGTAATGGTACCAGCGCTGGGCATCGGCAAAGTTTTGGTTGGCGTTGAGCTGGTTGGCAATGAAGAAGGGAATATGGAAGAAAATTTCCCGATAGTAAAGACCATAGGCCCCATCAAAATCAATTGTCGTGGTGGTGGGTAATTCCAACTGCTGGCGATTGCTAGTGGGTAAATAGCTTGAGAAGTCCCCTTCACTCAGCTGCTGGGACTGTAAGCTGAGCAGCCCATCAATCCCATCACGAAATAGAATCACACTCAACTCTCGGGCCGCAGATGTGTCAATACGTTCGAAGGTGAAGGGAGAGCTACGTTGCAGCAGAGGATCATTGTGAAACGTGAATAGGTTAGAAGATCCTCCGGGCGGAAAAACTAGCCGCTCAGCATCGGTAGCGAGGGCAGGCAGATTCGCTCGAATTAGGAACTGGTCTTCCCCTGTGTCAAGAACGTACCAGCCGTTTTGGTTATTAACATCCAGCAGGGTAGCCGACAGTGGAATATCTCTCCACAAAACGGGCGAAGTATCATTATCCTCTGGAGCCGTTAACCCGACTGGCGCTAGGGCTGAGAGATACTGATTAGGTTCCGCTTCATCCCTGAGATGCAGAATGGCACTGGTAAATCGATAAATATTGATCCGATCCCGTTGGGGTTGAGGAGCAATCAGCAGTTGACTACCTTGGTTGGGGTCGGTGAATAGCCAACGATTTAACCCCTGGTTTTCTAAACCAAACTCGATCCCGGAGAAGGAGGCATCAAGGAGATAAACGTTGAACCGCTCTGGCCCTTCCCGTTCGATCAACACTTGCTGGTTGATAAAAGTTGCCAACCACTGAGGTCGGGATCGTACCAGCTGGGAATGACGAAAATGATAGGTGCGAGGCAGCCTGAGGGATCTAATCCTGCGGATCCTGTCATTGCTGTCTCGATCATATAGCCTTTCGAGAACGGCATGGAGGTCAGCTAGAGCCTCCGAATCACCCGTCAAGGCAGCATCTAGCGGGGCTTGGGATGTCATAAAGCCCACATACCGCCAGTTGGCTGCGGTCGGTCGGTTATTGAGCCGGTAAACATTCAGGCGTGCTTGATTACCAATCGATTCTCGCCCAATCAGGATATTTTGTTCCCCTAGGGTGAGTCGCCATTGCCCCTCCTGAGACTCTAGACGCTCTATGCTAAAGCTATTACTGTTGACGATGGTTAGGGGCTGGACCTCCGGACGATCAAAGAGCTCATTTAGAATATCTCGGAAACTCGCCCTGAGCTCGCGATCGGCACTGCCATCGGCCAGAGCATCCAGGGTACTTGTATTAGTGGAATTGTCGCCCATGTGGCCCATATATCGATCCACAGTCAGGTGAGGTGCCGATAGGTTGACAATGCTCTGTAAAAACCGATTAGACAACTCGTAAATGTTGATCTGGCTGTTGAGCCTATTGTTAACCCGTACCTCTTCCTGACGGGCCAACCAGCGAAAATTTTCGAACAGAATGAACCA
This sequence comes from Nodosilinea sp. P-1105, assembly GCF_012911975.1. Lineage (GTDB taxonomy): Bacteria > Cyanobacteriota > Cyanobacteriia > Phormidesmidales > Phormidesmidaceae > Nodosilinea. Next base: position 2,460 of record NZ_SMDQ01000061.1, on the reverse strand, counting down.
TTGCTGATCGCCTTGGGGGATCACCTGGTAGTTGGTGTCTGCAATGGTGGAGTTGTTTCTGGGTTCTCTAGGTAGACGATCCAAGACAGCATTTAAAGTTCGCCGCAAGCGCTCCCGATTGGCGTCCGGGTTGTCACGGGCGATGTCATTGAGGATTTCTAAGTTAGAGGCAATAGGTATGTGGCCAATCAACCACTCCTGTTCTCCCAGGGCGGTCGGAGCCAGCCCTAAATCGACCTCTGCTTGACGACTCTGGAACTGAAGTTGTAGAAGCTCTCGTTCACGGGCATTCCGCAGGGTGCGTACCGTCAGGGGAGCATCGGCTGAATCATCGGCTCCGTCGGTATTTTGGCCATAGGTGTTTTGGCCATAGATGATCAACAGCCGTTCCCGTTCTGTAGCGAGTCCCCTGCTCAATTGGGCCACTTCGAAGGTAGTGCGTAGGGCATAAACTCGCTGCCATTGCGATCGCGATCGTTCCTCCACACTCAATTCTCGATTCACAGCGGCATAGGTCTGGGGCTGGGTCCAGGTGCCATTAAAGTCGGGGAATGAGTAACGAATGGTGGGGCGATAAATGGTCGTGGCCGCTTCTCCTCCAACGCTACGGGACTCCTCGGTAAACTCGACCCAGAACAAAAACAGTCGATTAAAGACAAAAACCGGCGTGACAAAGTCAGCGTTAATCGTCAGGTCAATTGATTGCCAAGGTCGCCACTGGGTTTCGTTAATCCACTCTCGGTAGTAATAGGTGTGGGGTTCGTTGGTACTGCGCCCGACTAAATACAAGGTGGAGTCACCGGCTTGGCTGACAACCACCTCCCCAGTGTGGCTGAGTCGGAGGGTATAGACCTGAGTATCGCCGTCGACAATTCGCCAGAGGGGGCTACTGCCCAACAACCTCGCTTGGTTGGAGAGCATAATCCCTTGCGCCCTGAATGCATTGTTAACCTCGTCGGACAAGCGACTCTCACTGGGGTGATCAATCAAGTCTACGCTGCGGGGCGGAATAAATAATTGCTCTACATCCCGATGTCGGTAAGCGCCGACAATCTTTAGGTCAGCTAGGGTTGCTAGCTGATTTAGGTAGTTATTAAAGGCTTGCTGAGCCGTGTTGACGTTAATGTCATTTTGCATCAGCTCCTGTTCTAACTCTTCAAACAGGGGAGTTTTGTCGCGGCGTAGTTCCGGCTCGATGAAGCTTTCGGGGTAGAGAAACACCTTGCGGTTGGCTTCCCACACCCGGTAGTTCTGCATCCACTCCCACTGGTCGGTGGGGATGGTGGCGGGGTCAACCCCCTTCTCCAGGTTCATCAGGCAGCGTTGCACATACTGTTGCAAGGCGGCGGTGCCCTGCACAATATGGGAGGTTTCCACGGCACTGCTCACCTGCACATCCAGCAGCAGATATTCCGAGAGCAGGTCGGGGCTACGGCGACCCTCAAAGTCGGCAGGGATGTTGTCCATGGCCAGGGCCAGCAGGGCATCGCGCTTTTGGGTGGCCAGGGGGTCCCGCAGGGGGCGATAGACCCGGGGCCATTGCTCGTCGTCGTAGAGGCCGCGCAGCACCGGCAGCAGGGCATCGGCTTGCTGCCGGTAGAAGCCCAAAGACAGGTCATCGGTGGCCGCCAGCTGGATCAAGAAGCCGATGTCTACCCGTAGTCGTTCGGCCAGGGCAAACCCCCGCTGCAACAAGATTAAGTTTTCTACGCGGTTGTAGGGTCGCTGGCCAAAATGCCGCTGTAGCCGCAGTAGCTGGGGCAGATCCCAACCGCTCAGCTGCAGAATCGCCTCGTTTACCAGCGAAGAGTCTGGCTTTAGCCGCAGCAACTCTAGCAGTTGGTCGGACTCACCCCCAAAGGAGGCCTTGAGTTCGGTGAAGGTGAACAGGTGGGTTAAGTCAGTCAGGTTAGGCCGAAACACATCGCTGACGCTAAAGCAGGCGGGATGGGTCAGCAACGTTCTGATTTCGGCGGTGGTGAGTTCGAAGCGGGTGACCAGCAGCAGAATTTTATGCAAGCGAAACAGGTAGTCGAGCAGATCCGCTGGAATTGGCTGGTCTTCATCCAGATCGGCCAACTGGATCAACCGCTCTAGCAGGCGGGCCGGGTCGCTGAGGGGTTCGTTGACGGATTGGAAGTAGGCGATCACCGCTTGCAAGGGGGCCGGGTCTACCCCTAACAAATCTGACAACCCGGCCAGAATGGCGTTGCGGTGTTCCTGCCGGTAGCGCTCCAGGGTTTCAGTAATGGTGCCCTGTCGGTTGTGCTGGTTTTCCAGCACCGCCTGGATCTCAGCCAGTACCGTGGGATTGGGGGGGGTATCGCCAAAGGCCGAGGGGAAGTCGTCCAACTCCCGGTTCGCTCATTTTTGAGTGAGGTCGGCCAATTAGGTTAGATTTGGGCTATGGAAACTCCTCTAACCGTTATCACAGAACGGGTTGACGATATTCCCCTGCTG
>NZ_SMDQ01000060.1 GCF_012911975.1 Nodosilinea sp. P-1105 | reverse complement strand
ACTCCCTATTTTTTGTCCTTCCTATTCTCTCAAAGCATTGTCCCCTGAAGCTTTGAGTCCCCTTGTCACCCGCTAAGTTGCTGAGGTGGAAACTCTTGTGTGTCCTGGAATTCCTTTTTGTTCTTCTGTCTTCGTTCTTCTGTCTTGCGGTACTAGGTTCAGCCGGGGTAAGGCTAAATATAAAGAAAATCTACAAAAACTGACACCGATCCCCACAGAAGAGGGCAGGATAAAAGAGCCCAGATTCCCCGGAGACATCCTATGCTAACCGTCGCTGACATCATGACCGAGGCCGTGACCACGATTTCGAGTGCCGCTACGGTGGCCGACGCCATTGAGTTAATGCAGCACCAGGGAATCCGCTCTTTACTGGTAGAGCGACGCCATCAAGAAATGCCTTTTGGGATTGTCACCGAACGCGATATCGTCTACGCCGTGGTGGCGCGGGGCCACGACCCGGAGAAAGTGATCGTGCAAGACATCATGCGCCAGCCCTGCATTCCCCTAGAGCCTGACCTGACTATTCAAGAAGCTTCCCAAGTGCTTTCTGATACAGGCCTACAACGGGCCCCCGTAGTCCAAAATGGGCGGCTACTGGGAGTAATTTCAGTGACTGATATTCTCATGCGCGGTATGCCCAGACTGGCCTTGAGCAAGTAGGCTAAAGGGGGCGATACTGTTACATCACTGTCATGATTGCTGGTTATGGCTGATCCTTCAGTGCCCATGCTCGATCCAGCCTACGATATTTGGCGGGCTGATCGTCAGCCCCTCGGGGCCTTGTTTGCCCCTAAGACAGTGGCGGTGGTGGGGGCCACCGATCGCCCAGGCAGTGTCGGTCGCACCCTACTGTGGAATCTGATTAGCTCCCCCTTTGGCGGTACGGTGTTTCCGGTTAACCCGAAGCGGCAAAGTGTGTTGGGTATTCGGGCTTACCGTCAGCTGCAGGACGTACCCGCAGCGATTGATTTGGTGCTGATGGCCACGCCAGCGGCCACCAGCACCAATGTAATCGCCGATGCGGTGGCGGTTGGGGCCAAGGGGGCGGCGGTGCTATCGGCTGGCTTCAAAGAGACAGGCCCCGAGGGCGCTGCCCTGGAAACTCAAATTCAAGCCCACCTGCGCTCCAGTTCCCTACGGTTGCTGGGGCCTAACTGTATGGGCATTATGAACCCTCGCACAGGGCTGAATGCCACCTTTGCCAGTCGGTTAGCCCGCCCGGGTCATGTGGGCTTTATCAGCCAGTCAGGGGCGCTATGTAGCGCTGTTTTAGACTGGAGCCTGCAAGAAAATGTGGGCTTCAGTGCCTTTGTCTCGGTGGGATCGATGCTGGATGTCACCTGGGGAGATTTGATTAATCACCTGGGCCATGATCCCCACACCCACAGCATCGTCATGTACATGGAGTCGATTGGGGACGCTCGCTCGTTTTTGTCGGCCGCCCGGGAAGTGGCCCTGACGAAACCGATGATTGTGATCAAAGCGGGTCGCACCCCTCAGGCGGCTGAGGCCGCGGTATGCCACACCGGGACTTTGGCCGGTCGTGATGCGGTCCTGGATGCCGCCTTTCGCCGCTGTGGGGTGCTGCGGGTAGACCAAATTTCTGACTTGTTTGACCTGGCGGAGGTGCTGGCGAAGCAAACTCGGCGTCCCCAGGGGCAGCGGCTGACGATTATTACCAATGCCGGGGGGCCGGGGGTACTGGCCACCGACGCTCTGGTGGCTACTGGCGGCGAGCTGGCGACCTTGTCGGCGGGAACCCTGGCGACCCTGAACCAATGCCTGCCCCCCCATTGGAGCCACCGCAACCCCATCGACATTCTGGAGGATGCCGACCCCGACCGCTATACCCACGCCATCCAAGGGGCTATGCATGACCCCAATAGCGATGGCTTGCTGGTAATTTTGTCTCCCCAGGCGATGACTAACCCCACCCAAACCGCTGAGCGTTTGCAGCAGTTAGCCAAGACCGCCCCTAAACCCATACTCGCCAGTTGGATGGGCGGGGCTGATGTCACCCAGGGGGAAACAATCTTGAACCAGGCGGGCATTGCCACTTATCGCTACCCCGATGCCGCCTCCCGCCTGTTTAATGCCATGGGCCGCTACAGCTATACCCTCCAGGCCCTTTACGAAACCCCAGCCCTGGTCGACGATGGGGGCCACAGCCGCGATCGCCCTGATCGCGTCGCCATCGCTGGCCTGGTGGACCAAGCCCTAGCCGAGGAGCGATCGCTGTTGACCGAACTGGAGGCTAAGGCGATGCTGCGGGCCTACGGCATTCCAGCGGTGGAATCGTCCCTAGCCACCACCGCCACTGAGGCCATGGCCCAGGCCGAAGAGCTGGGTTGGCCAGTGGTGGTGAAGCTGGTCTCCCCTACCCTGACCCATAAACAACAGGTAGCAGGGGTCCGCCTTAACCTCTGTTGTGGCCAGGCGGTGGAGGCCGCCTTTGTAGATATCGCGACTACCATTACCACCCAGTACGGACCTGAGGCCTTTGCCGGGGTGACGGTGCAGCCGATGATGCAGCGACAGCAAGGGATTGAGTTGATTTTGGGGAGCAGTCTAGACCCCCAGTTTGGTCCGGTAATTGTGTTTGGGGCGGGGGGCTCCCAGGTGCAGCTGCTACAAGATAGTGCTGTGGCCCTGCCTCCCCTCAATACCACCCTGGCTCGTCGTCTGATCGAACGTACTCGCCTCTACCCGGTCTTGACCGGCCCCGGTGATTTTGACCTGGCAGAACTGGAACGCCTACTGGTGCGGCTCAGCCAACTGGTGATTGAACAACCCCGGATTAAAGCCCTCGATATCAACCCCCTGCTATTTACCCCTACGGCCCCTGGCCTGATTGCCCTGGACGCCCGCATCCAACTGCATCCCCCCGAACTAGACCTGGCCCAACTGCCCCGACCGGCCATCCGCCCTTACCCCAGCCAATACATCAAAGCCTGGCAACTGCGGGACGGTACCCCGGTGACGCTGCGGCCCATCCGGCCTGAAGATGAACCTTTAATCGTTCAATTTCACCATTCCCTGTCAGAAGAAAGCGTCTATTTCCGCTACTTCCATCTGATGGCTTTAAATCACCGCATTGCCCACGATCGCCTCACCCGCATCTGCTTTATCGACTACGATCGCGAAATGGCCCTCGTCGCCGACCGCCATGATCCCATCAGTGGCCGACACCAGATCTTGGCGGTGGGCCGCCTCAGCAAATGCCACGGGCTCAACCAGGCGGAATTTGCCCTACTAGTCAGCGATGCCCAACAGCATCAGGGCTTAGGTAGTGAACTCTTGAAGCAATTAATTCAGGTGGGGCGTGACGAAGGGTTGGCCGCCATTACCGCCGACATTTTGCGGGAAAACCGGGCCATGCAACGGGTCTGCGAAAAGCTAGGGTTCAGATTAACCCGATCGCCCGATGGCATGCGGGCAGAACTGCGATTACCCTAGCTGTAACCCAGCCTTTGCTACCCTAAAGGGACCAATCCACTATCCCCCTATCGAAATTTCTAGGTTTATCCCATCTATGGTTACGTCTTCCCCCTCACCTGTGGGCCTGTCCAGCGACCCGTCCGCCCCTAGCCATTTGGCGACGGCCAACGCCGTGGTGGCCAAGTTCAAGGCCCTCGCCGATCCCCTGCGATTTGAGGTGGTTGAACTGCTGCGGCAACAGGAAATGTGCGTCTGTGACCTATGCGATCGCCTCGGGGTGGCCCAATCCAAGCTATCGTTTCATCTCAAGGCCCTGCGCCAGGCAGAGTTAATTACCGCCCGCCAGGACGGTCGCTGGATGTATTACAGTCTTAACCTGGTGGCCTTTCAAGGGTTAGACGACTACCTGCAGGGGGTCAGCCAATGCCGCCCTTGTCAGCCCGCCCCCCCTTGCCTCCCGCCCCCGCAGGACGACACCCCCTAGGGCTGGCTGTTGCCACGGCTAACCATTACAACCGATCATGACAACGGCAGGCTAAAGCCCGCCTCAGCCCGTAAGCTGGAGAAGCTAGCCAAAGAACATACTATGACCACTCCTTCCGTACCAACCCGCGATATCACCACAGTGCCAGCTTTGGTCAACGCCTATGGGGCTGGCCAGCGCAACTTCGAATACTTGGCCCTACCTGACGCTGACCTGAGTGGAATCGACCTCAAAGGCACCGATCTGAGCTATGCCGATTTGAGCGGTGCTAATCTGCAGAACGCCAACCTGCGGGGGGCTGACCTCAGCTATGCCAACCTCAGCTATGCCAACTTAACGGGTATTGATCTGCGGGGTGCCATGCTGATTGGCACCGATCTGCGCACCGCTACCCTCACTGCGGCCCAACTCCATGCCGCCGACTATGACCCAGAGGAGACCCACTTTCCTCCAGGGTTTGACCCAGGGCAGCAGGGGCTAAAGGCCGATCGGTAGCCTGCAGGGAACCGATGTCAATCCCCTCACGAAATTGGCGAGTTGGGTTACGATAACCCTGGCAGGCGACCCCGCTGGCCAGCAGCGACCCTGTGAAATCAGCCGCCGTTGTTGACATTGTCTGTGAGCAAAAGACCGCTTTGGCCAGATGATGTCTTTAGTCAGACGGTGTCTTTGGCCTGAAGGCAGTAATGCGATCCAGCCCTCCTTAAGGAAACCACTATGGTATCCTCCTCTCGTTTATCCCGGCAGCGGGAAATTGTTGAAGTTGTGCTCAGCCATGGCTGGGACTATATGCGGCGGCTATTGATGGGGGGTAAGACCGATGAGCCCGATTTGCCTCCCCCGGCAGTGCTGCGCAATATTTTGACTGATTTGGGGCCTGTATATGTGAAGCTGGGCCAGTTGCTGAGTACCCGGCCTGACCTGCTGCCCACCAGCTACATTGAGGAACTGAGCAGCCTACAAACGACAGTGCCAGCTGTGCCTGCCGAAGATATTGAGCAACAAATTCGGCGATCGCTGCCCCAGCCCCCGGAAGACATTTTTCAAAGTTTGAACTACACCGCGATCGCCGCAGGATCGATCGCCCAAACCCATCGGGCCACCCTCAAAGACGGTCGATCTGTTGCCCTCAAAGTCCAACGTCCTGGCATCGAACGCCAGGTGGAGCGAGACATGGGCCTGATTCGAGACATTGCCCGGCTGGTGTCAAATACCCAGTTTGGCCAGCGTTACAACGTGGTGGAGCTAGCGGATGAATTTGCCGATGCCCTCCATGCCGAACTAGACTTTACCACCGAAGCCCACTACACCGACCAACTCCGCCGCAACCTATCCAATAGTCACTGGTACGACCCGGCGCAATTGGTCGTGCCTGAAATTTTTTGGAATTTGACCAACTCCAACCTAATGACCATGGAGTGGCTCGATGGCCGCCCTCTCCTCAAGGCCGATATAGTTGCTACCAGCCAGGCGGGCAGTGCTACGGCTGTGCGCGAACAGGCCAGTCGGCTGCTGTTTAGGGCGTTCTTTAAGCAGTATTTTGTGGATGGCTTTTTTCATGCTGACCCCCATCCTGGTAACATCTTCTATCTCCAAGATGGTCGTGTTGCCCTGCTGGATTGCGGCATGATGGGCCACCTTGACCCCCGCACCCGCAACAGCATGACCGAAATGGTGCTGGCCATTGTTAACTGTGATGCCCAGCGCTGCACCCAATTGACCTTGCAGTTGGCCGAACCCATGGCCCCGGTTAACCTGGCTCGTCTAGAAAGTGACTACACCCGACTCCTGGGCCGTTACTATGGCCTCAGCCTCGAGCAAATTAACACCGCAGAGGTGTTTAGCGAAATTTTGGGGGCTGGAGTGCGCAACAATCTGCGCTGGCCTGCGAATGTGGGGTTGTTCACCAAATCCATGGCCAACCTAGAGGGGGCGGCTCGCCAGTTCTACCCCGGCATTAACCTGTTAGATGAAATTCGCCCACTGATGGCAGACCTGTTTCGTCAGCAGATGATAGGCGATGACCCCGTCCAGGCTCTGCTCCGGACTGGGTTAGAATTTCGCAATCTCTCCTTGAGTTCTCCGCGCCAGTTTGGGTTTTTGCTCGACCGCCTCAGTTCAGAACAGTTGAAGTGGAACCTCAGTTTGCAGGGCATGGATGACCTGCGGCACAGCATAGATGATGCCGCTAACCGGCGGGCCTTTAGTACGGTGATTGCCGCCCTCATTATCGGAGCCGCCATTGTCTCCACCGGCCAGCAAACCTCTGAGGGGCAGATCCTCAGCATTATCTTATTTGTGGCGGCTAGCTTGCTAGGGCTTTGGCTGGTGGTCAGCATTTTGCGATCGGGGCGGCTGCGGTAGGGGATCTAGAACGCCGGTACAGAAAAATAATGACGAGAGATGTGACTTAGGGTTCACGGTTCACGGTAAGCGGTTTAAGGCAAGCCGTGTACCGTTTACCGTAAGCCGTGAACCGCAACCGGTTGACCCGTCACGTCTAACTTGACACACCACTAGTCAAATCCCCAGGTCTCGATCACCCGCCCCGGGCTGACAAATGACAGCCCCTGCTGGGACGAGGTGCTGACCATCACCGCTTCGATCACCGGGGCGCTGACGGGGGTGTCGGCCTGCCAGGTAATCACAAAGTTGGCTCCGACTCCCCCCTGGTCCTCTTTAGGGACCACGACCTCAGTGGAGGCCAGCGGGTCCAGCTGAACTGGTTGATCCAGAAAACCACTGACCAACTCCCCAGCGCTGTTGTAGTAGTCCACGGCGGCGATCGCGATCGGTGCTTCTCTATCGGTGTTGCGCAGACTGAGGGTGGTGGTTAGGGGAAAGGTGCGATCGCGATTCGACTCGTAAATTGCAGAATATACCGGTACATAAACCACCTGCCCCATCACTGGCTCAGGCAAAGACTCTAATGCCAGCACCGTCACCCCCGGCACCTGCCCAAATCGCTCTGCGGTGGGTACCGTGGTGGTATGTTGAGCGGTCGATTGCGGGGTACAGGCGATCGCCCCACCCATCAGAAGCCCCAGCCCAATCCACTTCGCTATTACCATGCCTCCTCCTGATTGTCTCTGAATAAAAAAGGATTCTGGGATGAACAGCGACGGCTACCCAGCAAATGGGCATATACATAGGAAAATTCGCAGCCCATGAAGAAAATCTGACAGGCCAGGAAAATCCATAGCATCAAAATCATCACGCTACCGACCACCCCATAGGACAAAAAGTGACTGCCCACAGAAATCACACTACTACTCACCAGTTGCTGCAACAGAATCAGCAGTGAGGCCGTTAATAACGCCCCTAGCCAAACATCCTTCCAAGCAATGGCGGTGGCGGGCAAAATCTTAAACAAAATCCCTAAGGCCAGGGCTAAAATCAGCAGCGACGAGCCCACTTGGAGGCCACGGGTCAGCAAGAGCTCATTCACTGGCAAGAAGGCAAACGTCTCCTGGAAATTGGCCACCAGCGCCAACAAAATCTTGATTACCAGGTTGGCCACCAGCGACAGCAGCAGCAACAGGGCCGTACCCAAGACTAGCAAAAATGCAGACAGTTGATTGGTGGCAAAAAATAACATCATGCCAGCTACTGACCCAGCCTCGCTGATCCGACTGGGGGAGCCCCAAATTTTGTTCACCGACCGCCGCAAAATCGAAAAAATCGTGCTGGCCGTCCACAGCAATAGCAGCGTGCCCACAATCCCGGCTCCTAAACTGCTCTCATTCAAGGCAATCACCGTGTCTCTTACCAGCTCGTGCACCTCAGGGGGTAAATACTGCACGATCGCTCGCTGAATGGCCAGGAATGCCTCAGTTTCAGGCCCCACCAGCCTGCCCAATACGCTCAAAATCACCAACAGCATCGGAAACAGAGAAAACAGCGCATAGTAGGCCAAGGCCGCTGACAGACCGGGGGCATTGTCTCGGTCCCATTTCAAGACGGTCTGCAGCAGCAGCTGGGCTGGGCGCGAGGGCAGCACCGTCGACCTCAGGTAAGGCAAAACCGTGGCGTGTAAAAAACGAGTCATGGGTAAACACCAAACAGTGGCTGGGTTAACTGGCTTAAACTTACCCGAGCTCAGGGGACTTCTGGAAAACTTTCTTCTTCGTGGTGGGCATTGCCCACCCTACAAAAGTTTCTACCTTTCTGTGTTGGGCCATTTCAACCAGCTGTCCCCCAGGGGCCATGGGAATCAAGGCGGGCACCTATGATCGGTTAAAGGGCAGGCTATACCAAGTCCAGCTCGGGATCTGGAGTTTTCCTACAGGCAGAACTCCAGGTCTGGACTTGAATTTGGTTTAATACGCTGAGGCACAAGTCAGCCCACCATTTCTGACCCCTGGGTAACCCACCCCTGCCCCTCCCAGGAGGGGATGTCGACGCCTGACACCCTCAGCAACGGTGGTCATATTTTTGCCGGGTAGTACTCATTGCAGGCTGGACTTGGATTTGGTTTACTGATTGATTTTCGCTTTGGAGCCAGGGCTATGGTCAACTACGTTCGTCGCCAGTTTCGCCGTTTCTTTAGGCAAGCTCGCACCATCAATAAAGAACCAGTCAATCGAGCCAGTTTAGTGGTGATTATTCTGCTCGATATTTTTATTCTGTTTAATGTGTTTAGTGGACTGAATGACATTAGCCGCTGGCCCTTGAATCCGACCCAGGCCTATCCCTGTCACAGCTCTTGGCAAGGTTACTTAGACGACTCTAGGGGCGATCGCGACTACACTATCCTGCGCCAGTATTTACCTCACGATCAGCCTGAATTTTATCAGCTTACACCCCACTACAGCAGGCTGAACGAAGGACACTTGGGCCAGGTGTCCCCCATTTGTTTTGACTACGCCAATGCCGCCGACGCCCTGCAAGATCCTGAAAACCGTCAAATCGTTGCGAACCTGTCCCAACTGCAAGAGCGGATCACCGCACTCCAGCAAGAGAATCAAACCATCCGTAGCCAGTACGATTCCACCCTGCTAGAGCAAATTGCCGGACAGCCCCAAGACCAATCCATCCACCTAGTCGAGGCGGCCCAGGCCCGGGAAACCCTGGAACGCAACGAAGCCAGCCTGGATCAGCTGAACCAAGAGGTCAGCACCCTGCAAACGGAATTGACAGAAACCACCACCAGCCAGCAGTTTCTTTCCCTGCTGAATGACGATCAGCAATTTCAGCAGGTGGATCGGGGCTTTCAGCGGGCGACGTTCTGGTATCCAACGGTGCAATTGCTGTTTCAGGGATTGTTTTTGCTGCCCTTGGTCGGGGTGGCTTGGGCGGTGCACCGTACCGCAGAACGCCGGAACTACGGCTTGGTGGCCCTGGTCAGTTGGCACCTGCTGGTGATTTTCTGCATCCCCTTGGTCTTTAAAGTCTTCCAAGTATTGCAGTTTGGTGCCCTGTTTAGCTGGCTGTCACGGGTGCTAATCGATCTGTTGGGGGGGCTGCTGTTTTTAATTAATTACCTCTATATCCTCTTGGTGCCCCTACTGGGCTACGGCCTGATCAAGTTTTTTCAAAAGGTGGTGCTGAATCCGCAACTTCAGGTGGCGGGGCGGGTGCAAAAGCAAAAGTGCATTCGCTGTGCCAAAAAGCTACAACCGAGCGATAGTCACTGCCCCCACTGTGGCTATCACCAGTATGTCGATTGCCCCCACTGTCACCAGCCCACCTACAAATACCTACCCCACTGTCGTCACTGTGGGGCGGCCCAAGAAGGGTGATGGTCGGGGCCGGAATCTAGCCCCAAACAAAATCTATCTTTAATGGTCCCGAGCGTTGGCATCAATGCCGGTCTCGGGACATGGCGCTCCCAGGCCAAACTTATTAAAAATACCTATCAACATTGCCTCACCGATAGGATTCTTCTGGAGGACGTGCCCACTGACCCAGCACAGTGCCGACCAGAACCTAGCTGCCATGGGAGTTTTAAGGATATTGCTATGACCTTAGGGCAGATACAGCGACCGTCAATAGGAAAATACTATTGAAAATACGTTGCAATAATGACTAGACTTGGGTACTTTAGTAGTAACGATATGCATTTATACATTTGAGACAAAGATTGATGGCGATCGCACTGGGGAGTGAAAACTCTGCTTTAGCCTCTGGCAGCCTGTATTTGAGGGCTGTGGCTACTCTGGTCTCTACGGTCTTGGTCTCCTACTTAGTTAGAACCACTTGCAACAGCAGCCTAGCCTCTTCTACCCCACCCTGCTCAAATATCACCCCTGCGACTGACATCGAAAAAATCGTAAATTTATGCAAAGAACATTACATCCTGACGACTTCGCCCAGCGATATGACCTGCACAGCACCGCCGCCACTCTCGATCGCGTCAGTCGTTGGACTGTCTATGGTCGACTGCAAGCCCTGAATATTGCCTGTGACTGTGGCTGCGATCGCCCCTTAACCATTGCCGTCAATACCGCTGCAGAGGCGATTCAGGTTTGGTGTGTCATTCAAGCCTGCGTCGCCCCCAAAGCAGACCTGGCCAATCACTTAAATCGCTGCTGGCAGCAAAGGAGCCGACGATGACCCAGACCCAAACCCTACCTACGCTCGCTACCCCCGCCGGGCAAGTGCTGAAGGGGCAGTATCAAGGGGCTTATCGCTCTGGCAAGGGCAAGCTGAAAGGCTTGCGGCTTCAGGCGGGGACCGCCGAGTACACCATTAAGCTGCCTAAGTACTTGCGCCCCATGTTGGTCCGCGAGCTGGAGCCAGGCGATTTTATCCAGGTGTGGGCCTATCCTGAAGACGATATCTGGCGATCGGTCAATATTTTGCCCCTACCAGAGGTGGAAATTGCCGCCCTAAAAAACCAGGATATCCCCCCTGTTACCCCTGTGGCTCCCCAACCCCAGGCGGCCCAGCCCCTGTGCATTGAAGTTTGCACCAAGGGCAAGTGCTGCAAGCAAGGCAGTCGTCACCTTTGGAGCTTGCTCCAGACAGAGGTGAAGGCCAACCCCGATCTGGGGCATGTGTCAATTAAGGCCACTGGTTGCCTGAAAGCCTGTAAGCACGGCCCCAACTTACGGGTGCAACCACGGGGCAAGATGCTCAATCGAGTTACTTCAGATCAAGCTCTGGCTTTACTGAAACAGAAACCGTGAATGGTGAAGATTTTGATCCCCAACGGTGGGACCACTGGCTGTTAATTGTCACCTTTGTGGCTTTGTCGAGTTGGATTATTTGGAAAGTTTATTTTGCCCGGTAACGCTGGCCCTAGTAAAGCTCTGACGACCCCAGGGGAAGCTCAGCCGCCTGGGCATACGCCTGTGGGTATGGCCCCAAAAAAACCTGCCGAAAGGCAGGTTGGGTGTGGGTTTGGCCAATTGACAGTAGAATTACCAACCCAGCTTCAGGCTATCTGGGGTCAAGAAGTGCTCCAGATGGTAGGCCCGCTCTTCTGTTTCCAACAGAATTTTTTCGTACAGATAGCGGGTAGCGCGATCGCCCAAACTTTCCGCCTGGGAGGCCAGACGACGCAACATGGAAATGATTGCCTGCTCGGCCTTCAAATTATGGTCAATCATAATCCGGCAGCGGTAGACATCGTCCCCTTCCATGTCAAAGCAACACAGCTCCGCCAGCTTGCTAAAGCTCAGGGCTGGAACCCCGCCCAGACCATGCAACCGTTCGCCAATGTCGTGGGCATGTTCTTGAGCCTCCTCATAGCTTTCCGAGAAGTAGTCATGGAGCATGTGATACTCCGACCCTTCCACCACAAAGTGGTGTTTTTGATATTGCAACGACAGTGCAATAAAGCTGGCATAGAGCGTCCCCAAGCCATCAATCACTGGCTCAGTGGTCGATTTTTCCAACAGAATGGGATTGTCGGCGACTTCCCCATAGGATTGCAGCAGCGTTTCAGTAATTGGCATAATGTCCCCCTTAATCATTCAGATTGTTCAGACAGCGGTAGATGTAGGGCACACGCCCCCACACCCTTAAATCAGACTCACACTCAGACTGGGCAAATCCTTAGGCCTACTTCCCTGGACTTTACTCAAGCGTGGCTATGGAATTCTGCGTAAACGCAGACCATAAAACTCGCATTGAATAGAATAAACGCTTTAGGCTAAGGCCGTGGATAAGTCTGAACAAAAACTACTCAATAAGCTTACCGTATTTTTCCTTAGTCTGCTAATGTCAGCGACTTCATAATCATGCTTATCAGTAGTAATCAATCTTTCGTTAATCCCTCTATTGTTCATAGTGATAATAGTTTTCAATAAATTAATTTCAAAAGTCGAAAATGGTTTTCAATAGTTGATTAATTAAATATTGAAAATGACTTTCAACAGTTTAATGCCCTCGATAGACCTGTGATGATGACCGAACCAAACCAGCCGTTACCCAGGATTAATTCGGGCTCTGACCTGAAGACTGTGCTTAATAAAGAGGGCTTTAGACTAACCAGTCAGCGCCAGAAAATTCTAGAGCTATTCAGGGATGTTGCCCTTGATCATCATCTCAGTGCTGAGGAGATTCACCACCAGTTGGTGGAACAAGGGGAGAAAATTAGTATTTCCACAATTTATCGGGCTCTGCATGTGATGGTGGGGTTAGGGCTTTTGCAAGAGCTAGAGTTGGCAGAAGATCGCAAGTACTACGAACTGAGTACCCCCTTTACCAGTCATCACCACCACCTAGTGTGCGTTCAGTGTGGAGCGGTCCAGGAGTTTGAAGAGGTCAGTATCTCAGATGTGGGGGCAGGGGAGACGCAGACCCGAGGGTTTGTGTTGTTGAACTCGCAGTTTACAATTTATGGTGTTTGCCCCCGATGCCAGAACCGTCTGGGGAGTTAGGACATAAAGGCAGAAGGCAAAAGGCAGTAGAGCTACGCTCGGGCGCAGCAGGCAGAAAGGAAATCCCGTTCCATGTTTCACCCAACCTACGAGTATCCTAATGGTTAGACTTAACGTTGCCCGAGGATGCTTTTGCCCCCATTCCCATGACTGAGACCCAAGATGATTCACCCATGGTTCAACCCATCACCTTACCCCAGATGGGTTGTGGTACCTGGGCCTGGGGTAATCGATTGCTGTGGGGCTATGACCCCACCATGGATGAGGACTTGCAGCGGGTGTTTGACCACTGCGTCAGCCACGGGGTCACCCTGTTCGACAGCGGTGATTCCTACGGCACCGGACGGCTGAATGGCCGCAGTGAAGTGTTGCTAGGGCAGTTTGCCAACCGCTACCAGGGACCAAACCAGGAACGGCTTTGTATCGCCACTAAGCTGGCGGCTTACCCCTGGCGGTTGACGGCTGGTTCGGTGGTCAAGGCCGGAGAGGCCTCGGCCCGGCGTCTGGGCCGACCGGTGGACCTGGTGCAGATGCATTGGTCGACAGCAAATTATGCCCCCTGGCAGGAAGGCCCGTTTTTAGATGGTCTGATGGACCTCTCTGCCCAGGGGCAGGTGAAAGGGGTAGGGCTGTCTAATTTTGGTCCTAAACGGCTCAAGCTGGCCCATCAACGGTTTCAGGAGCGGGGCATCCCCATCACCAGCCTGCAGGTGCAGTATTCCCTGCTATCCACCTATCCGGTCACCCAGTTGGAGCTCAAGCAACTCTGTGATCAACTGGGGATTCGGCTGATTGCCTACAGTCCCCTGGCCTTGGGCTTGCTGACCGGCAAGTATACGGCTTCTGGCCCTTACCCCAAGGGCTTACGGGGGTTGCTGTTCCGCCAGTTGTTACCCAAGATTCAACCCCTGCTGCAGACCCTCAAAGCCGTGGCCGAGGAACGGGGCAAAACCCCGGCCCAGGTCGCCCTGAACTGGTGTATGGCCAAGGGGACCATCCCCATCCCTGGGGCAAAAACCCTGGCCCAGGCCCAGCAGAATACGGGTGCCCTGGGTTGGTCGCTGGCGGATGGCGAGGTGACTGAACTGGATGGCGCCATTGCCCGGAGCGATCAGCAGATGGTGCAGAATATCTTTCAGTCCCGGTAGGCGGAGATTTGAATGTGGTCAGTCCTGGGGGCTGGCTTTGCCTATGCGCAGTGTCTCTGAAGGAGAAATTTTGGATTTTGGATTTTGGATTTTGGATTGTCAGGTGAAACTGAGTAGCCTTGGCTTGGAATAACGTCATCCCCTCCTTGGGAAAGGCCGGGTTGATCCCCTCCTGGGAGGCCTGTGCTGTATAGCCTGCAGCATGGCTTCGCTAGCGCGTAGCGGCCCCGGAGGGGCAACTTACCGAAGTAGGTAGGGGTGGGTCAAGCAAGCCCGAAGAACCCACCCCACCCTTTCCTGCGGAACGCTTTTCCTCGGAACGCTTCGCGAACGCGAACGGGCACCCCTCCCTGGAGGGGATGGTGAGCCGGAATTTTTTGATCCCACACTTACGTTACTCACTGCCGCTGAAAGATGGCTCGGTAGACGGGTTGGCCTTTTTCTAGGGTGACCCGCTCCCGGTCGGTTTGGGCGAGGAAAGGGCTTTCGGGTAGCCAGCGCTGCCCCTGACGGCTGAAGTTAGGGTTTTCGCTGAGGCGATCGACCATGTCGATGGCCACCTCTTCTACGTCTGATTGCAGGATGATCTGGCCACCGGGGGGAAGCCATTTGGCCAGGGAACTGACCAGTTCCGGCTGGAGCACGCGGCGTTTTTGGTGGCGCTTTTTGAACCAGGGGTCAGGAAACTGAATGGATACCTGCTGCAGGGGGTTGCGATCGCCCCAGCTTTGCATCAAGTGCTCAAAAGAAATATTGACATTGCAAAACATCACATGCAGGTTGCTCAGTCCGGCCTCTTGTTGGCGTTTTTGGGCTTGGTCGACCACGGGGCGACGAATTTCTAACCCCAAAAAGTTCCAGTCGGGTTGACATTGGGCCATTTGCAGCAAAAAAATCCCCTTGCCGCAGCCAATATCGATGTGCAGGGGTTGTTGGGGGTTGGAATACACCTGGGACCAGTCGGGGATGGCTACCGGGGCCTGATATTTTTGGCTGAGGGGATTGACGTGCTGACGCACCCGAACAACGGCCACAGAACTACCTCGCTCCAACGTCGGTTTTCTATCATGCCATGTCCCTACCGAATTGGGCGGCTAAGGGCTAGGCTGGTAGGTGCTTGTCAATAAATAGTGTCATTCTTCCATGGGACAGCGCTTTCGCTTCGCTATCATTAGTGACCCTCACATTGCTCGACCGGAAACGATTTACAACGGTCCCTATCGCTTTCACCTGGTGGAAGTCAGTATTCCTGGCATCGAGCAAATTTTTGCTCAGTTAGAAACCCTGGATTTAGACTTTTTGCTGTTGCCCGGTGACCTGACCCAGCATGGGGAATGGGCGAACCACGAATGGCTGATCGAGCGATTGGCAAAGCTGCCGTTTCCCACCTATGTGGTCCCAGGGAATCACGATGTGATTGCCCGGGACGCTAGCGATCGCGCCATTGGCCTGCAAGACTTTCCCCGCCTGTACCAGGACCATGGCTACAGCGATGGCCAAACCCTACACTACCACCACCAAATTTTGCCGGGGGTGCGGTTGATTGGGTTGAATTCCAATGCCTTTAAGCCCAATGGGGAGCAAATTGGCGTCGGCCACATCGACCAGGCGCAGTTGGACTGGCTGGAGGCCGCCCTGGCCCAGACGGGCGACGACCTGGTGCTGGTGATGCTGCACCACAATGTGCTGGAACACCTGCCCGGCCAATCCCAGAGCCCCATGGGGCAGCGCTACATGGTGGATAACAACCAGGCGTTGATTCAGCGTTTGCAGGCGGCGGGGGTACGGCTGATGTTTACGGGCCATCTGCATGTCCAGGACATTGCCCGCCAGGGAGAGCTGTGTGAGGTGCTGACCGGCTCCATCGTCAGTTACCCCCACCCCTATCGCCTGGTGGAGGTGGAGTGGGGGGAGGCAGGCTTGCGGGTGGAGGTGCGATCGCATCGTTTGACCGCAGTTGACCCCTGGCCAGATTTACAGGGCATGTCGTACCAGTGGATGTGCGATCGCTCCCAGGGGTTTATGACCAAATTTCTCACCAGTCCGCCCCTCAACCTGTCCCAGGCGGAAGCCGAGGCTGCTGCCCCTCACCTAAGAAACTTCTGGTGCACCATCGCCGCTGGGGATCCCCAGTTTGACTTTGCCGCTTTGCCCCCCCATGTGGGCCAGGTGTTGGCACCGTTTAATGCGGTGGATGCGGACGGTCAACCCCAGAGCTTGGACAACCACGCCACCTTACTGTGGCCATCGACGTAGTGCATTGCTGCGCGGATGCACCCGACGGGATAACGGCAATCCACCCATCGACTGACACAGCGGCTTAAAATGGTCTCTCGGTATTGCAACTAGAATCGCCATGTCATCTGCAGACGTCTCACCCATGGCCGCCCCCAAGCAGCCCAGGTCCAACAGCTTTAAGAAACTGCAAGGGTTCCTGCGATCGCGGGTGGGTCAGGCCATTCATGACTACGGCATGATCCAGGCGGGCGATCGGGTCATGGTCTGCGTCTCGGGCGGTAAAGACTCCCACACCCTGCTAGATATTTTGATGCACTTGCAGCGCCGTGCCCCCATCCCCTTCGAGCTGTTGGCGGTGAATTTAGACCAAAAGCAGCCGGGCTTTCCGGCGGAGGTGCTGCCCGAGTACTTTGAGGCGATCGGGGTGCCCTACCGAATTATCGAGCAAGACACCTACAGCACCGTCAAGCGGGTGATTCCAGAGGGGAAGACCATGTGCGGGCTATGCTCCCGGCTGCGGCGGGGCATTTTGTATCGGGTGGCGGCGGAAGAGAGGGCCACCAAAATCGCTTTGGGTCACCACCGAGACGACATGATCGAAACCCTGTTTCTCAACCTGTTCCACGGGGGACGGCTGAAGGCCATGCCCCCGAAGCTGTTGACCAACGATCGCCGTCACATCCTGATTCGGCCCCTGGCCTACTGCCCCGAAAACGACATCGCCCGCTACGCCCGCTACCGGGAGTTTCCGATCATTCCCTGCACCCTGTGCGGCTCCCAGGGGAACTTGCAGCGGGCTCAAATTAAGCAGATGCTGCAAGCCTGGGAAAAGCAATGGCCGGGCCGGGCCGACAACCTATTTCGCAGTTTGCAACAGGTGTCACCGTCTCAGCTGGCGGACCCAGACCTGTTTGACTTTGGCGGTCTAGAAGCGACCCGGATCGTGCCGACTGAGGCTAACCTGGATGACACCGTCACTGACCTGGAGGCCGAGTTTAACCCGGCTCAAGCGCTGTTTATTGAAGGGTGATAGGGCCTCGCGATCGCCCAGAGCCGCGAACTCACCAGTTGTCAACTCCAACGCCGATCCTGAACTCAATCCCGACAGCAAGCCTGACTCGATTACTGGAGAACAGGGCGCTGGTCCCGTGGGCACCGGCATTGGTGCAGCAGGCGCAGGCGTCATCGGTACTGCCTTTGGTGTTGCGGTAGGTGGCCCAGTGGGCGGTGCGGTTGGCGCTGTGATCGGTCGTCAACCTTACAGCTGCCCCTTAGTCTTAACCTGCTGGTATAGGGTTGTCATCGCTTCAATAAAAGAATTGTCTCGATGCCAAAAGGCTGGAAAATCCCCCTGCTTTTTGACCGGAATCCCCGAAACGGTGACCTGAGGTAATGGCTCCATGGTTTGGGGCAAGCGTTTGGTACCATGCCAAAAATCACGCAGGTTTTCACAGGTGTCGGGGTTGATGGTGTTGAGGGAAGTGTAGTAAGCCTCTACAGGCTGAGGAGCTTGCTTTTGAAGCTGGAGCTCTGCTGCTAGGGCCTGCCCCAAAGGCGATTTAGCCAGCTCTTGCATCAAATCAGCTTTAGACAGCCCCCGCAACTCAAATAGCAAAAAGGGATTTTGATCCAACTCGGCGGCTACTAAATAATAGACCCCAGCAATATGTTTGCAGGGATTACTCCAGTCTGGGCAGGAGCAGGTGGATTTGAAGTCTTTGCGGCTGCCAGGTAGCAGGTTGAGGTTGAGCTGCTTAAACGTATCTTCGATGTTGTCAGGAATTTCATTCAGCAGCAGCCGGGAAATCAAGCTGGCTTTGGAGGCAATCAGGGCAATGGCGGCAGACCACTTGGCCGCACTGATGGGTTGAAACTCGATGGTGGTGGTGTAGAGGGGTTCTTCGTACACCCCAAAGTAAGGATTCACAGACCCCCGCACCTGGGCCGATACGATACCGTCTTTAATGTCGAAGGCTTTTACCTTGTTACCCTTGGCGTAGGACCGCCCCCGGCTGAGGCGACCGGAGTCGGTCAGACCTTCCATGGCCTCGATAAATTTTTGTCCCCACCAGGTGCGGCTGAATTGACTCATCATGCACTCCTTAAAGTCTGACGATATTCCAGGCATTGCTGAATTGAGGAATGAATCCTAAAGGACAACAACAAATAGATGTTCATGACCCCTTTTGCCCTTCGGACTTTACTTCGTTCTTTCATTAAACCCCCTTCCCACCAGCCAACCCAACCACTGGATCGTGATTGTGACCGAAATTTAAGCGCGTCACTCCATGATCGCACTCTTGTTCAGGGATATCAGTTCCCGAAAGGCATCATTATCTAACTCCGTCAGCCAGGATTCATCTGAACCGACGATGGAGCCCGCCAATTTCTTCTTGTCCTCAATCATCTGGTCAATGCGTTCTTCCAGAGTGCCGATCGCAACAAACTTGTGGACAAAAACATTCTTCTTCTGACCGATGCGGAAGGCGCGATCCGTGGCCTGGTCTTCCACAGAAGGGTTCCACCAGCGGTCGAAGTGGAAGACGTGGTTGGCTTTGGTCAACGTGATGCCCACCCCCCCCGCTTTCAGGGAAAGGACAAAGGCGGAGGGGTCCGTCCCGGGGTCTTGAAACTGGGTGATCATCGCTTCCCGCTTGTTACGGGAGGTGCCGCCATGGAGGTAGTAGGTATTGAAGTGGCAGGTGTGGCGCAGGTACTTTTCTAGGGCTGCCCCCAGCTCAGTGAACTGGGTGAACACTAGTAGGCTTTCCCCTTCGGCCATCACTTCTTCGACCATTTCGGTGAGGCGGGTGAGCTTGTGGGAGCGATGGGCTGTAAAGTCGCTGCCGTCTTGCAAAAACTGCATTGGGTGATTGCACACCTGCTTCAGTTTCATCAGGGTGGCGAGAATTAACCCCTTGCGCTGAATACCATCGCTGCTCTTCAGCTGCTCTTCCACATCGGTAATCACGGCTTCGTAGAGGGAAGCTTGTTCTTTGGTCAGGTTGCAAAACAGCTTTTGCTCCACCTTATCTGGCAGGTCTTTGATGATCGCTTGATCTGTCTTCACCCGCCTCAAAATAAATGGCTCCACCAGCTTTTTCAGGGTGGCCGACTGTCGGGGGTTGTTGTCTTTTTGGATGGGTAGTTCAAAGCTGCGGCGAAACTGGGCCTGGGTGCCGAGATAGCCTGGATTCAAAAAGTTGAAGATAGACCACAGATCCATCAGTCGGTTTTCGATGGGGGTACCGGTGAGGGCCAGGCGATGGGGGGAGGAGAACTTGAGGATGGCTTTGGTTAAGGCTGCCTTGGGGTTTTTGATGTTCTGGGCTTCATCCAGCACAATCCGATGCCACTCGATGCCGTTGACCAGCTTGGCATCCTTGCGGGCCAGGGCAAAGGAGGTAATGACAATGTCGTGTTCTCGGCAAAGTTGTTTGAAGGGTTTGGTGTCCTTGGCGCGATCGCTACCATGGTGCACTGTGGCCCGAATCTGGGGCGAAAATTTGTGGATTTCGTGGAACCAGTTGCCGATGACGGACGTGGGGGCAATCAGTAAGGTCGGCGGAATTCGCTGTTGTTCGGCCTGGGCCAGTTCCCGCTCCTGCACCAGGCGGGCGATCACCTGGACGGTTTTGCCCAGACCCATATCATCGGCCAGACAGCCATTTAGACCCAGCTGTTCTAGGTATTGCAGCCAGGCAACGCCTCGTTTCTGGTATTCCCGCAGGTTGCCTTGAAACGTCTGGGGATTATCCACTGGCTGGAGCTGGCCGCGATCGCTAAGTTTCTCTAGCATCTCGGCCAAGGCATCGTTGCGATCGCAGTCCACCTCCAGCTCTTCGCCATCCCCTGCTGCTGTCAGCTTGATGAAGTCCATCAGGCTCATTTCCGGGTTTTCGGCCTGCTGAGTTTTCCAGAACTCCAGCATTTGCTGCATTTTGTCCTGATCTAGCTCTATCCACTGGCCTCGAAACTTGACCAGGGGGGTTTTGGCGTTAACCAGTTGGTTCCACTCCTGCTCGGTCACCTTTTCGCCGCCGATGGCCAGCTCATACTGATACTGCACCAGGGTTTCAAACGAAAAGTAGCTCTTGGCCTTGTCGTTGCCCCCCAGGGATTTGCCCTTGGCCTTAAGGCGCACTTTCGCCCGCTGCCGCCCCTTCGGCGTCCACCAGGCGGGGACGATCACCTTGTATCCGGCGTTTTCTAGCACCCAGGCCGATTCTTTGAGAAAGTTAAAGGCAGCATCCAAATTCAGGGTGATACCAACGGGCTGATCGGTCTCCAGCCCCTGCCACAGGTCGGGATAGATGCGAGCGGCATACCCCAGGTTCAGCAGCAGATTTTGCTCAAACTCACCTCCCAGTTGAGCTTTCACCTGGGTCTGCTGTTTGGGGCGCATGGACCAGTAGTCCTCCAGGGCTACCTTGAGGGAGGGATCGTGCTTGGGAGCCACTTGAAACTGCAACCGCCAGGGGTCTTCTGGCTGCACCGGGTCTTGCAAGTGAAAGTAGAGGTAAAAGGGCTGGTCAGTCTGGGTGCGGACGATTCTGTCTCGCCAGGCCTGCCACTGTTTGAACTGTTCCAGCCGATCTTCGGTGGTCCAATAGGTGCCACCGTTGGACTGTTTCAGACAGGCGTAAATGACTGAATCTGCAATGGTTTTCTCGTAGCCCTGGGTGGTGTAGGTGTGGGCGATGATGTCCATTAGCAAGCAGTCGGAAAAGTGACGCAGCAGGGAGAGGCGATCGTAAAATTCCGGCGTTTTCGGCGCTTCTGCAAACCCCGCCGCACAGATCATCGGCATGTAGTCTACATAGTGCTGCAGGGCAGTTTCGTACTCTTCACCAATGAACTCCCAGCCGGGGTAGATTTCAAACTTGGTGTTTCCCCTGGTCTTGGGTTTGCGTTTGGTTCGAGAGGCTTTAGCGGTTTCCAACTCCCGATACTTCAGGGCCGGAATGTACTGGTCTTTGAAGATAATCCGCTTTAGAGCTTGGGTGAAGTGGAACCAAAATAGCAAATCTGCCCCCAACTGCATCTCGGTGAGTTGGTGCATGGCGATGAAATGCAGGTCATTCAGTAGGGGCACGACGCTGTTAACGGTCGATTTGCCGTAGGTGCTGGTTTTGGTAGATGCCAGGGTGGGATAGCAATCCACCTGCCAGTACTCAAAGTCGAAGGCTTCAGGTAGGTCCTCCTCCAGATATCGCGACAGTTCTAGGGACGGTAAGGGCTGCCCCTCGACGGTGGGCAGCAGAAAAAATTTGGGCTGAATTAATGCTTCCAGTGTTGGGCCGTTGGGTGGCTTAATGCCCAGTTCGTTGGCCAGCAGGGTTGCCAGATCTTCCCCCATTAACTGCCGGGGATGGCGCTGGTTGGGCTTACGAAAACGCCGCTTTTCAGTCGTTTCAACCCACAGGCAAAACAGCCCCGAACGAATAAAGTCGTTTCCAGATTCTGGAATCCAGGTGCCGTGGAGAATTTGCATGGCAGGTAACTCAGATCCGGCGAAACTAAGGGCAGCAGGCTTTGAGTTAAATTTTAGGCGATTACCTTCTGAACCGAGAAACCTCTGGAGCTTTGAGCTGAAAACCGAGCCGCCTATTCTAGGTTAGTCTGAGGCTGAGACAGGAGCGTCAGGCAGGTTTTACCGACCCCTGTGGCCAGGGAAAGCATAGGGAGGAAAAGTCTCCCTCAAAGTCAGTGACTCAAAGTCAGTGACAGTGGGAAACTCGCTTTTGATAGTCGCTAAGGCAGCCTTTCGCTCTGTACTGCATTTTGGGGGCACAGTAGCCTTACTCGGCATCGTGTTGGATATACCAAACTGTACAACATGTATGGGCGATACTGGACTCGAACCAGTGACATCCTGCTTGTAAGGCAGGCGCTCTACCAACTGAGCTAATCGCCCTTGCGTCGTTCGCGATTATTTATCCTAGCAGAGGACGGGATGTTTCTGAATTTTTTCTGCCAATAATTTTTCAGTCATCCCCAAACAACCTGTCCGTCTGCCAGCGACAGGCTTAGTTGCTGCCCCATCGGGCTGTACCCCACTGGTCAATCATGCCAACCCCTCTTGCCACCTAGGCCCAATCTTGATACACCTGATCTATGTCCTCAGGCCGCACCCACGATCGCATTACCCTTTGGACCTTACCCCTGGTGGTCTTGGTCGCCTTTCGCATCACCCTAGATGGTTGGTTAACGGTGGTAGTGTGTTTGGGCTTTTTGCTCGGGGGGTGGGTCCTGGGACCTGATTTGGATATTCACTCTGTGCAGTATAAACGCTGGGGCTGGCTGCGCTGGATTTGGTTGCCCTACCGAGGCAGTATGCGCCATCGATCGCGGTGGTCCCATGGGCCGATTATTGGTACTACGGTGCGGGTGCTGTACGTATCAGTTTGGCTGGCGTTGGCGGGGCTGGTGGTGGTGGATGTGCTCAACCATGCAGGTCGCACCGCCCTGACCTGGGGTGATTTATTGCGGGGAATTGGTTGGGGGATGCAGACCTACTGGCCCTGGTGGCTGGCCCTGGTGGCTGGCCTAGAGCTGGGAGCCCTAAGTCACTATGGCGCAGATTGGCTAAGCTCACGGACAAAACGCCGCAAGCGACGAACCGTTAATCCTCGGGCAAAAGGCAGAGGGCAGAGGGCAAAGGGCAGGGGGCAAAAGGCAAAAGGCAGAAGGCAGAGGGCAAAGGGCAAAAGGCACTAGTACTGCTACGCGGAATTCAAAATGCAAAGTTCAAGGTGAAAAATTGTTGCTGCACAAGGATTTTAAGCATCCTAAACAGTGGGTGGATTTCTGCCTTGGTGTACTAGTGCTCAGTTACTCCATGGTAGATTGCCTAGAACGCCGGTACAGATCCCAGGGCAGAACTCTGGGATGCCCCGAAACTCATGGCCAATCAGCCTAAGAACCCTGGGAACTTGACATACTGTACCGATGTTCTAGCAGGTTTTTCCCCCCACTGATTCCATTTCGCCATGGCACATTTACCGTCAACCCCAGATCAGTCCAGGGCCATTCTGGCCGCCCTCGAACGATTAATCGATGTGGTGGCCCAACTGCGCCACCCCGAGACCGGTTGCCCCTGGGATCTGGCTCAAACCCCTAAGACGCTGATTCCCTACGTGATTGAAGAGGCCTACGAAGTGGTCGATGCCATTCAGGTAGGCGAAAAAGCCGCGATCGCAGAGGAACTGGGCGACCTGTTACTGCAAGTGGTGCTGCAAGCCCAGGTGGCCCATGACGCGGGCGACTTTGACCTGGGCACCGTGGCCACCGGCATCGCCGACAAGCTAGTTCGCCGCCACCCCCATGTGTTTGGAGATGTGGTAGTAGAAAGCACTGATGAGGTGCACCGTAACTGGGAACAAATTAAAGCCGCCGAAAAGGGAATTCCCCACGAGCCCCACAAGCTCAGCCCCAAGTTAACCAAGTACAACCGCACCTTACCGCCGCTGATGGCTGCCAGCAAGATCTCCCTCAAAGCCGCTAAAGCTGGGTTTGAATGGGAATCCATCGACGGCGTCTGGGATAAATTCCACGAAGAGCTAGAGGAATTTCACCAGGCCCTGGCCCACGAACCCAAGGAGAATCAATTGGCAGAATTGGGAGACCTGTTGTTTACCCTGGTGAATATTGCCCGCTGGCATGATTTAGACCCCTCGGAAGCCCTGCAAAGTACGAACCGTCGATTCATCCGCCGGTTTGAACTGGTGGAAGCCGTCGCCGACAAACCCCTAAATGAGTACAGCGAAGCGGAACTCGATCATCTGTGGCAACGGGCGAAGGCGGTGTTGTTGCGGGGAGGGTGAGGGGGAGATGGGGAGATGGGGAGAGGGGGAGATGGGGAGAGGGGGAGATGGGGAGAGGGGGAGATGGGGAGAGGGGGAGAGGGGGAGATGGGGAGGATTTTGGATTTTGAATTTTGGGTTTGCGGTTTACGGTCGGCAGGTTTCACCGCATACCATGCGATATGTACCTGACACCGTTTACCTTGCACCGTTTACCTTGCACCGTAGACCCAACACCCGACACCTGACACCTAAATTCCCTTCATCCTTCTGCCTTTCCTTCCATGTCCCACTCTCTGGTTAATGTCTATCTGCCTCTGTTGTTCTGGCCTGGGCTGGGGTTGCTACTGAGTCGGCTGCTGCCTGTCGACTTTCCGCGGTTGTTGGGGCGATTGTTGTATTGGCTGGGGATTCCCTTGGAAATTTTTGCTTTGGCCCATGGCACTGATTTTTCCCAAAACACGGGGTTAGCACCTTTATTTACGGTGGTGGCGGTGGTTTTGGGGTTAGGGTTGGGGCTGGTGACCCTTTGGGGCATTCGCTGGGCCGAGCAAGCCCGGTCTACTTTGACGGGGGAAGCTGGGGGAGAGCAGCAGCTGGTATGGGCTGATAACCCTCGCCAGGGGAGCTTTTTGTTGGGAGCGATGATCGGTAACACCGGGTTTGTGGGGCTGGCGATTGTGCCGGCTCTGGTCAGCGGGCCGTATCTGGGTTGGGCGGTATTCTACAGCGTCACCCAAAATGTGGTGGGAACCTATGGCCTGGGGGTGTTGGTGGCCAGCTACTTTGGCCGGGGGCTCCATGCCCAGTCTCGCTGGCAGCAGGTGCAGGATGTGTTGACGGTGCCCTCGCTGTGGGCCTTTGGGTTGGGCTACCTGTCCCATCGGTGGGTCTTACCGGACTGGGTGGAGGTGCCCCTGGGGGGCTCGGTGTGGGTTGTAATTGCCCTGGCGCTGATGCTAATGGGTATGCGGTTTCGTCAGATTCAAGGCTGGCAAAGCTTGCGGCTGGCGATCGCGCCGACGTTAATCAAAATCCTGGTGTTACCGGCGATGGTTGGGGTGGTGGCCCTGGCGGCCCGGTTGCCCCTAGACGCCTGCCGGGTGTTGGTCCTGATGGCGGGCATGCCCAGTGCCTTTGGCGGGTTAATTTTGGCAGAAGAATATGATTTGGATCGGGAGTTGGCCTCTAGCAATATTGCTCTATCTTCCCTGGCTCTGCTGGTGACAATTCCCCTGTGGTTGGCCTTGTTTGAGGGCTTGGCCCTGACGTCTGGACTGGGGGCTTAACCGCAGAGGGGGTGGACTGCCTGCTACGACGACCATAGTTGTAATAGGCGGCGCAAGCGCCCTCGGTGGAGACCATGCAGGCACCGATGGGGGTTTGGGGAGTACAGGCGGTGCCAAACACCTTGCAGTCCCAGGGTTTTTTCACCCCTTTGAGAATGTCGCCACAGGCGCAGGCCCGGTGGTCGGCGATGGTTTTACCGGGGATGGTAAACTGCTGCTCGGCATCAAAGGCGGCAAAGGCCGGGCTGATGGCTAGCCCCGAGGCCGGAATTGATCCCAGCCCCCGCCAGTCGAAGGTCGGGCGCACCTGAAACACCTGGGCCATGGCCTTCAGGGCCACGGCATTACCGTCGGGCTGCACCAGGCGGGTGTACTGGTTTTCCACCTGGCAACGGCCTTCAGCCAGTTGTTTCAGGACCATCCACACCGACTGCAAGATATCCAGGGGTTCGAACCCCGACACCACAACCGGCTTGTGGTACTGCTGGGCGATGGGGTCATAGGGGTGGGTGCCAATCACCAGGCTGACATGGCCCGGGCCGACGAACCCATCCAGGGCCAGGTCCGGGTTATCCAGTAGCGCCTGGAGGGCGGGCACCACCAGCACATGGTTGCTAAACAGGCTAAAGTTGGTCACCCCTTCCGCCTGGGCCTGGAGCACGGTCAGGGCCGTACTGGGGGCGGTGGTTTCAAAGCCAATGGCAAAAAACACCACGGACTGGTCGGGGTTGGCTTTGGCGATCGCCAGGGCATCCAGGGGCGAATAGACCATGCGAATGTCGGCCCCCTGGGCCTTGGCTTGCAGCAAATTCAGGTGCGACCCCGGTACCCGCATGGCATCCCCAAAGGTGGTGAAGATCACACCGGGCTGCTGGGCGATCGCGATCGCATCATCCAGCCGCCCCTTTGGCATAATGCACACCGGACAGCCCGGCCCATGGACCAACTCCACCGTCCCAGGCAGCAGGGCCTCCAGACCGTACTTAAAGATGGCGTGGGTATGGCCGCCACACACCTCCATGATTTTGATCGGGCCGGGGCGGTGGGCGGTGATCTGCTCACCTAAGGCGGTAATGGCCTGGATCAGGCCCTGGGCTTTGGTGGGATCGCGGAATTCGTGGACGTATTGCATGGGAGGGAGGGGGTGAAGAGGTGGGGAGGTGGGGAAGGTGGGGAGGTGGGGAAGGTGGGAAGGTGGGGAGGTGGGGAAGGTGGGGAGGTGGGGAAGGTGGGGAGGTGGGGAAGGTGGGGAGGTAGGGGCGGACCTGGGTGTCGGCTGGGAGGAAATGGTATGGGGTGGCGATGATAGAGAGGGAAGGTCGTGGGGGCGGGGTGTCGGCTGGGAGGGAATGGTATGGGGTAGGCGGTGTGATAGAGAGAGTAGAGGCGGGTCGGGGTGTTCTACCTTGACCTGATGTCTACTCTGGAGCGGCGATCGCATCCAGCAGGGCCAGGGTGGCCGCGGCTTCGTCGGGGTCCAGGCGGTTGAGGGCAAACCCGACATGGACCAGCACCCATTCGCCGACGCAGGTGTCGATCGGGTGCTGGTCGTCAACAATGCAGGCGATGTTCACGGCTCGCCGCACGCCACCGATGTCGACGGTGGCTAGTTGGTTGACGGGGTCGGTGATGGTGGTGATTTGACCGGGGATTCCGAGGCACATAGGGGTGGGGGGGTGGGGGGTGGATGGGTGAGGGAGATGGGGAGATGGGGAGATGGGGAGATGGGGAGATGGGGAGTTTCTTCCCTTTTCGTTCTTCCCTTTTCGTTCTTCCCTTTTCGTTCTTCCCCTAATCAGGGCGGAATGGTCTGGGCGGCGGCGATGACGGCTTGGCCCAGGGAGAGGCCGCCGTCGTTGGGGGGAACGTGGTGGTGGGTGAGCACTGTCACCCCTTGCTCTGTCAGACGCTGACAAACCTGTTCTGTCAGCAGTTGGTTCTGCCAAACGCCCCCTGACAGGGCCACGGTGGTGAGCTGGTGTCGCTGGCAGAGGTGGCTGGCTAGGGTGGCGATCGCCTCTGCCAGGCCGATATGAAACTTGGCGGCGATCGCTGGGGTTGGGGTCTCTGCCTGTAGATCTGCCAAAATCTGGGGCCACAGGGGGCCTGGATCCAGCACCAGGGCGGCCCCGCTGGGCTCATTCCCCGCCACCTGAAACGGATACCCCGGCAGGCCAGTCAGCGTGGCTGTCGCCGCCAGGCTTTCTAACTCCACGGCCCCCTGGCCCTCGTAGCTGGCAGTTTCGCGGCACATCCCCAGGGCGGCGGCGACGGCGTCAAACAGGCGCCCCATGGAGGAGGCCAGGGGGGTGTTCAGGTCCTGGGCCACCATCTGATCGAGCAGGCCGAGGGGTTGTTGGTCCAGCCATTGGACGAGGGGTACATCGCCAAACTGGGCCTGTACAGTTTCCCAGTCGCCAAAGGCCGCCACGAGCTGGGCGTAGGTATTGCGCCAGGGCTGGCGGATGGCCTGGGCACCCCCCAGCAGAGCGATGGGTTTCAGGTGGGCCAGGCGGCGATACTGACGGTAATCGGCCAGCAGAAATTCCCCACCCCACAGATCCTGGCGATCGCCGTAACCGAGGCCATCCAGGGCGATACCCAGCACCGGGGAGGTTACCAGGGGCACGCCGTTGTCGGCCAGACAGGCGGCGATGTGGGCATGGTGGTGCTGCACGGTGATGGTAGGGAGGGCCTGGGCCTGGGCCAGATCATGTCCCAGCTTGGTAGAGCGGTACTCGGGGTGGCCATCCAGGGCGATCGCCTGGGGTTGATGTTGAAACAGCTGCTGGTACAGCCCCAGGCTGTGGCCATAGCTCTGGTAGGCGGCGGCGTGGCCCAAATCCCCCAGGTGCTGGGCCAGAATGGCCTGCCCCGATCGCAGCAGGCAAAAGGTGTTTTTGAGCTCGCTGCCCATGGCCAGGATGGGGGGCACCGACTCAAACCCCGCTGGCAGTTGGATTGGGGCTGGGGCATAGCCTCGGGCTCGCCGCAGCACCTGGGGCACCCCCGCCGTTACCCGCACCACCGAGTCATCCACCCGGTTCACAATGTCGCGATTGTGCAACACAAAATAGGTGGCTATGGACGATAACTGCGATCGCACCTCCTCGTTACTAATGCACTGGGGTTCGTCCACCCGATTGCCGCTGGTCATGACGATGGGGCGATCGCAGCACTGCAAGATCAGGTGATGCAGGGGGGTGTAGGGCAACATTACCCCGAGGGTGTGGAGGCCAGGGGCGAGGGAGGGGGCGAGGGAGGGGGGAGTGGGGGAGTGGGGGAGTGGGGGAGTGGGGGAGTGGGAGAGTGGGGGAGGGGGGGAGGGGGGGAGATAGGGGGGCTGGTCTTCGTTCTTCGTTTTTCGGTCTTCTTTTTTTCGCAACAGCACAATCGGGGCGGCGGGGCTTTCCAGAAGTTGGCGTTCTGGGTCGCTGATGTGGCAGTAGGGTTCGATGATCGCCAGGTCGCGTACCATCAGGGCCAGGGGTTTGTGGTAGCGGCCTTTGCGCTGGCGCAGTCGGGCGACGGCGGTTTCGTTGGTGGCGTCGCAGGCCAGGTGGACGCCGCCCAGCCCCTTGATGGCCAGAATTTCGCCCCGCTGCAGCAGATTACAGGCGGCCTCTAGCTCGTCCCCCAGGGTGATGGACTTCAGGACCATGGGTTTGCCGTCGGCCCGTTCCAGCCAGATTTTGGGGCCGCAAACTGGGCAGGCCACCGGCTGGGCATGGAAGCGACGGTTGTCAACATCCTGGTATTCCCGGCGGCAGGAGTGGCACATGGGAAACCAGGCCATGGAGGTATTGGCGCGATCGTAGGGAATCCCTTGAATAATGCTGAGCCTGGGGCCGCAGTGGGTGCAGTTGGTAAAGGGGTAGCGAAAGTAACGGCTGAGGGGGTTGCCAATCTCCGCCTGGCACTGGGGACAGGTGGCGGCATCGGGGGCAATTTCCGTGCGGGCCGGGGTGGCCACGCTGGCGGTGATGGAAAAGCCAGTTTCGATCACCTGGTCGGGCGCCAGGGGTTGCCGCTGAATGCAGGTGATTTTGGCTAAGGGCGGCACCTCTTGCAACAGCCGGATCACCAGCTGATCGAGGCTGGCCTGATTGCCCGCCACGGTAATCAGCACCCCCAGTCCATCGTTGAGCACCGTACCCCGCAGGCCCAGGGCACTGGCCAACCGGTAGACCGTTGGCCGAAAGCCGACCCCCTGTACTGTGCCCATCACTCGAATGGCCTCCGCTCTTTCTGGAGGGAGGCTTGAAGTCGGGGTTGGACGTGGAAGTGATACAGTCATGGCCAGCAAAAATAGGCTTACCCTGACGGTAATCAGACTCAGGCCAGGGATCGCAATTCCCAAAGTTTTCTTAGGGTTTGAGTTAAAAATATATACATGGGCAGCGTCTGGGGAGAAACTGTTCCATAGGTTACCCAACGTCAACGACTGTGCCGCCGGACGTGCAACCGTTTAAGGGGATAGAACCATGTCGCAACTCAAGCGCCCCATCGAGCAGACTGACCCGCCCCGGTCAGCCCGAGAAACCCTGCCCACCATGTATGACCTTGAGCAATGCCTCCAGGAGGGCGACTAATGACATCTCCCACCAACACGACCCCGACGACACTGCCCCTGCCAACGCCGTTGATATTAGATTTAGACCTGACCAACGAGCAGTTTTTTCAGCTCTGTCAAAACCATCGAGACCTAAAATTTGAACGCACTGCGGCTGGAGAGCTGGTGATTATGTCGCCGACGGGGGGGAATACAGGCAAACGCAACGTTAAACTAACCACCCAACTCGATCTTTGGAATACCCGCACCCAGCTCGGGGAAGTGTTTGACTCATCTACTGGGTTTAGCCTGCCCAATGGAGCCGACCGCTCTCCTGATGCTGCCTGGGTAAGGCGCGATCGCTGGCAAGCCCTCACCCCTGAGCAACAAGACCAGTTTGTCCCCCTGTGCCCTGATTTTGTCGTCGAGCTGATGTCGCCTAGTGACTCCCTGGAGCGGACTCGGCAAAAAATGGCTGAATATTTGGACAATGGAGCCCAGCTTGGCTGGCTGATCAATCGCAAGCAGCGACAGATAGAGATCTATCGCCCCGGCCAGGCGGCGGAAATTTTGGCCGCGCCGACAACGCTGTCTGGGAGTGAGGTTCTACCAGGGTTTGTGCTTGATCTATCGCTAATTTGGTAAGCCGGGAGAGAACGCTCATGGTAAAAGCAACCCTCTACGATCGCGACTTTTTGCAGTGGACAGAGCAGCAAATAGCCTGTCTTCAGAAAGGGCAGTGGGAAAATGTAGATGTTGATAATCTGGTTGAGGAACTGGGGGATTTGGGACGCAGCGAACAGAAGGAGCTAGGCAGCTACTTAAAGGTGTTGATCATGCACCTGCTTAAATGGCAATATCAGCCCGAGCGTAGAACAGCGAGTTGGGAGATAACCCTGGCGAACTGCCGCGATGGCATTCAAGACTGTTTAGAAGATAGCCCCAGCCTGCAGCGCTTTCTGAAGGATACAGCATGGGTCGCTAAATATTATCGCCGCGCCCGCAGAGATGCCGCCAAAGAAACCCAGATGCCAATGGATACTTTTCCTACGGCATGTCCCTATAGTCTGGAAGAAATGCTTGATTTGACGTTTTTACCGAATACCCCAGACTAGGTGAGGTTTTACTCACTCCGATGGAAACCCGACGACTGGGCAAGTATTTGACACTGGCGGAGTTCTGTACCTGCACGCAGACCTACCAGCGGTATGCTGACCAGATTAACCCGTTCCCCCAAAATCTGGATGAGACATTGCCCGCATTGGAGGCCCTGTGCCAGTACATCATCGACCCGGTGATTGATGGGTTTGGTCGGGAGGGTTTTCAACTTACCTACGGATTTTGCTCGGTGGATCTGAAGCGGTGGCTGGGGAAGAAAGACCCGGTGACGGGGAAGAAGCACGGTATCGCTAGCCCCAGCCTGGACCAACACATGGCCCATGAGGTGAACCGGAATGGGCGGTACTATTGTCAGCGCCTCGGTGCCGCCTGCGATTTCAGAATCCTCGATCTGCCCAGCGATGCCCTGGTGGATTGGATTGTGGCCCAGGGGCTGCCCTTTGATTCGCTTTACTTTTATGGAGTCAGTCGCCCCATCCACATCAGCTACGGCCCCCAGCACAAGCGCGATATCTGGGCCTTTACCAAACAGGGAACACCGATGCGGTACCGTCCTGATTAATCACAATTCCACCAGATACCGCTCAATTTGCCACAGCTGATCTGCCGTGAGCCATTCGGGCTGAACCCTGAGCAGGTCGATGCGGTAGTCCGGGTCAAGATCCCGCAGCACATCGAACGCCTGCCACGATTGGTCAAATTTTCCCCAGTAGACCAGGGTAATGTCTGACCAGTAGTTCAGCGGCTGAGGCATGGTCAGGTCGCCGATCACTCCCAATCGCCCCAGGTCGAAGTGGCTCCGCAAGCGCTCTGCCGCCTGGCGGGCCAGCTGCCACAATTCGGCCTTGCGTTCCTCGTCGTGCTGCTCCCATTCCAGCCGCTGGCGCAATCCCTCAATCCAGGCCTGGGGGGGCAACAGTTGGACCGCACTCTCCAGGCCGAAGGTCATCAGCAGCATAGCTAAAACATTGCGGGTGCCTGGGGTTGAGCCGATCAGTGGTTTGCCTTCAATAAACTCAAACTTTGCCCTTGGGCACCAGCTGATGTACTCCTCAAAGGCGATGGGCACGGGCGATGGCTGGATGTTGGGGATAAACAGCAGGGAGCCCCACTGGGGGCCTGCTTCGGCCTGAACCCGCTGAAAGTCTTCCACCGGCTGCTCTACCTTAAAGGTCTTGGATTCCAGGGGATTGTAATCCTCATCCTCCTGCCAGAGGGCATCGGGTCGAAAGGCCAGTCCAGGAATGCTGCTGGGGCGGTAGTCACCGTCGCTGTCCGGCTGATGGCGTTGATACCGACCTTCGATAAGTCGGTAGAACTCGATCTGTTGCCCCTCGGGCTCAATCAGCCAATAGTCTGGGATACCTACGGCCTGGTAAGCCTCGAATTTGGTGCTGCGGTCAGCCACTTCATGGCCCGGCATCAGAATTTCAATCACCAATTCTGCCGGGCCGCTCAAAAAATAGGAAAAGAGCTGATTGAGCCCCTGGCTCTTGTAGAAGATCAGATCCGGCGTGAAGCCGTTATCGCCCAGGCGCATGACAAAATCTCGTCCCAGGGATTCGCACCCGGCCTGATTCGCCAGCCGAAACGAATCCATGGTCAACTGCTGCTGAATGCGGTGATACGCCCAGGTCTTCTCAGCCCGACCGGCCTGCAAGTCTTCCGCGATGAACTCAACGTCAGTGACCTGCGCTTCTAGATGGTTGAGTATTTCAAGGGGAGAACCGGTTGGAGGAAGGGTGAGCCCATAGCCTGCGGCGAGGGCCTGGAACCAGTTTTCGGTGGGGGCAAGGGCGATCGCCGCCTCTGCTCTTCTGCCCTGGAGAATCTGCCTCAGCAAAAGCCGACTCCCGATCAGGGAGTTGCCCACAATCAGCTGACCGTCGATCAATTCCAGCTTGCTTTCGGGTTTGTTGTTGATCCAGGTGTCAAGCAACTCAGACGTTGGTGGATACAGAGCCATGGCTTTACAAAGCCTTCGCTGACTTTAAACACTACCCTAATGAAAGCATTACCGGTTAAAGGAATGGATCATGGCGAAAAAGAAGAGAGTGCATCCCACTTTTGTAGCCCTCACCCTAAATCCCTCTCCCAGAGCGGGAGAGGGACTTTGAATCCGGCCCCCCTTCTCCCATTTTGGGAGAAGGGGCTGGGGGATGAGGGTAAATTTGCATAACTGGGATGCACCCAAAGAAGACGGCAGCTATCGTTGGCACATGGCACATTTACGAGATGGAACAGTGGGATGAGGACTATTTCAATATGGAGGTGCAAGCTTACATCACGGTAAACCAAGGGGGAACTGGAGATTTTCAATTTGGCCTGGTTGCCGGAGGGCTTGATGGAGAATTTGTCAGCGACGGCGATACTGAGCGGTTCGAATTCACCTGGGACGGCAATGATGAATGTGATGAAGCCTTTGGTAGCGGCTGGTTGAGGTTGAAGTCAGCTGATGAGGTGGAAGGGAGCATCAAGTTACATTACGGGGATCGGTCCGGCTTTGCTGCTCGCAGAGTCTGAGGTTTCTAGCCCTAACTTAAGATGGAGAAACATTCAAGGTTCCGCACCTTTACTGGGAGAGGAGAGATGCCATCACCATTTCCAGGGATGAATCCTTATTTAGAGAATCCTGAGCTATGGCCCGAAGTTCATAGTCGGCTGATTGTGGCTATTGCCGACGCCTTAAATCCCCAGCTGATGCCCAGGTACCGAGCCGCCATAGACCAGCGAGTCTATGACATCTCTGGGGACAACGCTCTGCTGATTGGCATTCCTGACGTGACCGTGGGACGCCAAACCTCATCTGCTGACCAAAACCCCGTCGCGGTGATGCCCCCACCCGCCAGCCCGACCAAGGTAACGGTGCCGGTACCGATTGAAATGCGTGAGCGGTACCTTCAGATTAGGTCAATGGCGACAGATGAAGTGGTGACGGTGCTTGAGGTGTTATCACCAACCAACAAACGACCGGGGGTAGGCCGCAATGCCTATGAGGAGAAGCGGCGAGAGGTGTTGAGTAGCCTGACTCACTTAATCGAGATAGATTTGCTCCGATGGGGAGAACCCATGACCTTAACCTCAGGCTCGGTGCAAAGTCACTATCGGATTTTAGTCAGTCGTGCCGAACAGCGTCCTCAGGCAGACCTTTACGCCTTCAACCTGCGGGATGCAATTCCTCGGTTTCCGCTACCCCTGAAACTGAGGGATGAGGAACCTGTCATTGACCTGAACGGTTTGTTAAATCAGATATATGACCGTGCTGGTTATGGGATGGTGGTTGATTATGGGCAGCAGCCGGTGCCAGCCCTGGATCAGTCTGACTGGGCCTGGGCGCGCTCACGTCTACAAAGCTCTGGTACTCAGGGTCATAATTCTTGAGGAGATCAACGTCCCGATCGGCAACTGCGTGAGGTTTTACTCACTCGCTTAACCGAGCGCATGTTTGATCAGGCAAAATCATATCAGGAGGCTCTGAAATCGACAGCCACTGCCGCAGGACGAGAAAACGTTCAAGGGGATAGACATCATGCCGCAACTCAAGCGCCCTGTCGAGCAGACTGACCCGCCCCGGTCAGCCCGAGAAACCCTACCCACCATGTATGACCTACCGAGCGAAGACCCAGAGGAGCCGGGCTTGCCTGACGAGTACCATTACTTACAGCCCCATTTGCTGAGTGCCACGCTGCAACTTACTACCTACGCCGCAGATGAGGTGTTTAGCGTTGGGGATATGAACCTCTACTACGACGTCGATCATCCCCTCTGGCACAAGCGCCCCGATTGGTTTGCGGTGGTGGGGGTACCCCGCCTCTACGAGGGCCGAGATATGCGGCTGAGCTACGTGGTGTGGCAAGAGCGGGTGAATCCCTTTGTGGTGGTCGAGCTACTTTCCCCTGGCACCGAAAAGGAAGATTTAGGGCAAACTGAGCGGGTTGTGGGCACCCCACCGACGAAGTGGGAGGTCTATGAGCAGATTTTGCGGGTTCCCTACTACATACTCTTTGACCGATACACTAATAATTTGAGGGCGTTTCGTTTGGTTGGTGGGCATTACCAGCCGCTTGACTTGACCAATCAGCGCATCCGAATTCCTGAGTGGCAAATTAGCCTTGGGGTTTGGCAAGGGGTTTATGCAGGCATTGAGCGGCTGTGGCTGCGGTGGTTTGATGCCGAGGAACGGTTGATTCTTTCTGCCGAAGAACGGGCTGAGCAGGCTGAAGGACAAGCTAACCAAGCTGAGGAGCGGGCAAACCGTTTCGCTGAACGTCTGCGGGAATTAGGGATCGACCCCAATGAGGTGTGATAGGAGAGCGTTGCAATGAGTCTTGTCGATACTGCGATCGCAAAAATGCAACATCTGCCGCCCGAGCGGCAGCAGGAGATTATTGACTTTATCGATTTTTTGCTCTCTAAAGGGCCATGGGTTCGGTTAACTAATGGTGAGTCAAGCGAACTACAGCCTGCTGAGCCGCTAGAACCAGTTACCTTTACCCACGAGGAGGTTTCGGTTTTTGAGGCGGCAGGCGATTTAATTGGCTGTGTGGAAGGCCCCAGCGATCTATCGACAAATCAGCGCTACAGGTCAGGTTACGGCAGTCCGGGTCAATGTCCCGCAGCACATCGAACGCCTTCCACGACTCGTCAAACTTCTCCCAATAGGCTTGGGCAATAGCTCAATTTTCTCCACCTCAAGCATCGGTACTCACCCTGGCTGACTGTGACCGCAGCCTGGATTGTACTTGCTGCTTCTGCTCGCTGCTAGCATCCTTGCGCCAAACGACCTGGTGCCCTTGCAGCTCGGCCCCGTGGAAGATCAAGCCTCTCAGTGAGGATGCAGGTCAGAGATCCCAGTAGTCACTGGATAAGGCGAATGATGTCTATCAAATGTCAATTACTTTGGCGGGTCGCGTCAATTAGATTGACGGGTTAACGCCCTCCGAATAGCCCCCTGTGTA
>NZ_SMDQ01000006.1 GCF_012911975.1 Nodosilinea sp. P-1105 | reverse complement strand
CCGAAATCCTCTGAAGAGGATTGGGAGCCGAGTTCCCCAGTCTGCTTTAGCAGACTTTTGCGGTGAGCCAGGGAGTTCACTCCCTGGTGGTTGTGGCCGCAACCCCGCAGCTCCAGGGGTTTTCGAGAAAAGTACCACCACTTGACAGGACTGGGTGGGCTCGGCCCACCACTGGGAGATTGTTTTCCAGAGATCGCCTAAGTCATTAA
This sequence comes from Nodosilinea sp. P-1105, assembly GCF_012911975.1. Lineage (GTDB taxonomy): Bacteria > Cyanobacteriota > Cyanobacteriia > Phormidesmidales > Phormidesmidaceae > Nodosilinea. Next base: position 140,227 of record NZ_SMDQ01000006.1, on the reverse strand, counting down.
CCTACAACCGCCGATCCGGCATCCCCTCCTGGGAGGGGCAGAATACTAGTGAACTTTGCTGTCGCGCACCAGGGCTAGATCGTGAATCGGACAGTGGGGAATCGCATCACTGGCCTGATGGCGATACCAAACTTGATGACAACTGGCCACCGGGCAGCGGTAGCGGGGACTTTCAACCCGAGAGGAACTACCGGAAAGGGGGGAGTAGCGATCGCCGTTGTCCGCGTCAACCCTGTTTGGATGGTCGGTCGTCATGGGTCACCCCCGCTGGCAATGGTGGATCAGGCCACTCAAAAACTGGCTAGTTCGATCATAGGAGGGCTGCCGCCAAAGATCAGCCGGTTTTACAAAACGCATTGGTTATAGGTTTCATATAACTTCTTGGTACCCTCCGGGATATTACTGATGGTACTTAGATTCGGAGGACTGTGGTAGATTTATTTCGTGTTTCTTGATTTCCATGAATTTTGGATAATCTGTTCCAAAATTCCCCTGTGGTGATAGGCTTGTTAGTCAGTTAGACTCCGTAGGGCTCTTACGGGTTTCTACGGTTGTCAAACATTTCGCTGATTGTTTTCAAATACGCAAGTTCCTGAGTCAATAAACCCCATGCAGGGCCAGATTTGGAGTTTTGTCTCTGGGAAGGCTCCAAATTTGAACTGAGTCTGATGTGGGTTCAAAGCTGAGGTGGTGTCTGGCTATAGCCAGGGACTGCTTTTGTGCAGTCATGCTGCAATAAAGCAGCCCTAGCCCGTCAGCCCCTTCTGCTAAACGGTGTGAGGAGTGGTCTCAGAGGAGTGGTGTGAGGCGCATCTATAGAAAAAGGCCTAAAAAAAGGCCCGTTTATCTTGGGGTGCTGTTTTTTCTATCCCTAGTCTTAAGTTACGGCTTAAGCTTTTGGGGACAGCCCCCGTCTCCGGTTTATAGTCAAGCTCTCATTGAAAATCAGGCATCAGCTGAGGTAGGTCCGCCAGGAGATAGACAGGTCATACCGTCTAATCCGACCCAGATTGCCCCGGCCCCTGGTGTGTTACCTCCGGGTGTCGAAGAGCCGCGTTTAGAAATTGTGAAAACGGCTGACCGAGCGGCAGCTGAGCCTGGCGATGTGGCCATTTACCGGCTGCTGGTAACGAACGTCTCTAACCAGGTGGCTGATCCGGTCACCATTACTGACCAGTTGCCCCAAGGTTTGATTTATGTACCTGATTCGGTGCGTAGCGAACCCCAGCAGCCTACAGATATCAACCTTACTGACAGTACGCTGACCCTCACCTTTGGGGCGTTAGGCCCTAACGAGTCTATTTCAGTGGTCTATGGCGTGCTGATGACCCCCGATGCGGTGCGGGGAGATGGTCGCAACATTGCCCAGGCCTCAGCCCCTGGGTTTGAAACGGTGACGGCGGTCTATCAAATGACCATTCGTCCTGGCATTGTGGCTGACTGTGGCACCCTTGTCGGTCGGGTGTTTGTGGACCGTAACTTTGACGGTCAGCAACAGCCGGGAGAACCCGGAGTGCCCAATGCCGTGGTGTTTATGGACGACGGCAACCGGATTCTGACGGACCCCGATGGCCTGTTCTCGGTGATTAATGTGCTGCCAGGCTACCGGGTCGGCACCCTAGACCTATACAGTCTGCCGGGCTACACCCTGGCACCAAATCTGTATCGGATTGAGGAAAACAGTGTCTCTCGCTTGGTGCGTCTCTCCCCTGGGGGGCTCGCCCGTATGAACTTTGCCGTAACGCCAACCTTCGGGGAGGAGCAGCCATGAAACTCCTGTTCTCTCGTACCCTGGGGCTGGGCCTGCTGACCACCCTGACTGGATCGTTGGGCTTAATGCTGCCCGGTTATGCCGCCCCAGAAGCTGCGGGAACTGCGGCTGATTTGGATGGTATCGGGCTGGACAGCCGCGATCGCCTTTCCCCCAGCCAACCAGGTTCTGACCCTGTGGTCACCACTGGTTCAAAGCCTAGCCCTGAGTCAGAGTCTAGCCCTGAGACTGATGTCGCTGAGGCCGCAACGATTGAAGAGGCGGCTCAGCCTGAGGTTGCAGATGGGGGCGTCCCGAGTCGCTCAACTACGCTGCCCCTGGGGCGTTTACAAGAGGTGATGCCTGAGGAATCAACCCTGCTGGACGACCTTGTGCCGACGGTGGCCAATCGGCGGGAAAATTCCGAATTGTTTGGCCCCGCCCGCGACCAGGTTCCCCTCAACCCGCCACCCACCCAGCCCCTAGCGCCGGTAGACCCACCCGCCGCAGAAACAGCCCCCGAGTACGGCATCACCCTAACCCCGGAACGGGCTGCTCAAATTCCAGCGGATGGGCGCTCCTCCCTGGTGCTCATCGGGGAAATTACCACCCCTGATGGCCAGCCCCTAGCCGAAGACGTGGTCGTTACCCTGACCACCACCGCTGGGGAATTTATCGGGGCCGACTACGATACCGATCGCGGTGGCTTTCAAGTCTTGGCTCGCCAAGGGCAGTTTCGGGCTCAGTTGCGCTCGACCCTAGAGGCTCAGCCAGTTACGGTGCATGCCACCGTCAGTGGTCGCGAGGTGCGCGGCGCTGATCCCAGTGATGGCCAGACTTACCCGCCGCTGCGGGCCTCCACCCAGGTGGGCTTTTTCACTGACCTGCGTCCGACCATCATTTCTGGGGTGGTAGATGTGCGGTTGGGCCGAGGGGGCACTAACCTGCTGGGCAGTTTCCGGGACTTCCTCAGCGATGACGCCCTCAACCGGGATGTGGAACTGGGGTTTGAAACCGCCATTTTTGGTACCGGCAGCATCGGTGAATGGCTGTTTACCGGGGCCTACAACAACACCCGCTCCTTGAATGAGCGCTGTGATGGCACCGGGCTCTACCGGGATGTGCAAGCCTGTGATCAGACCTATCCGGTCTATGGCGACAGCTCCACTACCGATTTTCTCACCCCCTCCATCGACAGCCTGTACCTGCGGTTTCAGCGGGACTCTGTGGTTCCCGATGCCGACCCCGACTATTTCATGTGGGGGGACTATGGCACCCAGGAGTTTGCGGCGCCATCCCAGAGTTTGACGGCCACCGTGCGCGAACTCCACGGTTTCAAAGGCAATTACACCTTTGAAAATGGCATTCAGCTGACCGCCCTCTATGCCGACAATGTGCGGCCCTTCCAGCGGGATACCTTGGTTCCTGATGGCACCAGTGGCTTTTACTTCCTCTCGCGACGACTGGTACTACGGGGCAGCGAAAACGTCTTCCTAGAAACCGAAGAGCTCGATCGGCCCGGCACCGTGGTAGACCGCAAACCCCTCTATCGAGGGGCCGATTACGACATCGACTACGATCGCGGTACCCTGCTGTTTCGCCAGCCGATCAATACCATTGACATCAACCCCCTGGGTCGCACCCTAGTGCGGCGGATTGTGGTCACCTACCAGGTGGATGGCCCCAATGCGGGCGGCAGTCTGTACGCCGGGCGCGTCCAGTATCGCCCTAGCGGCGATGATGGCGGTATTGTCGGGGCCACCCTGCTGACCGAGAACCAGGGCATCCAAGACTTTACCCTGTATGGGTTTGACTTCTCCTGGCCCCTGGGAGACCGGGGGCAGTTTACCGGGGAAGTTGCCCGCTCCAGCTTTAACACCGACGGCACCAACGCCAGTGGCAATGCCTATCGGTTTGAACTGGCGGGCACCCCCCTGGATGGGATCACCGGCCAAGCCTACTTCCGCTCTACCGACAGCGGCTTTAACAACAATGCCACCAGCAGTTTCCGGCCGGGGCAAACCCGTTGGGGCGGCCAGGTGCTGGCCCGGGTCAGTCCGACCACCCAACTGCGGGCCTTACTGGACCAGGAGGTCAACTTTGGCACCGCCCCCGAGGTGCTCACCGCCCAGGAGGCGCTACTGCGGCCTGGGTTCCTGCCCGCCCCTGGGGCACCGGTGGACAACACCCTGACTGAGGTGCGGGGCGGCATTGTGCAGCAGTTCGGTAGCGCCACCCTGGGGGTTGACTTTGTCAATCGCTCTCGCCAGGATCGGGCCCAGAACCAATCCACCAATGCCAGTCAGTTGGCCTCGCGATTGAACCTACCGATTACCGGAGCGCTCAGCTTTTTAGCCCAGAGCGAGCTCAACCTGGGTGAGCAGGACCCCCTCTATCCCACCCGCAATACCATCGGTCTGGAATGGGCCATCCAGCCTGGGGTTAGCTTGCGGCTCGCCCAGCAGTTTATCTCGGGCGGCCAGGGGCCCAGCTCCATCACCAGCCTGGATAGTCTAGTGCAGTACGAGCTGGATGATAACACCACCCTAACCAACCGCTATTCCCTGCTGGGGGGCTATAACGGCATCACTGGCCAGGGGGCGATCGGCCTCAACCACAGAGTGGTGCTAGCCCCAGGGTTGCGGGCCAACATTGGCTTCGAGCGCATCGTTGGCGATTCCTTTGCTCTCACCGGGGCGGGGCAGCAGTTTGCCCAGCCCTTTGCGGTGGGTCAACAGGGGGCCTCTGCCCTGGGAACCCAGGCGTCCACCTCCTACAGTCTGGGGCTGGAATATACCGACAACCCCGACTGGCAAGCCAGCGGGCGCATTGAGTATCGCGACGGCGGTGGGGCCAGCAACCTAGTGCTGGGGGCATCGGCGGCGGGGCGCATCAGCCGAGCCCTGACCGGCCTAGCCCGGTTTGAATACGCTAACTTTGCCAACCAAACCATTACCGACCAACTGGGAAGTTCCAGTAGTTTGCGACTGGGGCTGGCCTACCGGAACCCGGTAAGCGACCAGTTTAATGGGTTATTCAGCTACGAATATCGCAGTAACCCCAGCAGTACTCCCGAGAGTATTCTGATTGGCACTGGCAGCGATTCTGAAGATCACACCCTGGCCCTAGAGGGGATTTACGCCCCCAACTGGCAGTGGGAGTTCTATGGCAAATATGCCATGCGCTATAGCAGCGCTAACCTGGCCCAGGACTTTGGCTTTTCTAACACCATTCACCTGGCTCAGTTTCGAGCCAACTACCGGTTTGCCTATCGCTGGGATGTGGGCGGTGAAGTGCGCTGGATTGGTCAACCCGTCGTCGGCTATAGCGAAACCGGCTTTGCCCTAGAGGCGGGTTACTACCTCACCCCAGATGTGCGCCTGGGAGTCGGGTACAGCTTTGGTAGCGCGAACGACGCCTCGTTTACGGGGGGCGGCGGTTACCGGTCAGCCAGCGGTCCTTACTTTGGGATTACCGCCAAGGTGAATCAGCTGTTCAACCAGTTTGGGGTACAGCCGGTATCGCCCCAGCAACAGCAAGAATCCGTCATCGATGAGGATATGGTGCAAACCGGGTCCGATGCCGAAGCGGTGAGTGCGGTGCAAGGAGGTGCAGAATGAAGCAGCAATGGGTATATGGCATCGGGGCCGCCGTACTGGGTACACCGGTGTTGGTGGGGATAGCGCTCAGCCCGGTTTGGAGTCAGACCGAACCCCTGATCGAGTCAGAGACGCCGCTGGAGGAAGCGGTACCGGCCTACAGCATTCGGGTGACCAGTGCCTTGGACGGGGATCCTGTGGCCGATGAGCAGCTGACCTTGCGGGAAGCGCTGAAGCTGGCCAATGGCACCCTACCCCTGGACGCCCTAAGTCCAGCAGAGCAGGCCTTGGTAGAACCCCTGACCGATGGGGCAGGCTCGGAAATTAGCTTTGAGTTGCCCGAGGGTGAAACCACCATTGAACTGGTGGATTTGCTGCCGGAGGTGGTTGTCCCCAACCTGGTGATCGATGGCACCACCCAGGCCGGTTACGATGCCGAGGCGATGATTGATCCCCGGTTTCCCCCGGCCCCGGTGGTTACCCTGACGGTCGCCCCAGGCCAAGAGGTGGCTAGGGGTCTGAGCATTGCCGCCGATGGGGTGGTGGTACGGGGGCTGAGTATCTACGGATTTCGCACCACCGATCGCGCCACCCAGACCACTCCCCCCTCGGATATTTTCATCAGTGCCCTGGCCCCGCCAGTGGATGCCAGCCCCTTGACGCCTCCCCTACCGATGTTTCGCTTATCCCGCCAAGACACGGTGCCCCAGGGGGTGGTGGTGGAGCAAAACTGGCTGGGGCTACCCCCCAGTGACGAGTTTCCAGAGGTGCCCTCGGCCTTTGGGGTGACGGTGTTTAACAGCACCGATGCCGTAATTCGCAACAACCGGATTGAGCACCACGATGGCAGTGCGATCATTAGCGGCTTCCAGGCGAATGGGTTGCAGATTAGCGAAAATGCGATCGTCGGTAATGGTCTGGCCGGTATGCCCGATGCCATCCGTCTGGAAGGTACCATCGCCGGATCTGCGATTACCGACAATCTGATCTGCGGCAATGACGGTAGCGGCATCTATCTGTTCAAGCCGGAAGGGGCCAGTCAGATCACCGGCAACACCATTCAATACAACGGTCGGCGGTTTTTCCGCTCGGCGGTGTATGTGATGGGCAGCGACCACCAGATCAACGATAACTTCATTGGTTTTCAGCCCGGACCCGGGGTGGTGGTGGCGGCGCACCCTGACAGCGATCGCAACCTGATTCGCCAAAACCGCTTTGCCCAACTGGATGGCCTCAGTATCGATTTGGTTACCCAGGGCAATGCCGGAGTCCAGGACTTTCAACGGGGAGATGGGCCTAACCCGCCCCGCAATTCCCACAACCGGCGCCAGGAGACTGGCAATGGGGCGATCAACGCCCCCAGGTTTGATAGCTATCGCTTCACGGGCACTGGAGACACGGTGACCGTCACCGGCAGGGCCGACCCCGGTAGCGAGGTGGACCTGTATTTGGTGGTGGAAGACGACCGGCCCTATGGTCCCCTGGCTGAGGTGATTACCACTGTCTCCGCCGGAGACGATGGTCGCTTTAGCGCCGATCTGGAGGTGCCCCCGGGCAGCCACCTGAGCGCCATTGCCAGCGATCCCAGCTATGGCACCTCGGAACCGGCCCCGGTGGCGGCGGTGCTGGATGCCGATGGATCGCTGCCCGTGCTACCGCCCCCGGCAGTGGAGATTCCCAGTTGTGCCCCGCCGGAGCCCCCGGAGATCGTGGTCGACCCAGAGCCCGAACCCCTGGTCTTAGAGGTGCCGCGCAATATCCACTTTGCCCTGGATCGGTCTGATATTAGTGCCGAGAGCGCAGAGATACTGGACCAAATTGCCGAGGTGATGCTGGAGTTCCCCTTCCTCACCCTGGAACTCCATGGCCACACGGACCCCCGCGCCAGTGCCGCCTACAACCTAGCCCTGAGCGAGCGTCGGGCCAATGCCGCCCGCAATTACTTGATTGCCCAAGGCGTTCCCCCAGAGCGGATGCAGATCGTGCCCTTTGGCCTGACCCAGCGGCTGAGCGATGAAAGTTCGCGGTTGGCCTATGCCCGCGATCGCCGGGTGGAATTTGTCTTTACCGACCTACGCGGGGTCGACATCATCTTTGTCGATCAAGAAGACGATCTGCAACTTGAGTAATTATCCTGCCCCCAGTCCTCCATCTGAAAAGCACAGGTTATGTTTGCAACGTTTCGGTACAAGATTAAACGCACGGCCAAGCAAATTCTCTATGCCCTAACGGCCATGGGGTTAGTCATCGTCATGACCCTGGGCATGCTGCTGCGGGCCAAACCGGCCATGGCCCAGGCCAACCCCGGCGGATTCTTTGGCGTTGATCAAATCATTACCAGTCCAGGGATTGCAGACGAACTTAATTTTCCTGATACTCCCTATGCCGATCCCTGTGATGAAGGGAGCTATGGTGGGTGTACAGGTAATACCACCAACCTCACCTTTGGCGCAGGCAACAACTTGATCTTGGATGCCGTGATTGTCGGCGGCGAGCGATTTGAGCCCGCTCGCCAGCTCTTGCCCCCAGCCGGGCTGCCAGAACGGTTGGTGTTTCGACGAGATCCAGCTATTCCCGAAGAACGGGTAGTTATCTTTTTTGAAAGCGAAGAAAACAACCCGCCAACTGACGAGATCAGCCTTGCCCCCGAGCGGGCATTGACCCTGGAAGAAGCGATGCTCAGCCAGATTATTAATCGCGGCATTGACAATGTCTTCCACAACGCGGACCTTAACGTTGCTGGTCGAGAAACTCGCAACAATATTCAGCGGATCGACTACTTAATTACGGGCGACCCACCAGACATTACAGGGATAGACCTGACTACCCTCGATCGCGCTACCACAGGCTTTCTAATTCTAGAGCGGGGGGGCAATGACGACTTTGGAATTGCGGCTGTAACTGCTGTAGATGGCAATGGTGACCCCACCGAGTATGGTCCGCTGATTGAGGTAGATCGGGGAGACTGGGGGAACAGTGGTTTAGCCCCAATTCCTACGGCTGTTTTGCGGGCCGATGACTTACCCCTGTCTACCGACCCCACTGACCCGGTCTATAATCCATCCCACCAGGTTGGGCCCCAATCAATCGAAGGCATTGTCTTCCCGATCAATTCTCTGGTCGACGACACGGTCGATACGATTTTTGGCTACTCCCTATTTGCCGCTGATGTCGGGCCTGGAGCTGATCTGGCAGACTTTCTCGGCCCTGGTTTTTCAGATACTACTGGCGGCGGGTCTGGAGCTGGCGGTCTAGACCTGGTTGCCGGGGGTTTTGGTCTGGTGCAGGCACAGCAGGTGCCGGTCGGCGACTTTGCCCTCACCAAGCGGATCACCAACCTGGCTGGCCCCGCCAACGTGCCTGACTTTACAGTCGTGGAAGGGGCAGGGGACCCCCATGTTGACCTGTTGCAACAGGAAGGGTTGGGTCAGGGGGTGACCACCATTGCCGACCCCCCGGTGGGCCCAGGCAACGAAGTGGAGTACACCATTTACTTCTCTAACATTGGGGCTGGCCCCGCCGAAGATGTGGTCATCTGCGACCAAATTCCGGCCGCCCTGACCTTCTCGCCCGATACCTTTGGTGCTGGGGAAGGCATCGAAGCAATTGAATCCTCCTCTCCGGCTGGCCCTCGGGTGACCTATACCAATGACGATGATGGCGACCCGGGCACATTTTTCCAACCAGGCGAGGCTCTGCCCACGGCCTGTGGGGCTGACCAGGGCAATGGGGCTGTGGTGGTGAATGTGGGCGATGTTGACAGCAATGAGGTGGGGTTAGTCACCTTCAGAGCCACGGTCAACTAGCCAGTACAAGCATCAATATAGGGTATTCCCCCGCTTGGGAGGCAGACTTGCCTCCCTTTTTTTGGTTGGAATTGCCTGCCTAGAGCATCGGTACAGTATGTCAAGATCCCAGGGTTCTTGGGCTGATTGGCCATGAGTTTCGGGGCATCCCAGGGACAGAACCCTCCTAAGAAACTCGGCTCCGATCGTAGGGTGGGCTCTGCCCACCAACCCCAGGAACCGTCGTCACCGGGTTTCTTTCTGCTCCTAAGAAACTCGGCTCCGATCGTAGGGTGGGCTCTGCCCACCAACCCCAGGAACCGCCGTCACCGGGTTTCTTTCTGCTTTATCGAAGGGCACCGCCGTTAGTCAACCGCTGGGATCTGAACCGGCGTGCTAGTGTTCAGTCACTTCTAAATTTGTAGGTTGGGTGGCGCTCTTAATTAGCTTTACGGTCAACTTACAAAGATGAGCAGTTGGTTAAGATGCTGTGTTTCCTCAGGGATGGCAAATGCCTTTGTCATAATAATTAAGGGCTGAAGCGCTGCTGTGGCATGACTGTATGGCAGAACGGTGGCAACCTTCCTGAAGGTACCAGGCTTTGGCACAGCGCTTACCCTAATTTTTAGCCTTGACAAACCACTAGTACTCTGAGGCAGAAGTGACTCATCTATTTCCACAAGCCCGAACCTTTGCTTAGAGCGGAATTCGCCTTCTGCCTTCTTACTTCTGCCTTCTTACTTCTGCCTTCTTACTTCTGCCTTCTTACTTCTGCCTTGCTGTACTAGCTTTGTATGCGAAAAAACTCCCAGACGCTCAACCGAGGCTATTTCCTTGATCAAACGTTTGAAACCCAGATTTAAAGATACTAATTCAGACCAGTTTTTTCGCACGGATCACCTAACCGGTAATCTGGGCACCCGCACAGTTCGCAGTGGGGCTGTCACCATCACCGCCCAGGGGCTAAAGTTTGGCCTCACCATGGCTTCAACCGTGATTCTGGCGCGGCTGCTGACCCCGGATGACTATGGTTTGATTGGCATGGTGACGGTGGTGATTGGCTTCGTGCAAATCTTTAAGGACCTGGGCCTGTCTGAAGCCATTATCCAAAAGGAGCAAATTAACCACCAACAGGTGAGTGCCCTGTTTTGGATTAATCTACTCATCAGTATTGCCATCGCCCTGATTGTCGCGGCCCTGTCCCCAGCGATCGCCTGGTTTTATGGCGAATCACGTCTGATCCCCATCACCCTAGTCTTAGCGACAACCTTTATTTTAAGTGGGTTGACGGTTCAACATCAGGCCCTGCTCAGACGGCAAATGAGCTTTTTGGCCCTGGCCAAAGTTGATATTATTTCTCTGGTTATCGGGGTGTTGACGGCTCAAATAACCGCCTTTTACGGGGCCGGCTACTGGGCTTTGATTTATATGCAACTGGCCACCAAGCTGGCCTTTGTGGCTGGGGTTTGGCTGGCTTGCCAGTGGAAACCAGGGCCACCCGCCTGGAGCCCAGACATTCGCTCAATGCTGAAATTTGGCGGCAACCTCACGGGCTTTCGCTGTTTAAACTATTTTTCCCGCAACTTCGACAATGTGATGATTGGCCGGGTCTGGGGGGCTGGTGAACTCGGGCTTTACAGCAAGGCCTATCAATTACTGCTACTACCCATTACCCAGATCAACGGCCCGGTTTACAATGTGGTGCTCTCGGCCCTCAGTCGCTTGCAGGGGGACCCAGAGCGCTATCAGCGAGCCTATTTCAAAGCAGTTTTAGCGATCACCACCCTGGGTATGCCGCTGGTGGCTTTTTTGTTTGCCTCGTCAGAGAAAGTGATTTTAATATTGCTGGGGCAAAATTGGTTGGGGGTCTTGCCCATCTTTCAATTTTTGATGCCAGCAGCGTTTGTGGCCACATTCACCATATCAATGGGGTGGGCCTATCAATCCCTGGGGCGGGTGGATCGGCAGCTGCGCTGGGGGATTTTTTCGTCGGGCGTTAATGTAGTTACGTTTCTGATTAGTGTGCGCTGGGGGGCTGTGGGGGTCGCCGCCGCCTATGGGGCCTTGCAACCGATTTTGATTGGGATTGAAGTGCTGTATTGCTACCGGGGGATTCCACTCCGACCGATTGATCTATTGAAGACTTTATCGCGTCCGGCCTTTGCCGCCCTGGGAGCGGCAGCATTGGTGGTGTTAATCAATCAATCGATTGCCGCTGAGATTAATGTGCTGATCAGCTTAGGGGTAGATGCTGTCATGTATGCACTTTTTTATGTTGGCTTGTGGATGGTGGTACCCGGTGGACGGCGGACATTTTTTGAGATTTTGCGGGTAACGAAAGAGTTTAAACGCAAGTGAGAACGGGTACTGTCTTTTGCGAACTGCTTATGACCACCGATCGCCCCTTACCCTTTATTTCAGTGATTATTCCGGTGTTTAATGACGTCGCTCGCCTCAGGGAATGTCTGGGGGCGCTGGCCGACCAGACCTACCCCAAGGATAATTTTGAGGTGGTGGTGGTAGACAACAGCCCTGGGGCCGATCAGGCCCTGGTCCGGCTGCCAGAGGAGTTTAGTGCCCTGACCCTGACCGTGGCCCATCAACCCCGGCGGGGCTCCTACGCCGCCAGGAACCTGGGACTCACCCTAGCTCAAGGACCGGCGATCGCGTTTACCGATTCAGACTGTATTCCAGCTGCGGACTGGCTGGAGCGGGGGGCACAGCACTTAAGTCAACACCCAGACTGTGGGTTAGTGGCTGGGCGAATTAAGTTTTTCTTTCAGTCGCCGGAATCCCCATCGATCGCGGAAATTTATGACAGCTTACATCTGCTGACCCAGCAGAAATACATTGAAAAGTACCACTTTGGCGCCACGGCCAATGTGTTTACATTTAAGGACGTTTTTGCAAACGTTGGCGCTTTTAATGACACGCTGCAATCGGGCGGAGACAGTGAGTGGGGAAAGCGGGTGTTTGCCGCTGGCTACGAACAAATTTATGCTGAGGATGTGGTGATTGCCCATCCGGCCCGCACCAGCTTCAGGGCGTTACGCAAAAAGGTGGTCCGCATTACCGAAGGAGACTATTACCTGAATGATACGGATGATTGGCCCTTGAGCCGGTTCTTGGCGGACGTGCTGATCGACTTTAAACCTCACATCAAGTACTTCTTTGATTTAGCTGAAAAGCCTCAAGTCCAAGGGTTTCGTAAGCAACTAGGCTGCTATTTGATGTATATCTATCTGCGGTATCTCAAGTCATGGACGCGACTTAGGCTGTACATGAGGAACGTCACTAACCGATATCATGCCGACCAGGGGCAGGAGTCGGAGTGATGGCATTCCGTAACACCAAACAGTCCCTCTGAACCTACCAGAGGGGATAGTATTGAAGGGTGACCTCAGCCCAGGAGAGATGATGGCCAACATCGCCGTGATTGACTATGACATGGGAAACTTGCACTCCGCCTGCAAGGGGTTGGCGATCGCGGGGGCAACCCCTCACATTACCGATGTAGCCGCTGACCTGGCTGCTGCCGATGCCCTGGTGCTGCCGGGGGATGGGGCCTTTGACCCGGCCATGCGGCATTTGCGATCGCGGGATCTAATCCAGCCGATCAAGGATGCGATCGCCAGGGGCAAGCCGTTTTTGGGCATTTGCCTGGGGCTGCAGCTGCTGTTTGACTATAGCGACGAAGGCCAGGAAGCGGGGCTGGGTATTATCCCCGGGCATATCAAAAAGTTTCAGCCAGAACCGGGCATCACCATTCCCCACATGGGCTGGAACCAGTTGACCCTGACCCAACCGGATTGCCCCCTGTGGTCGGGCATTCAGGATGGCGACTGGGTCTACTTTGTCCACTCTTACTATGCCGAACCCAGGGACCCCCAGGTGATGGCCGCCACCACCACCCACGGCAGCCAGACGGTAACCGCCGCGATCGCCCAGGAGAATGTAATGGCCATGCAGTACCACCCGGAAAAGTCGGCCCCGGCGGGGCTGACCATGCTGGCCAACTTTGTGGCCCTGGTCCAGGCCCAGCGTCCGGCGGTGGCCCGATAAGCCATGCTCCGCATTTACGGCAACCGCGCCCTCAAAACTGTACCCGGCTTAGGCACCCGACCCACCTCGGCCCGGGTGCGGCAGGCGCTGTTTAATGTTTGGCAGGGGCGGGTGGCGGGCTGCCGCTGGCTGGACCTGTGTACCGGCAGTGGGGCGATGGGGGCCGAGGCCCTGTGCCGGGGAGCCGCCGAGGTGGTCGGGGTGGAGCTATCCCCAGAGGCCTATAAGGTGACTCGGGAAAATTGGCAGCGGGTGGCCCGAGCCGACCAGACCATGCGCCTGTTTCGGGGGGATGTGGTCAAGCAGCTGTCGCGGCTCCATGGCCAAGCTTTTGACTTGATTTATTTTGACCCCCCCTACGATGGCGGCCTGTACGATGCGGTGCTGGAGCGGGTGGTGGCCCTGCAACTGCTGGCCCCAGGGGGCGAGATCGCCGTAGAGCATCGGCCTGGGGCCTGGACAGCGGGCCTGGTGCCGGGGCTGGAGTTAATTCGTCAAAAGCGCTACGGCACGACTCACCTGGCGTTTTATGCCATGCCAGGAGGGGATGCTGACACCTGAAACCCCGAATGACCCACCCCTGCCCCTCCCAGGAGGGGATGCTAAAACCCGAAACCCAAAACCTGACCCCTGACCCCTGAAACCCCGAATGACCCACCCCGCCCTCCGGGCACCCCTCCAAGGAGGGGATGGGGCCGACTTTACTGCTGCATGAGATTCCATCGAACTGACGTTACTACAACCGGCTACTGTCTATGCCGGAGGATTCTGCCCTACGGAATCACTTGGGCCAGGGCCTGCTGGATGATGTCGTCGCGATCGACCAGGCTGGCCAGGGCTTCGGGTTCGTAAATGCCTTCGGCCACGTCCAGGGAAGCGGCGTTAAGTGCGGGTTCATAGGCTTCTTCCAGTGCCCCCCGCAAGTCTTCATCTTCGACAATCATCAGGGCACCGGCAATGTCTCCCTGGCGCAGGCGATCTTTTAAGTCGAGTAGTTCTTCCATGGGTTTTAGAATACAGCTCAGCGTTTACCAAACCCTGGGGTTGAAGTTGGCATCGTTTAAAAGCACCATGTCGTCGCCGGATTGGGCCATCACAAACAGCCCCTGGCGGTAGGCGTAGCGGGCAACGTCGGATGGAACAACCATGGCCGCGACGGCTCCCAGGGCGTTGACATCCCGATAGCGGGGCATCAGTCGTTTGAATTTGCTGAGGCGTTCCAGGTGTTCGTCCAAATCTGCTTGTTTTAGGGTCTTCCTGATCGCTACGATTATAGCCCTGGTGCCATTGGCAGCTAGCAAATCGATATCTAAGCTCTCTCCGCCTCGCTGTACAAAGACAGCGGACAGTTCATGCAGCATAATGCCACGTTCCTGAAATAAACGCTTTATGTCAGGACGGACGTCCCAGGCATCGAAATCATGAAAAAGGCGCACCCCTTTCCTCCTTACGCTGGGTGCATCCCACTTTTGCAGCCCTCACCCTAAATCCCTCTCCCAAAGCGGGAGAGGGACTTTGAATCCGGCCCCCCTTCTCCCATTTTGGGAGAAGGGGCTGGGGGATGAGGGCCAACTTGCAAAACTGGGATGCACTCCTTGCACTTGCCTTTACAACCTTCCCTAATGTCCAACGTCCCATCTCCTCTCCAGAGGCTACCAGGCTCTTGGCTGAAATTGATCGTCATTGAGAAGGGTAACGCTGTCGCCGGATTGGGCCATCACAAACAGCCCCTGGCGGTAGGCGTAGCGATCGGCCCCGGATTCAATACCGATGCCAGCTACGGCTCCGTAGAGTTGCATATCGGCATATTCGGGAAAGAAGGTGGAGAAGCGCCCTAGGTCGGCAATGAAGTCGTTGACATCGGCCACACTGAGGCTACTTTTCACTTCTACGGCCAAAACGTGACCTTGGTTCACCACCAGGACATCAATTTCGAGGGTGTCTCCTTGCCGCCGCCGTTTTACCCGCTGGCTGACTTGATCGACAGGAATCCCCCGCTCCAGAAAAAGGCGTTCACAGGCCGGAGCCACCAGGTCTTCCACAAAGCGCCCCCAAGCGCCACCCAGTTCACTCAGTTGTTTGCTGACTTGCTGGTTAATGCGACGGTTTTCTTGAATAGTGGCCTGGATCTGGCGATCGGTCTCTTGGAGCTGGCGATCGGTTTCTTGGAATTTGCGATCGGTTTCTTGGAATTTGCGATCGGTCTCTTGAAACTTACGGTCAGTTTCTTGAAACAGTCGCAGAATGTCGTCGTAGGTGGGTTGGGCGGTGGACATGGGTAGGGAGGAAACGGGCTTAGCTCTATTTTAGGCGTTGGTGGGGTAAGGCGGGGTGAACGGTAAACGGTGAGCGGTGGACGGTGGGTAGATCCTGCTGACTTGTCATTTTTGGTTAGACAGACCACAGTGCAACGTCAAGTGTTGAATGGAGGATTAGCAGATGTAGGAATTTGTCCGAAATCCCCTCCTGGGAGGCCTGTGCTGTATAGCCTGCGGCATGGCTTCGCTAGCGCGTAGCGGCCCCGGAGGGGCAACTTGTCGAAGTAGGTAGGGGTGGGTCAAGCAAGTCCGGGGAACCCACCCCGCCCTCCGGGCACCCCTCCCAGGAGGGGACCACCCCGCCCTCCGGGCACCCCTCCCAGTCAATTCTAAATTTGTAGGTTGGGTGGCGCGCCAGCAGAACCCAACAAGGCTGACTGCTGTTGGGTGACCCTACGTTCACCCAACCTACGGGGACTCTAATTTTTAGTCTTGACGCTGCACTAGAATGCCGGTGCAGATCCGGGTATCAACGCAAGGCGGGAAGCATACACACTGATCGCTCTGTGTATCAGTCTTAGACGATGCCCTTCGACAGGCTCAGGGCGAACGGTTTCAGCGCGCTCGGGCTGAGCTTGTCGAAGCCCATTACTTCGATAGAGCAGGAAGAAACCTTGTGAGGGCGTTTCCTGGGTCTGGTGGGCAGAGCCCACCCTACGATCTACGATCGGAGCACGTTTTCTTAGGAGGGTCTTGGGCTGATTAGCCAGAAATTTTGGGGTACCCGTGGGCAGAACCCTGTGATCTTGGCATCCTGGCCCAATGCAGGGCTTTGGCTTATTCCACCATCAAGTGCCGGGTCAAGATGCGCATGACTTCGCCGGGTCTGCCGGTGGGCAGGGGTTTGGTCCAGTGGGTGACTTCGGCGTAGCCAAGCACATGCAGGGTGTGGATCACCTGTTGCAGGGCGGCTTCGCTGCCGAACAGCAGGTGTCTGACTTTTTCGTGGTGGGCGGTGGGGCCAGCGGAAACGGTGGGGGCAGGGGTGCCCTCGGTTTGGGTTTGAAACATGGTTCTGGTTTTCCTGTCGTAGGGTAAACAAACCCCGCGATCGGTTGTCGCTTAGCGACAACCTGAAAGGCGATGAGAAAAATGGGCAAGCTACAGAGGGTTCATGTGGGCGGCCCAGTTAGGCTACCTACAGACCAAACCACTTCTGCCTTTTGCCTTTTGCCTTTTGCCTTTCCCTCACGGGAGGAAACCAGAACTCAATCCCTTAGCTACCCCGCTTGTTTGTGCAATGTGGGCTGGCTATGATGTCTTGAGCCCCCCAACTGCTGTAACCAGTTGCGGTGGGTTAGCTGTCTGTGGGTGTTGGTAGCATCCACGGGCAGCGCCAAGATCATGAGTTCTGAACGGTCAGCCGTCGTCAAATAACAGCTTAGTGAATGAGCATAGTCGGTTCAGGGCCATGAGTCAAGATGGTAGCGATGACGATTCAGCTTAGTAGCCTGCGGCCACATTCACGGGAGTGATGGGGGCTTGGCCGTGGGCGAGGTGTTGGGCGTTTTGAATAAAGATATCCAGGGCGCGCTCCAGGTAGTAGGGAGTGGTGCCAGAGACATGGGGGGTTAGGAGGATATCAGGGCGAGCCCAGAGGGGAGAGGTTTCTGGTAGGGGCTGGTGCTCAAACACATCCAGAGCGGCCCCTTTTAGGACACCGCTATCCAGGGCTTGTAGCACGGCGGCGGCCGAGACAATGCCGCCCCGAGAGATGTCAATCAGCACGGCCCCCGGTTTGAGTTGGCCCAGAACCTGGTGGTTAACCAGGTGACGGGTAGCGGAGGTCAGGGGTAGACACACCACCAGGTAGTCCACCTCTGATAACCGAGCCCACAGCTGATCATGGCTAAATACCTGGTCTACCTGGGGTATGGGTCGGGGATGGTTCAGGGTGCCCCAGACGGTCATATCAAAGGCTTTGGCCCGCTGGGCAATGGTTTGGCCGATGTGGCCCAGCCCCAGAATGGCCACAGTTCTGCCAGTCAGTTCATCGAGCCAGGTGCGTTGCCACTGGCGCTGCTGGGATTGATGGTGAAAGCGGCCAAATTGCTTGGCAAAGTAGAGCATGGCCCCGATGGCATACTCGCCCATGGCGGGGCCATGGACGCCGCTGCTTTTGGTCAGCAGCCGGTTTTGCTTATCGAAGTCCATCGACCAGATTTTCTCGACCCCGGCGGAAAGAAAGTGCAGCCAGGGGCAGGTATCTAGCCGGTGTAGTAGGTCTGGCAACCAGGGCAGGGTGGGGGTGATGACTGCGTCAAAACAACTGCCTTGGGCAAGGTCGTCAGGGGAGCTGATGCAAAGGATGTCTAACTGGCCCAGGGCTTCCGTCAGCTTTTGGTGGACCAGCCCCTGTTGTTGGGGGAGGACGTTAGCTTTTTGCACGAACAGCACGCGCTGAATGGGGTAGGGCTGGGGCATGGGCGTCGTTAGCGGGGGGCGGCTTGGGCGGCAAGGGCAAAGGTTTTGGCGGCAAACTGCTGGTGGTTTTGCTGTAGGGTAGCCTGCCCCGCCTGGCGTAGCTGCGTTTCAGTGGCCCAGAGTTTTTGCAGTTCGGCCTTGAGGTCAAGGCGATCGCATAGGGCTTCTACCGTGGCGGCTTCTCCATGGAAGGCACGGGAGAGAATCACCCAACCCGACCCCAAGCGCACATGCTCACTGAGCACCAATTCCGCTGGCAGGGTGCCGGTGCCCATGCGGGCAATGCCGCCAAAGCCCCAGGTAATGTCGTTTTGGTTTAACAGGTCTGCCACGGGGTCCAGCAGCCCAGCGGCCACCGGCTCAAACAAAAAGTCGAGCCCCATGCCCAGGGACAGGTCGTTGAGGCCAATGTGGATCTGGTCGGTTGGCCCCAGATCGGCTATGTAGGTGGGCAAACGGGTTAGGGCCGGGGGGGTTTCGGTGAGCAGGGTAACGGGTACCCGCCCATTCACCAGATCCAAAAAGCGGCGCACCTCGGTACGGCGATGGAACATGGGTAGCATCAACCGCTGGGCACCGTGGGCAATGGCTTGATCGATTTCGCTGGGGGTGCTGTCATGCAGGGGGTTCAGGCGCACCATCAGTTCTGCCTGGGTGAGTACCGCCCGAAGGGTGCTGATGTCTGCATAGGTATGGTGGGCTTTGTGGGTATTGAGGTGGCCCTGGCGTTCGGCTTTGCCCAACACTTCCATGTCGATGAAGATGCGCTGGACCCCGGCTTGTTCGGCATATTGGGCGATCGCCGGGTTGGCGGTAATCAACATGCAGTGGAGGTTAGCTGGGGCCATGGTTGGAAGGCTTTGTGGAACTGGATACGGGTCGGGCTGAGCGCTTTAAGGTATCCCGGTAGGCGCGCCAGTTTTGGGCTTCGCCCCCATAGACGCCACTGCCAGTGAACAACACCCCAATGGTGCGAACGATAAGCCCCAGGTCCATAACCAAGCTGTGGCGAGCCACGTATTCTTGATCGGCGGCTAACTGGTCTAGCCAACTGAGGCTGCGGCGACCGCGCACCTGGGCCAAGCCGGTAAGGCCAGGGCGGACCTGGAAGCGCTGGCGTAAGTGATCGGGGACGACCTCAACTTGTTCGGGCAGCACCGGGCGGGGGCCGACGACGCTCATTTCGCCGACCAAAATGTTCCATAGCTGGGGCAGTTCGTCCAGGCTGGTGGCTCGAAGCAGGCGCCCAGCTCGCGTGATGCGGGGATCGTGGCCAGTGGTCACCACTGGCTCGGCATGTTGGTCGATCCCTTGGGGGTTGCGGTGCCGCATGCTGCGGAATTTGACGATAGAGAAGGGACGACCATGGCGACCAATGCGAGTCTGGCGAAACAGGATGGGACCGGGGCTATCGAGGCGAATCCAAAGGGCGATCAGCAGTAGGGGGATGGCGAGGATGACCAGCGCCACACTGCTGGAGACGATGTCGAACAGTCGTTTGGCTGAATCTTGCATAGACACCCTGGAAAAGTACACATGTTACTGAGGTTGGTCAGAAAATGCCATTGTTTCTGGTCTCGTTTGCTGCATGGCTTGGATCATGGCCTGGTTGACTTTGACCACATCAAATTTGGTTTCAGCGAAGCGGCGGGAGGCTATGCCCATCGCTTGAATAGAATCGGGGTTTTCGATAAATCGCAACATGGCGTCCTGTAGGGCGGTTGCATGTCTGGGGGGGATGAGATAACCATTGACACTGTCTACGACAGTTTCGCGGCAACCGGGGGTGTCGCAGGTGATGATGGGACGCCCCATGCTCATGGCTTCGAGGATGGAACGGGGGATACCTTCGCGATAGTAGGAGGGCAGCACCATGACCGAGGCTTGTTGCAAGTAGGGGCGCACGTCTTTGACTTTGCCGATGATGTCTACGGCTGCTTCGGCCTGCCATTGCTCTAGTTGGGTGGGGGAGATGGCATTTTTGAGGGTGCTATCTAGGCCGCCCAGGAGTAGGAAGGTGGTTGATGGATGCTTGGCTTTGACCTGGGCTGCGGCCTGGGCAAAGTCTTGAATGCCTTTTTCTTGAATCAGACGAGCGATACAAATGAAGGTGACTGGGCTGCTGGGGGGGGCTGAAAATGGATAAGCGTTGAGGTCAACACCGGAACCGTTGACGACGATGCTGCGGGCAAAGGTGCGAAAGAGCCAATTTTTTTCGAGGTCGGCCTGGTCGTCTGGGTTTTGGAAAATAAACAGGGTGCTGAGCATGGCGGAGCCGCCCAGAAGCCCCTGGGTGATTTGTCGTAGGATGCGGGCTTTTAAGCTGGTGGAGGCAAAGAGGTATCCTAGCCCTGTGAGCAAGCAATAGCTGTATTTAACGCCAGCCAGGCGGGCGGCGAAGACGCCGAAGGTGACGGGTTTGATGGCGTAGGCAAAAATGCTGTGGGGGGCGATGCTGGCAATTTGTTGGCGTAGTTGCCAGAAGGCGATGAGGTTTTGGAGTGGGTTGGTGGAGTGGCGATCGAGGTGGTAGGTCCAGATGGGGATACCGAGGTCTTTGACGGTATCGAGGTAGTCGTATTCTGGGACCAGGGCACCGACGTTAAGCCCTTGGTGGGTGAGGGTTTTGATTAGTTCGCCGCGATTGGCCACCAGTGAGCGGGCGTTGGCAGCGATGAAGAGGATATCCATGGCTGGGGCGACTACGATTAGGTGATTGTAGAGAGTAGCTTTCTGGCGATGAGCCGCATCTGAAGGAGTTCGGCCACGCACTCCTCACGAAAAGTTTCAAGCTTCAAGGATGAGGCTGTTGACTGGGAGTGGGTGGAGTAGCCTAGTTTTTCCAAGTATGGCTGACAAATGGTTTCAATAATAGACATTTGTTGGGGACTCAACTCGTCTTTCCATTTATTGTTGAATGCGGAAGAAATTGGTTTGCCAATGTTGGCGTGGTTAGTGCGATTGACGCCGTCTAAATCGAGTCCACAATAAGCGGTCATAGTAAACTGAGTTGGATCTGCACCAATATGCTGCAAGGCTTTATGGATAACAGATTCAGGATCATCTACTAGATCTTCATACCTAAGCATTAAGTATCGAGCTTGAAGCGAGTGAGGGCTATTGAGGATTTTGCAGTGAAACTTTGCAGCATCCACCCATTTTTGGGCAGCTCTAGCAACGTTGGAGCCGAAGCAGTCTTGGTAAAAGGTATGCTTCAGGTAAGAGGCGACAACGGCTCTTGGGTCGCGAATGATGTGGATGAATTTAGATTCAGGAAAGTTATTGGCTAAGGAGTTAATACTTTTGAAGTGTCCTGGAGTTTTTTCGCCGACGATTTTCTTACCTAAGGATAGGCGATAGGCCGTTAAGTAAGCAATAAATAGCGAATCCCAACTGGGTGTAGAGTTTAAGGCTAATTCGTGAAACAGCTGCCAATCCAGAGTTTCGCTTTTTACATGGCCCCAGGATGGAAATTTATCAACAAGCTGACGATACAAAGCTGGTCGCATTGGACCGTACTTTATGGACTGGAGCTTTGTGTACTGGTTATAAAAGTGAGTTTCTCCTGGAATACAGATATCTGGATGACTAACCAGCAATGCACGCAACAGGGTTGTTCCGCATCGCCCAGAGCCGAAAATGAAGAATATATCTTTTTCACTTTTCTCCATTACTATAAATCCAAATCTTATTTTCTAAAGAAACTCAGCAAAGCTTCGGGTGGATGATCACAAAAGATTAACACTACAGAAAACAGCATTGATCTCTGATCAATTTTTAACAAAAGTAGTTGATTCTTAGCAAGAGTCTAGTTTAATATCAAATATCAGATGCCGTGATTGCTGTTATTTTCTACTCCATAAAAATATTTCTGTCTTGAAGGGTCAGACTTAAAGACGGTAGCTGCAGATAATCCAAGCAAACCATACAAAAACTTACTTCGATGTCTTATGGAAGTTCCAATATTTCGGGTGCCGACAGCAAATACAAAAATTGAGATGGCAAGGACTATTGAGACTGCTCTTACATCATTTCTACCACGAAAAAAGCCACCTCTAATACTCTTAAATATTGAAATAGCTATATAAAGGAATACAGCGGTAGCAATAAATCCCTGGAGCATTCTTGCCGAACGAATATCCCATGGAAAGGGAGAGAACAAAAAGTAGATTACTCTAACTGGTAAGATTCTCTGAGCGAAATCTGGATAAACAGACCCCCCCCTACCCTCTCTTTCTACCTGGGAGTCAATTACTTCATCAGCAGATGAAATAGTATCAGCCACATTTCCGACTTTACCAAAAGACACTTGAGAGGTAATAGCAAAAAATGTTAAAGTAATTAACAGAAAAAAACCGGTAAAAGCAATAACTATTTTTTTTCTATTAAACTTTCTAGTGGGACTGAATACGAGCCTGATAATTTCCCATGCAGACAAAACAAGTAAGCCAATAAAAACAAATACATAGCCCCCATGAATCCAAGAGGCAAGGATAAAGCACACAACTGCACCTACCACATGAGAAATTTTACTCTTCTGATTTTCAGCTTGACTCCACCAACGGGCTACATAATATAAGCCCAAAGTAAATAAGGCACCACATAGTGCCTCCCTATTATAAACAGAAGAATTCAAAACAATGGGTGGGAAAAATACTATAATCCAAATAACTTGACGAGCACGCTTTGACCCAACCAAAATCTCACTTAAATAATATGTGAATGCAACAGCAAGAGTTCCGAAGCATACAGAAAATAATATGGTTATCGCCAAAGGATCCTTAAATCCAAAAGTCTTATATACTAAAGCTCCCAAAGCGGGGAAAATAGCAGAGCTACCAGCCTGGTTGGATAGAATGCTAGATAGTTCTCCCCAACTGTAATAGCTGAATGTATCAGCTCGTCGCAAAAAAGCAGCAGCATCAGGGGAAGAAGGCAACTCTATCAAGTCAAAGTATGATGAAGTTGCGAGACTTAATCTTAAAAAGAAGGCAATAAAAATTGGTGTTGAATAAAGTTTTTTTGCCTTGACGAAGCAATCTAAAAATATTAGAAAGGAAAGAATAATAGATAATGTTAGCATTAGTTTTCAATAAGACACTCAAGTATTCATCCAAACCTTCTTTACAAGCGATTTCGAGTCAAGAATCACTTAGCAGGAAAAGAGTTACATGCCAGTACACCAAAATATTTATTTCCTCAATTAAACGCAATCTAAAGCTACAAACTTTCCTAAACATTATAAGCGTTCAAATATCTATTTATCATCTTTTCTATTGAAAACTCAACCGAGCGATTAAAGGCGTTTTTCCCATATATTAGCCTTGTCTTTAAATCAAGAAGTGTTTTCACTGCTGCTGCAATTTCTTTAGGATTATCCGGTGAGACTAAAATTCCACAGGGTGCAGGGGTGTCTACAATTTCTCTCAAGCCATCAACACTGCTTGCAATTACCGGCAAGCCAGTATTCATAGCTTCTACAGCAGCTAGACCAAAACCCTCCCATCGGGAGGGCATCAAAAAGACATCAGCTTGTTTGAAAAAAGCAAAGATATCATCTACATAGCCATAGAACTTTACAATATCAGTCAGACCCAACTGCACACATAGACTTTTTAGTGCGGTCTCTTCTGGACCAAGCCCAGCAATGCGGTACTCAACAGAGACATTTCGTAATAGTGACATCGCTTGAATAGCAGCCGTATAGTTTTTTTGCTTATTTAAGCGACCCACTGAAACGATGATGATTTTATTTTTAGGTGTTCTAGGTTTAAATTGGCTACAGGGTAATGAGGTACCGTTTTCAATTACTCTTAGCTTATCAGCTTGATCAGGCATCCAGCCTCGCAGAGCATTTTTAGTACCGCTGCTGATGCAATAGATTTGTTCATAAGCTGGGTAAATTTGACTGTCAACCAATTTCCCAATGATAGTTCCTCGGCGCCTATTATGGGTATTGTGTTCTGTGCAAACCAATCGTCCTGGCCACCGAAGCATCTTGGCTGCTAGGGCTATATATAATATTGTGGGAAAAAGATGCCCATGTACAATATCTTCTGGCAAACACTGTTTTTGTAAGTACTGGTAAACAAACCAAAACGCTTGCCAGCTATAAGGTGAAGGACAATCTATAGAAATTACGTTCGACAGATTGCCAGTTGTGCCATTAAGAGCAACAATATAAGAGTCAATATCATGTTCGCTTAGTCCTTGGTGTAAAAAGCGTACAATTCGCTGAGCACCTCCCCTATCCAAGCAAATATCATTAATAATATGATGGACTCTCAAATCTCAAGCTCCTAAATATGAGTGCTTTAATTTGCTTGAAACTTACTACTATTTAAGCCCTATCTTGTTTGAAGAAATATTTAAATATGAGCAAAAGAGTAAAAAATAAGCTTTTAACATATAAGGCTTGAGAGCTATCGCCTTTTTGAAGAATTGCTTTGATTTTTTAGTCTCACCCTTCAAAAAAAGAATCTTCCCGATTTCATAATTGAACTTAAACTTTTGACTCTTCATTGCCTTAGGGTACTTTTTCAACTCTTCTTCCCAAGATGCAAAGAAAAATTTCCAGCCCGCAAGTTTTTTTTCAAAGTCTCGACTAAGCCTATTTCCCTCAATGTAAAAGTTGACTAAAACTTCGTCAACAAGTCCAATCTTATACTTTTTAGATATTCTGAGAAAAAAGTCGTGATCAGCTCTAGTTGGTGTCAACTCATTTAGCGAACCAATTAGATCAATACAAGATTTTCTCACCAATACTTTCGATGTTGCACCAATAATGTCCTGAGCCAAAATTTTTTCAAAAATATATCCAGAAGGTAACTTTTTTTTGTTTGACTTATAAATTTCTCCATTTTCTTTGAGATTGACAGAGCGGCAATAAACCATTCCTATTGAAGAATCTTCTTGAATACACTTAACTTGCTCAGTCAATTTGTGTGGAAGCCATTCATCGTCATCATCAAGGAAAGCGATATATTTTCCTTTACTCTCTCTAATCCCTACATTTCTAGCCAGGGCATAACCAAAGTTTCCTTGAAGATCGATGTAACGAATATTGGCTTGGCCTAAAAATTTTCTTACGACGGCTTGTGTTTCTTTCTTTTCAATACATCCCACAGGATTATCATCTACAATTAACACCTCATAGTGCTTGTATGATTGCGATAAAACACTCAAAATAGCTCTTGATATTAAATTTGCTCTTTTATAAGTTGTTACTATCACACTTACTAACTCTAGTTTTCCCATATCAGTTTAAGGTATTAGGATTTTTAATACAACCTATACAAAATTTTGATTCAAAAACGAAAATATTATGCATTCAAATACAGATATTTAGCTAAGCAAAGCTTAAATGATTTTGAGTCATTTACTAGCCATAACTTTTAGAGTAATAACACTTCAACTCAGTGTTGCAGGTGCTACTTATATGTTTCGTCCATGGGGACCAAGAGTTTAGCAAATTAAACGCTATGGGCTATTCTCTAGTTGTAACGAGGAGCGACAAAATAGGCAAGCAATAATGCTATATTTTATAAATCGGCATAATTTTCTGAATTTAAATCGAATCAGCCCTTTTTAAAGGCATTTTTTATATTTTTTTCTACTCTTGCCTTAAATATAAATCTGAGTCTCAGTAATATTTTAATAAGCTTTCTTAAAGTTAAATTCTTTTCAGAAGAGGTTATAATTCTGGAAACCACTACATTAAAAAAAGAGGGTTTCAGATCAGTCACTTCTTTCATGAATTCTTTAGCTGCAAAAAACTGTCCATCTGCTGCATAGCGATATGCTAGACCTCTTAGACGAGTAGAAATTTTGTGTTTAGCAGAAATAGAGTTTTGGAAATCAATGAAAGCTTTAGAGCCGTATTGATCTAGAGGATCAATACTTTTAAGTTTCCTTGTTAGTGCACAAAAAATTGAAAACTCTGATAAATAAGTCTGCTTTCTTGCTTTACATGGAGTCTTAGTCACAGAGCCTTCGATAGGCTCTCTCCGATATAAAATTTCTGGAACAACTGCAAAACGAGTAATTGGAGCTAACCTTAGCCAAAGGTCTCGATCTTGAGCAAACTCAAAGAATTCACGATAACCACCGACCTGTTCATAGCAGCTCCGTCGAAACATCACTTCTCCATGACTGAAGGGATTATGCAAAAGTAACTGAGATAATTGATCCTCAGCCACACTTGGCTTTTGTATGTCCCATAAATTTCTTGCAATACTAAAGTCCTGACGGTAGCATCCTACAACACCAATATTGGGATTATCCATTAACATATAGACCTGTTTCTCTATTCGCTGAGGTAAAGAAATATCCCCAGAGCCATGGATGGCGATAAAATTACCGTGGGAAATAGAAATTGCATCTTTAAGTGCACGAACAAATCCCTTATTTCGATGCGAAATTAATTTGATTCGTGAATCTTTATAGGAAGATAGTTGATCAAGAGTATCATCAGTAGATCCATCGTCTACTAATAGAATTTCTATGTTTTTGTATGTTTGTCTTAAAAGACTTTCAACTGACCTGCAAACATATTCTGATCTATTATAAAAACATGAGATGACACTTACTAGAGAATCTTTCATTTGACAACCCATATTTATCTTTAAACTTGCGAATCTGTATTATAAAAACCAAATTATTCTGATTTAATAACTAAAACTAATTTTTTATATTTATATCTTCTTGCGATGTATTTTAATGATTCGCAACAAATCACTGCTAAGCTAAAGCCAGGTATTTCAGTACTGCTTAGTGATTTTCTCCTTCAACCATCCACAGATAATTCAATTACTAGCCTTATAGTACCTGAAAGCGAAAGGTCATCGTCTAAATTTTGCTTATGCAACACAATTGATATATAGGAATTTTCACTGAGGATGAATGTCAAATTGAATTCCCAGTTTGACTAGTTTTTCTTTCATGCGATCATATCCTCGCAAAGCCATGTGGACTTTACCTATTTGACTTTTTCCTATGGCCATAATGCCAGCTAAAACAAGAGCCATACTTCCTCTTAAATCCGTTGACACTACAGATGCCCCAGTAGGCTGTTTTTTGCCGTTAATAGTAATTTTCCCAGGCTTCCATTCAATAGCGCCAGGGTAAAATTGAGATAGCTGTTCTAAATATGTAGTGCGTTCAGGATAGCGATAGTCTACTACAAGACTTCGCCCTGCTGAATGTAATGCAAGAAGAGCATAAAAAGGCTGCATATCTGAAATTATTCCCGGATGCGTGCCGCAGGCCATTTCAAAGGGCTGTAGGCCATATTCAGGGATTGACTCAGGGGAAACCCAAACAGAGTTAGAGCTAGCAAAAAAGTCTAGCCCAGCTTTTTTAAGGTGGAGTAATGGTATTTCCATCAATTTGAATGGAACATTTTCAACCAGAATATTTCCTTCGGAAATAGCAGAAAAAATTATCCATGTTAATGCCTCAATTCGATCGGATATGACCGGAATAGTTGCACCTCTAAGATAGTTGACTCCCTCAATCTCTATCAAACTGGTTCCAATAACTGTAATTTTTGCTCCCATCAAGGTTAAAAGATCAATCAGGTTTTCTATCTCCGGCGTAACATAGGCATTATAAATTCTCGTTTTACCGTAGGCGATCGCACCACACAAAAGAGCATTTTCAGTACCTCCAACTGTAGAAATCGGGAAGTGGATATCTGCTCCTCTTAGTTGACCTGTAATTTCAATATAGTATGGCTTTTCTTCTACATGACATCCCAGGGTCAGCCAAACCATGAGATGTAGATCATATTTGCGAACTCCTAAATTGCAACCACCAGGATAAGGAATAAATGCCTTTCCCTGACGCAATAATTGACCAGCAGCTAATAAATAGGTTGTACGAATAGGAAAGTCATACTTATCTAAAATCCTTGGCGTTAACTGAGAACAATCAAAGCGAGCTGACGAAGCTGTCTTATCAAGCTTCACTTTGCCAGATAGGGCCTTAATAAAGCGAGCTTTTTGATAGACATCAACCAATGCAGTGGGAAAGTTGAGAAGATAAACAGGTTCATCTGTTAGCATGGCTGCTGCCATCATTCGGGTTGCTGCATTCTTCGCACCACTGACCCGGACTTTGCCTGATGGCACCTGAGGGCCACACACCTGCATAGACAGGTTGCCTTGATGAATCAGATCAATCTGTGAATTAGACATTAATCAAGTCAGCTTAGGAAAATAACTTCAGGCTCTAGGCTAATACTCATTCGCTTATCTACTGTGGCTTGAATATGATCTATCAAATTACGAACATCTGCCGCTGTGGCACTACCTAAATTTTCAATCCAGTTGGCATGAACTGGACTCACTCTGGCACCACCTACCTGAAAACCCTTTAGTCCCGACTGCTCAATATACCATCCGGCCCCCTTACTGCCCGGTGGTGACTTAAATGTACTGCCTGCGGTCGGTTTGTCGAGGGGTTGCTTACGCTTACGCTCAGCCAGATGCTCAAAGGTATTGCGCTTAATTTCAGTGGGATCGCCTGCTTCGTCTAAACGAAAACGGGCTTGCAAAATTAGCCGCTTGCCATCTAATAAATCAGTGTGGCGATACTCGGCATTAACATCGTCCATCGTCAGCGTTTCAATGCTGCCATCCAAGTTAAGCACGTCAAAATC
The DNA here is from genome assembly GCF_012911975.1 of Nodosilinea sp. P-1105. Taxonomy (GTDB): domain Bacteria; phylum Cyanobacteriota; class Cyanobacteriia; order Phormidesmidales; family Phormidesmidaceae; genus Nodosilinea. The sequence continues at coordinate 111,629 of NZ_SMDQ01000006.1, read as the reverse complement.
CTGGACAATAGCTGTCATTTCACGGGGACGAAATACGGTTAGGCCAGCATTCATGGCTATTGCCCCACCAACAGTACCAGGAATGCCGATCAAAAACTCAAAGCCTGAAAACCCTTCTCGGGCTGCAAACTTTGATAGGTGCGGTAAAAATACTCCACTTTCGGCAATGATATAATCTGCTTCTCGGCGTAAGCCCATTAAGGAATTTCGGGTAACGATGACTAAGCCAGGTAATCCAGTATCATCGATCAATATGTTAGAGCCGTTACCCAGAAAGTAAACACTTAGTTTATTATTATCAGCCCACCTGACAGCTTCTATCGACTCATATAAATTGGGTTCAACTAGATATTGGGCGAACCCACCTATTTTCCAAGTTGTAAAGGTAGATAGATGGATTTGAGTTTTTAAACCTTCAAGCATTTCTTAACATAGTGAAAAATAGATTTGAAGAAAAGCAGATGACTATATAGATGTCTATAGTGGACATCTATAAAATTCGTCAAAAAGGCTTGACGTCCCTAGTTTTTTCTGGCCTCTCATCTATCCATTCTTGAATAGACATCAACCTAGTCCAGAAACGAAAATCCACAACACCTTTGATATCTAGCTCTTTTGCTAACTCTTTTGAAAATGAGTTTTCTCGAATTTCTTCTTTGAAATTCAAAAGAGTCTCGGAATCATCCCAACTGCTTATTGGTTTTTTTCGATCACTTATTTTATTGAAATATATGGAATTTATTTTCTTTACTATTTTAGAACCCTTTGATTTAATTTTATCTCGAAAGCCTAAAGGATGATAAACATCGGGATAGAGTCCTGTATTTGAATCTGGAAAACTTAGAAGACTCGTATCTATTTTCTTAATAATCTCTACCCATAGATTTTTCCCTCGTTTATCTCCAATCATTTGCCAAACATCAAGGACCTCATTTTCTAGCAAAGGAAGTACCAGTTTTCGAGTTGACATCAGATGCCTTCTAAATGCAAAAGTTCTGAGTCCATAAATAGGGCGACAGCGTTGCATAGCTATATGCGCTCTCCCCTCTTCTGTTTTCAATAAGGACTCATCCAATTCTCTTTCGGTAGCGAATTTTAGAAGACGCTCATCAATCAAAAAATTGATATATTTATTCCCAGAGTTATATCGATGAGAAAACCAGTTCAGATTTATATTCGAAGATTTGATCTCTTTTGCTTTTGGATTTTGCATCTTAAACAAGAGATCTGCATAACATGCAGTCATCAAAAAAGATTGATCTTCAAAATTATATCTTGAGAAATCGTCAAATCCTCCCAGGTAACAATGTCGCAGGTTGTGACTGCCTCCACAAGTTAGTGCTCCGTGATAAAAACTTTTCCTAAGACTTTCTACGGTTCGCTTTAATGTATAGTGCTCTATCCCAAAATGCTTTGCTAGCTGTTTTGCAACTTTCAACTCTCTTTGACTCCAAAGATTACTTTCTGAGAAAACGGTATAAGCACTAGGTTGGGTGAGAGCATTTTGTGAGATAAGTGGCAGCAAAACTCTTGAATCGAGACCACCACTAAGTAAACAATCTATTCGAATACCAGAACTTGAAAATTTATTGACAGAAGTTTGAATTGCCTCCGCTACCACCGTTGCTGCTGCGTCAAGACTTTTGAAACTACCAGATTTAAATGCTGGCTTCCAGTATTCCTGGAAGCTCATTTGATGAGTTCTACCATCTATGGTTAAAATTGTTGCTGGTCTTAAGACTTGAATGTCTTTGTAGAGAGTATATGGAGGAGTAACTGAGCCTCGCAGCAACACTTCAGATAGAGATATATAGTCAAATTCTGAGATGTTCAATTTTAAGGCCAAGTAGTCTTGATCCCAATCAATAAAAACACCCTTAACAGTTTTAGTATAAAAAACTGGTAAGCTCCCCATCTTATCAGTTAGAACGTATATCTTGCTCTGCTGTTGATTTATGACTATCAAGCAACCCCATCCCGAAAGGGAAAGAGCTAGTCGGGTAAGAGCCTGCTCAGAAAGCCAGAAGTCTTTATATTTATCACTTTTGATTGTTTGTAGAAAGGGTTTTTCATCCAAAGTAAAGTGTCCAATATGAACAACTTCTACCAGTGCTCCCTCATGTTTATTATCGATATCCTTAAAAGATATATATTTCGCATCTTTATATGAGCAAGGACTTAAGAGTAAGTCATCTTGTCTCTGAGTGATTGACAGAGGAGGCCATTCTTTAATCGATAAAGATTGCGTCATTTGTGAATATTCATCATATGAAAAACGACCTTTTGAAGTAGCGATCCTGCTTACCTTTAGCCAACCCCTGACATCTGCTGAAAACTCACCGATCGCGCCATCAACTCCCCGTAACTCCCCTGAGCCACCACCTGTCCCTCCCTCAACTCCACCACCAAATCACACCGCTCCACCGTACTCAACCGATGGGCAATCAAAATAATCGTAAACTCCCCACTCAACCCCTCAATCGCCGCCATCACCTCCCGCTCCGTGGCATTATCCAGCGCACTGGTGGCCTCATCAAACACAATCACCGACACCCCTTGCTTATATAGCGCCCGGGCAATGCCAATCCGCTGCCGCTGTCCCCCACTCAGCCGAATTCCCCGCTCCCCCACATAGGTCTCATACCCCGCTGGCAACCCCTCAATAAACCCGTCAATCTGTGCCAGCTTCGCCGCCCGCCGCACCTGGTTAAAATCAATCTCTTTTTCTGGAAGGCCAAAGGCAATATTCTCTGCCAGGGTGCTATCGCTCAGGTAAATGTGCTGGGGCACATGGGCCACCGCCCCCTGCCATTGCCGCAACCGCTCCCCGGCCAGGGGCATCCCATCCACCCAAATCTGCCCCTGCTGGGGTTGCAACAGGCCCAAAATCAAATCCGCCGTCGTACTCTTGCCACTGCCCGTACTGCCCACAAAGGCCACGGTCGTCTTCGCCGCCAGGGTTAACTCCAGCCCCCGCAGCACCCAGTCACTTTCCTCGCCATAGCGAAACCACACCCCATCCAACCGCAGTTCTTGCTCCAAGCCCAGCGGGGTGGGCGTCGGCACCAGCAACAACGGATCAATCGAACGATCCAGCGCTACCAATACCCGGGTTAACGAAGCCCGTGCCCCCTGAATTGTCGCTAAACTGGCAAACAATTTCTGCAAAGCCGGTACTAACCGCTTCGCCCCCAGGGCCAAACTACCCAGCACCGGCACCGCCTGGCTAAAGTCATCCCCCTGCCCCAAACTCAAGGCTAGTAGGGCTATGGAGCCCAGGGCAATAAACTCAATCACATAGATCGGAGACTGGGCAATAATCTTGTTGGTGACTTGTGCCCGCCGCAGCCGCTGCTCATCCCGCTGATAAGCCTCATAGAAAAAGGGCTGAGCGTGATCCAGCAACACCTCCCGAATACCGCCGATCCCCTCCTGCACCACCTTCACCTTGTGCTGCCCCGCCTGGGAAAAACGAGCGCTGTTGCGCTTTAACAACCGCTGCCGCATCCGAAAAATAACGGTGTAGGCTGTGCCCAAAATCAACGCTGCCCCGATCGCCACTTGCCAATCAATCAGCATCAAAGTAACGATTAACGCTGGTGCCAAGAGGGCGTTTGCCAGAAATTCTAGAACCGGCAGCAAAATATTAGTTGTGAGCCGATCAGTATCCAGCGTAACCGTCTGAATCAGATCGCTGCTGTTTTGCCGCACATGGAAGTTATAGGGCTGATACAGGGTCGTGTAATACACCCGACTGCTGACATCAGCGGCGATAGCCGCCGCCAGCCGATAGCGCATCTGCAGCGCCAATAACCGCAACCCATTCGCCACCCCCAGCGCCACAATAAACCCCAACGCCAGCACCAACACCAACCGCTGGGGAGTATCAACCTGCAACAAGCCCCACAACGGCTGCCACCGGGGCGCTGCCAACAACCCCTGGGCATTGCCCAACGCCGACAAAAACGGAAAGATCGCCCCCACCGTCACCATCTCGCTTACAGAACTCACCACCAGCAACGCCAAAAGGGCCAGCAGTTGAACCCGGCGACGGCGAGGCAGATGGTGGTAGAGCCGGACGAGATCTGCGATCAGAGCATTAGCGGCCTTGGAGCTGGGTGTTTGCTTTTTTGTCATAATTTTGATGATTCAGGACGACGATGCCGGCAACAACATCGGCCCCCCCAGGGGCAACGGCGTCACCGCTGGTTTCGGCTGATATTCAGGCACCAACGCCCGCAGGTGATGCTTCACCTTGGCCTCATCCTGCTGTCGGGCCGCCCGCAACAAGCCATCTAAATGCAACCCCAGAAAACTCGCTGTGGTCCCCCGCTCCTGCCCCATGAAAATTTTTGGATGTTGGGTCGGCTTGGCCTGACTGCGATCGATCAACAGCTCCTCATACAGCTTTTCCCCCGGACGCAACCCGGTAATTTCAATCGGAATATCCACATCCGGCCTTAACCCACTCAGCTGAATCATCTGCCGGGCCAGGTCATAAATCCGCACCGGCTCCCCCATATCCAGCAAAAACACCTCTCCCCCCTGGCCCAGGCTACCCGCCTGAATCACCAACCGAGCCGCCTCAGGAATCGACATAAAATAGCGGGTGATCTCCCGATGGGTAACCGTTAGCGCCTTCCCAGCCTCAATCTGCTCCCGAAAGCGGGGAATCACCGACCCCGTACTGCCCAACACATTGCCAAACCGGACAATACTAAACCGGGTATGGGACCCTGACGCCGCCGCCTGCACCACCAATTCCGCCACCCGCTTAGACGCCCCCATCACATTGGTAGGGCGCACCGCCTTGTCTGTGGAAATCAGCACAAAGGTCCCGACCTTCGCCTGTTGCGCCGCCTGCACCACCACCTGGGTACCGTAAATATTATTCAGAATCGCCGGGGCCACATTGTGCTCCACCAGCGGCACATGCTTATAGGCCGCCGCATGGTAAATTGTCTGCACCCCATGCTGATCCAGCACCCAGGCCAGGTAAGCTGGATCGGTCACCGAGCCCAAACAAGCGACACAAACCAGGTCAGGAAACGTTTCCCGCAGCTCCAGATCGATTTTGTAGAGGGCAAACTCATTCAGCTCATAGAGCACCAGGCACGCAGGCCCCTGGGCGGCAATTTGACGGCACAGCTCAGACCCAATGGAGCCCCCTGCCCCGGTCACCAGCACCACCTTGTGGTTAATATCGCGATCGAGCAGCGCCTGATCGGGCAGCACTTCAGCCCGGCGCAGCAACTCCTCAGGGTTGACAGGACATAACTGACTGATCTGGCGGCGGCCAGAGACAATTTCTTCCAAGCTGGGCACCGTTTGCACCGATACCGGCAACAGGGCCAGGGATTGCACAATCGCCGCCTGCTTCTGGCGCGACACCGATGGCATCGCCAGCAGTAAGGTGTCCACCTGGTAGGTGCTGACCAACCGGGGTAACAGGGCCGGGCTATACACCATCACCCCATAGACTAAGTTGGCCTGCAATTGGGGGTTATCATCCACAAAAGCCACCACCCGAAATTCCCTGCCGCGATACAGGGCCTGGGCCAACTGAAACCCAGCGGCCCCAGCCCCATAGATGATCAGCGGCTTGGCCTGCCGTTGCTGGGGCAGGGCGTACACCAGTTGGTGGGCCAAAAACCGCACGCCAACAATTAGCGCAAAAGTCCAGACCGCGTCATTCATCCAGGCCTGAAACGAAAAGCCCTGAAACGGCACCACCAGTGATAAGCAACCTAGGGCCAGGGTGCTGGCCAGCACGGCTGTTAGAGTAGTGAGCAGAAAGGCTGGGCTGATGTATCGCAATACCCGCCGATGCAGCCCCATCAGATGAAACACCAGGGTTTTAATCAACAGGCTGGCCACAATTAAAGGCCACAGGGCAAAAAACTGAGCCGGTGATAGCACCGTAGCGGCAGCCAGACTGAGGGCCACAAACAGGGCAATGGTGATTACCACCCCATCGGCCAGCTTAACAATGCATCGCTTTGCCCAGCGGGGCAGCTGAGCAATTTTACGAAGAGCACCCATAGGTTCCATCAAACGTAGTTGCAGTACCAGTCCACAAATGCGGCTAAGCCAGTGGCCAGTGGCGTGTTGGGCTTAAACCCCGTGTCTCGGACCAGGTCGTCAATATCGGCAAAGGTTTCTGGCAAATCCCCCGGCTGCATCGGCAAAAACTCTTTTTTCGCCGTTGTCCCCAGGCAAGTCTCTAGGGTAGAAATAAAGTCCATTAGGCTGACCGGTTGATTATTGCCAATGTTGTACAGCCGGTGGGGGGGCACGTCTCCAGTGGGGGGACGGTCCATTACCCCCAACACCCCCGCCACAATATCGTCAATGTAAGTAAAGTCTCGGCGCATCTGGCCATGGTTAAACACCTTAATCGGCTGCCCTGCCAAAATCGCCCGAGTAAACGAAAAATAGGCCATATCCGGCCGACCCCACGGCCCATAGACCGTAAAAAATCGCAGCCCCGTGGTTGGGATACTGTACAAATGGCTGTAGGTGTAAGCCATTAGCTCATTGGCCCGCTTGGTGGCCGCATACAGGCTGATCGGCTGCTCCACCGGATCGTCCACCGCAAAGGGCACCTTGGTATTGGCGCCATACACCGAACTCGACGACGCATAAACCAGATGCCGCACCGGGTAATGGCGGCAGCCTTCTAACAGGTTTAGAAAACCCATGACGTTGCTCTCGCCATAGACATGGGGATTTTCCAGGGAATAGCGCACCCCCGCCTGGGCCGCCAGGTGGATCACCACCTGCGGCTGGGTCTGGGCGATCAGAGCTGCCATGGCGTCCCGGTCGGCTATATCCAGCTTTTGAAAGCTGAAGTTGGGCTGGGGCAATAATTGGTCTAACCGGGCCTGCTTTAGGCTGGGGTCATAGTAGGGGTTGAGATTGTCAACGCCCACGACTGGGTAGCCCAGATGCAGCAGCTTTTGACAGACATGAAAGCCAATAAAGCCCGCTGCCCCGGTGACAAGAATCGATTCAATCATAGTGAAAGCTAGTGCAGCGGCAAGTCTTAGAAAGGGATGACCGGGCATTGTGAGCAATCACATCCCACAGTGCCGTATAGCGCTCCTTTTACTGCTGGTGACCAATGATGTAGCGTTTGCCCAGGTTATGGAGTAAACGCTGATTTTTATCAGGCTACCGATTTTTCTACGTCTATCACCAACATACTTTCAATACTTAGATGGTAATCAATCTCTGGCCACTCAATACCAGTTCCACGGCAAATAAATATAGAGTTTTTAAGCTGACTCAGCGTTGACCTCTGCAGCTCAGGATACCAGGACATCGGGGTAGAAATAATTCGTCCATCTTGCAACTCGACATGAAGATGGCAATCATCGAAATGAACCGATTTACCTCTGACTGAACCATTCATCCCACTTGTCCTCAAACATGCCTTGGTTTTGTTGAACAATTTGAAGAGCTTTCTTAAGCTACTTCGGTTTCATGAAGTTAGCTGTAACTTTCAGTGTTCCTAGTTCTATCTTGGCGTAGTCTTCGCCCTTCGTAACATGGATATGTTTTGGCTCATGCTCGTTGAGTGCATCCCAGTTTTGCAGCCCTCACCCTAAATCCCTCTCCCAGAGCGGGAGAGGGACTTTGAATCCGGCCCCCCTTCTCCCATTTTGGGAGAAGGGGCTGGGGGATGAGGGCCAACTTGCAAAAGTGGGATGCACCCATGCTCGTTTGCGTAAAAGAAAAACTTAAACCCATCTTGATTTAACAGCGTCGGCACTTGTGACTCTTCTCTTACCCTAAATTATATTGCAATTGATAATATCGCCGTGAATCGCTGGGCCTATTACCCATTAACTCAGCTTTAGGCCAGTCTTGCGGGCAATGCGCTCGATCGGGGATGGCGGGCGTTGGCGCTGCAGCACCGAAAAGATGCTTGACGAGGGCTCTTGAGAAGGGCGTCTTTTAGGCAGTTTGAGTATGAAGGTGAGTGGGTGGGTAGAGTGAAGGCTAGTACTGCCTGGCAGAAATATAACCACCGTTGCTGAGGGTGTCAGGTATCGGCATCCCCTCCTGGGAGGCCTGTGCTGAGCTTGTCGAAGTAGGTAGGGGTGGGTCAAGCAAGCCCGAAGAACCCACCCCGCCCTCCGGGCACCCCTCCGTGGGAGGGGAGGGAAAGCCTGCTGTATTGGGGCTGCTGGCGCGATCGCGGTCATATCATTGCGGCTACTTCCATTCAGCACCCGCCCAGGTAACAACGAAAGATAAGGACTGTATTTCGGGGAATTACCACAAACGTTGAACATCATATCCATTAAAAGCAGAATCAATGCTGATGATGGGCATCTTCTCAGCTGCTGCTTGGGCAATTAGCATTCGATCAAAAGGATCCCGATGAATATGAGGTAAATTTTCTAAAGCATAGATATGCTCTAGAGAAATAAACAAGAATCGTAAATCATTCTTGACTTGCAAATCTCTGAGCATTTCCGGAAGAGGCATATCTAGTCGTAACTTTCCAAGCTGTAATTTTATTTGCATTTCCCAGATGCTTGCTAGGCTTAGATGCCAGATATTTGATTCATCTAATAAAAGCTCTCTTACTTGTTCAGATAATTTTTGTGGGCTAATGGTCTGCCAAATTGCAACATGGGTGTCAAGCAACAGATTCATGATTACCTAGCCAAAAATCATCTGGCAACGGATCATTGAAGTCGTCGCTTAGCCACCCTTTTCCCTCGTGTAAACCTAAAGTCCGTTGTTTAGGGACATCACGAATCACTACCTTGCCACTCTTCTGTGCCAAAAAATCTGCAAAGTCTAACACCTCTTGCTGACACTCAGGAGAGAGTGCCCGCAAGGTTTGTACAATAGATTCAATCACTGGTGACATGGCCACCCCCTGTAAAGAAGACTCTGAAGACATAATAAAACTCGCCAGCCTATAAGGGCTAAAAATATCTTAATTTATAGACCATGGTCAGATTTAGCTCAGCTTTAGGCCAGTCTTGCGGGCAATGCGCTCGATCGGGGAGGGGGGTCGCTGGCGCAAATGCCAATCCGGTCTCCCCGCTTCACCTCAAAAGACACATCCTTCAACGCCCAACACTCCTCATGGGGCAAAATTTCCGTCATACCAGCACCTGGCCTGTTGGGTTCCGCTGCGTTCTACCTAATCTACAGGGATAAGTCCTCCTTCAAAGGCTGTCACGGTATTGATCCAATACAGCAATTGTTTGGGTTAACTTTCGACGGTTCTCATCCGAGGGGTCTGCCAAAAAGCTCAGGAATGCCAGATCTCGTTCAACTTCGACTCTAGCTCGGCGAGCCGCTCGTTCTCTTTCCTCAGCTCGCTCATCCGCAGCTCGTGAGCTTTCCTCAGCTCTTCGTTGCTCCTCCTCAGCTCTTCGTTGCTCCTCCTCAGCTCTTCGTTGTACTGCTGCTGCTCGATCAGCTGCTGCCTGTGCCTCTGCGCTTGCAAGGCGGCTTGTTTCTCGATTTCGACGGTCCCACTCAACGCAAAAATTAACCAGCGCCACCACGAGGGCGGCCACTGTAAGTCGGTTACTCCATTGTCTGGGATGGGTGACGTATCCGAGGAGGGTGAAGTCGGCTGCATCATAGAACCTCAGAAAAGCAATGGACACCACTAACAGGCTAAAGCTAGTCGCTGGTAGCAGCGATAGAAAGTTGATCCAGGTCTGTCGACGAAACAACTCCATTCTAAATCACGGCTATCGGCAGCGTCTGACCAAGTTTAGCGGTCAGATTTAGCTCAGCTTTAGGCCAGTCTTGCGGGCAATGCGCTCGATCGGGGAGGGGGGTCGCTGGCGCGATCGCACTGGCTGATCTAGCTTCCAGGCATAGGTAAATCTAAAGCTGACAAGAGGTCAGTCTGCGAAAAATCTTCACCCTTGAATAGTAAAGGGGTAGACTGCTGCTTAGCGAGGGCATAGGAAAAGCAATCACCAAAATTTAATCCGGCAGGATGGCGGCCTTTTCCGTACTGCTGCCAGGCTTGAATCGCTATTTCTACAAGAGCGCCATCACAAGCAACAACTTCAACCTCTAAACGCTTGAGCATTGCCTGCAACTGGTCATAGCCTTTCTCTCCCCGTCTGGTTATTGCCACAATTGCAGTCTCCAGTAAATTAGGAGCAGTGATGCGTATCGTCCTAGCCATAGACAAGATCCCTGCAATTTGCTCAGCTTCAGATTCTTGAAGTAGAAGCGCTATCAAAGCCGAGGTATCTACCACAACCACTTGAACCATTACTGAGGTAATCCGTATTCGTCATAGCCCAGAATTTCATCAGTACTGCGGCTATCTAATTCTGGTAACTCAGCAAATTGCCGAGCCAGAGCCATGATTTCCTCGACAGTAGGTTTTGCTAAGTGATTGACCTCATAGGAATTTTGCGTCTTCTCTTGAGTTGGCAACAGCAAAAAGATAGCTTCAATCCGCTGGTTAGGCGGCAGCTTAGGCAACTGCTTCAGGTTACCAGCCCCATCAGTTTCTAAAATCAGTCGTTTAGCTTCCATAGGATCATGACCAAAAACAGTAATGCGTGCCAATCACGACTCGATGAAACAACTCCATTCTAAATCACGGCTATCGGCAGCGTCTGACCAAGTTTAGCGGCCAGATTTAGCTCAGCTTTAGGCCAGTCTTGCGGGCAATGCGCTCGATCGGGGAGGGCGGACGTTGGCGCGATCGCACAATTAGATCAACCTTGCGATCGCCAAACAACCGAAACAATCGCTGGCGAGACTCCAAGTAGCGATCGAGGCAATGGCTATCATCCGCCGTTTCCACATACAAATCGATGTCCCCGCCCCGGGCCTGATCATCCACCCGCGAGCCAAACAACCACACCTCTGCATCGGCCCCATACACCTGCCGCAGTTCCGCCACCAGGCGAGGCACCAGATCGGCCTCTAACCGCACGGGGGCACCTCCAAGAGCCACTCGGGGGCCAGCCCCACCCGTTCAATCCCATAGGGTTGAACTTCCCCATAGTTCTGGACAAACAGGGCGGCCAAATCGGGGTCAAACTTACGGGCCATCTAATCAAGACCGGCTTGCCGTAGCCGTTCCCTCAGCCGCACATTTTCCTGCTCTGCGGCCTCAGCCCGCTGCCTTTCTTGCTCGGCCCGTTGCCTTTCTTGCTCGGCCCGTTGCCTTTCTTGCTCGGCCCGCTGTTGCTCTTGCTCTGTGGGGGTCAACAGCCAGTTGCCCCCCTCGTCATACCATCGCAGCCACTGTCTCTCCACCCCCTGATAGCGCCCCTGCCACAGACCCAGGCCCAGCTCAGCCTCCTTTAGCCACACCCCCCGCTGATCGGGCTCCAGGGGCTGATATTCGGTGATCATCAAACCAAAGGCCTGAAACTGATTGGTATAGCGGTTAAACACAAAATAATAGGGCACCCGCAACACCTGCTCATACACCGTCCACTTGTTAGGGGGCTGACTGGCCTCCCGTAAGCTGCGACCCAAATCTTCCTTTTCCGTCCCTGGGGACAGCAGCTCCACCACCACAAAGGGGGGCGTCCCCTCCTGCCAGGTGACATAGCTTAGGCGTAGATCTTGCCCCTCATAGAGCCGGGGTACCCCCAACACCCCAAACCAATCCGGGCGCTTATACCACTGGGGATGCCGGGGATCGTAGTAGAGGTTCAGGTCACTGGCGGTAAACACCTCGTCGGTAACATAGGCGGGGGGGCGAAAGGTCAGCCGCAGTAGCTCTGGCTGCAACAGATGAAATTCATCAGGCAATCCTGGCTCCCCTGGTACTTCGCTGGGCAGATCGTACATCGTCGGCAGCACCTGCCTGGGTGGCAATGGCGGGGAGGATTGGTACATGGTTGGGCCAGCGCGCAGCTTCAGAATCCGATAGCTCTATCTTAGGTATTTTTAAGCTTATGTTTTTTTTCATTGGGCTTCATTGGGATCAATGCCCATAGCGCTTAACCGGGCCGCCAATTGGTCAGCTCGCTGACGCTCTTGGTCGGCTCGCTGACGCTCCTGGTCGGCTCGCTGACGCTCTTGATCCAATAAGTCTTGCTGGGTCGGCAACCACTGTCCCGATGCCGTAGCCCACCGCAACCAGACTGCCTCAACCCCTTGATACCGACCTGACCACTGACCTAGTCCTAGTCCCAGTTGCTGACTGGGTAGCAGCCCAGTTTCGTTGAGCTCCAGCGGTTCGTAACGACCGCCAACCAACCGAAACCCAGCCCAATCATCCGGGTTAAACGGGTCAAACCAAACGTACTCGGGCACCCGCACCTGCTGTTCATAGAGTCGCTTTTTGCTGGTTTTGTCGGCCTGGGCCGTGCTACTCGACAACAGCTCGACTACCACATCTGGCCCTTTGCCCTCTTCCCAGACGACCCAACTTTTGCGTTCCCCTTTGGCCACATCCACCACCGCAAACATATCGGGTCCCATAAAGTCCTGATTTCGCACCTGGGCCAGGCTGTAGTACAAGAACATATTGCCACCGACATAGCCGTCAGGGCGACCTGCCAACCAGGGTTGCAGGGTTTCAATCAGCAGGTCCATCTGCAGCTTGTGGCGCTGGGTTTCCATGGGCACCCCATCATCACAGGGCAAGTCATCCTGGGTGGGGGGCAGGGCAATATCCAGGGGCAGGCTGACCATAGGCTCACCATAGGGATACGTGATAGGGATACGTTAACATCCGCCACCGCTAAACCGATTAAGCACACTCCTTCTGTCATACGGCCCCTGGGTGGGGCTACGGGGAAGAGACTGAGATCGTAACGACCATCGAAGCCCGCTTCGCAAAAGTCAAGTATTTAGGATAAAGGGTCTTTGAAGAACCGTCGAGTTGTGTAAAGTTCGTTTGAGCAGTTGCGCCTTATGGTATATCAGGTTTAGCCAATGCGACGAAAATCTTTGATGCCATTGAATTGGGTTTGCCGGGCCTGGCGGCGGGTGAATTCTCCGGCAGACGGGTTACCTGTCGGCAAGATCACCCCGCTGGCGTGCAGCCACAGGTGCTCGGGGGCTAGGGTTACCTGGTAAACGTTGCCCTCAGATTTGCGCACATGGTACCACCGACTTTCTTGACAGTCTTCACACCAAAAGGCCTCCAGCCATTCCCCGACTAAGGGAATGGTGCCGTAACCGGCGATGACGGTCAGGGCGCGCTTGCGGTTATAGCCCCGCTGCTGCAACTGTTCCGCTTTGCTGGCATAGAGGGGGTGCTTTTGGCTGACGCTGGTCAGGCAGGTGCCGTGGACGGGGCAGTAGATAGCCCGTCGCTGCGATCGCTTGCGGTTACGCTGTCGTCGTTGAGTCACAGGTCTATCCAGAAACTAGGATGGGTTTAACGAACGTTACTTAAGTCAATAAGCGTGTTATACCAATTCCAGCCCGGGATCTGGAGTTTTCCCACAGGCAGACATCCAGGTCTGGATTTGGATCTGGTTTATTTTTACTTGGTAAGAATTAGTGCTCCATGGAAACTTGTCAAGGGTTGATAAGGTAGCCATAATCAAATGTGAAATAGCGATGAAAAAGTTATTTTCCTGGAAAGAGGGCAACAAATTTTTGCTTCAATGCTAGGTATTGGGCAGCAGGCTAGGGCATAGACATCAATCTGCTGGCAAAGCAAGTTTTTGGAAAAGTGAAGCTAACACATCCCAAACTCAGCTCGAGAACTGGAGTTTTCCTAAAGGCAGAACGCCAGGTTAGGACTTGGATCTGGTTTAGATTTGATTTAGTGCTCAGGCACCTTAGTTTCTATTGCCCATTGTTTATGCTAGAGACAACACTTAAACCCTCAAATTCAGCTTGAACCAGGCACGACCAATGAAACTAAGCTTCGCTGGAAGAGGTGAGGCATAGCGTATCAGCTAAGCAGAACGACGTTATCTACCCACAGACGTAAAGGGTAGGGGTTTAGTTGCCAGATCACAAACGCTACACCCTGACCAGGGCGATAAAGTCTCCAGAAGGATAGCTTATTCTGCCAAAGAAATACAGTAAGTTTTTAGATTTTTTTTAAGCGTTTCTGATCTCTGTTGGCAACTACCACTGTCACCTAAAGTACCCGTACAGATCCCAGGTTTCTACCCTCAGTATCCCCAAGCTTATGGTCAATCAGCCAAGCACCCTGGGATCTTGACAAACTACTAGCTAGTCGGGGCGTCTATGGCCGCCCGCAAATTACTTAACATCTGTCCCAGGGCGACAAAATCTGGGTCGTTACTCAACTGTTGCAGGGTGTCTAAGTCACTGGTTTCTAAAATTTGGTTATAGGCGCGAATGGCCGCCTCCAGTTGGCTGGCGTCAATGTCGGCCAGGATCTCGTCCTCCTCTAGTAAACCGGCTACCTGGTTGAGCAGGGTAACCACCAGGGCATAGTCCACCCCGGCAAGGGCTATGCCCACCAGGGCCGATACCTGGTCAGGGGCAATCCCAGCGGCGGCGGCAGCGGCTAACAAGGCGGCGGCATTGGCCACTTGTTCTACCGTACCGGTGAGGGTGACGGTGGTTGGATCGCCGACCTCGGGGGTGTAGGTGACGGTGGTGCTGACCTGGTCTGGGTTGACCGGGCTGGGGCTGACCGCCGGAATGGTCAGGCTACCCTCGGTGGTGGTCAGGGTGGTGTTATTGCCTGCCGCGATCGCCGTAGCGGCCCCCTCTGCCGCCTGCCGTGGGGTGGTGGGCGCACCGGAGATGCCCTGGGTGAATGGGGTGGCGCTATCCAGGTCGATGGTGAGCGGGTTGGTCAGCACCAGGGACAGGGTTGGCCGGTCGGTCTGTAGCCCTGGCAAGAGCCCGATTCCAGTTTGGTTTAATGAGTCCTGGGCGGCGGCGGTAAGCCGTAGGGTGCTGGTCAGGGGGTCAAAGCTGGCATTGGGGGAAGCAGATACTAGCCAATCTAATCCGCCCAGGTCAGAGGCCCCGATGGTCAGAGGCCCCGACCCGCCAGTGGTGACCCCACTGCCGATTCCAGCGGCCCCTTTGCCGGCCCAGCTGGGAGCCATAGCCCCCAACCAGAGCCCAGCGATCGCACTCATCAGACCAATAGACCTAAGGGTGATACTCACAGATGGTTTCATGGCGATAGGTTAAAGAATGGTGGCTTAACAGAGGTTTAACGGTAGACAAGACAAGGGTTTACGGTTCACGGTTTAGGGTTTACGGTTCACGGTTTAGGGTTTACGGTTTACGGTTCACGGTTTAGGGTTTACGGTTCACGGTTTAGGGTTTACGGTTCACGGTTTAGGGTTTACGGTTCACGGTTTAGGGTTTACGGTTTAGGGTTTAGGGTTTACGGTTTAGGGCTGGCTTTGAACCGCAGGCCGTAGCCCGTTAGCCCTAAGTCCCAGGTATCGTCAGCCGCAGGTATCGTCACTATCAGGTGGACTGAGGCCTGGAAGGTTAACTCGGGCTAAAATCGGGGACTAGCCCGAAATCCATAGCCCAGAGTAACAACCGCGACCGAGCCTGCCGCCGTGTTGTTGGTGATATCTCCGTAGGTCATGGTCAGGGTCAGGGGCACGGTGGGGGATATCACCAGGGAGGTGCCCACATTCAGCCCCACCCCACTCCAGGCAGCATTCACCGACATTTGGGGATGGACCTGTAGTCCGACCCCGGCAATCACCCCCACATCGCTGTTATCAGTACTAAAGTCACCGCCCCCTACCCCCAGGGTGCCGGTAATCGGTAAGCGGTTGGTGGGGTGCTCAGGCTGGAGTAAGTGGGCAGCACTGACCATGCCATAGGGGCTGGATTCGGTATTGACCGCATTGGACCCATAGCGGGCGAAGTTATTCCAGCCCAGGGCCGCCGCCACCTGGGTTTGGTCATCCCGGTAGAGTTGACGGTGCACTTTCACATCAAAGTTGCCGTTTTCTGCAAACCGTCTGATGCTGAGGATGTTATAGGCCAGTTCTACCCCCACTAACGATCGGGCATCCCCTAGCCCCAGCCCCACGGACAAACTGCCATCCGCTTCGGTGCGCACCCGGTCTGCCCCAGCCAGGGTGGCACTGGCAAAAACGTCGCCCCACTCGGCCCCAAAGGCAGAGGGAATACCGGCATTGGGGGAGGGGGGATAGGTGCGGGGGGGGGTGCCCGGTACGGTGAGGGGGTCGACCCGCAGGTCCTGGCGAATTTGCTCGGCTGTTGCCTCGTCTTCAGGGGCCTGGGCGAGGTCCGTGGGGGCCTGGGCGATTAAGTCAGCGGCTGCGGTAGAAGGCTGCGATCGCGGCCCCCGAGGCCCCCCAGGGGTAGCCCGATCGGCCTGGGGCTGGCTGGTATGGGTGACAAAGGCAGGTAGCTCCACCCGGCGGGGAGACAGGGCTGGCTTGGGGTTAGGGGCCACGGGGGCCACGGCGGTAACCCGAGGGGACAATGGCGGCTCGGTGGCCTGAGCTGGGGTCGTCGAGGTTGGGGGCGTCCCAGCGATGGGCAACACCGGCAGTTGGGGTTCCTGGCGGCTCACCCGGCGGGTCGGTACCTGGGGGATGGGGGCGCGGGCAATGGCCTGGGAGCGTTGAATTCGGGCCGCGATCGCCTCAACCGAGACCTCCTGGGGCTGCTCTGCGGTGGGGCTGGGGTCAGCCGCAGCGATCGGGCGATCGGCGATCGCTGGGGTGGCGTCCGGGGAACTGGCGGGCTGGGACCGGGCCGGGGTTGAGATCCGTACCTGGGGCATGGCATCCGCCGCCGTCGGCGCAGCGGGCATGGGCACGGCCACTGAGGGGATCGGGGGTTCGGGGTGGGTCAGCCGCGCGATCGCCGGGGCAGCGGGATCAACCGTCGGGTTGGCCGCGGTCTCTGACGGTGCCAGTTGATCGGACGGAGCCTTGGCCCCGGGCGCTGGCGCTGCCTCAGAGGCCGACTCGGGAGCCAATTTGGAGGCTACCTCAGGGATAGAGGAACTGTCGGGCCTATCTGTCATCGATGCCGTCACCGTCGTCGGCGTAGTGGCCTGGGGAGCGGCCTCAGGGCTCTCCTCAACGGTTGCAGCCAGACTCAAGGAGGCAGCCAGGGGAGGGACCTTCGCCTTCGCCCCAGGGTCTGGCTTCGGGGCCAGGGCCACAGGCTCCGGTGGCGGTGCCGTTTGATCAAGGGCTGGGGACCAGGCGGGCTGGGGGGCATCGTCGGGGTCAACCTGGGGGGCACTGGTTTGGGCCGCTGGTTCGGGCACCGCCACCGGGTGGGGGTTCTCGGCTACTGCCGCCCCTGCGGCCGGGTCCACCTCTAGGGGGGTGTCCGGGGTTTGGGCCTCGGCGGCTTTGGGCAACAGCCCTAACCCCGCCAGGCCCAATAGCCCACCGGTCACTAAGGTTTTTGAATTGCGGGTCATAATCGTTCACTCCTCATGCCTGAATCCTCGATGCTCCTCAATGCCGCGCCTCAACGACGCGCCGTAAAGTACAGCCCCTTACCGACGACCACTCACCGCCAGTGGCCCTCTGGCCCTACCGTAGTAGCCGTAATAGTCGGCATAGTCATCCCGCTGGCGGCGCTTCACCACCCCATTCACCACCACCCCCAGCAGGGGGGCCTGGACCGTATTGCCCAGGTCTGTCATCACCCGTTGCACATCCTGGCGAGCGGTTTTGTGCAGACGACTGACCAGCAGCAACCCATCGGCCTGGGCGGCAATCAACTTGGCATCAATCATGCCGGCCAACGGGGGGGTGTCAAAAATAATCAGATCGTAGTGGCGGCGATATTGCTCAGTGATGTGCTGCATCTTGCGGGACGATAGCAGCCGCCCAGGGGCCGGGGGCTGGGTCCCGGCGGTGAGCAAATGCAGGTTGGGGTTACCGGTAATCGGTTTGACAAAATCCGGCAGGGGCTCTTGGGGCTGGGTAATCAGGTCGCTCAGGCCCAGGTGATTCGGCACCTCGAACATCAGGTGTTGGGAGGGCTTACGCATGTCCCCATCGATCAGCAACACCCGGCGTCCCATGTTGGCAGAGGCGATCGCCAGGTGGGCACAAATGGTCGACTTACCCTCCCCCGGCACCGATGAGGTAAACACCACCAGCTGAATCGGCGCATCCGAACTCAGCAAGCGCAGGTTGGCATCGAGGGAGTAAAACGCCTCGGTAAAACTAAAGGAAGTGTAGGGACTGCTGTCCCCCTGGTGTTGCACCAGCACCTCTTCCATGGTGGAGACCAGGCGCGGGTTCATTAATAGCGATCGCTGCTCTAGTCCAGGGGATTCGGGCACCAGGGCCAGGTTGGGCAGCCGGGTCACCTTGCTCAGCTCTTCAGCGTCATGGAACACCTGGTCAAACTTGTCCCGCAGCAGGGCAGCGGCCCCCCCCAACAGTAGGCTAATGACAGTACTCAACAGCAGGTTGCGGGGCAGGTTGGTGACCGGCACCACACTGGCCTGGTTTAGAGGCGACACCAATTGCCAGGGGGAGGTTTGCTGGGCCATCTTAAACCGTAAATCTTGACGGCTAGTCAGCAACTGGTTGAGGCTGTCTTCGGTGACAGCCAGCTCCCGGGCAATCTGCTGATAAGAGCGAGATAAATCTGCCAGCCGCTGAATTTCCCCTTGCAATTGTTGGGTGACCTGGGAAATGGCCTGGTCTTGGGTGCGCAAGACCTCCACCTGGTTAGCCGCATCCACCAATTGCTGCATCAGCTCCCGGCTGACTGACCCCTGGTGGCCCAGGCTGTCGTGATCCACCTCGGTGTTGGCGGCTAGCACCCGGTTGGCTTCTGCCTCCAGCAGGGGCAACAACTGCTGTCGTTGATCGTCCAGGGCTTCCACCATCGGCGTATCCGCCTGGAATCGGGCTAACTCACTGGCAATGGATTGCTCCACCTCCCGCAGGTCGCTCAGCAGCCGCTGGTAGGTGGGCGACTCGCTCAGGTTTGCCACCCGAACCGCCGTACTGGGCTGAAATCCCACCTGGTCTTGCAGGGCGTTGTAGAGGGAAATTTGGGAGGCTAGCTCCACCCGCAATCCTTCCTGGTTGGCTTGCATTTGGTTCAGGCGCTGGGTCACACTTTCACTGGCGGCGTTGACGTCAACTAAGTCGTACTGTTTTTGAAAGTCACTCAGGTCGTCTTCAATTGTCGCCACCTCTTGCCACTTTTCGTCCAGTTGCTCATCCAGGAAGATCAATCCCCGCCGCAGTTCCGCCTGGCGGTCCTGCACGCTGTAGTCAATAAATCCCTCGGCCAGTTGGCTGAGCACAAAGGCCGCCACCTCTGGATCTTGTTCCCGATAGTTAACCCGCAGTACTTTAGATTCCCCATCCCGGTTGATGGTCAGGTTATTCAGCAGCGTGTTGTAGGTGATGTCGGGGTAACGTTGCTGAATCGCCTCAAGAATGGGGTTGAGCACGCCGGGGCTACGCAGCACCCGAATTTGACTGGTGTAGTCTAGCCCCGATCGCGTCCCTTGGGATGATAGGTTAAGCAGGTCGCCCTCTAGGGCGTTGGCGGCAGTCACCGGTTCAACCAGCAGATCAAAACCACCGCTGTAAACCGAGGGACGGGTCAGGTGCCACAGGGTGAGCCCCCCCAACGACAGTAGGGTGACCCCCACAAAGGTAACGGCCCGGCGCTTAAGTACCCCGGCCAGGTAGCCCAGGTCAAAATCATCATCAGCTTCTACTACAACTGGCGAGGCGGGGACAGGCAAATAGCCATTGTGATGATGGCCATTGCCATTAGCACTGGGCTGTAAGGGGCTGGGGGAAGATGTCTTGGGAAAGGCCATAATGCTGAGATAGAACTCAAGGGATGGGCATACCTGGGGCTTCAGACATTCTAGGGATGAGGACTGGGTGGCTGCAGGGAATATCCATCAAGTCAATGGCAAATGACCTACAACTTATAGCGCAGAATTCTAAAATCAACGCTAATTTCCCGAACGGATTGATCAGTAAGACGCTACGTACCATGTCTAGGCCTGGGTTGATAGAACCTTGGGCGGGCAATCAGGCGGGCCAAGCCCCATTGGGCGTCAACAGTGAACTCATCCAGCTTGAATCAAGCGATTACCATACATCTGATACCTAAGGAGATTTCTGAGAAAGACAATCCCGCTTGTTGTCAGCGATCGTGGCTTTCGTAGGGTGGGCATTGCCCACCACTCGGTAGAAAGTTTCCTAGAAGTCACCTAACACCTAGAACCTGGCACTTAACACCTCTCGTGGGGTTGATTAGACGCACAGCCAATCCTAGGGTTGAGTCAAAAAATAATGACGGGAAATGTGACTTAGGGTTCACGGTTCACGGTACGTGGTTTCAGGCGAGCCGTAGACCGTGCACCGCAGGCCATGCTGACCCGTCACGTCTAGCTTGACAGAGCATTGACCTAAAACCCAAACAGCCGCAGAATTGCTGTCAAGGCCGTCAGCGGACTGAGGATTACCCCCAGGGTGTCGCCCGTGGTGGCCAGGGTATTGCGATCGACCATCACCACATCATTGGGCCGCAACACTGGATTGCTGTCGTTGTCGGCGGCATTGGCTAGATCGACATTGATCTCGCGTTGTTCCACGGTGCCATCAGGGTTGAGCCGCACCAGGGTAACCACCGAGGTGCGGGCCCGACTGTTACTAAACCCCCCCGCCGACAGAATGGCCTGGTTGAGGGTGGCATTGGCGGGCAGTTCAACCGTGCCTGGGCGGGCCACCTCCCCCACCACCTGAATCGGTATTTCACTGGGGGAAAAGTTGGCGGTCGATAGGCTCACCGACTCTTCGGCCGAGGGGGCCGTGGCGGTGGGTAGAACCACCGTGTCCCCATCCCGCAGACGCAGATCTTGACCAATGTCGCCCGTGCGAATCAAATCCCACAGGTTAGCGGTGATGGTGGCCTCCCCCCCCTGGCGCTGGGGGCGACGAATTTGCACCTGGCGCACGTCGGCTCGCTGAGTAATGCCCCCAGCCTCTTGAATTAACTGGGTCAGGGTGGGCCACTGACGGCTGGTACTGCCCGTCCCCCCAGCGGTTTCGGTGTCCAGGTTGATGGTGTAAGTGCCCGGTCGGTTGACCTCGCCAGCCACCACCACCCGCACCGGGCGGGCCGACAGCAGGGTCACCGTCAGCCGGGGGGGACGGGTCATCAACGTGGCGTAGTGGGTGGTTAGTACCTCCTGGGTTTGGGCCAGGGTCAATCCCTGCACATCCACCAAGCCCACCAGGGGTAGGGCCAGGGTGCCATCCAGCAGAACTTCGTGGGTGCCGTTGTCGGCACCGCTGAACTCTGGAACGTTAAAAATATCCACCCGAATGCGATCGCCCGGTCCCAATACATAGGATTCCGGGAAGGGGGCGGCGGCCCTAACCTCTGAGCCGGAGGGGACAATCTCGGGGCGATCGAGGGGCAGGGTTTGCGCTTGAGCGGTGTAGGGGATACTGGCGATCGCGATCGCGGCCCCTACCCCCCCTAACCTGCGACCAGTTTGCCATCGCCTGAAACGACGTACCATATCAAGTCCCCTAACGTCAAAACACTACAGACTCAAAACACTAGACTCAAAACACTAGAGACAATGGTGGGTACTGACGGTGAGCAGTACAAAAAGTTCGGCCCCTGTAGGCAGCCTTATACCAAGTCCAAGTCCAGGTCTGGACTTGGATCTGGTTTAGTATAGATAGCCAGGTCAGATTTGTGCTAAATCATTTCCACAGGTGTTATGATGGTGCAGCTTAAGGGCACGTAGCTCAGTTGGATAGAGCACTAGATTCCGGTTCTAGGTGTCGGGGGTTCGAATCCCTCCGTGCTCGTTAACAGATTCAAACCGAAAGGCCGTCGCTTCCGTGACGGCCTTTCGGTTATTTGGGTTATTAGGTAGAGATTTATCTAGGCCCGATTCACGGTGCGCAGCAGCCAGAGGGTAGCAGCCAGGGAGACAAAGTGGGCCAGCAGGGTGTTGGTGTTGGCCTGCACAATAAAAATATCAAAGGCTTCTACGTATTGGTTAATATTGCCTGGCACAAACACAGCACCGGCCTGGGGTTGGGCCAGCGCCTTGGCCAGCAGAGAACCGATTAGCGCCTGCCCCCCAAACAGGGTAATCAGCATCCCCGCCATGCTAATCATAATGCCGACCCGCAGGGCCTGTAGGGCATCTTTAGGACTGGGGCGTTTACTGCTGTCGCGGCTGCGCAGTCGCCGGGCCAGGCGGGTGTAGCGAAAGGCCCAAAAAGCACTGAGATAGACCGCCACCAACCCCGCTGCGGCCAAAAATAACCCTACTCCCGTACCGGGATTACCCGCAGCCCCTCCCCGGGCCGTGACATTGACCAGGGCAAACAGCAAGATCAGGCTAGAAATCACCGCCAGGACCGCCTGGGTCCAGAAGCTAATCCAGCCCGTCATGCGAAAATTACTGGCAATGCGTCGCACCGCCGGGGGTAAGGTGTAGTCAAGTTCACGAGTCATACTTGTGATTTTAGACTGAATCCAGGCCAGCGCGTACGCTATCTATACAGGTGTTCATGGGACAAGTGTTCAGCCAAAAAAATAATGGCGGGAGATGTGACTTAGGGTTCACGGTAAGCGGTTTAAGGCGAGCCGTGTACCGTGAACCGTAGGCCGTGAACCGGAGACCCTGTTGACCCGTCACGTCTAGCTTGACAGACCACTAAAGCTGACCGTAGACCGCTGGTTTTCCTCAGGAGATAGAAGGTGATGACCATTGAACAACTGAACGGGCAATTACAAGACCTCTGCGATCGCTGGGGCCAGCAGGTCGACTATCTGGCCATTCGCCTAGAGCAGTCCGAAGGCACAGAGATTTTTTTGCGGGGGAGCAACGTAGAAACCCTGAGCGAAGGCCTGGCGGTGGGGGGGCACGTGCGGGTTTGTCACCGGGGCGGTTGGGGCTTTGCCAGCTTTAACAGTCTGGAGAACTTGCCAGCCAGAATTGAAGCAGCCGTAGGTGCGGCCCGCCTGGTGGGGGATGACCAGACCCGGCTGGCCCCCATCCCCCCAGTGCAGGTGACCCAAGTCTTACCGATGACCGGCACTGACCCCCGCCAAGTCCCCCTGGGCCGCAAAAAAGAGCTTTGCCGCCACTATGCGGACCTATTGCAGGGGGGTGATCCACGGGTGGCCACCACCTCGGTGCGGTACAGCGACATCACCCAGCGGGTGCTACTGGCCACCAGCGAGGGTACCCTGATTGACCAGTCCTGGTCAGACATGGAAATGCGGTTTGCGGCCACAGCCCGGGATGGCGACACGGTGCAAACGGGGCGGGAGACCACGGGTTCACGCCAGGGATACGAAGATTTAGAAGACCTGGATGCCCAGGTGGTGAATGCGGCCCAGCGGGCCGTGGCGGCTCTGGATTTGCCGTCGGTGCGGGGGGCGGCCTACGACGTGGTGATCGACCCGATTTTAACTGGGCTGTTCGTGCATGAAGCCTTTGGTCACCTGTCCGAGGCGGACATGGCCTATGAGAACCCTGACCTGCTGGAAGCCATGAGCCTGGGTCGCCGTTTTGGTCCCGCTGGTCTAGATATTTTTGATGGGGCTGCCCCCCAGGGGCATCGCGGTAGCTATCTCTATGACGATGAGGGCACCCCAGCCACCACCACCCAGCTGATTCAGGACGGGGTGTTAGTGGGGCGGCTGCATTCGCGGGAAACCGCTGGCAAGCTGGGGGAGCAACCCACCGGCAATGCCCGCTGTTTGAACTACCACTATTCTCCCCTGGTGCGCATGACCAACACCTGGATTGGTCGTGGGAATACCCCCGTGCAGGATCTGTTCGCTGACATTAAAGAAGGGGTCTATGCCCGCAACTGGTTAGAAGGCATGACCAACGGCGAAATGTTTACCTTCACTGCCGGAGAAGCCTGGATGATCCGCCACGGCAAACTGGCGGAGCCGGTGCGGGATGTCACCCTGTCAGGCAATGTGTTTCGCACCCTGGCGGACATTGTGGCGATTGGCGACGACTTTTACTGGGATGAGTCGGGGGGCTGTGGTAAGGGGGGGCAAAATGGTCTGCCGGTGGGGTGCGGCGGCCCCAGCCTACGGATTCGCAATGTGATTGTGGGGGGTGAGGCCGAAGCGGGCTATGACTGAGCTGTCGATTAACCAGGGGCGAATTCTGCGCAACCTGATGCGCCTTTTGGAGGTCACCTGCGGCCACAGTTTGTACGAGCTGTTTCCCCGGGGGGTGAAGGTGTGGTTGCCGGAGCCAGGGCAGGGGGTTTTCCCTGACTTGATAGTGGTGGCTGGGGAACCCCTACTGCACCAGGGGCAAGGGAATCGACTGTTGAATCCTTGTCTGTTGTTTGAAATTGTCGGGGCACCCTCCTCTGGCGATCGCGCTACTCCCTGCTCAGACCAACCCAGCTTGTTCAGCCGTTGCCAGGGGATTCCTTACCTGCAGGCCTATGTGTTTGTCTATGCCAGCGAGGTCAGGGTAGAACAGTTTTACCGGGCCGAGGAACATCTCTGGGGCATGACCCGGCAAACCGGTCTAGACACGGTGGTGGAACTGGCCATCACCAATGCCCGCCTGCCGATGATGGATATCTACGACCGGGTGGAGTTTGACTGGCTGAATTGAGGCCTGGCCTAAGGGGATAGCCGGGCGATCGCCCACTGGTTATCGTCTAAGGAGTACAAAAAGCGATCATGCAGTCGGTTGGGTCGCCCCTGCCAGAACTCAAAACTCAGGGGCTTGACCCGGTAGCCCCCCCAAAAGTCGGGCAGGGGTACCTCATGGTTGAGGAACTTGTGTCGCATTTTTTCAAACTGCATTTCCAGCAGTTGTCGAGACGAAATCACGCTACTTTGCTGCGATACCCAAGCGCCAATCTGGCTGCCCCGGGGACGACTGGAAAAGTACTTGAACGACTCGGCCGCAGAAATTTTAGTGGCGGTACCCACCACCGCCACCTGCCGTTCCAAGGAATACCAGGGAAACAGCAGCGATACCTGGGGGTTAGCGGCAATGTGCTGGGCTTTGCGACTGCCATAGTTCGTAAAGAACACCAGCCCTTCGCGATCGAAGTACTTCAGTAACACCGTCCGTTGGTAGGGCGTACCCTCTGGGGAAACCGTAGCCAGCACCAGGGCATTGGGCTCAAGCAAATCTGCCGCCTGCGCCTGCTGAAACCAGAGGGCAAATTGGTCAATCGGGTCAGGCTTCAGGTCATCCAGGGTCAGCCCCTGCTGGGTATATTCCCGGCGCAGGGCAGCGATGTCGTCAAAGGCGCGATCAGGCATTGATAATCTCTACCAGGGCATCTTTGACCTGGACGTACTGATACTCAAACCCAATGGACTCAGTGCGTTTGGGCAGCACCTGTTGCCCTTCTAAAACCACCTGCGCCCCATCCCCCAAAATCGCTTCTAGCACAAAATCGGGCACGGGCAACCAGGAGGGGCGATTCAACACCTTGCCGAGAATCTTGCAAAATTCCCCCATGCGCACCGGATTGGGAGAGGTAGCGTTATACACCCCTTCCAGGGAGGGGTCAGTCAGGGCGCGGATAATCAAACTCACCACATCGTCACGATGAATCCAGGAAAACCACTGGCGGCCACTACCAATCGGTCCCCCGGCAAACATGCGGAAGGGGGTCAGCATTTTGGCCACAGCACCGCCCATACCCAGGACAATGCCAAAGCGTAAAATCACCAGCCGAGCACCGTAATCCTTAGCCCCCTGGGCGGCCCCTTCCCAGGCCTGGCACACCTGAGAGAGAAAGTCGTCTTCGATCGGTGGGCTGGTCTCATCAAAGGTGGCGGTTTCACTGGTGCCGTAGTAGCCAATGGCGGAGGCGTTAACCCAAACAGTGGGACGCGGATCGGCTTGGGCCAGGGCTTCCACTAGCTTTTCGGTGCCAATTTTGCGGCTCTCGATCATGGCTTGCTTGTGCTCGTCGGTCCAGCGCTCGGAAATGGGAGCGCCTGCCAGGTTAACCACCCCATCACAACCAGACAGCACCCCCTGCCAGGGTCCCGAGGATTGGGGGGTATAGTCCACAATCTCCACCTGGGGGAAGGCAATATCGGGAAACACCTTGCGGCCATGATCGGCACTCCGGGTTAGTACCACAACGCTATGACCTTCGGCTTGTAGGCGTTCTACCAGGCGGCTGCCAACAAACCCGGTTGCTCCGGTGATTGCAATTTTCATGGGTACCTAACTCGTTAAATCTGCGGGTCTACTGGGCTGGGTTGATTAAGGGCTACATCTAAAGTAAATAGAATAAACGATTCCGGGGTCAGGACTGGGGGGTTTCCCCATAAGCCAGACCATTGGCCTCGGCATAGCGATGCATAAAGCCCATAAACCGCTGCCAGTGATCGTCGCGATCGATCACCAGGGTGCAGTCCACCCGCACCAACTCATCCCCCTCAGGCCCACCGAAAATAAATCGAATCCCTTCAGGCTCAATGGTGATGGTGCCTTCTTCGTCGATGAGTTTCAGGGCTTTAGAAAACTGGTTGCGAAAACTTTTAAACTGCTCGATCGCTTCCATGTGTTCAAAGGTCAACACCACCTGGCGATCGCCAGTCCTGGGATTGTGTCGCAGGCTAACGTTGCTGATCGTTTCGGGAATCCCTTCATAAAACTGGACAATGGGTGTCTGGGCCGTCATCGGTGCCACCAAGTCATTGCATTGGGTATACAGGCTTACAGTATATGTTGCAGGATAACGCGGCCAACCACTCCTGATACCTGGCACCTGTGTAACCCACCCCTGCCTACTTCGACAGACTCAGCACAGGCCTCCCAGGAGGGGATGCTGCCCCCCTCAACAGCGTCTACGAAGGATAATGTTGACCGTGTTATCCAGAAATTTCCGTCGCCTCTTGCCCCAAGGTTACCCCCTGAACAACCAACACGGCACAGGGGGCACGATGCATCACATAGTTGCTAACGCTGCCTAGCAAGAGCTCTCCTAACCCGCTGATACCGCGTCGTCCCAGCACAATCAAGTCGGCATTCCAACGATTGGCCGCAGTGCAAATCTCTGGCCCTGGTTCGCCAACCACATGGGTGAACTCAGCCGTGATGCCTTTGGCCTGGACGGCATCTACCCGCTCTTGCAGGCTAGCCTTGTTTTGTGTTTCGAGCTCTTGCCACTGGGCCACATAGGCCCCGATTGCCTCAGAACTCACAGTGCTAAATGCCCCGTCCAGGGTCATGTACATTGGGTCGGGGTAGCCACTTTTGAGGGGATACAGCACTTGCATGATGTTTAAGGTGGCGTCTCCTGCTTTAGCAATGGCGGAGGCTTCGGCCATAACCTGATTAGCCATGGTGGGTTCACTGTCAATGGCCACAAGAATCCGGTTAAACATAGTTGCTGTCCTTTACTGGGAACTCGTACAGAGCGGCAGACCATCGGCTAACCCTCCCTGACACCTGGCACCTAGCCCCCTAAATCAAGGTGGTTGCATGTCTGCCAGTCAGTACCAGCTTGGGTGATCGAACGTCTCTCATATATCTAGTGTGGCAAGGAAGCGATGCGATGAACGTGATTTCAAACCTCTCTTAACCCTGGCTGACGCTGCACTAGTACTCTGAGGCATAAGTCGGCCCACCGTTCCTGACACCTGTGTAACCCACCCCTACCCCTCCCAGGAGGGGATGCCGATACCTAAAACCCTCAGCAACGGTGGTTATATTTCTGCCAGGCAGTACTAGTACACCAAGGCAGAAGTCAACCTACTGTTCAGGACGCTTAAAATCCTTGCGCAGCAACAATTTTTCACCTTGAACTTTGCATTTTGAATTCCGCGTAGCGGTACTAGTGCCAAACAAAGTGGGCGTTGCTGATTAGCTTTCTGAGCTGTGGGCGAATACGGATGCTCAGCCAAAGCAAAATAACCGCAAACTGCCAATTCTTCAGGAACTCGACCTCGTGTAGAAAGAACGCTGACCCTACACAAATGAGCAGAAAAATAAACAACCGCATGATTTGCTCCTCAAACTCGTCCCTTTGGCCACCACAGCGATAAATAATGTAGGGAACCCAATCGACGAAAATATTGGCAATCAACAGCGCCAGACCAACTTTACTGGCATGGGTAAAGGCTAAAAAACTTAAGTACTTGGATATCTGCAGAAAGGGATAAACCCAAACTCTGGTCTTTTCGTCCAGGTAGTTATAGCCCAGGTAAAGACCTCGGATAGAGAGCAAAATACCCATCCAAAAGGTGAAGTCCAGTGCTATACCCCACTGGTCTGGTTGCGACAATGTGCTCTGAAGCGATGCCCAGCTATATCCCTGGGCATGGTTACTGAGATAAGTAAGTGCAACACCAATCAGACCAGCGATGGAGGCAAAAATCCAGGGTTGGTGCACATCCATCCTGGACTTATATTGGTGATACGTCTTTGAAAGCACCGGTTTTTTCTCATACTTCTCGGCCACCTGATCGTTCTCAAAGTAGCCAATCTCGTAAATACACCAGAATGAGAATACTAGAAAGGATGTACCTACCACGTGGAGCAACGGCAAAGAACTAAGCCAGCTAATGGCTAAGACCAGTGACAAAAGATGATTTTTAATAACGACCTGGTACGTGAAGTTTGAATCAGGTCTTTTGACCCGCTCTAAATAGAAAAACGGGAGGTAAATATTGGAAAAGGCTGGCACATATCTGGCCCCTGGCCATTGAACTAAAAATGGATATTTTACAACCTCTAGCAGAGAAGCGTCATCGGTAGAGTCGGTCACCAGTATCCCATTTTGAACAGCATCATCATCAATTCTATCCGCTATTAATTCCTCTTTGCCTTTATGGCGATCGCGACCACCAGCCCAAAACCGGCAACCAATCACCTGCTGAGGTTGGATCGACAAATAGCGAGCCAGTGGCTGAATAATAAATTCAAACCCCCTGGATGCAATCACAGGGGTAGCCTGTTGGCTATGGGCTAACGCCTGAGAAAGCAGATGATTTTCGTGGGTTGTCATCAGAGCCTTGGCCCGGCGTCGCCACAACAGCCAGGTCCAGGGAAATAGGAGGGTTACCAACACGACCCGCAGCCAATCTCGCGATTCAGCCCCTCTAAAAGGCTGGGGTAAGACATTCCAGGGTTTCAGCTTGTCAAGAAAAATCAGGAAAACCGCACAGAGGAACCGGGGCCTGGCTGTACTCAGATATTCTTCCGTGGAGTTGCGCAGGAAAAGGGTTTCGTCGAAATCAACAATCGCCAAAACTGGCTCCGTTAGATTCTTGATAAAATCAATTACAGCTTGGGGAGGCTGAGTTTGATGAGGACAATCATCTGCCTGAGCAAAAGAATCAACACTTAACTGAGCCAAACAAGACTTGCTAGAGTCGGGAACACTAGAGTAGCTGTTTGAGGAATTCATGAATCAGACACTCGGTAGAGGCAATGAGCTGACGTTAGTTCTTTGTTAGTTCTGGGGCCGAACTGCGATCGCGAAAACCAGCGGCCATGGGTTTTAAGGAGTGTTCCTTGATCTATCTTGTAAAGATAAATAAAGGCTACCACGTCACTCAAGGGCCCAAACACAGCAAATTTAAGTTCATGAAATTTTTATAATGCTCGATTTTTTCTGAGGGCATCAGGATCGTCTCAGCGGATTGATCAGGGGCTTATGTCATGGGTTTAGGCCCGTCTCCCAGTCTGGATTAGCAGCTAACCGAAGTGCTCTAATTAAGGTTGAAGCATTTTCTTGTCGTTGGGTTCCCTCCTGAGAGATAAATCGCGAATCGAGGAAGTAGGGAATCGGTTGTACTGATATTCAGACTTGTCATACAATGAAGCGCCTGTATTGCTTCAGACTTTCCCCATGACATTGAGCCAAAGGGCGACTGTGGCCGATATTTCCCCCGCCACCCCAGCAGATGTGCCGACTCTGGTGGCACTGATTGCAGCATTGGCTGACTACGAAAATCTTACCCATGAAGTCACGGGCGATGCCGACGACCTGGCTCGATTTTTATTTGGGGAACGGGCCTATGCCGAGGCGGTGATCGCCAGGGTAAACGGGCAACCGGTGGGGATGGCCCTGTTTTTCCATAACTTTTCCACGTTTTTAATGAAACCTGGGCTATACCTAGAAGAC
This sequence comes from Nodosilinea sp. P-1105, assembly GCF_012911975.1. GTDB lineage: Bacteria > Cyanobacteriota > Cyanobacteriia > Phormidesmidales > Phormidesmidaceae > Nodosilinea. Next base: position 81,582 of record NZ_SMDQ01000006.1, on the reverse strand, counting down.
TTGTTTGTTCTGCCTGAGTATCGCCGCCAGGGGATTGGCCGGGCGTTGCTGGTGCATGTGGGCAAATTAGCCTTGGCGCGGGGCTGTGGCCGGTTTGAGTGGAGTGTGCTGGACTGGAACCAGCCCGCTATCGAGTTTTATCGTCGCATGGGGGCTGATCTCAAGCCAGAATGGCAAATTTGCCGGGTTACGGGGCAGGCCTTACAATCCTTCGAGCAGTTTTAGGCTACCGCTGGATATCAACTTTAAGGCGCTGCCCTGATGTGGTCGACTTGAGCCAAAATCGGCGTTAATTTAGGTTAACCCTAACCAGCGAAGCGTTTCACAGGTATGATTCTGGCCAGGTAGTCTCACCATTCTGCTCAGCATGCCACAGATTTTTATTTCGGCTGGCCACGGCGGCTATGAAGATGGCGTCCTCGATCCGGGGGCCGTATTGCCCGAAACCACCGAAGCCGCAGAGATGATTCAAGTGCGGGATTTGGTGGTGGCGGAACTGCGATCGCGGGGGTTGTCAGTCCTATCGGTGCCCGATGATCTCAGTGCCGCCCAAACCATAGCCTGGATCAATGCCCGCTGCCGTCCCCAGGACGTTGCCCTGGAGATCCATGCCGGGGCTCACAGTGATACCTCAGTACGGGGTACCACGGCGTTTTATATCGCCAGAAATGACACTCGCCGCACCCACGCTGAACTGGTGTTGCTGGCCCTGCTGCGGCGGGTGCCAGAGTTGCGCAGTCGGGGGGTCAAACCCGACACCGACTCGCCCACTGGCAGCATGGCTTTTTTGCGCAATGTCACCTGCCCCTCTCTATTAATGGAATTGGGGTACCTGACCAATCCTCAAGATTTAAATCTGATTCAAAACCGGCGCCGTGACCTGGCCTTGGGGTTGGCCGATGGGCTCGCCTCCTGGAGCCGGGCTGTCAACTCCTCCCAGGCACCTGAACTCCCGCCTGGTACCTATCCGGAAATCGGTATCAAGGTGAATGGGGCCGCTTACCAGGAAACCGGCATCTTAGTGAATAGCAACTCCTATGTCCCCATTGATCTGGCCGATGTCTTAGGGGTCAGCCTGGAGACGGCCAATGTTACCCGCATTCGCTACGCCAACGTGGTTTACATCAAAGCCATCGACCTGCGTAACTACGGCATTTCCGTGGGCTGGGACGCCAGTACCCGCACGGTTCTGCTGCGATCGCGTCTAGGGGGTCAGGTGTGCCCCGGCACCTTAGATCGCCTCATTGCCAACGGTGCCACCTCAGAGGTGCAGTTGCTGATGTTCCTCAAAAGTGTCAACGAGTCTGCGGTTAATCAGTACCGAGATTTGCCCAAACTCTATCGGGAAGAAGCCGCGATCGAAGGGGTCAATCACGATGTCGCTTTTTGTCAAATGCTGGTAGAAACCAACGCCCTCAGCTTCGGCGGTAGTCTCAAACCGTCTCAAAATAACTTTGGCGGCGTTGGTTCCCCCACCGGCGGCATGGAAGGAGCCTCATTCCCCAGTGCTCGGGTGGGGGTACGGGCCCAAATTCAGCATCTCAAGGCCTATGGCGGCCTGGAGCCCCTGGTGCAACGTCAGGTTGACCCCCGGTTTCAGTTTGTGCGCCGGGGCATTGCCCCCCTGGTACAACAACTCAGCGGTCGCTGGAGCAACGACATGGAATACGGCAGCAAGATTCTGGCCTTTATGCGCCGCCTCTACGAATCAGCCGGTTTGTTATAAACCAGATCCAAGTCCAGTTCGGGATCAGGAAAGTCTTAGGCAGGAAGTCTCAACATCCCCTCCTCGGAGGGGTGCCCTTGCCTGCGGAACGCTTCGCGAGCGGGCACCCCTCCGTTCCCATCCTCTTCCGCCTGCTACGCACGAGCAAAGCTCTACCGCCTTTCGTCTTCCGTCTCTTCCGTCTTCCGTCTTCCGTCTTCCGTCTTCCGTCTTCCGTCTTCCGTCTTCCGTCTTCCGTCTTCCGTCTTCCGTCTCTTCCGTCTTCCGTCTTCCGTCTTCCGCCTTCCGCCTTCCGCCTTCCGTCTCTTCCGTCTTCCGTCTTCCGTCTTCCGTCTTCCGCCTTCTGCCTTTCCCCCCTACGCCTCTGGGACCGTAACACTGTCGACATCTACCGTCAGCATTTCCAGACGAGCCGCCACCTCGGGGCTGATCGAATCCTGCACTCGCCCATTCAAGTGCTGCCCCAGAAACTGCTCTAGGGCCACGATCGCGGCTAGACGATTGGTTTCCTGCACCAGGCCATGGCCTTCGTCCGGGGCCACCAGATACTCAATCTGCCGACCCAGATCCCGCAGCTTGGCAACAATCTGGTCCGACTCGGCCTGCACCACCCGCGGGTCGTTTGCCCCCTGAATCACCAGCAGGGGTGCCCGGATCTGGTCCGCAGAAAACAGGGGGGATTGGGCCTTGAGGCGATCGCGGTCAGCCGGATCATTAGGATCCCCCACCCGCTGCAGCAAAATTTGCCGCACCGGCCCCCAGTAGGGAGGCACCGAGTTAATAAAGGTCAGCAGGTTCGATGGCCCCACCATCGACACCCCAGCGGCATAGAGATCGGGGGTAAAGGCCAGGCCGGCCAGGGTGGCATAGCCGCCATAGGAAGCGCCATAGATGCCAATCCGATCGGGGTCGGCAATCCCTTGATCAATCAAAAACTGCACCCCATCGGTAATGTCATGCTGCATCACCCCAGTGCCCCACTGGCGGTTACCGGCATTCAGAAAAGCCTTGCCAAAGCCGCTAGAGCCCCGAAAGTTAGGCTGAAACACCACGTAGCCTCGGTTGGCCAGAAACTGCACCTGGCCCCGATAGCCCCAGGTATCCCGCACCCAGGGGCCGCCGTGGGGCAGCACCACCGTGGGCAGATTGCGGGGGCTGTCAATCCCGAGCGGAACGGTGATGTAGCCAGGAATCTCTACCCCATCTCGGGCGGTATAGCGGATCGGCTCCATGGGCGCCAGATGTTCAGTGGGCAGGTCTGGGCGGCTGTCATAGAGCTTAGCTAACTCACCCGTGTCCCGGTGGAACAGGTAGACGGTACCCGGGTCAACATCCCGCTGGTTGACTACTAACCGCAGCCGACCATCGTCGGTTTCCGGCCGCAAGCTGAGATTGCCCTCTGGCAGGGCCGCCTGCAAGGTTTCCAGTTCTTGGGCAAAGGCATCGGTTTGGGGATAGATGCGCTGGCGATCGCCGGTATAGACCGTGGCTAACAGTTCGTCCGTGGTCTCAGAGAAAATGGCAGAGCCAAAGTCCACGGCCTGCTCAGGGTCTTGATCCACCAGGGTGGTCTCCCCGGTGGTTAGATCCAGCACCAGTAACTGGCTGAGATCAACATCGTCACCCCGGTTACTGACCAGGTAAACGCGATCGCCCTCAGGCTGAAAACGCAGGGGGTAGCAGGTTTCCTCAAAGGTACAGGTGTAGACCGGCTCCAGGTTGTCCCCCTGGATGGTCAGGATTTCAGTGCTGCCATCCCCTGTTTCTCGCACCGCCAGACGCAGGTTGCCCTCCAGGTCAGTGACCCAGCCCGCCACATTCTGGTCGTTTTGCTTAAGCAACTGCCGCTCTCCGGTGGTGATATCCAGGCGGTAGACATCGTGGAGGGCCGGATCGCGGTCATTCAGACCGACAATAATCTGGTTGGGGGTCTGTTTGGGGCGAGCATAAATTCGGGCCTGTACCCCATCAAACGGGGTCAGATCCAGGGTAGCCGCCTCCAGCCCGGCCTCAGCCAAAGCCGCGGCCGGGTCCACGGCATAGATACGGAAATTTTCATCTCCATCTCGGTCCTGAATGTAGAGCATCGACTGGCCGTCCCGGCTCCAGGCATAGTCCAAAATCGGGCTCTGGGTATCGGCGGTAATCGGTTGGGCTGCGTCAAAGTCGTCGTCTAACCCCTTCACCCACACATTCATCACCCCATCTAGCGGGCGCTGAAAGGCTAGCCAATCCCCTTCCGGAGAGAGCTGGGAATTGGCAATTTGGGGATCACTGAAAAACAGCTCTCGCTCAATTAAGGGCGGGGCGGTTTCCCCATCCCAGGGGGAATCAGCGGCGGGGACGGGGGTGTCCTGGCTTACCCCTCTGGGGCTCAAACCTATCACCATCAGAGGAATGAGCAGGCCAATGGCCACATACTTGAGCCACTTCATGGTGATCGTCTCCTTCGGGTATTCGGCAGTTGATCCCCAGAACCTTGGTTCAGTCCATCAGGCATCCCAGGGCTTTTAGCGTCATTGACTGTGATTCTCCAGGCATCCCAGGGGGCTGCCCCGAGATCTTGACCAGCGTTCTAGGGAAATTGTGACGGGTCAATCGGGAGATCGTCTACCCTCAGCAACTATTGGTAGCCTTCCACCGTCTCTAGAGGTTTAGTGTCACCCCTAGCGCCAGATTTGACTATCGATGCTAAGGTTGGAGACGCTATTTGGTGGCTGAGTAATTGTCTCGTTGTTTCGTTTCTGCTCCAGTACTTACCGTAAAACCCATGGCTCAATCCCTTAAGCAGCGCCTGTCAGGGCTTTTGTTTGGTCGCTCACTGTTGTTGCTCAAGTGCAGCGTCAGTCTGTCTGTGATGTGGTGGCTGGTGGCCCTGCCGGTACAGGCTGCGGTGGAAATGCGGGTAGCCATCAGTGATCGCCGCAGTCAAGTCACAGTCGGTAGCTCCACTCCGGCCACCGTGCGCAATGGGGCGGGCCAGGGGGTGGGGCAAATTCCCCAGGGCAGAGCCATTACCGTCACCCCTGCCCCTGGGGGGCTGCGACTGGCCGACTGGCAAGGTCAGTCTTTTTGGGTAGAACCCGCCAATGGGGGCTATGTCTTTATTAACGATGCCTGGTATCGGGGTCGGGTACTGGTGGTGCCCACCGGCGGCAAAGTGACTGCGATAAACTGGGTTGACCTAGAAGCTTACCTGTACAGCGTATTGGGGGCTGAAATGCCCGCCAGCTGGCCCCAAGAGGCGCTCAAGGCCCAGGCGGTCGCTGCTCGCTCCTACGCCCTGAATCGCCGTCAGCGCACCCAAAATGCCCCCTATGACCTGGGGGGTACCACGGCCCACCAGGTGTATAAGGGGTTGGCCTCGGAAGCGGCATCCACCATAGCCGCTGTAGATGCAACCCGGGGACAGGTGCTCACCTACGGCAATCAAATTATTGAAGCGGCGTTTCACTCCTCTTCTGGGGGGTACACCGAAAACGTGGAAGATGTTTGGCAAAGTCCCCGGCCCTACCTCCGTAGCGTGGTGGATTTTGACCAGGATGCGCCCGTGTTTCAGTGGTCAGAGACCTTTTCGGCTCAGCAGTTTAGCCAGCGGGTGACCGGCATTGGTCGGCTACAATCGGTGGTCACCGAGCGGACTACTCCCCGAGGGCGGGTGGTGTCCATGCGGCTGCAGGGCACAAATGGCAGTCGGGTATTGACTGGGGTGGAACTGCGCCAGGCCCTGGGGTTACGCAGCACCTTGTTTTCCATTTCTGTACAGGGGGATACGATTCGGGTGGATGGTCGTGGCTATGGCCACGGCATTGGCATGAGCCAGTGGGGTGCCCGAAATTTAGCCATGCAGGGCTACGCCTATTCACAGATTCTGTCCCACTACTATCAGGGCACTACCCTGTCCAGCTTGCGACTGGCTGAGCTGCCTTAACCTTGCCTTAGGATCAGCCAGGGCTGTAAGCTCAATGCGCTGGGTTGAGGGTAAGGGTATGGCTGCCACCGATGCGATCGCCGAAAAAACTGTCTTGGTTAACGGGTTTACTTGGTTTTATCGCGAACTGTCCCCCCCGGGGGATCGTCAGCGGTTGCCGGTCCTGCTGCTGCATGGTCTAGTTTCCCAAAGCTATAGCTGGCGGCAAGTAATGCCGACCTTAGCTCAACAGGGGTTTCCCACCATTGCCCCCGACTGGTTGGGACACGGCTTTTCCGAGAAACCCGACAAGCGCGACTTTGCGTACACCCCAGCGGCCTTGATGGACGCCCTGGCGGGGTTCATGGATGCCCTAGAGCTACCCACCGTTCACCTGGTGGCCCAGGGGTTTTTAGGCTCAGTCGGTATTCAATATGCCTTAGCCAACCCTGACCGGGTCGATCGTCTGGCCATCATCAACAGCCCCATCTGGGCCACCGCTAAGCTACCCTGGAAAATTCGTCAGATGGGGTTACCCCTAGCCGGAGACATGATCACCCAGGATCCGCTCCTGGTGGATCGCACCCTAGAGGGGGCCGGTCCTTACCAGGTGGATGATGCCGATCTGGATGTGTACCGGCGTCCATTCCTGCAAAGTTCTGATGTGGGTCGGGCGCTAATGACAACAGTGCGGCGTCTAGACCTGCCCAAGGTTAGTGCAGCCCTGGAAGCTGGCCTAAGGCAGTGGGATCATCCCACCCTGCTGCTCTGGGGCACCAGCGACCCCTGGCTGCCCGTCAGCCTGGTGGAGGACTATGTGAATACTCTGCCCAATGGGGAACTGCAAACCCTCGACCAGGTAGGGCACTATGCCCAGGAAGACTGGGCCGAGAAGGTGGCGGCAGCCCTGGATAAGTTCCTACGCCAGGTGGCGGTCTAGCTAGCCCTAGGGAAGTGTCCGAAATCCCCTCCCTGCTCTATCCGGCGACTGCAACCACCGTAGGGTGGGCACTGCCCACCATTAGGGAGTAAGTTGTCCAGAAGCCGCCTAAGGCTGCCAGTCGTACTCCAGGGCGGCATCGCCCAAGCTTTCTCGGATGGCTTGCCGTACTGTCTGTAGCTCAGCCACAGTGACTTTGCGGTCAGCATAGATTAGGTTATCAATGGTCTGCCGCTCAGCCTGGGATAATTTACCGTCTGCTAGGGCGTCCTGCACTGTTTTTTTCAGATGCTCCAGGTGAGCTGCTTCCTCTGGGGTCAGGGGGCGATCGTCGGGATATTCAACGTTCATCGGTACCATGATCCTGATAACGACAGGTTAAGTTATGGTCATAGTAACGGCAAGCTCTGGATGAGACGGTTACGAGTGTCATTGTTTTCTGGGATTGGGACGTTGCCAAGGTAAAGCATCCCCAATTTAAGTCAACGATTTAGGAGAGTCTCCCTGATGGCAACTAAACAACAGTTTCATAGCTTTGACGAGATGCTGACCAGCTCCGCTTTGCCGGTTTTGGTAGATTTTTATGCCACCTGGTGCGGCCCCTGTCAGATGATGACTGGCATTTTAGCCCAGGTAAATAGTCAGCTCAAAGGGCAGCTAAAAATCGTCAAAATCGACACCGATAAATATCCTCAAATCGCATCTCAGCATCGGATTGAAGCCCTGCCTACCCTGGTGCTGTTCAAGGCAGGGCAGCCGGTCGACCGGATCGAAGGAGTACTGGCCGCGGAACAGTTGGTGGGTCGACTACGGCAGCAGTTGGGCTAAAGGGGGCTGATGCTAGATGGAACGTTAGTCATGGTAGCTTGCGCGATCGCCCTAGGCAGTAACTTGAATAACCCCCAGCGCACCCTGGAGGCGGCTTTTCAAGCCCTGCACCGCCCACCCAACTTACGCCTGGTGGCCCGGTCTCCTCTGTACCAAACCGCCCCCGTCGGCCCTCCCCAACCCGACTACATCAACGCCTGCGCCCTGGTGGAAACCACCCTGCCCCCCCCAGCCCTGCTCAAAACCCTACTGCACATAGAGCAACAGTTTGGCCGAGTCCGCCGGGAACGCTGGGGGCCCCGCAGCCTGGACCTGGACCTGCTGTTCTACGGTCAGCAGGTGATCGACACCCCCAGCTTGCAAGTCCCCCATCCGCGTCTGCGCGATCGCGCCTTTGTGTTGGTGCCGCTGGCCGAAATTGCCCCTGACTGGGTGGATCCAATCACGGGTCGTACAGTGCAAACCCTCAGCCAGGCTATCGATCAGACCGGCGTCAGACGCCTGGATATTGCCCCGCCCTAAAGGCAGTACAATAAGTTGACCCATTGTCTGTCTATAATTCTTTTTTCAGAGTCATCCCTATGCCCCTGGGCCAAGAACCGCCACAACTGTTGAAGCGTCGCCTGTTTTACGAAGGCCGCAAATTTGACTTTGAAGTCAACCGGCTGCGGCTACCGAACAAAACCGAAGGGGACTGGGAATGTGTGCGCCACCCCGGCGGGGCTCTGGCCGTCCCCGTCACCGACGACGGCAAGCTGGTGTTGGTGCGGCAGTACCGGTTTGCGGTTATGGGGCGTTTGTTAGAGTTTCCGGCGGGCACCGTGGAAGAGAATGAAACCCCTGCCGATACCATCCGGCGGGAAATTGAAGAAGAAACCGGCTATAGCGCCGCCACCTGGCTACCCATTGGTAACTTTGCCCTGGCCCCTGGTTATTCTGACGAACTTATTTACGCTTTTTTGGCTACCGATCTATCGGCGATCGCCTCTCCCCCCGCCACAGACGACGATGAAGATCTAGAGGTGGTTTTGCTGACCCCCTTGGAGCTAGAGAAAGCAATTTTGGCTGGGGAGGCCGTCGATGCCAAGTCCATCGCCAGCTTCTTTTTGGCCAAACCCTTTATCGACAAGCTAGCTACTCTTTAGGCGATCGTCTCAACCACCATACAGAACTTTCCGCCACACCTTGAACTTATCCACAGGTTTAACCATCCCTGTGGATAAGTGAGTTGCAAATCTTGACATTCTAGACTCAAAATGCCTAGAACAGTTGCTCTACAAGCTTCCCAGGAAATCTTAAGGGAACGTGAAGTTTTCTTTATCTGTGGAAAACTATCGCCAACCAGGACCTAGCTCTTCATGGCAAGGGTAAGCAGGTTAGTCTCCTTTTTCTGTAATCCTGTAGACCATTTAGCCTTTTCCCAAAGAAGCTAAAAAAGGGCAAGTTCATTAATTTTTGGCCATTTTTTTGGCCATGGGGGCCTAAAATTCAAACTATTCTGGATTAATCTCTGTTAACCATGATGATGACCAACACCCCGAGGGAACAACGTCGATTTAGGCTGCGGCACAGCCGGTTGTTATCAACCCTGGTGGCAGCTACAGCAGGGGTGGCGGGGGTAGGTTATCCCCTGATCCATCCGCCCATGGCCCACAGTGCCGAAAGAATCGAGATCCGCGTGACTGGCCCGCTGATTCTGACCCTATCCGTAGAGTCCTTAGCCACCTTTGCCGAAACAGGGGAAATCACCCGGGAGTTCCGTCCCTATGCTCGGGTGTTGGGGGATGAAGCCCTGGCGGATCTGCGGCAACTGCTGAATGTACCTTTTCCCCTCGATGTCACCACCACCAGCCACCTCAGCTATTCCCCCCTGGGCCGGGACGTGCTCACTAACCTGGGTAAAGTGATTCAGTATTTGCCGGGGGAAAATGGCTTAGTCGGTCTGCGGGCGGCGGTAATTAATGCGGCGGCCCAGGCTGGCCCCGAGGGTTGGACCCTGATTGATGTGATGCGGGCCTTTCCCACGGAATCGATTGACATCAGCCTCAGGGGGCTGCTGGCGCTGCGGCGAGAACTGTCGGTTTATTTGAGTGATAATCGGGCCTTCGTCAAGGCAATCCAGGCCCAAGCCGAGGCGGAAATCGCTGGTCAGTCAGACCTGGATCTAAGTCAGTTGCCCGATCTATCTCAACCCGGCCCCTACGCTGTTTCTCGCCAAACCATCACCGTCACCAACCCCGCCCTCAGGCAAACCACTCGGGGCCTAAGCGTCAACTATGACTTCGATGTCGATGTCTACTGGCCAGAGGGGCTGACCACCCCTGCCCCAGTGGTGGTAGTTTCCCATGGGTTTGGGGCGGTCAAAGAAGACTTTATTTTTCTGAACCAACACCTGGCCTCCCATGGCTATGCGGTGATGGCTCCGGATCATGTGGGCAGCGATCTACAGTTTCGCCAAGCGTTTCTAGGGGGGCGGCTCAATACGTTACTCAGCCCGATTGAATTTGTGAACCGGCCCCGGGAAATTTCATTTTTGATTGATCAGCTGGAACGGTTAGTGGCCGATTCCCCCACCTGGGCTAGCCAGGTCGATCTAGACCGGATTGCTGTGATTGGCGATTCCTTGGGCAGTTCAACGGTCATGGCCCTAGCCGGTGCCGAATTAAGCCAGCCTCGCATTGCCGACCAGTGTGACCAAGATCAACTGATCCTGAATTTTTCGCTTTACATTCAATGTAGTGCCCGGTTTTTGCCGCCCACCACCTTTGATTTGACAGACGATCGGGTTAAGGCCGCGATCGCCGCCCACAACCTGGGAGCAGCTCTCTACAACCCAGAAAGCCTGGCCGAGATTAGCATTCCCCTGCTGATGGTCTCTGGCAGTGCTGACATCGTTGCGCCCGTGGTGGTAGAACAAATTCTGCCCTTTAGGGCGATGCAGCAGCAGCCCCGTTACCTGTCCCTGCTGCACGTGGGCACCCACTTTTCCTCTAAACCACCCGGAGAAGGGGCCGGGGATGTTCCTGAAATTTTGACGGGAGCCTATCGGGACATCGGTGCTGCCTATTACAAAACTCTGGCGACCGCCTTTTTAGGGGCTCACCTGCGGGACCAACCAGACTATTTACCCTACCTGAGTGCCACCTATGCCCGAGCCCTCAGCCAAGACAATCCCCTGGTGGTCGATACCATCAGCGATCTACCCCAAGCCCAAGTGGAAGCGGCCTTCCCAGGGCGTCCCCCCCTCACCCTGGCCCCGTCCCCCGTAGCCCCCGTCCCACCGCGCCAGGAACCCATCCTCACCACCCTGCAGCAAACCGGGGAACTGCGGGTGGCCATGCGTCGGGACGCCCCGCCCTTTGGTTACGTCGATGATCAGGGGTGGACCGGCTATTGCCCTGCCCTAGTCACCGCCCTGGCAGACTACCTGGACAACACCCTAGAGAGCCCCGTCGATATCCGCCTGGTGGCTCTCCCCTCCACCCTAGAGGATCGCTTTGATCTGGTCCGCAATGGCCAGGTGCATCTGGAATGTGGTCCCAACAGCGTCGGTCAGACGGCCCCAGGGATTCAGTTTTCGAGCTTGATCTTTGCCTCAGGGGCTCGGTTTTTGACTACCCCCACCAACACCGAGCGGGTGAATCCAGCCCTGTCCCTGGCCGGGCTGCGTATCGGCGTCCTGGCCAATTCCACCAATGAACAGTTGTTACAGGACCGCTATCCCCAGGCCCAGGCCATCCGCTTCCAAGGACCTACCGGACGCACCGATGCGATCGCCGCCGTCACCACAGGTACCGTAGATGCCTTCCTTGGGGACGACCTGCTAACCCTAGCCGAGGTACAGCGCACCGAGCAATCCATAGAAGCACTCACCCTCACCCCAGAGCTGCCCCTATCCTGTGAGTACTATGGTCTAGCCCTACCCAACGATGACCCCGCCTGGGTCGCCACCGTCAACCGCTTCCTCGCCGACCAAACCGGAGAGGAAGTCTGGGCCGATTGGCTCGGGGAATTTGCCCCTGAGGCCCTCGGGGTTTTAGACCATTGTTTGAACCAGTGAAACCCCACCTCCCCCACCTCCCCCACTCCTTCACTCCCCCACTCCCCATGCAAGCCATCCAAGTCACCCAATTCGGCGATCCCCACGTTCTGACCTGCACCGATATTGCCCCCCCTGCCCTCAGCAGTGACACCCAGGTGCTGGTGGAAATCAAAGCCGCTGGGGTTAACCCTGTGGATACCTACATCCGAGCTGGCACCTATGGACGACTGCCTGATCTGCCCTATACCCCCGGCATTGATGGGGCCGGGGTGGTCACTGAAGTGGGGGCTGGGGTTACTGGCATTGAGGTGGGCGATCGCGTCTACGGCGGCTGGCCGATCAGCGGTACCTATGCCCAAGTGGCCCTCTACGACCAGGCCTGGGTCTATCCTCTACCAGCGCATCTATCCTTCGAGCAGGGGGCCTGTATCTTTGTCCCCTACTCCACAGCCTACCGAGCCCTATTTCACAAAGCCCAGGCTCAACCGGGAGATACGGTGTTAGTGCATGGGGCCACGGGGGCAGTCGGCCTGGCGGCGGTACAGTTGGCCGTGGCTAGGGGCATGCGAGTAATTGCCACTGGCGGTAGTGCCCCTGGGCAACAATTAGTCACAGCCCAGGGGGCCGATTTGGTGCTAGATCACCATAGCGACGACTATCAGGCCGCCATCCAAGACGCCACAGACGGCCAAGGGGTTGATGTGATTGTGGAAATGCTCGCCAATGTAAATTTGGGGAACGATTTGCCCCTGCTAGCCCCAGGGGGGCGACTGGCCATTGTCGGTAGTCGAGGCCCTGTGACCATTAACCCGCGCGACATCATGGCCAAAGACAGTATGGTTACTGCCGTGAACCTATTTAATACCCCGGCGGCCACCCTACACCGGATTCAGCGAGCCCTCTACGCCGGGCTGCGCCAGCACACCCTATCTCCGGTGGTATATCAAACCCTATCCCTGCAGGCCGCCGCTGCCGCCCATCAGCGGGTTCTCGAGCCGGGCGGCCAGGGCAATTGGCTGCTAGTTCCCTAAGATCTCGCTGACCTTTATATTTATAAGGTAAGTCAATAAGCAGTTATAAAGGTCTGGGCTATGGCAAATCATCCTTCAGAGCGGACTGGCACCATCACGCCTCGTGCCCTGGGACGACGTTTGTTGGGCTGGATCATAGCCCTGCTGTTGGTAGTGGGGGTGGCCGTTACCCCAGCCCAGGCGATCGCAGTTTACCAGCTACCCACCGTATCCGCTGGTGAAACCACTTGGATCGTAGACGATGCCAATATCATTAGCCGAATCAACGAGGGCAAAATTTCTAGCCGCCTGGGCGAGTTAGCCGCCTCGACCGGTAACGAAGTGCGCTTGGTCACCATTCGCCACTTCGACTACGGCGAAACTGTCCAAACCTTTACCGAAAAGCTGTTCGACCGCTGGTACCCCACCGCCGAAGACCAGGCTAATCAAACTCTGCTGGTGCTCGACGAAGTCACCAAAACCGTCGGTATTCGGGTCGGGGAGGGGGCCGCCGAGTTATTGCCGACTGATATTGCCGAGAGTGTAGCCCAGGAAACAGTCCTCTACCCGCTGCTGGAAGGGGATAAATATAATCAGGCCTTTTTGGACGCCAGCGATCGCCTTGTCGCAGTGCTCAGTGGCCAAGCAGACCCTGGCCCCCCCGCCTTTGACGACTCCTTTACCAGCGAAAGCGAGGGTACCTTTGCCACCGCCGCCGAAACCGAAGAAAACCGAGGCAACACCATCGTAATTGTCGTGGTGCTATTGGTGCTGGCGACCGTCATTCCCATGGCCACCTATTACTGGTACGCCGGGTTTGGCAATTAAGGGCTAGCTTGAATTTTCGTAGCTATTTCGTGGCAACGGCCGAGACTTGCCCTATTTTGGGTGAATCCCCAGGGGTGACGCCTTAGGCGCTAACCCCATAGCCACCCTAATAGGACATCCGACCATGAAACGACTGGTGGTGTGCTGCGACGGCACCTGGCAAGAAGCGAACCAGCCCTATCCAACCAATGTCAAAAGAATTTTCCAAGCGATTAAAACCACAGAAACGGCTCAACCACAGCATCTCTACTATCGCCAGGGGATTGGTTCAGGCGGTAATGTCTGGAATCGGTTGATGGGAGGTGCCTTTGGCTGGGGGATTGACGACAATATCCAGGAAGCTTATCAGTTTCTCTGTCATAACTATGCCCCAGGGGACGAAATTTACCTGTTTGGCTACAGCCGTGGGGCTTACACAGTCCGCAGTTTAGGAGGGTTGATGCGCATCGCTGGCGGCGTGATGGCGAAACAGGATGCCGATAAAATCCCGGCCCTATACGACATTTACCGCAGCGAAGGTGACTATAGTGATGCCAACCAAATCTCCGAAGATGACCTGAATCGTCGAGAACTGGCCCGCAAGGAGGCCGCCGTTCAGACCCTCGGGGCAACGATTCAGTCGGCCACCATTACCGTTCTCTGCTGTTGGGATACCGTAGGTTCCCTAGGTATCCCTAACACGGTGCCGTTCATTAGTCAGAAAATTAACCAAAAATACAAATTTCACGACTGCCAACTCAGCAACATCATTCAACGGGCTTTACACGCCGTTGCCATTGATGAGCCCCGCCACGCCTTTGACATTACTCCCATGGAACAGAGTCAAGCCAATATTGATGCCGGTCAGGTGCTGCATCAGGTTTGGTTCCCCGGCAACCACGGCGCTGTGGGGGGTGGTGTCCAAGCCTTACAACCCCTGTCTGATGGCGCTCTGCTGTGGGCGATCGATATGATTCGCCATACCTTCCAACTGGGACTAGAGTTTGACCCCAATCTTATAGAATTTGACCCCGACGACCCTAACCCCAGCCAGCACTTTGAGATTCGCCCTGACCCTAGGGCTAAGGTGCCGGAGCAGCCTGTACCCTGGGTGTTTCGCCTAACGGGATTAAAACCCAGAACCATTGAAGACGATGACGAGCTTCACCAAAGTGTGTTTGAACGCTGGCAAGCCCTGACCACCTATCGCCCGAAGAATATGCCCTCGGCCCTAGTGGCAAAGCTCAACTTGGCACAAACGGTGTAAGTAGAAGGCCCCTTAAGCACATGGTCTTTACTCTCGCAAAGCCACAATCCTAATGGCGTCGGGGTGGCCAGGGTTGCTCTGAATGGCTAAACTGCGCTGATTAGCATGCAGATGTCGCACGATCGCATAGACAGTCTCAATCTCTTCTGCAGCCCCAGCCCGCTGGGCCAGTTCCGCTAGGGTCAGGGGCTGGGTACTGCCATAAAGGGCTTGCACAACCGCCTGCTGCAAATCTAAGACCCCGGTAGCTGCTTTTTTTCCCGCTTCTACCCCGGGTTGGTGGTAAGCATTGATGTTTACCAACGAGGCATAGAAGCCCACCGCCCGTTCATACAGGGCGATCAGAGCGCCTACGGTGTGAGCATTGACCTCTGGCAGTGTCAGGGTTATGGATCCCCGCTGTTTTTCGTAGAGCGCCTTGCGAGTGCCCTGCAAAAACCCAAACAGATAGTCGCCACTGGTGGTTCTGGGTTCTATTTCCACCGAGTCGCCCTGTCGGTCTTTCAGGACCTCAATAAAGGTGACAAAGAAGCTGGGGATACCTTCCCTAAGCTGTTGCACATAGGCGTGTTGGTCAGTGGACCCCTTGTTACCGTATACAGCAATGCCCTGGTAGACCACGTTGCCATCCAGGTCTTTTTCTTTACCCAGCGATTCCATCACCAACTGCTGCAGATAGCGGCTAAAGAGCAGCAGGCTGTCCTTATAGGGTAAGACCACCATGTCTTTTTCCCCTTTACCATTACCCGCATAGTACCAAGCTAAGGCAATCAGGGCTGCGGGGTTGCGGCGCAGGTCAGGCACGCGAGTGGCGGCGTCCATCTCTTTAGCCCCGCCCAGAATAGAGCGAATGCTGAGGTTTTGCAGCGCGGCGGGCAGCAGCCCCACGGCCGATAATTCAGACGTGCGTCCCCCCACCCAGTCGCGCATCGGGAAAATGGCCAGCCAACCTTCACTGATGGCTTGCTTTTCCAGTTTACTGCCCCGGCCGGTTACGGCAACCGTCTGCTTGGGGAAATTCAACCCCCGTTGCTCAAAGCGGGTGCGCACTTCCACCATGCCGTTGCGGGTTTCAGCGGTCCCCCCCGACTTAGAGGTGACAATTACCAGGGTGGTGGGTAGTCGATCCTCCAGGCGGGCCAAGATGCGATCGATCCCTTCAGGGTCCGTATTGTCGATGAAGTGAATATCTAGGGGGGGGAAATCTGGCCCCAGGGCTTGGGCCACAAATTGTGGCCCAAGGGCCGACCCGCCAATGCCGATGGATAGGATGTCCGTGAAGTGCTCTTGGCCAGGGGGGTAAATACCACCCGTACGCACCTGACTGGCAAACTGCTCGATGCTGACCAGCGTATCCAGAATGTCCTGCTTCAACTCGGGGGTAGGGGCTAGGTCTGGGTCTCGCAACCAGTAATGGCCAACCATGCGGTTTTCATCAGGGTTGGCGATCGCGCCCCCTTCTAAAGCCGCCATATCCCGAAACGCCTTGTCAAACTTGGGCAACATCTGAGCCACGAAGGCATCATCAAACCCCATGCGGCTAATATCCAGATAAAAGCCCAACCCTTCGTGGTAGTAAAGCCAGTCTTTATAACGCTGCCACAGAGCCGTTGGGGTCATCCTGTCACTCCTCAGGTTTAAATAAAGTCATTATTAGTGTACTGAAGTGCTGCCGAGGATCACCCCAAAAAGCATAAGGTTGTCCCGACATGGTTTATTTTGCCCCCTTTAGTGCCCGTAGACGGGTCGATAGACTGCGAATTACTTCTAAGGCAAACAGCGGCGTTTCTTGAACCAGAAATTTAAAGTGAGTCTGGTCCACTTGGGCGAGCTTACAGTCTGTCTTAGCCACCGCCGTTGAGGCCCGCAACGGCGGAATCTGAACCAGTGCCCCTTCCCCAAACACATCTCCCGCCTCAATGGTTTCGACCACCTGGCCATCCACCACTAACTCCACGTCCCCTTCAATCACCCCGTACATCACCTCCCCCGAGGTGCCTACTTCAAAAATCACCTCTCCTGCCTTGAAGGTTTGCACATCTGGCGCCGTGGCAAACAGTTCTACTACCCGAGCCGGTTCTAGCATGATTCAAAATCCCTAATTTTTTTAAGCAGAAGTCGCAGCAATTCTATAGCGCTACCGGCTGGAGTTGGTTAACAACACTTTAAGCTCCCCCGGTAGATTCTTTTAGATAGCTGTACTACTGTATGTCAGTATTCAACCCTGTGAGGAGACATACCCATGGCTAATGGCAGTGGACGGCGGATCAGAGCCCGGACAACAAGCTTTTGGCAAGATTTCAAAGCATTTGCCTTGAAAGGCAATGTGATTGATTTAGCGATCGCGGTGATCATTGGCGGTGCCTTTGGGGCGGTGATCAGCTCTTTGGTAGAAGACATCATCATGCCAGCCATCGTTAACCCACTGCTGGCCGAAGCCGGGACTGACTGGCGGGAAGCGGTGATTGGTCCAGGCATTCGCCTTGGCAGCTTTATGGGCACTATTGTTGACTTTGTGATTATTGCCCTTGTGCTCTTTTTTGTGATTAGAACCTTTGAACGGCTAAAGCGCAAAGAAGAAGTAGCCGCAGCTGTCGCCGAACCCAGCATCGAAGAAAAACTCAACGATACCCTGACCCGCCTCACAAACTACCTCGAGAGCCGCGGACAGTAAGCCATCGTAGCGCCAGTGGTTGTGCCCCAGTGGTTGTGCCCCAGTGGTTGTGCCAGAGTATTTGTCTGTCCATCGACAGAGTTTAGGTTTGGGCCAGATCGCTATATTAAGGCCTAACCTATCGCTCCAGTACACACACAACTGACTCACCTATGGTTTCTCAACGACAACGGAAACTAATTGCCTTTTTACAGACTGAATTGGCCGTGCCGTCAGAGGCGATCGCCCTGGGACTGCGACGGGCAGAACATACCACCAACCTACTGCCCATGGTGCTTTGGCAGTACGGGCTAGTGACCACTGAGCAACTCAGCCAAATTTTTGATTGGTTAGAAGATGTCGGCCCTGTGCCCAGTTAGCGAGATATCTAAAACTCGTCGTTAGCGTAATTCATAGACGACTCATTGTCCCGTCGAGACCCCAATAGCTCTAGATTATCCACCCGGACCACTGGCTTTGAACGGGCCGCCCCAGTCGAGCGGTCTTGCCAGTGGTCCAGCTTTAGGGCACCACTCACCCCAATCAGACTACCCTTGCGCACATAGTTGGCCGCGATTTCAGCAGTCTTGCCCCACAGTTCTAAATTGAACCAATCGGGCTTATCGTCTCGACTAGACCGACGGCGCACCGCCAGCGTTAGGTTGCAAACCACGCTACCGGACTCAAAGTACTTTACGTCTGGGTCAGTGCCAGCCCGACCCACCAGCGTTACGACATTAATGGTCATTTAGAAATTTCCAACAGTATCTTGTCATCGCATTGTAGGGGAAACTGGAACCCCCCGTCAGGAACCTTGGGTCCAGTCGTCCGTCTTCTATCTGGCCTATCTCCTGCGGTCTGTTCCTTATCATTATCATTAGAGCGTGGCTGGGGTAGATTATCTGCTATGGTGGGCGGTGCCTATGCTGCCCTGTTAATGTAGATCGAATCAAAAGTAGAGCAGATTAAAGGAGCAATCCCCTGGATTGGCTGAACTGGCGGCTGAGCCTAGGCCTCAATGTCCTAAACCTCAAATTCTTTAATCGATATATATTTGCTTACTGGACGGATTGATACGAAACGTAATAGAATCCATCTCGACATCTCTGTCAGTGCACTGTTTTTACTAGTTTGGGGGCGTTTTTGCCTGTGGCTCTCTTCGACAGATTTTCCCGCGATATGGGTATTGACCTGGGCACAGCCAATACTCTGGTTTATGTTTCTGGCAAAGGGGTGGTACTACAAGAGCCCTCGGTTGTTGCTATTGACCAAACCGAAAAAAAACCCCTGGCCGTGGGTGAAGAAGCTAAGCGCATGCTGGGGCGCACCCCAGGTAATGTTATGGCTCTGCGGCCCCTGCGTGATGGGGTCATTGCCGATTTCGATACCGCTGAACTCATGCTCAAGCACTTCATTCGTCAAGTGCATGAGGGGCGCACCCTGGTGTCTCCCCGGATTGTGATTGGGATTCCCAGCGGGGTAACTGGGGTTGAGCGGCGAGCCGTGATGGATGCCGCCCAACAAGCCGGGGCCCGGACGGTATTTTTAATCGATGAACCGGTCGCCGCTGCGATCGGGGCAGGGTTGCCCGTCGCTGAACCCACCGGCAACATGATTGTGGATATTGGTGGGGGTACCACTGAAGTAGCTGTTCTGAGCTTACAGGGCACTGTACTCAGCGAGTCTGTGCGGGTTGCGGGGGACGAACTGAGTGAAGCCATCTCCAGCTACATGAAAAAGGTGCACAACCTGGTGGTGGGGGAACGCACTGCTGAGGAAATTAAAATTACCATTGGCTCTGCTTACCCTAGCCCCGACGACGGCGAAATTGCCATGGATGTGCGTGGCCTGCACCTGTTGTCAGGTCTACCCCGCACCGTGACTGTCAAGAGTGCTGAAATTCGTGAAAGCATGGCCGAGCCCCTTTCAGTCATTGTGGAAGCGGTGAAGCGAACCCTAGAGCGTACTCCCCCAGAACTGGCCGCTGACATTATTGATCGTGGCATTATGCTGGCTGGCGGCGGGGCTCTGCTTAAGGGCCTAGATACCCTAATTAGCCACGAAACTGGCATTCTGGTCCATGTGGCGGCTGACCCGCTCAGCTGTGTCGTGCTGGGGACAGGGCGAGTGCTAGAGAACTTTAGTCAAATGGGCCGAGTGTTCAGCGGTCGGTCAAGCCTATAACCTGGGCCAGCCGTAATTTAGGTATCCTTTTACTGTATGTTTGCGCTACGTCGCTGGTGGACTCGACACGCCTTAACAACCGGAATGGTCGCTTTGGCCGTTTCGTCCGCTTGGGTATTGCGGGCCAATGATGGCGCCCTGCTGTACGAAGCCTACCACTGGGTGACCCGCCCTTTACAGCCAGGGATGAGTCGAGAGCAACAGTTTGAAAACAGCTACATTTTGGAACTGCAGCAGCGGATTGTAGAGCTAGAAAACCAAAATCAGGCACTACAAGACCTATCGGCTTACGAAAATACGCTACCTGGAGACGGGGTACGAGCTGCTGTGATTGGCCGTGGGGCTGATCACTGGTGGCAGCATATTGTGCTGAATCGCGGTAGCCGCCAGGGGGTTGCCCCAGGGCATGTGGTTACCGCCCCAGGGGGGGTGGTGGGTCGAGTGGTGGCAGTTTCTGCCAACACGTCTCGGGCCTTGTTGGTGAGCGATCCCACCAGTCGGGTCGGTGCTAAGGTGAGTCGCAGTCGGGTGATGGGGGTGGTGCGGGGGCAATCCAACAACCGGGTGGTGATGGAGTTTTTTGAAAAACTACCTGATGCCAAAGCCGGAGACGTGGTGGTAACCTCTTCCTACAGTCGCTTGTATCCCCGGGATGTGCCGATTGGGCGAATTGAGTCTCTGGACTTGACCAAAAGCCCGGCCCCGGAAGCCACGATTCAGTTATCATCCCCTTTACCGATTTTGGAATGGGTGATTATTCATCCCTTTGAGCCGTTAGAGTCGGTCGATATTCCCACTTTGCCCACCTCCGAAGACCAAGTTGCCCCCAGTGAGGCTCGGCCATGACCCCGGTTGTGAGAACCACCTCTCGTCTGCCGCTGTTTAAGCGCCCCTGGGTGATTAACAGCGTGGTCACTGTAGCCTCGGTGCTCTTTTGCCTGCTGTTGTTGCCAACTCGCCTACCCGGCATGGAACTACTGGGGGTGTCGCCCCACTGGCTGTTGATCTGGGTGGTCGCTTGGAGCGTGAAGCGTAGCCAATGGCAGGCCGCGATCGCAGGCCTGGTCCTGGGGCTACTCCAAGATGCCATGACCTCCCCCCATCCCACCCATACCCTGAGCTTAATTGTGGTCGGGGTGCTCACGGCCCGTCTACAAAAACAGCGCTACCTGCAAGAAGATATCGTCTCAGTCGCTCTGATTGTCTTTGCCATGGCAGTGGTGGCCGAAACCGTGTTGGCCTTGCAAATTAGCCTTGATCAACTGTTAGCGGCTGAATCCCTGTATCCACCCCTGACTAAAATTTGGCTTTACCACCAGCAGGTTGCCCTCAGCTCTGCCATCCTCAGTAGCCTCTGGGCACCAGCTTTGTATTATCCCCTGAACCGCTGGTGGGATCGCTACTCCACAGAGGGCTAAGGAGATATCCAGGCAAGAACATCCTCGCTTTCAGCCAGCTATCATAGCTACCGCAGGCGGGCATTGCCCACCGCTAGGGAGAACGTTTTCCAGAAGCCACCTAACGCTGTCGCAATGTCACCTGTTGTTGTAACCGTTGACAAGCAGTCCACAGGTCAGGCCACAGATAGGTAGGACGAAACCCCTGCAGATAGTTGCTGCTACGAATGCCGCAAGTGACGGCCACTGTCTCTAGCCCCAGGGCTTGGCCAGCCATGATGTCGGCTTCAGTATCGCCAATCATCCAGGGATGACGCAGATCATAGCCATGGCGCTGCTGGGTGGCCACAGCCATTTGTAACCGTTCGACCTTGTGGTTCGCTTGGTTAGTGTAAGCGGCATCCGCCTGGGGCATACCATACAGGTCGCTGATCGCCCAGGCCAGATCATGCTGATCTAAAAACGCCATCACCTGGTCAGGGGGACGCAGGGTGACGAGCACCACCCGAATGCCGCATTGACGCAGGATGTCTAAGCCCTCGCGGGCTCTAGGCTGAATTCGATCGTGGTCTAGGAGGCTAGCGTGGTTGACGATGCGGCTCACCTGGGCCAAGAAGTCATCAATTTGAGGGCCGTTTAACCCTGACCAATGGGCAATTTGCCGATCGGGCACACGATTTTGCTTAAAGGTCCAAAACTGAGCCTTCGACAGATAGCGAATCGTCATGGGCTTGCCCTGGGCTTGGGCGATCGCGCCAACCTGATCGAGCCCTTGCCGATAGGTGGCATAGTACCGCTCAGAGACATCTACGATCGGACCGTCGAAATCGCAGAAAATGGTGGCTTGAGACATAAGCTAAAGACTCCCGTCCCGGGAAAGCGATAAGTCGCGGTCAACAAAAACCAGATAATGTTGTAAAGATCTCTTAACAAAACGCAAAGCTTATCCACTTTAGCAATCCCCGTTGGAAATGACCACCGCGAAAATCCCCCACCGTGAAAATCACTATGCCTTAGGGTTCACGGTTCATGGTACGCGGTTTAAGGCCAGCCGTAGACCGTGAACCGTAGACCGTGAACCCTTTTAGCCTGACACCTTTAATTTGATCCCTGTCTACAGGACGGCTTCGCGCTCTAGCCAGAGGGTGACCGGGCCATCGTTTTCAATGCTGACCTGCATCATCGCCCCAAACTGTCCGGTTTCGATCCGCAGTCCACTGGGCCTCAAAAGATCCACAAATTGGTTAAACCGTGCTTCCGCCTGGGCTGGAGCGGCGGCCCGGTCAAAGGAGGGACGGCGGCCCTTGCGGCAGTCGCCATAGAGGGTAAACTGGCTGATCACTAAAATCTCCCCCTGAATATCCCGTACAGACTGATCCCAGCGTTGACCAGCACCCTGTCCGGCAGGGCGATCGCGGCTTGACGACGGAAACAACCGCAGGTCTAAACATTTGCGAGCCATCCAGGCTAACTCAGCGGTGGTATCGGTGGGGGCAATACCCACCAACAGATTCAGGCCCCGGCCAATGGAACCAACCACCTGCCCCGCCACCACAACCCTGGAGGCCGTAACCCGCTGCACCACAACTCGCATTAGGCTTGCGCCTTGGGGGCGAACTTAGCTTGCCACACCGCCCGAATCCGGGTGGCAGCGGCGGCAATGTCGGCATCAGCCGGGGCCTTGCTCAAGGTGCGAAAGACCTGTAGCTCAAGCCCTTTCAGGCCCAGCTCCTGAGGGGTATGGTGGTCTGGGTAGCGGGGTTGAAGCACAAAGTGCACATGGTAGGGGGGTTGATCCACCCAGAGACTGGCATAGACCCGCTCGGCTCCCAGGGCTTGGGTGATGGACTCTGACATTTGTTGCATAAACGGTCCCATGGCCGCCGCTTCTGCCGAGGTCAGATCCCACAGGTTCTCGCGGTGGGCTCGGGTTTTGATCACCACCGAGCCTAAACCATAGGGCCCCAGACAATGATCAGCCACCCACCAGGGATTTTCAGCGATGATGCCGCCGGGTACCTGGGTAATGCCCGCTAAGATTTGGCAGGCCAAGCAATCGGGGTGAAAGCCTGGAATATGGCTGGGATCGGTCATAGAGAAAGGGTGGGGGAATGTCTGCCTTCTGCCTTCTGCCTTTCTGTCTTACTCCCCAAACCTTGGACCAGGGTTTTCCGAGGGTTCACAAAGGCAGGTATTGAGCTGCGATCGCAGGATGTCATGGTCCAGGTTTTGGCCAATTAGCACCATCTGGTTCTTGGGTTCCCCCTTCCACTGGTCATCGTCTAGGGAAAACCGCTTGCCGCTGAGGTGGAAGATATGACGCTTGGGGCTTTCGTCAAACCAGAGAATGCCTTTGGCCCGAAACACAGCCTCAGGCAGTTGGTTATCTAAAAAGTGCTGGAACTTGCGAATGGCAAAGGGGCGATCGCTGGCAAACGACAATGAGGTAAACCCATCAATGGCCAGATGATCGGAATGGTAGGAGCCGTGATCATGATGCCCATGGTCATGGGCGTGATCATGGTCGTGGTGATGCCCGTGGTCATGATCATGCTCACAGTGACCGTGATCATGGTCGCAATCGCTATGGTCATGGTGATCATGGCCATGGCTATCTTGATCGTGGGCGTGATCATCGCCAAAGTATTTGTCCGACTCAAACAGGCCTACGCTTAAAATCAGTGGTAAGGGTACCTGGGAGTTGGTGGTGCGCAAAATTCTGGC
Source organism: Nodosilinea sp. P-1105 (assembly GCF_012911975.1). GTDB lineage: Bacteria > Cyanobacteriota > Cyanobacteriia > Phormidesmidales > Phormidesmidaceae > Nodosilinea. The sequence goes on along the minus strand of NZ_SMDQ01000006.1, from coordinate 58,094 downwards.
CCCTGCTTTGACATCGCGAATTTTGACTTCCAGCAGATCCAAGTCAGCGTCGTCCACCAGGTCAGCTTTGTTCAGCAAAATCACGTCGCCATAGGCAATCTGGTTGTAAGCCGCCTGGCTATTAAACAAATCCAGACTGTAATTTTCGGCATCAACCACCGTAACAATGGAATCAAGCCGAGTCATATCCCGCAGTTCGGTGCCCAAAAAGGTGAGGGCAATGGGCAATGGATCCGCAAGACCGGTGGTTTCCACCACTAAATAGTCGATCTTGTCCTGGCGCTCTAGCACCTTGTATACCGCCTCCATCAGGTCGTTGTTGATGGTGCAGCAAATACAGCCATTGCTGAGTTCCACCATCGTATCGTCACTGTTTTCGGCGGCAATCAGCAGATCGTTATCGATGCCAATTTCACCAAACTCATTCACCAGCACAGCGGTTTTCAGCCCCTCCTGGTTGGCGAGGATATGATTCAACAGGGTGGTCTTACCGCTACCCAAAAAGCCGGTGATGATGGTAACGGGCAGGCCGTGTTTAGTGTCATCCATAGCTGGGGATGGAATGGCAGGTGCAGCGGTAGACATAGGGTCTCAAAAAAATGCAGGACATTCTTCATACTAACGAGGATCGCCAGGAAATCACCCTTTAGATTCTGGATTGTTGTATCCCAGTATCCCCGTAAGATTGATCAAAGGGATTGATTGCCCTGGCTACAGTAGCGCCATAATTCGGGCTACCATGGCCAAACTTTCCTCATAGAGCATATCCTCGCCCCAACGCTGGAGCTGTTGGCCCAACATAAAGTCCGCCTTTTGATCCGACAGGGCCGTCACCTGTTCCACCTGGCATGACTGGGCCCCTCCCCCCGCTTCCATACGCATACAGCCGGTCGTTTCAGAGCAGAGGATGGTACAACAGTTGGCCTGTAAATTGGTGGACATCAGCCGCAGACCAGTCAAGTCACCAATCACCTCCCCAGAGTCAGCGACGGGAATACCGGCCAATTCTGCTTCAATAGGGAGCCCATTGTCCCCTTTGAAATGGACTTTTTTGATGTTGTAAATGCCCCCTTCTTCCACATAGCCGACAGGCTCCCACTGCAAGCGACTGGCGAACCAGCCCAGGTACATCAGCGCCTGGGCCGCATTCCCCTGTTCGTAGTCAATGCTAATGCGGTCCACCTCTTGCAGAGCTTCGCGTCGTTCCGGCGGATCAAAGGCGGCGGCCGTCAGTTCTTGCCAGGGGGCCAGACGGTGCCAGTTCAAATCAGCAATATAGGTACCTGACTCAATCAGCTCCTGCATTTTGTGCAGTTCTGCCTCGGCATCGCTAAAGTAGCTGGAATCGACGATGATACAATTGCTGGACTTAGCTAAGTTCTGGAAAATTAGCTGCTCGGGGCTGGGGGTGGCCTTCCACCAAACAAACTTAGGTAGCTCTGGCAAAATCAACGATGCTACCAGGTCACTGCCCCGTTCCAGGGCCGGCTTGGTGCCACGCAGGGTAATGTATTCGCAGCAAATTAAGTTACCTGAGCTTTTCTTTTGCACCGGGCAGTAAGCCGATACTTGGGCCGTCACGCCAGTGTCTTCCCCAAACGTGGGGCAGAGGCTAATCACCCGACAGGGGTTATGGGCTGAAATCGACTCACTCAGGCCAAAGCCTCGCAGGTCAGGATTTCTGAAGGCTTTTTGGGCCGCTGAGAGTTGGGCATATTCCTGGCGCACACGGGCCAGGGTCGGCGGGTCAATGCGCCCAGTCACCCTCAGACCATAGGCCACCTGGGCTTGGCGAATGCCCTCTCGGGTTAGAGGACCATGGTTGCTGTCAATGGGGCCGTCATAAAAGCCCAAGGCGGCTAAAACCTGCTGCACTTCTTCTGGTTCATAGATTACCATCGTGAAGGTGCTAGCTCGGGCGGCGACGGGGGCAGCAGCGCCAGAGTCTTGTTGTCGCCAGATATTGCGTAGTTCTGACTCGATTTCGTCCAGGGAAATGTCTTTGGGTTTTTGTAGGGCAACGGTAGGGGTGCTAGTCATAGGCCATAGGGGGTAATGGTCAAGGGGAGGCAGTTTCCTTTAAGGTAGCGAGCATTGTCACCAGAGATCGTTACAATCGTCGCCACCGCCGCCTATCTTTATTCAGTAAAAACTCTGCTTCAACAGGTCCCCAGGTACCCGCTTCATAAAAGGGAATAGCACTGGGGTCGGTGGGGGCATCCCAGGCTTGTAGCAGCGGGGTCAGCAGCCGCCAGGACGCCTCCACCTCGTCCCCTCGGGTAAAGAGGGTTTGGTCCGCCAGCATACAGTCAATGATTAATCGAGCATAGGCGTCGGTATTGGCTTGGCCAAAGGCGGCATCGTAGCGAAAGTCCATATCGACGGAACGGGTGCGCAGGGAGTTGCCGGGGGTCTTGACCTCAAACCGCATGGAGATGCCCTCATCCGGCTGAATCCGCAGGGCTAAAACATTGTGGTTCATCTGTTGGGCCGCAGACTGAAACATCAGGTGGGGGACTTCGTTAAAGTGAATAGAAATTTCACTCACTTTTTTGGGCATCCGCTTGCCGGTGCGCATATAGAAAGGCACCCCTTTCCAGCGCCAGTTGTCAATTTCTAGTTTCAGAGCACTAAAGGTCTGTACGGTGGATTCAGGGTTAGCGCCATCCTCTTCCCGGTAGCCTGGAACCGATTGTCCCTTCATCCAGCCGGGGGAATATTGACCCCGCACCGCACATTGGCTCAGATCGTCGATGTCACTGAGGCGGGTAGCTTGTAACACCTTGGTTTTCTCGTTACGAATGCTGTCGGCATCTAGGGAGTTGGGGGCCTCCATAGCCGTCAGGCAGAATAGCTGCATCAAGTGGTTTTGCACCATATCTCGCAACGCACCGGCGGTTTCGTAATAGCCTGCCCGCCCTTCCAAACCAACGGTTTCCGCCACCGTGATTTGCACATGGTCGACAAACTGGCGATTCCATAGGGGTTCAAAAATGGCGTTAGCAAATCGAAACACCATCAGGTTTTGAACGGTTTCTTTACCCAGATAGTGGTCGATCCGGTAGATTTGTTCTTCCTTGCACACCTCCTGCACCACCCGGTTTAGCACTTGGGCAGAGGCGAGATCTTTACCAAAGGGCTTTTCAATGATCAGCCGTTGCTTACTGGGCTCTGCCAGCATGCCAGCCCCTCCCAATTGTTGGGTGGCTTCGCCAAAAAAGCGCGGTGCCACCGACAAGTAAAACACCCGGTTACCTTTGGTACCTCGCTTATCATCCAGTTCGGCCAGAAATGATTTCAGGGATTGGTAAAACGCGGGGTCGTCAATGTCCCCAGGGCTGTAAAACAAGCCTTTGGCAAAGTCGTCCCAAATGGCCTCATACCCAATGCCATTACCAAATTCTTCGATACCTTCGCGCAAGTGCTCGCGAAAGAACTCGTGGCTCCACTGGCGGCGGGCCACCCCGACAATGGTTAATTCTGGGGGGAGTCTTCGTTCCCGCCGCATTTGGTAGATGGCAGGAACAATCTTACGCTGGGTCAGGTCTCCAGACGCCCCAAAAATGACTAGAATCTGAGGCTCGGGAATGCGGTCTTGCTGCAGACCGACGCGCAAGGGATTTTCAAGCAGGGTAACCATAGGCTTTGGAGAACCATCAATGCAAATGTAGCTTTATCTTGCCAGCACTTAACAGAAATCTATGGATACTACAGACCCTCTTAAGCAACCCGGAGCCAAGAGTAGTGCAAGATACATTTTCCCTGGACGCTAACAACAGAGTGCTAATTGGGGGTCATGGTATTTTGCAGCCGACGGCTATGGTCTTGAATGAATGACTCCACCAGGGCAATATCTTCGGTACTGCCGATAATAAATGGGGTTCTTTGATGGAGTTCTGTGGGGATGACATCCAAAATGTCTTGGGTGCCAGTGCTGGCTCGCCCGCCCGCCTGATCAATCAGAAAGGCTAGGGGGGCGGTTTCGTATAGCAGTCTGAGCTTACCCTCTGGCTTTTTAACCGTGCCTGGATAGAGAAAGACGCCTCCCTGCATCAGAATGCGGTGAAAGTCGGCGACTAAGGCGCCGGTATAGCGGGCGGAATATCCCTCATGGCGATGAACGTAGCGGGTAAAGTCGCGGATGGCGTCTTCCCACTGCCAGAAGTTACCTTCGTTAACGCTGTAGGTGGGGCCGTGGGGGGGGACTGTGATATTTTCGGCGGACAGAATAAATTCCCCTAGGCTGGGGTCCAGGGTGAAGGCATGAACCCCCCGACCAATGGAGTACACCAATATAGTGCTGGGGCCATAGAGGATGTAGCCAGCTACGAGCTGCTGACGACCGTCCTGGAGCAGGTCTTTGGCGTCTTGGTCGAGGTCATCCCCCTGCTGGCGGCGGATGGAAAAGATGGAGCCAACGCTTAAGTCAATATCAACATTAGATGAACCATCAATTGGGTCATAGAGCAGGGTATAGCGACCGATGGGGCAATTTTCAGGAATGTAGTAGGGCTTATCCATTTCTTCGGAAGCCAGGCGACACACCAGGCCACTTTGCTTGAATACGGAGATAAACACGTCGTTGGCATAGATATCCATGCGCTTGACCGCTTCGCCCTGCACATTCGTTTCGCCAGTAAAGCCAAGAGCTTCTTCCACTAGCCCAGCTCGGCTTAGGTGGCGGGCGATGAGCTTGCCAGCTAGGGCCAAACGGTTCATCAGGGCACTGATGTCTTGGGCTTCTGAACCAAAACTCTGGAGTTGCTCAAGTACGTGACGCGCTAATGTTTTGCAGTCGCGATCGACAGCAAAGGCGGTGTCGGCAGGCTGATAATCGGCCATCGCTGGCATGTCCTTTTGCGGTAACGGCAGTAGCTATCGAGGTGACAATCACCCTCAGGGTATCCCAGCTAATCCTCTATCCACAAGGTTGGCCAGACCGACCTGGTCGGCTGAGTTCAGTATCCTGACTATGGATGGATGGTTTGTTAGATGGAATACTCTATGAACCTTCCCTATGGTAAGAAGTGGGGCTGGATTCGGAGTCAACCTTTAGAGACACTTTAGCTTTAGCCAGGAGAGGACGCGACTATGGGACGCTACGCCATCATCGGCACGGGAGCGATTGGCGGCTACTACGGGGCTTGTCTGCAGCGGGGCGGGGCTGAGGTGCATTACTTACTGCATCGGGACTATGAGGCGGTAGCGCGCCATGGGCTAGCTGTGCGATCGATCGCGGGGGATTTTACGCTGCCTCAGGTTAACGCCTATAACCGCACCACGGCGATGCCAGCGGTGGATGTGGTGATTATTGCCTTGAAAACCACCCAAAACCATATATTGCCAGAGCTGGTTAAGCCGTTACTGGCACCGGATACGGCTTTGCTGACGCTGCAAAATGGGTTTGCCATTGAAGATGAATTACAGGCTTGGGCGGGCGATCGCCCCATTTGGGGCGGACTCTGTTTTATTTGCTCTAACAAGGTGGGGCCAGGTCAGATTCACCATTTGGACTATGGCCATGTGCTCCTAGGACAGCACTACCCCGACCAAAAACCCAGACCCTTAAGCCCTGTGCTAGCTGGGATAGCGGCTGACTTCAAAGCCGCCCAGATTGCTGTGGATACGACCCCAGATTTGCGCTTGGCCCGCTGGCACAAGCTGGTTTGGAATATTCCGTTTAATGGGCTGTCGGTGGTGATGGATGCCACGACGGAGGGGATGATGGCCGATCCCGATATTCGTCTATTAGCGGGGCAGCTCATGGAAGAGGTTGTAGCGGCGGCCCGTCAGGACGGCGATCGCCTCTCTCCAGGGCAAGGGCGCCACCTCCCGGATGACTTGATTGTCACCATGCTGGCCAATACTGAGCGCATGGCCCCCTACCGGACCAGTATGAAGATCGACTATGACCAGGCCCGCCCCTTAGAAGTGGAAGCCATTTTTGGCAATCCCCTGCGGACGGCCCAGGCGGCGGGGATAGCAGTACCTCGTATCGAGATGCTGTATCACCAGCTGAAGGCATTAGATCGGCAGAACCTAGCGGCCCGTGCGGAGGGTGTCGACCTTGCGGGTAAATAGGTCGGCAAAGATCATAATCACCCGCTTAGGCCGGGTTTTGATATTGGCACTCAGGGACATACCCGATTGCAGCTGCACCGGCTGACCGTTGATCACAATCGATTGTGTCTCCAGGGCAATGTCTGCCGGGAACCGATAGGTCGGGTCGAATTGATCCGGCGGCAAGGCATCAGAACCAATGTGGGTTAGGGTGCCTTTGACATCACCAAACTCACTGTAAGGGAACGAATCGATTCGCACGTCAACCGCCATCCCTTCTCGCACAAAACCAATGTCGCGGTTGGTAATGAACACCCGCGCCACCAGGGCATCTGTGGGAACAATCTCTAGCAAGGGTTCAGTCGAGTTGGCCACAAACCCTGGCTGATTGGTCCTGAGATTAAACACCGTTCCCCCCACCGGAGCCCGCAGCTCCTGATAATCCAGCGTTTTTTGGAGCTCCGCTATCTGACTTTCGAGCTCTTGCAGGCGATTTTCGTTGTCTAACAATGTTTTGCTGAGTTGACTGTCAATGGTGGCAATTTGGTTACTGTTGGCCGCAATCCGCTGCTGCAAGTCATCCTGGGAACCAACCTGAGTATTGCGCAGCTGTTCCTGGGCTTGCACAATGGCGAGTTCCAGGCGCTGTTCTTCTTCGACCAAGCGGTCCACTTCAGTTTGGCGGTTGTTGACCTCCTGACCCTGTTGTTGGAACTGAATACGGCCAATTCCTCCTGCCTCGGCTAATATTTCGATGTCGCTTAAAATTTGCTGGTTCAGCCGTAGAGCCTCCCGAGCATTAGCCAATTGAGCCTGGGTTTGGGTGAGCTGGCGGCGTAGTTGATCCACCTCCAGGGTAGCGATGCGCAGCCTTGACTCGACTTCGGCGGTGGCCGTACGCAGCCGCTGGCGCTGGGCTGGGGGCAGGCTATCACCGGCTAAATCCCCAGCAAGTTGGGCCTGGTACAGGGCGTTTTCTGCCACCAGGGCCGCCCGATTGCTGGTGAGCTGGGCCAAGCTGGGGTCAAGATCGGCGGGGGCGTCGGTGTCTGCCTGGTTAGCCAATTGGGACCGGTAGTAGGCATTTTCTGCCTGTAGCTGGTCGCGAATGGCGACCAAAGCCTTGAGCTGAGCCTGGGTGCTGTCTGGGTCGAACCGCACTAGCGGATCACCGGCCTCGACAGTCTGCCCTTCGGTGACCAAAATCGTCTGCACCACCCCCCCCACCGGCGCTTGCACCGGCTGCACCGAGCCTTGGGGCTCTAACTTACCCTGGGCCGGAATCGCTTCTTCAAACCTGGCCAGAAAAGACCAGCCAATGGTGATTGCCGTAACCCCCACAATGCTCCAGATCACCGCCCGGGACCAGCGCGGCGACTGGCGCAGAATCACAGGCTTATCGAAGCTGTCCAGCTGACGCGACGGCTGGGTCGAGAGGATGGTCTCGCCGTTTTGGTTACCGTTTTGGTTGGGGGAGGTGCCGTTGGTTTGCATGGTAGGGGGGGGATGGGGGGATGGGGGGATGGGGGAGGTGGGGTGATGGGGGGATGGGGTGAAGAAGATGGGGAAGGTGGGGGAGATGGGGGGGATGGGGAGGTGTTAAGAGTGTGGAGGGAGGAGTTTTATGAAGTGCGGGTTTAGATTTCTGAAAGGGTTCAGGGTTTTGAAGGTCGGGTAAAAGGCAGGGTGATCTAACTGGGAAGTGTTCAGCATTGCGGCCCCAGGTTGCCCACCAATATTCAGTCCCCGACCGCTAATGCACCCTACGATTTCAATCCAAAATCCAAAATCTAAAATCCAAAATCCAAAATCCAAAACCTTCCCCATCTTCCCAACTCCTCACCTCCTCACCTCCCCACCTCCCCCTCTCCTCACCCCATACTGGACTGCTGCTGATACAACGTGTAATAACGCCCCTGAAGCGCCATCAGTTCCTCGTGGGTGCCGAGTTCGACGGCAGAGCCCTGGTCCATCACCAGAATCTGGTCGGCTTGCATGATGGTATTGAGCCGGTGGGTGATGAAGAAGACGGTACGGCCTTCGGCCCAGGCTTTGAGGTTAATGGACACCTGATGCTCGGTGTCGTAGTCCAGGGCACTGGTGGCTTCGTCTAAAATCAGCAAACGGGGATTTTGGAGGATGGTGCGGGCGATCGCGATCCGTTGCCGTTGCCCCCCCGATAGATTGGCCCCTCGTTCTCCGACGCGGGTGTTGTAGCCCAGGGGCAGCTCCATAATGAAGTCGTGGCAGCAGGCAGTTTTAGCGGCTGTGATAATGGCACTGGCGTCGGCGTCGGGAATGGTGAGGGCAATGTTGTCTTGAATGGTGCCCTCAAACAGCAGACTATCCTGGGGCACAATGCCGATTTGTCGCCGTAGGGAGTACAGTTCTACCTTGCTGATGTCGTACTGGTCGATTAAGATGCGGCCTGATTCCACTTCGTAGAGGCGGGGCAGCAGCTTCATCAGGGTGCTTTTACCGGAACCGCTTTGGCCGACAATGCCAATAAACGCTCCTGCGGGAAACTCCAGGTTGATATTCATCAATTGCATGGGGCCTGCGGCAGCAAAGCGAAAGGCCACCTGTTCAAAGGTGACCTGGCCGCTAATCTCTGGCATCGGAATTTGGTTGATATCATCGGCATCGGTTTCCTGGGGATGGTCGATGATGTCCGACAGCCGTTCCAGGGAAAGGGCGGTTTCTTGGAAGTTCTGCCACAACTGGGCCAGGCGTAAAATCGGTGCAGTCACATAGCCGGAAATAATCCGAAAGGCGATCAGTTGGCCCAGGGTCAGTTGCCCTTGCAAGACCAGGTATGCCCCGACCCACAACACTAACAGGGCCGACAATTTGTTCAAAAAGGTACTGGCGGAATTGGCTGTGGTGGAAGTCAGCACAGTTTTAAACCCGGCGCTGACATATTCGGCATAGCGTTCTTGCCACTGCCAGCGGGTGCGGAGTTCAATGTTTTGGGCCTTCACCGTCTGAATGCCCGAGAGGGATTCCACCAGCAGGGCCTGAGTGGAGGCATTGCGTTCGGCCTTGGTACGCAACTGGCGCCGAACGATCGGCGCGGCTAGCATGGTCACCAGCACAAACAGCGGGATCGTCACCAGGGCGACTAAGGTGAGGAGCCAGCTGTAAATTAGCATGACTACGATGTACACCACCGAAAACACCGCATCCAATACGACGGTGAGGGCGGTGCCGGTCAAAAACTGGCGGATATTCTCGAGTTCGTTGATCCGACTGGACAGTTCCCCCACCGGGCGGCGATCGAAATAGCGCAGGGGCAGGCGAAACAGGTGATCAATAATTTCTGACCCCAGGGTCATGTCGATGCGGTTGGTGGTATCCACAAACAGGTAGGTGCGCAGACTGGTGAGTAAGGCTTCAAACACCGCCATAATCACCAGAAAAATCCCAAGTACCTGTAGGGTCTCGATACTATTTTGGACAATCACCCGGTCGATGATGATTTGGACAATCAGTGGATTGGCTAGACCGAACAGCTGCACAAAAAACGAGGCGACGAACACCTCCAGCAGAACCCAGCGATATTTCTGAATCGAGGGCCAAAACCACTGCAAGCCAAACCGCTGCTGAGGGGTTTCGCGGGTGGGTTCCAGCAGCAGCACCTCGCCGCTCTCGCCCCAGGTTTCGGCAAAGCTTTGGGGGGTGCGGCGAATCAAGCCTACCGCCGGGTCGCCTAAAATGTAGGCCTGCTCTGAAGTCTCGTAGAGCACCGCAAAGCTCTCTTGCCAGCGGACTAGGCATGGGGTGTTGAGACGGCTAAAGGCGGCGACGGGTACCCGCACCAGTTGGGTTTTCAGGCCCATCATTTCGCTAATGGAGCCGCAGACGGGTAATGACAGCTGACCCATGCGCTCGTGCTGGTTGGCTAAAACCCGCCGAATCACATCCCGCCGAAAAGGCATCGTAAAGTACTGGCTTAACATGTCGAAGCAGGCTAACGCCCCTTCTACATCCCCCCGCCCCCGGGCCAGGGGAAAGGCGCGATCGCGCTTAGGGTCGCCTGGTTGCCCCTGGCCTTCTGCCTCACTCGATCCCAGCATCTGGGCCTCAGTCGCATAGGGAATAGTGGCCCTATCCAACGGAGGATCGGCAGGGGAGTCAGGTACAGCAGGGACCTCGAAGGTCTCAGCCAGCACCTCTGGGGTCAGCCCCAGCAATCTTGCCCCCTGGGGACTCAACACCTCTATGGTCTGCTGCTGGGCTAAGTCTAGGGTGGATCCAACCGATAGATTCAGCACGTTGCCGCCACTGATCAGCCAGGTGAGTGCTGGATCCAGATGGTCGAGGGAGCTGATGCCGTGGGGCAGGGTAGCCAGGGAGGCGCGATCGCAGACCCGCTCAGCCTTGGCCTTCAGATCCCCTGGATCCAGGGCATGGTCTTTAACATGCTGACTGAGGAGGTCAAAGGCTTCGATCAGATACACCTGATCGCGAATAGCCTGGCCAAACTTAGGCTCGTCCTTAACCAGCTGCAAAAAAGTATAGGACGGGAGGGTCAGGGCCAGGACTTCCGTAGAGGCGATCGCGGTCTCACAGGGAACGTCACGAATCAGGCTGATCACCCCCAGCAGGTCTCCCCGCCCCAGACGGCTGAGGGTCGTCGGCTGCTGGTTGCGGGGATCATACCCCAGCAGTCGTACCTGCCCCTCCAGCAGCACAATCACCTGCTGGGTCAGTGCTCCTCGTCGTAGCAACGGCTGACCGAGGCGATAGCGCAACGGTTGAGCCAGTTGCAAGAGCTGCTGCAACGCCGCCTCTGGTAGCAGATCAAAGGGCGGCAGCGTCTGAAAGCTCTGCTGAATTGATACGGGCGTCTGGGACATGGACGGGCCTTAGATAAGCAAAAGGATGGGTCCAAATACAGCGTCAGTCAGGGGGAAAAGCATCAGGCTCGCCACTATCCTAAGGCGTCATGTGGTCAGGTTTGATCAACCTCATAAGTAAGTTAACGTCGGCTTGATACATCAACCTGGGCGGAACCCCAAGGCTGATTTTGGCATCCATGACATTAAGATTACGAATATCCCCTTGCCATTGGATGATTTCGCTGCCCATGCTTGCTTCGTTTCTCCGCCCGCTAAACCTCAGTTGGCTAAGTGTGAGCGTGTTAGCCCTAGGGGCGATCGCTGGCTGCGAAAACTACCCAGCCACTGGCAACACCATTACCACCGGCACCTATGAAGCCACCGCCACCGTCACCTACACCTGGCAGGTGGAGTATGCCCGCCGTTTTGACCGCCGTCAAACCATTCGTCAGGAGCAGTTTGCATCCACGAGTTTAGTCAACCGCAACGGGGTTCAGCCCCAGGGGGCCGTTACTGGCCCCGATGACCAGGGGCTGTGGTGGCCAGCGCTGCCCCCTCGCCCCACGGCGGATGAACTGGAGAATCGTAAGCGGGAAACCATTGAGCGGCGCACTGACCCCCTGATCAGAAAAGACGTCCAATACGCCATCACCTTTGACCATGATGGGCGGCGACGCACCCTGCCCACTGGCCGTAGTGTTTACCGAGAGGCCGCTAGGGCCTATGCCGAGCAGCAGGCCCTAGAGCTCACCTATGGTCCAGCAGAACAGAGCATTGGGGCGGCCCGTCGGATAGCTAGCTTCGATCGCTAGTAACGACTTAGCTCCTCGACATAATATTCGCCAATATCTTGCCCTTGCAACATAATCACTTCATAGCGAACAGTGGCCTCAATTTTTAGGGATTCCCCCACCGGAGGCAGTGGATTCGGGGTCAGCACCCACACCGAGCCAGAGTCATCCGTCAGTTGGTAGAGGTTCTGCCCCACCAGCGGTAAATGCTGATCCACCTGCCCTGATAGGTGCACGGTGCCTTCCCGATGCTGGTTAATGGCGGCGATCGGGGTTGATGTAGCCAGCCAATTGAGCCCCGGTACTTGACTGAGGCGATCGCGCAGCACCAGAGCTGTCGTATCCTCCAGGCTGGCACCACAACTGGCTAGCGCCACCAGCCCTAGGCCCACAAATCCATAGCGCGTCAGACGTTGCATCACTGGCTCCAGTCCACAGTTACAAACAACAATCTTAGGGACTATTTCCCCAGGCAGCAATTCAAGGAATACGCCCAAAATCTGAGACACTGTTGTTTGAAATCCTGGTTATGACGGCCCATCCTATGATTCAACTGCTTGACGGTAAGGCCCTGGCTACCCGGCTTCAAGACGAACTCGCTACAACGATCCAGTCCCTAACCAGTACTGGCCGGCGGCCGCCGGGGCTGGCGGTGATTATGGTCGGCGATAACCCTGCCAGTGCCGCCTATGTGCGCAACAAAGAAAGAGCCTGTACCCGGGTTGGCATTGCCTCCTATGGTCAGCACTTGCCCACCACGGTCACCCAAGCTGAGGTGCTGGCGCTGATTCAGCAGTTGAACGGGAACCCCGATGTGGATGGCATCTTGGTGCAGCTGCCGTTACCCCACCATCTAGATGCAGTAGCCCTGCTACATGCCATTGACCCCAACAAGGATGTGGACGGCTTACACCCAATTAACCTAGGGCGGCTGGTGCGGGGCGAACCGGGCCTACGCAGCTGCACCCCCTATGGGGTGATGCGGCTGCTCAATGCCTATGATATCGACCCCAGTGGGGCCAATGTCGTGGTTGTGGGTCGCAGTATTTTGGTCGGTAAGCCCATGGCCCTGATGCTGCTAGAAGCCAATGCTACGGTGACCATTGCCCACTCCCGGACCCCTGACTTGGCCGCCCTGACCCGCCAAGCTGATATTCTAGTGGCGGCGGTGGGTCGCCCTGGCATGATCAAGGCCACTGACGTCAAACCCAGAGGGATCGTGATTGACGTGGGTATTAACCGCGTGGAGACCCCTGACGGGGCCTCTCGACTGGTGGGCGACATTGATTTTGAATCAGTGGCCTCCGTGGTTCAGGGGATTACCCCGGTGCCCGGCGGGGTGGGCCCCATGACGGTGGCCATGCTGCTTGAAAATACCGTCATGAGCTATCGTAGTCGGATTCAGGTCTAAGCTAGATTTTCTGCGGTTTTCCGTCCAGATGTTACTATCTGGCCTAGCTGAACATTTGGCTTAAAGGTTTAAGATTTATCGTTGTTCGTCTGTTAAAACCCGCATTGCTGCCATGGTGCAAACCGATTCCCTTGATCCCAAAACTTCAGCCTTTGATTTGTCAGCTTACCTGAGCGATCGCCGTCAGCAAGTCGAAGCGGCCATCGATCAAGCCCTAGCTATCCAATATCCCGAAACCCTCTACGAGGCCATGCGCTATTCCATGCTGGCCGGGGGAAAGCGGTTGCGGCCTATCCTTTGTCTAGCCAGCTGTGAGTTGGCTGGCGGAACGATAACCACGGCCATGCCGACGGCCTGTGCGCTGGAAATGATCCACACCATGTCGCTGATTCATGACGACTTACCAGCCATGGACAACGATGACTATCGGCGGGGGCGACTCACTAACCATAAAGTCTATGGGGAAGATGTGGCGATTTTGGCTGGCGATGCCCTCCTCACCTATGCCTTTGAACATGTGGCTGCCCAAACCCAGGACGCCGACCCGGAAAGGGTGTTAAGGGTGATTGCAAACTTGGCTAGAGCCGTGGGCGGCGAGGGACTCGTGGGCGGCCAAATTGTGGATTTAGCCAGCGAGGGTAATCCCGACATTACCTTAGATACTTTGACCTATATCCATAATCATAAGACGGCGGCTCTGCTAGAGGTTTCTGTCACCTCGGGAGCCATTCTAGCCGGGGCCACTGATACAGACGTTGAGCAACTAAGGCAGTACGCCCAGCGGATTGGGTTAGCCTTCCAAATCGTGGATGACATTCTAGATATTACGGCCACTTCTGAAACCCTGGGCAAGTCGGCGGGTAAAGATGTGGCCGCCCAAAAGGCCACGTATCCCAGCCTATGGGGACTGGAAGAGTCTCGCCATCAGGCCCAAACGTTAATTGCCTCAGCTAAGGCGGCTCTCGATGGCTTTGGGGAGCTACGCCAACCCCTGCTGGCCATCGCCGATTACATTATCAACCGCACCTACTAAGGCTTAGGGTAAGCTGATGGAAAATTTTAGCGATATTCTGGACAACCATGTACTGTTGGTGGCCCTAATTGCCTGTTTTACGGCCCAGATCATCAAGGCCATAATTGAAGTGATCTGGCATCGCAAGCTAAATTTACGGGTGCTGGTAGGTACGGGGGGGATGCCTAGTGCCCATTCTGCCCTGGTGACGGCCCTAACCTGCGGCATTGGTCAGACCCTGGGCTGGGCCAGTCCTACGTTTGCCGCCACCCTCGTCTTCTCAATTATTGTCATGTATGACGCTGCTGGGGTGCGCCAAGCCGCAGGTAAGCAGGCCAAGGTATTGAACCAAATTATTGATGAGCTGTTTCAAGAGAAGCCCGAGTTCAGCGAAGATCGTCTAAAGGAGCTACTCGGCCACACCCCCTTTCAAGTGATTGTGGGGTCAGCCTTGGGGGTGGTGATTTCGTATTTAGCTAGCCCAGCTTACTGACATTGCCTGTCTACCGGTGCACGGTAAGTCTTACTGTGTTGAAGCAACCTCCCTGAAGATACAAGGCTTTTGCCAAGCGCTTACCCTAATTTTTAGCTTTGACAGATCCCTAAGGTTGAAGCGCCACCGCTGGGGTCAGCATCACCACTTCCTGGCTATTCACAATGAATGCTGGAATCCCATAGCCCGACAGCACCGACAGGGTAGAGGCGGCTCCTTCCACATCGGGGCTATAGGCAATCAACAGATAGGACCGTTGCCGATACACAGATAACCCCACGGCCTGGCCAATCTGCTGCTGAATCGCGATCGCGGTTTCCGGTTGATATTGATAGTCAAACAGCACCGCAAAGCCCTCTCCCAGGGGTTGGGGCGCAAAAGTGGCCTCCGTTGGCTGCTGGGGGGCCGGAGTGGGCTGGCTTTCCTGGTCAGGAGCTGGGGGCGTCTCCTGGTTAGGGGTAGTGGTCTCTGGAGGGGTAGTCTCGGGGGCAGGAGACGGTTGTTGGGTCGTCGTGGTTGCCGGTCGGGCCACAAAGGCTTGAAGCCCTTCTACTTCGGTCATGTACTGAGCCCAGGCATTGGCATTTTCTAAATTGGAAAAGCCACCGGCCCGCACCACCGTATCACTCAGGTAGTCGCAGATCATCACCGTACTGTTGGACGGTAGGGTTTCCTGAACTCGGTTGCGTTCGGCCTCGGTACTGCCGCGCACGAGCAACAAATATTCATTAGCTGAGGGGGGAGGGCAGGGGGGGAATTCAGCCACCGCAGCGGGCACAGGGGCGAGCCAAGCGACGGCAAGCCCCCCCAATGTCCCCATCCAGCTGCGGCCAACCGCCACCAAGCTAATTCTCTGCTGCCGCCCAAACACCTTGTTCATTGTTTCCTTTGTTACCACAACCTGCCAGCGATTTTAGCCCAAACCGTTTGGTTTCGGGGGCAGATTAATAAATTCCCAAGGATGTTTCCCCCCTATCCTGAATCTAGGAGGCGACTGAGCTCAGGGAAGCTAATGGGTCGGGAATACTGTCAGAGGGGGCTTGAAATTCGCCAGTGGCCACATATTCAAACCGCAGCTTGGCCCAGGTAATAAAGGTTTTGCTGGTGGAAACCAGGGCCGCTGCTGGCTGAGGGCAACTGGCTTTGACGGCGGCTAATTCGGGTGCTTCTAAAAAGGCAGGGGAGCGTACCAGCCAAAAGTCCACTGGTTGCTCTTGTTCCTGGTAGTAACGGTGACGCTCCTTCAGCACCTCCTCTAAGGGCTCTTCATCAATCAAAAATTTCTCGCTGGCAACAGCGTAGTAATAGGTGGTCATGGCAATCTCTTTATCTCCCTTGAATGATCTGTTTCATTTCGCTCACAGCCCGTTCTAGACCCACTAAAGCAGCCCGGCTAATAATGCTATGGCCAATGTTAAGCTCTTCCATGCCTGGAATCATAGCCACCTCAACGGTGTTCCAGTAGGTTAGCCCATGACCCGCATTAACCCGTAGCCCCTGGCCCAGAGCTTGCCGAGTACCTTCGGCTAAAATGCTCAGCTGCTGTTGGCGATCGCCCTCAGCTTTAGCATTGGCATAGGGGCCAGTGTGTAACTCAATAAACTGCGCCTGGGTCTGAGCTGACGCCTGAATTTGTTTGGCTTCGGCATCAATAAACAGACTGACCGGAATAGCCGCCCCTTGCAGGGCTTTCACCACATGGGTGATCCGTTCCAGTTGCCCGACTACATCTAGCCCACCTTCAGTGGTCACCTCTTCTCGCCGTTCCGGTACCAGAGTGACATAATCTGGCTTAACATCCAGGGCAATGACCACCATCTCATCGGTGGCAGCCATTTCCAAATTCAGGTGGGTGCGCACCGTCTGGCGCAGCAACCGCACATCACGGTCCTGGATGTGGCGACGGTCTTCCCGTAGGTGAACGGTAATACCGTCAGCCCCGGCCAACTCCGCTAGCACAGCGGCGGCCACAGGATCGGGCTCGACAGTGCGGCGGGCTTGGCGGAGGGTAGCAATGTGATCGATATTAACTCCCAGGGTAGGCAATCCAGTGGCTCCTAGCAATGACTGAGGTTTAAGTAAGGCCGCCTTTGATCCTACCCCATGGATCCCCCTGATTTGAACGGATTTCCCAGGATTACAAATCGATTGGATAGGTTACCGAGGGTTTTGGATCCGCCGTTGTTCCCGCTGCCGTTCCAGCTAGGGGGGTGGGTAGCTCAGATGCGCTTTCCCCAAGGGTCCAATCAGCGCTGCCATCAGGATCACCGGCATCTGCGATCGCGACCCCTAGAAGCCGCAAATCAGAACGGCTCAGCAGTCGTTCCAACCAGGTTACTAATGGGGCTTTAGCGGTGTAACCAGGGCGGGTGACGACAACTAAACCATCAGTGGCGGTGGCTAACACCAGGGCATGATTGCTTTGATTTAGGGCTGGGGCATCCAGCAGCACTAGGTCAAAGCGAGCTCGGGCGGTGGCTAAAAACTGCTGCATTTCATCAGACTCTAAGACGGCGGCCTGAAGCGGTGTCTGAGGACTGGGGGCGATGTACAGATTTTCTATGTCTGGCACCATTTGAATCGGATTCTGATAGCGTCCAGCGTAATAGTGGAGGGGTTCTAGAACTGATGGCCTCGATATCCCTAACCAAGTGCAGCAAGAGGCTTGACCCACGTTCATTTCGATAATCAGGGTACGACGACCGGCCTGGGCGGCAGCAATGCCCAAGTTAATCGCTGTGGTTGTTTTGCCCGCCTGTGGGTGGATGCTGGTTAGCAGGATACAGGTGGGGGTAACCGCTGAATCTTCCTGAGCAGATCCCCTGTGGATCAGCTGTAGATTGCTGCGCAGGCGCTCATAGTCTGCCAGTAAAGCTGGCTGGGCCGATAGCACCAGGGGCGACCCTGAGGCGACAGTCAGAGTTGGCATCAGGCCCAACAGGGGTACCTCAAGCACTTGTAGTAGGTCCTGCAAGTCGTCGTGGGTGTGTAACGTACCATCGACTTGATCCAGCAGGCTGGCGACGGCGATAGCTAGGCCGAGCCCCAAGCCGCCGCCTAGGGCCATGATCGCTAGAGGCGGCAGGCTTAGTCGTTCGAGTAGCGCTGTGGTAGGCCATTGGGCCACTGTTAAACTGCTGACGGTTTCAGCGGCAGCCGCCTCGGCATCGATCCGCTTAGCTTGAATTTGGTCGTACAGAGCCTGGTTCAAGGCCACCTGCTGAGCCAAGCGATCGCGCTCTAGCTGCTTATTCGGTAACCCGGCGTACTGCTGGCGCAGCTGACCATCCGTCTGGGCTAGCACCTGCTGCTGCTGCTGTAGGGCTTCCCGCTCCGTGGTTAGGGCCACCAGCTGATTCGCCAAATTAATTCGAGCTGGATCCAGTGTACTGCTGCGCCGCACCTGGCTGAGGGAGGGCTGTGGGGCTGGTCCTCCCCCCATCACTCCCATCACTTCCGTGGCCCGGTCTTGCAAGAGGGCATTGTAGGCGTCCAGGTTTTGGCGCAGGTCCTGGATGGTGGGATGGGCCTCCCGCAAACTGTCGGCCAGCAGCGCCAGCTGGGCTTCGGCATCTAAAATTTGCGATCGCAGTTGGGCAATCATTGGGTCCGCACTCAGGGCAGCGGCAGTCAATGCTTCTTCTGGAGACAGGCCCAGCTGCTGTTGCAAGCTCTGAATTTGGGAGTTTAGACTGGCGAGGGCTAGTTGGTTCTGCCGTTGTTGTTGTTGCCCCCCTGAAATCGCCCCTAGCAAACTGCCATCTAAGGCGGCTTGAATGGCGGGTCCCTCCTCGCGATCGTAAGCCTCCAGTGCTGCTTCGGCAGTGCGTAAGTCGGCTTCAATGGCGGGCAATCGCTCATCTAGAGCGGTTAAAATTTCCTGCAACTGGGCCCGGTTCGCCACCCGACTGAGTTCAACCATGCCTTCAAACAGTAAGGTCAGCCCGGCCTGGGCCCAATCTGAATTCGGGTGGTCAAAGGTCACCCTCACCCTCAACACCTCGTCGTCATCCCCATCCAGGTGTAATTGAGTGCGATCGCGGATGGTCTCAGGCTCTAGATCAACCCCCTGATCCCTGAGCTCTGCCGAAACCCGCTGCAGCAAAACCTCCGCCAACAGAAAATCTTCTGAAATAATCCCCTGGCCCCGCTGTTGCACCTCGCTACCTGTCGCCGTCAAAGCCACCACAGGACTATTGGGTATCAGGCTGCCTTCAGCTCGATACAGAGGAGGCCGGGGCGGTCGCAGCGCCATCACCGTAGATAGCCCCAGTACCCCCAACAAGCTAGCTAAACTGGCCCATCGATGGCGATCCAGAGCGAGCCAATACCGTTTCAGCGCTGTAGAGGCCATAGCTGGGTTTTACTCCTAAGGTCTAAAGAGTGAATCAGCCGCATTGGCCAACGAGTCAAAAAATAATAAGAAGCCCAAGACATCGCGAAAGGGCTGGGTAAACACGTTTAACCCATAGGTCACCCGAGCCAACAGATTGCGATCTACGACCAGCACATCGTTGTCTTGTAACGCAATATTTTGGCCCATGTCCCCTGCGATCGCCGCTGCCGCATCGACCATGATTGTATCGGCCGATTCGGTTTCAGGATTAAACCGGATAACCGCGATCCGATCGTAGGCGGCTAAGTCAGGATTCACCTGAGCTAGGGCCAACGCATCTAGGAACCGACTACCATTGGGTAGGGTCACCGCCCCAAACCGAGCCTCAATGCCTCGGCCACCCCCGGCCCGGTTCAAAACACGCACCACAATCTCTGGCCTGGCCAGCGTTGATCTGGCGACTAGGGCGCGATCGTAATCATCATCATTGTCATGGGTCAAACGGGGTACCGTGACCACATCCCCGTCTTGCAGCCTGACTTGCGGTAGGGCTCGCCCCTGTTGTAACGGCTTAAACAAGTCGATGGTTTGATGGATCGAGCGGCCAGAGGGGTGGCTGCGCTCTATCCTCACACGCCGTAAATCGGCCTCCGTCGTCGTTCCTCCTGCAGATAACAGGGCGGTCGACAACTGGGGCGCTGTTAGGGGATGAAACCCTGGACGTGGGACTTCCCCCACGACGGTTACCTCCACAGGGCGCTGCCCCGTCAAAATCACAGCTATGTCAGGATTCACTACATATTGGTTATAGCGATCGTAGATGCGACGCTCAGCTTGCTCAGGGGTTAACCCCACCAGGTTGATGGATCCCCCCAGAGGCATAACCACATTGCCGCGCAAATCCAGAGTAGCCTCAAAGCTAAGATCAGGAAACCGCTGCACCCCAACAAAAATACTATCCCCAGGCCCTAGGCGATAGCTCGGGAAATCACACTCCTCCATAGGGTCTGCCACGATTGCTCCTCCCTGATCCAGAGCATCTCCCTCAGGCATAGATAGGCGGCTCTGTCCCCCTTGATTAAGTCCCTGGCAAGGGTCAAAGCGCAAGATAGAGGAACGATCTTGGGTTGCTGGTACTTGGGCGATCGCCAACTCCGGCAATACCACAGCCCACAGCCCCACTAAACCAGCACCACACCAGTGCAACCACAGACAGCAAAATAAATATCGACTCACGATACATTTAATCCTAAAGTGATTCTATGCCAAACCCAGCTCGGGGGTTGGAGGGCTCCCACAGGCAAAACTCCAGGGTTGAACTTGGTGTAGCCCAGTCCCCCCTGCTTCAATGCGATGGATAACGCCCCATTCGTAAAAGCTTTATATTCTATGCGTGAATATAAACTTTTCGGCAATATCACTGATCTCTCCCCTGAACAAGCCCATCACAAGGCCTATGCTAGCTATGGTTAAGCTTAATGATTCCATCTGTCTGTTTCATCAAGTTTAATTTCTCGAATATTTAAGTTAACTTCACAAGACCTACAAGTAATTGTCCTGAAACTATTGTTTACTGTATATCTATTGATTAACTTATCTTCTATCTTTGCTCCTCAGTCCTTGAGGAAAACACTGTATTGTCGTCATGTTTGAGTTATCCTGATTTTATCCTTTGAATCTTAAAGATTAAATCTTGCTAAGTTTTACCCGTAAATGAGTGGCGAATGACGAAGCTAAGACAAGCATCAAAGCTGATACAGCTAATATAATTACGAGATATTCAGTGTGCATTTCCCTAACGCCATGTTCCGCTAGTCGCCCAGAAGTAGCAGTATTGATATGAACAATAGAGAGTCCATCGATTTGAATCTTCACCAGGTCGACAGGTCTATCAGAGAGTCTGGTTTACTGGCAGCTGGAGCCTTTGCCGGCTGTGTCGCTTTGGCTGCCCTCGCTGCAACCCAGGTGACGCCCGAGTATACAGCTGATTCCAGGCTTTTATTTACGAAGGTGGATCGAACAGCTGTTCTAACTGGGTTTGGAGGAGATGAAAGACAGCTGCAGTCGCTGCTGGGTGATCAAACGCCGCTGACAACTCAAATAGAGGTGATCCGCTCTCGACCTCTGCTTCAAGAGACCATTGATGTTCTGAATCTTGAGAACGAAGGTGGAGAACCTCTCACCCCAAGGGACCTCGATAGATCTCTTGATGTTAGCATTATTGGCGGCACCGATGTTGTTGAGGTCTTATACACCAACCCTGACCCCGAAATTGCGGCATCGGTGGTCAATACTCTGGTAGACAAGTATCGAGAAGTTGCCATTGAAACGAACCGGGCGGAAGCCAGACAAGCCAGAGAATTCTTACTGGCCCAGTTACCCCAATCTGAGGCTGTCGTTCGCCAGGCTGAGCTAGAACTTCGAAGCTTCCTCGAGCAAAATCAGATTGGGGTTTTGGATGAAGAAGCTCGATCTCTAGTGGCTCGTCTAGAAGTATTGTCAAATCAAATAGCAACTGTTCAATCTAGCTTAGAGTCTGCTGGAACTCAAGTTTCAGCGCTTCAGGGTAAGTTACAACTTAATCCCCAGGATGCGTTACAAGTTGGCATCCTGAGTCAGAATCCTGGCGTACAGGAAGCTATCCTTTCCCTGCAAGAGGTGGAACGTGACCTGGCTGCTCAACAAGCCCGGTTTAGTGCTGATAGCCCTGTCGTCAGGCAGCTCAGGTCTCAGCAAGAGTCACTACAAGCATTTCTTGCTGAACAAATTAATTTAGTCGGTGGTTCCGCCTCAGCCCCTAACAGATTAGTTCAGGGGTCGACAAACGGGCAAAGTATCACCCAAGCTTTAATTCAGAACTTTCTCGATACAGAGCTAGAATACTCGGGCTTGCAGCAACAATTGTCTGTGCTCAGAAACTATGAGACAGAATATCAAAACAGGCTATCAAATGTTCCTTCGTTGAGTGCAGAGCAAAGGGCCCTAGAGCGGCGTATTGAGGTCGCTGAAGAAACCTATAGCGCTCTACTAACTCGGCTTCAAGAGCTGGAAGTTCAAGAAAATGAAACCACCTACAACACAAGGATAATTCAACCCGCAACACCACCTACAGACCCTGATTCAGGAGCTAAACTCCGAATTGTAGCTATTGGTGTGATGGCCGGCACCCTGCTTGCGATCGCTATCATCCTGATTTCAGAACTCATGCGATCTAAGGCAGTTACCCGCTCTCTTCAAGGTATGACATCCGCTAGTAGTATCGAAAGTTTAGAATCTGCCACTTCAGCCAAAGATGAGTAGCAGCACCATAATCAGTAGTATTCTGGCAAACTCATGCTCAAAGTCAGCCAATACATAAGTAATAATGCTCTGCTTTTACTGAGCAAGGCAGAGCAAATATTCACTGTGGCGTCCTTAGTTCTATATACAAATGCAGTTATACCGCTGTTAATTATTCAGGGCGCCAGTGAAGGGGATGGCGTAGACATTACCACCTTTGACTTTTCAATTCTCAACCTATTGTTTGTCCTCAACTATCTAGTTGTTTTTAGCCTTCTATTCCTAAGGTGGCAGAAAGTTTTGCACTTTATCTCCCAAAACTTACTGTTTCTCGGATTTATGTTGATAGTGCCCCTCTCATTTGCTTGGTCAGCAGCCCCTGACAGAACGCTGACCGGGTCTATTGGTATGATTGGCACGACCATGTTTGGTCTTTATATTGCTAGTCGTTTTACCCTTAAGGAGCAGCTTAAGCTAGTTGCCTGGGCTTTTGGAATAGTTGTTGTTCTCAGCATCCTCTTTATTGTGGCTTTACCCCAATATGGAATCATGGGGGGAGTCCATGCTGGTGCTCCCAGAGGTGTGTTCACCCACAAGAACGGTCTTGGGAAATTTATGGTTCTCAGCCTAATGGCCTTTTTGCTCTTAGTCACTAGCCCCGGCTCCAAAAAGTTGATTCCTTGGTTGGGGATAGCTGCTAGTGCGGGGTTGATCATCGCCTCGGCCTCAGCGGGAGCGTTATTAAACGGTGTGATGCTGACCGTAATTGTACTTTTATCTAGTCAGGTATTTAGACTGAGGTTGCCATTTTTCGTTTCTGTATTTTTACTGTCGATACTCTTGGCGCTAAGTGTTATCGTTTGGTTTACTGAGATTGCAACACCAGTCTTAGACCTCTTTGAGCGAGATTTGACATTGACAGGGCGTACAGACATTTGGCCTGCAGTCATCCAAAAGATTCAGGAAAGGCCTTGGTTGGGATATGGATTCAGTGGTTTTTGGCATGGTACTCAAGGGGAATCTGCTGATGTAATTCGTACATTGCGTTGGAGAGTACCAGACTCCCATAATGGTTTTCTGGACTTAGCTTTACAGCTTGGCTTAGTGGGCTCTGTAGTCTTTGCTTTGGTAATCTGGTTAACTCTAATCAAATCAGTTGCCTTAGTTAAAATGCGATTTTGCCCAGAATACCTGTGGCCAGTTGTTTTACTATCCTATGCATTCATAGTCAATTTTTCTGAGTCAACCTTGCTGGCCCAAAACAGTTTTTTCTGGATCCTGCTTTCAAGTGCAGTGATATCGGTTTCCACCGAATTCAAGAACTTGATTTCTCAGCCGGAAGAACTGGCAAAGCAAATTAAAGGCTTAGCCTAATACTTGAGACGCAGTCCAAGCAGTTTTCATATGTTCATCATATATATCGTTAGTTTTAGTCGACATAAATGTAAAAGCCAAATGTGCTTACTGAGCAAGTGATCACTAATCTTTTATTGGAATGTTTAGTCTTTGTTTTTGCGACTAGAACTAGCACCTTATGATGTAACTGCGCAATATAGATTAAAAGTCCTATCCAGTGATCTACGACGGAAATTATTCATCTACTTCTACTAATAACATCTACTTCTACTAATAAATATTTTGACTTAGAGTAGGATTTTCTTGTTTGCTTCTGCCTCACTGCACCAGGTGCTATATTTTCCATGTCAAATAATCAATGAATAGACTCTTAAGCAATATTTTCACCAAAGCCTCAAATCTGAAAAGTAGGGCTTTTTTCCAAGACAGCTTTTGGACATTTTCAACTAAAGCAATAACCATGGCTGTCCAAATAGTTTATTTTGTTGCGGTAGCTCGGTTTTTAGGATCAGAAGACTATGGCCTATTTGAAGGGACTAAAGCAATCTGGGCTATTGTTTTTCCATTCATTAGTGTTGGCATGGGGGATATTCTGATCCAAAATGTCTCAAGAGACTCATCTGAATTTTCTAAATATTGGGGCGGCACCCTATTAGTCTTTTGGATAACAATCGGCATTGCCTTAATTACTGTTTTTCCCCTAATCACCATCATCCTACCGACAGTCCCACCCTTATTTATTTTACTAATTTTGCTGGCAGACATCGTTGGCCTTAAGCTATGCGGGTTAGGTCAAATGGCTTTTGTTGCCAACCATCAAATAAAAAAAGGAGCACAATATGGAATGATATACAGCTTTACAAAGCTGATAGCTGCTCTATGTTTACCATTTTTCCCTGAAGACTATCGCTTACTTGGGTGGGGAATTCTCTATTGTGTGGGTTCGATTGTACCAGCAGTAGTAATACTTGCTCTAGTTCAAAAAAAATTCGGCAAGCCTGAATTTAGACTAAGTTCTATCTCGATTAATAATATTAAGCAAGGCTTTTTCTTTTCTCTATCTAGCTCTGCCTCTGGCGTCAGTGCTCAGCTAGATAGAACAATGCTGATAGGCCTAGCGAATCCAGTCGCAGCAGGGATATACAGCGCTGGTTATCGCTTCATTGATATGAGCAAGATACCGATCTTTTCGATTCAGGGGGCTAGCTACGCAAGATTTTTCAAGTATGGCGAGTCAGGTATTAAGGGGACAGTAAGTTTTGCACAGAAGCTACTGCCTCTTATTCTTGCTTACAGTGGGGTAGCGCTCATTGCATTGCTCTTGCTTTCACCCTTTGTACCAAGATTACTGGGAGAGGAATTTGCTGAAGCGTCTTCTGTTGTCATCTGGTTAGCACCTATACACCTATTGTATGGCCTGGAGTACCTAGCCTCTGATTCGTTGACCGGGGCTGGCTTTCAGGGAACTAGAAGTTATGTGCAGGTAGCAGCAGCATTTTTGAATGTTGGTCTTAATCTTTATCTGATTCCCATTTACTCATGGAGAGGAGCAATTTGGGCCACACTAATCTCTGAAAGCCTGAAAACAGTTCTCCTCTGGATAATTATTGTTCCTATTTATAAGCAACAATCTAAGGACTATTCTAATAATTATAAAGGAGACTAACAGGCCCTACAGCTTGTATTGAGCCAACTCCCAGCCCAGACCTGAAGTTATACCTGTGGAAAAACTCCAGATCCTGAGTTAAACTTGGCATGATAATACTTTTAAGCATTATTGTTTGAGATTAGAAAAAATATCTGGGGTAGTCGTTATGCGTGTCTTATTACTTGCTTTTGAATGTAATCCAGAATGGTACTCGCTGCCAGCTGTGGCTTATAACTATGCAAAGGCTTTGGCTAACCATGTAGATGAGTTAGTTGTTGTCACGCAGACCCAGAACCAACCGAATATAGATAAGCACGGGGGGATTGGCAACGCAAAAGTCGTTTTCCTGGATGTCAAAAAAATAGTTGAACCATTTGAGAAAACAGCTTTCTTTTTAATGGGTGGCCATCAGAAGAACGTTGGCTGGACAATTTATAGAGCTTTAATGTATCCCAGCTATCTATATTTCGAGTGGATAGCTTGGCAACGTTTCAAATCTGAATTAAATGATGGCTACTTTGATATCATCCATCGCTTAACACCAATGACTCCTACTTTGCCCAGTCCCCTAGCAGCCTGGAGCAAAGTACCATTCGTTCTGGGTCCGCTGAATGGAGGTTTAAAGTGGCCTAAGCAGTTTAGTGGAGAGCAACGCCGAGAAAGAGAATGGTTAAGTTCATTGCGCGATACTTATAAGTTGCTACCCTATCAGAAGCTAACTTACAAAAAATCAAGTTCAATATTAGCTGCATTTAAACATACTATAGCTGATTTACCAGCTTCGTGCCAAGACAAAGTAATCAACTTTCCAGAAGTTGGAATTGATCCCGAATTATTTAAATTAGACGAAAAAGAGAGAAAGGAAAAACTAACTGTGCTTTATGTGGGCCGATTAGTTCCCTATAAAATGCCCGAGGTCGTCATTCAGGCGTTTGCTCGCAGTTCATTTCTGCAAGAACACCAACTGATTATGGTTGGAGATGGGGCTGAAAGAGCCAGACTAGAAGGAATTGTAAAATCCAAGTCTTTGGAACATTGTATTCAGTTACTTGGGCAGGTTCCCCACGATGAAGTCGGCCGTCTAATGCGGGAATCAGACATTTTTGCTTTTCCTTCTATCCGAGAGTTGGGAGCAGGGGCAGTGGTTGAGGCTATGGCTTGTGGTTTAGCCTGCGTAGTGGTTGACTATGGCGGATGTGGTGGCTTAATCGAACCAGATCGTGGTGTAAAAGTACCGATGACTGATAGAAATGAATTGATTGAGTCATTTCAAAGAGAACTAGAGGCACTGGTTACTGAACCAGATAGAGTCCGAAAGTTGGGAGATGAAGCTTACTGCCATGCGATCGCCCACTATTCTTGGGAAGCAAAAGCGAAAAAGAATTTAGAGATATATCAGTGGACATTAGATAAGACCCTCAGCAAGCCTGATTTCTGGAGCAAAAAAAAACAAGGCAATATTAGCCAGGTGTTAGAGAATGGAGCAGGAACATTAGTGTAGTAGTCTCGGGCTAAATGACTATTTTGGGGTCAAATGGCTTTATGGAGATCCATGTGAATGACGATTTAGCTGGCAAATTTCAACCCTATTGACACGATTGTAGGTAATTTAGTGGCATATATATAATGTTAGTTCAGAGTAAGTGGCTTGCCAAAATAATTGGCCTATCCTTAGCAGCAATTATAACTTTTTCATCGATTATCCTAATAAGCTGTGGGATGACAAACTCTGCACTTTCTTATCGTTCTTCGGTGAATAAGAATTTGACTATTTTAGTTGATCAGTTTGGCTATCGCCCAGACGATCAAAAAGTTGCGGTAATTATTCAGTCGGTAAATCCTGAACCGGATAGCGAAGACTCAAGTCTAGACACAGATACTGAATTCCCTGCTATTGCAGATTATCTGTCAGACACTTATCAAGTCATTTCCCTCGCAACGGGCTCGTCTGTTTATGAAGCAAAAACTTCTATTTGGAACCAAGGAGAAGTTCATTCTCAGTCGGGCGATCGTGCTGCTTGGTTTGATCTATCCTCAGTTCATACTCCTGGGCAGTATGTCATTCAAAATTCTAGAACTGGTGAAAAATCAGCAGAATTTGAGATTTCTAAATCGGTTTATAGAGATATCTTAGTAGCGGCAACTCGGATGTTCTTTTATCAGCGCAGTGGTTTTGAAAAACACCCTCCTTTTGCTGATGAACGCTGGGTCGATGACGCTGCATTTCTCGGCCCTGGACAAGACACAGAAGCTCGCTTTGTCGATGACAAGGACAATTCAGCACTGGAACGGGATATGCGTGGGGGTTGGTTTGATGCTGGCGATACTAATAAATATGTAACATTTGCAGTGTCGGCAGTACACAAATTCTTAGACGCTTATGTTCAAAATCCAGAGGTCTGGACTGACGATTTCAATATTCCTGAGTCAGGCAATGGTATTCCTGATCTTTTAGATGAACTCCAATTCGAGTTGGACTGGTTGGAGCGGATGCAGGATGATGACGGGGGTGTCTTTATCAAACTTGGGACGCTTGATTTTGATCGGGCAGAAAAGCCCAGTCTTGATCGTCGCCCTCGCTTCTATGGACCTAAGTGCTCATCGTCGTCCATTGCCAATGCGGGTATGTTTGCCCATGCTGCCCTAGTTTTCAGGGATATTCCTGCCTTAGAATTCAGTGCTAAAACGTTGCAAGACAAGGCTATTTTGGCCTGGGATTGGTTTATGACTCATCCAATACAAACTGACTGTGACACCCAGGAAATTAAAGCTGGTGATGCTGATCGATCTGAAGCAGAACAAATTGGGTTAGCTGTCAGTGCCGCTGTTTATCTATTTGCACTGACTGAAAATCCTATCTATGACAGTTACATTGTCCAGTACTTCCAAGATACCCGCCCGTTTGAAAGCTTTGGCTGGGCTATCTATGAATCTCATGTGGGAGACGCTTTGCTGGCCTATACGCAGCTAGAGTCTGGTCGTCCAGAAACTCAAGATGATATACTTCAAGCATTTGTCAACTCCCTTGAGCCGCTTTTAGCCGATCAAGCTAACCTGGAGGAACTTGATCCGTACCGAGCTTATATGCCGGACGCCCAGTATCACTGGGGCAGCAACAATATTAAGGCTAATTTTGGTAACGAGTTCTATAACTTGATAGTTCACAACGATAGTGAAAACAGCTCTCCCGAATCATATAGCGCTGCTGCCCTTAGTATGATTCATTACCTACATGGAGTGAATCCTTTTGGCATGGTCTATTTGACTAATATGTATGACTATGGGGTAACTTTTTCTGCCAATGAGATGTACCACGAGTGGTTTGGTCGAGGTATTTATAGTAACGCGCTAACTTCACCCAGTGGTCCAGCGCCCGGCTACCTGACTGGTGGACCTAATAGGAACTACACTGGTTCGGCTCCTCTAGCTGAATATCCCCCTATGAAAGCTTATCTGGATAGTAATCAGGGAGGTGATTTAAGGATGTGGGAAATTACTGAGCCTTCTATTGCTTATCAAAGCAGCTATATCAAGCTACTATCTAAGTTTGTTGCAGGCGATATATAGACTAAAGTTAGATAGCTTATCGTTTTTTAGTTAGGATGAATTTGACTATGCTAGAAAAAAATGCTCGCATTTTGATTGGTATGCCTGTGTACAATGGTGACAA
The DNA here is from genome assembly GCF_012911975.1 of Nodosilinea sp. P-1105. Classification (GTDB taxonomy): domain Bacteria; phylum Cyanobacteriota; class Cyanobacteriia; order Phormidesmidales; family Phormidesmidaceae; genus Nodosilinea. The sequence continues at coordinate 29,197 of NZ_SMDQ01000006.1, read as the reverse complement.
ACACATAGGGGAAACCATAGAGTCAATTTTGGGTCAAACCTTCGGCGACTTTCGCTTGCTCATTAGTGATAATGCTTCAACTGACAATACCGAAGAAATTTGCCGCTCCTATGCTCAACAAGATTCCCGAGTAAACTATTATCGGCAGCCTCAGAATCTTGGCATGGCGCCTAATTTCAACTATGTTTTCTCTCCAGGAGAGACACCTTACTTTAAATGGGCCGCCCACGACGATATTATTAAGCCCAATTATTTGAGGCGATGTATAGATTGGCTTGATAATGATTCAAGTTTAGCGATGGCCCATTGTCCAACCCTATGTATTGATGATCAAAGTAATGAGGTAGGTACTTATCAGGATATAGGCTTAGCCAGCGAACACATTAACGAGCGCTTCTGGCGAGTGCTATGGACAGTCAACATATACGAAATATATGGGGTGATGCGATCGCAATGCGTGGCCAAAACTAAGCTAGCAGGTAGCTATTTTGGTTCTGAGCGCAACATTTTAGCAGAAGTTCTACTACAAGGTAATATTGGCTATTTAGACCAAGCCTTATTTGCTCGTCGTGACCATGCCGGTTCTTTAACAGCCATGCATTTAGAGTCCAAGGTTGAGCACAATTTTTCCCAACGTCAGGAAGCTCATGCTTCAGGTGTTAACATGTCCGGGGTTCAGACATCGGCTATTCGATTCAGGGAATATTTTTCATCTTTGCTGAAATACTCGATGCCAGGGGGGGAGCGAGCTCAGTGTTTTGCTCATCTTATGGATTGGGGCTTTAAACGAACTCTTGAAGGCTTAACTGGTTCAGGAGAAGCCCACAGGCAAAAAATTTACGCCCAACTTAATCAAGAAGTCTAGTAGACATACAAGATATTGCCAAGGAATGGCAGTTATTACTCTAGCATTCGATAATTTTATTGTTTATATTGGCTTTGACTGGCTTACTGATAGTCACGCAGTATACCCCACCGTGCACCCTAACTAACTATGGCTGCTTCTGTATCAATATGTATAGCAACTTACAAGAGGCCTGAAGGTTTAGCTACCCTCTTGGCAGGAATTGCTCAACTGGAATTTAAAAATGTAGAGCTGCCAGTCATTGAGGTGGTGGTGGTTGATAACGATGCCTCTGGTTCAGCTCGGCAGTATTGTGAACAGATGACCAGTCAATCAAAGTGGCCTATTTCTTACCACATTGAGCCACAGCAAGGGGTAACCTTTGCCAGAAATAGAGCCATTCAAAATACCTCCTCCGATACAGATTTTATCGCTTTTATTGACGATGATGAGGTTCCAGACAGGCTCTGGTTAGATTCCTTACTACATATGCAGGAAAGCTATCAGGCCGATATTGTCACAGGTCCAGTTTATCCTATTTTCGAAGCACAGCAAGAAACCCCTGATTGGGTTAAAAACGGTGGGTTTTTCAATCCTCCTAACCGTAAAAATGGAGACTGTATTCATATAGCTTATACCCATAATGTGTTGATTAAGCGAGAGTGCCTTAGTAAGCTGGATACACTTTTTGACAATGATTTTGCATTCAAAGGCTCTGAAGATGTTCACCTATTTATGAGGCTGCACAAGGCAGGGGCTAAAATTGTGTGGGCTAGCGATGCTGTCGTTCATGAGATAATACCGCCTGAACGAACTACGTTAAGGTGGTTGCTAGCTAGAAGTTATTATGGTTGGAGCTCTCATAGCTTACTAGAGAAAAAGATATTTCCTTCTCTAAGCTTACAGGCGGTACGCTTACTCAAGGGCATTGCGTTGATCGCAATTGGCCTGTCTACACTTCCTATTAGCTTATTGAAAGGGGGCTATCATCGGGCTAATGCCTTGATGTATATGTGTAAAGGGTTTGGCACCTTATCTGGACTCTTAAATATTCAAGGAGCTTGGGGAGGAGCAAATCGCTAGGATACCTGGATAAAGTTCACCTTTTCCTGAGGTCCTGGCAACCATATATACTTGGGCTAAGTTACAGTGATCAAAATGAACATCGAATTCACCTAATTTTGTTCATAACTGTATTAGATATTCGGAACCAGATATTCGGAGCGAATTATTCGGAGTGAATTATTCGGAGTGAATTGTAGTTAATGCCTACTTGAAACATTTGTTGCACTACTGATTATGGAGGTTTTCGTTATGAAAACACCCGAAGAACCTACAAGTAAAGCTGAGCGGGCGATTGATCCAACATCAATCTGTATAGTAGGTAGTGGACCTATTGGTCTAGCCTTTGCCTTGCGTTTAGCGAATGGTGGACAGTCTGTAACCTTAATCGATAGCGGCAAATTTGCAGAGCGTGATCAAGGCCATGAATTGAACTTTGGCACTGTGGTTGGCGCTGCTAAAGCCAAAGACAGATCTGACCCAACTTTGCTAGAGGACGGCATCATTCAACAGTATTTAAATCATGACTATTTGTCGTTTTCCCGTTATCTGGGATCGGGGGGGAGTGCCTGGCGGTGGGGGGTGCGATCGCGTCCTACCGCCCAGCAACATGTGCGCATTGTGCCTGGCGCCCTGGCTGATTTTGAAGCACGTCCTGAACTGGATATCCCTGGCTGGGCCGCATCAGCGACTGACATATACGATCGCTATCCAGACGCATTGACATTTTTGGGCCTAGGTAGTCAGACCTTTAAAATTGCGGATTACCAGGATGCTTTAGATCCTTTTCCTCTGCCCAGCCAGCTTTTGCCCACAAAGCTATTTCACTTTGCCCGGGCTGACGTCATTCGCCACCAGCGCCTGCAAGACGTACTTAACCATCCAGGGATTGATGTCCGTTCTGGTTTACACCTACTCCGCATCGAGACTGATAAACAAGAGCGGGTAACGGCTTTGATTGCTTGCGATCGACAGGGTAATGAAGTGCGCCTCGCAGCCAAACACTATGTCTTGGCCCTGGGCGGCATCAAAAATGCTCGGCAACTGTTAATAGCCAAAGATGAGGGGGCTTTGGCAGATCCCCATGATGTATTTGGTCGTTGGTTTTGCGATCACCCCCATGTTCGGCTGGGTTACCTAACTGGGGCAGGGGATGATGCTCTAGCTAGGGCAGCGGCCTGGTACGACTTCCAAGATGTTCAGGGCGTGCCTGTATTGCGGGGGCATGAACTGACCCCTGCAGCAGCCCGAGATCGGGAGATGTTGAGGTTTTCCGTTGACTTGGTGGGTCGACCCGGGGACTATTGCTCAAGGAGCGGCATCGCCTGTACTAAGGCCATAGATGCTCTGAAGCAAAAGGATTTTAAGACGTTACTTGCATCGGTCCCGGGGCTGGCCTCATCCCCAATGCGTACCCTGAGACTGGCCCATCTAGTCTGGAAGACATCGGTGCATGGTACTCACCTGGGCGGGTGGAGTGACCCATCAACCCGTCAACACGGGGTTGAAATCCTGGCGGTCGAGGCGATGTTTGAGCAACGCCCATCCCCGGATAATCGAATTCGTTTGAGTAAACAGCGCAATCGCCTGGGTCTACCACGACCCGTTCTCCAGTGGTCTTGGAGCCGTAAGGAGGTGGATGCGATCAATCGTTCAAGGGAATTAATGGCTGAAGCCTTTGATAAGGCCGGTGTGGCTCCCTTTGTGTCAATGCGTGACCTGGGCCAAGGAGAAATACCAAGGGCTGGTAGTGGCTTCCACCACATGGGGGGCACTCGTCAAAGTCAGGATCCTGCGGAGGGGGTAGTCAACGCCGAAAACCGAGTCCATGGGGTTGAAAACCTCACCCTGATTGGCTGCTCAGTATTTCCCAACAGCGTTGGCTATGCCAATCCTACCCTGACGGCTATTGCTGATGCCTTGAGGGTAGCGGATTTGTTTCTGGCCTCAACCTGATGGGTGTCGGCGCTGTTCTGGAAAGCACGATACTATAGGAACTAGATGAACTTTTGTAACGTGCTTTGACCTCCGTAACCCAGCCCATACAAAATCCGGCTGTGCCTTACGGCTGGCATGCTCTGCGACCTCTCTGGCAAGCTGAGCAGCCTACTGTACAGGCCGGTTTGCCTCATGAACAGCTGGCTCCCGCCTGGCAAATTTTATTGCTAGGGGATGGGTCTCCCACCCGCCATTTACAGCTGCTGACGCGCGATCGCACCGAAGTAGACGTGATTGATATGGCGCCGGTTGGCATGAATCCAGATGGTGCCCCGGATATTATTCAGGTAGTGCCCGGTCCGCGTCTGCGTCGGCAAGTGTGGCTGCGTACCGCCTCAGGGCAGCGGTTAGCCTATGCCACCTCCTGGTGGGAAGCCAGCCATGTGGATGACTATTTAAAGAACAAATCTTTGCCGATTTGGGCTAGTCTGGCCCAGCTACGCACAGAGCTTTATCGGGATATTCAAGGGCTGTACTATGGAGAATCTGCTGCCCTAGAGCAGGCATTCGACCAGCAGGGACCTTTTTGGGGACGCCATTATCTGTTTTGGCACCGAGGCAAGCCGCTGACGTTGATCTACGAGGTGTTTTCTCCGTACCTGACGCGGTACTTGGGGCCAATGCAGGGGGGACCCAATCGTTAGGGAAAGACTAACTCAGTGCCAATCAGGTCCACCGGAGGGCGGAGGATACGAGGTGATATCAGGATCAGAAAATGTATCCTGATGGGTGCGGGCGGACTCGTACCAAATTTGGGTACGCAGGGGACCGTACTGCTGCCGCAGCAGGGCGTCGATCTGCTCGCCGATCGCCTCTGCGGCCTCGATAAATTCTGGATGTAGGGTCAGGTAAATTTCAATCCACACCTGGCGACCCACCATCCCTCGGGAGCGAATCCGGGTACAACGGGTCACCCCTTCTACCTGGTTCACCACATGGGCGATCGCCTCGGGGGCAATGGCGGTAGGTTTAATCAGCATGGGTAATTGCTCATTTAGCACTCGCCACAGACTGCGCGCCACCAAGGGCAGCAGCACCAGGGCAAAAGCGGGGTCTAGCCAGCGTTGGTTTTGCCAGATGGCTAGCAGCACCACCACCATTAAAATGGTCAGCCAGGCATCGGTTAAGAAGTGTTGAGTATTCAGTTTTAGGGTCAAGCTGCGCAGGCTGCGGGCTTGATAGCCGGAGTAAATGCCCAAGGCGATATTGATAATCACCATCGCTGCCGTAAATCGCAGCACCTGAGGATCCATCACCACCCGAAAGGCATCTGAAGCACCGGTCAGGGCCTGGCCCACTTGCCCTAGGGCAATCAGCCCTAAGCTTATCCCTGTAAACCCCAAAAACGCACAGAGTACCAGGGTAGCTGCCACCTCAGCTCGTCCATGGCCCCACACCTCTCGGCCCATTTGTCGTTGGGGAGAGGTGACCGCCACTAAGCTCAGCACGGTGCTAAACCCATCTACCAGGGTATGCAGAGACTCAGCCATCAGGGTGAGTGAGTGACAGGCCCAGCCACCAATGGCTTCTACCGCCAGTAATAGCAACGTGGCCCATAGGGTGGTTAGCAGCAGGCGATAGCTAATGCGGCGTTGGTAATCGCCCTCGTTCATGGATAGACGCGATACAACGGGCTTAATGGTACTGCAATCTGATGACCACCACTGACTGGATTCGGTAGAACGGAGGCAAAGCTGGTGCACTGAAAGCTACAGGCCCGGTGAATACCAGGCCCTCGAGGCGCTTCTTCTAGGGTGTACTTACCCCAAGGAGTTAGTGGAGCGCTGTTTCTTAGGACTATCGCCTAAAGATCGCCAAAGCCTTTTTTCTTCTTTTGCTTTTTCTGCTTTTTCTGGCTAGGGGCTCGAAATCCAGGAGGGGCACCGCCCCCCATACCGGGGAGTCCTGGCATACCACCCCCCATACCGGGCAAGCCGCCGCCCATGCCGGGCATACCGCCGCCCATGCCAGGAAAGCCACCTCCTTGTCCCATCTGCTGCATCATCGATCGCATTTTGGTGAAGTCACTCACCAACTTACCCACATCTTTTTCTTTATGACCTGAGCCAGCGGCAATTCGTCGCCGTCGACTGGGGGATCCGGCTAGCAAGTTAGGTTGTTTGCGTTCCTGCCGGGTCATGGAATTGATCATGGCCTCGCAGCGTTTAAGCTGCACTTCCCCCTGTTCCAGCATATCCCCGGTAATTTGCTTACCCAACCCAGGGATTAGCTTCATGATCCCCCCCAGGGACCCCATGTTTTTCATGATCCGCATCTGTTTCAGGAAGTCATCGAAGTCGAATTCGGCTTCCAGAATTTTCTTTTGCAGCTTTTCGGCATCGGCAATATCAACCGCTTCCTGGGCCTTTTCCACTAGGGTGAGTACATCCCCCATGCCCAAAATACGGGAGGCCATGCGATCGGGATAGAAAGGCTGCAAGGCCTCCACCTTTTCGCCCACCCCGACAAACTTGATCGGTTGGCTTGAAATTTGTCGTACCGATAGGGCTGCCCCCCCCCGGGCGTCACCATCCATTTTGGTCAGAATGGCTCCAGTAATCCCGATTTGCTCGTGGAAGGTGCGGGTTAGGTTGGCGGCTTCTTGGCCAGTCATGGCATCCACCACCAGCAGCACTTCATCGGGCTGTATGGCGGTCTTGATATCGGCCAATTCGGCCATCATTTTGGGGTCAATTTGTAAGCGCCCTGCCGTGTCGACAATCACTGTGTCGATGCCGTCGGCTCGGGCTTGTGCTACCCCCTGACGAGCAATGTCCACCGGGTTGGCGTCTGTGCCGAGTTCAAACACAGGGACATCAATCTGCTTACCCAGAGTGATCAACTGATCCACCGCCGCTGGGCGGTAAACATCGGTGGCGACCAGCATGGTGCTGCGGTTTTCTTTGCGCAGGTGCAGGGCCAGCTTGGCGGTAGCGGTGGTTTTACCGGTCCCTTGCAGCCCAGCCATCAGCACCACAGTCGGCTTTTCGGCCTGATTGGCCAAGGGGGCGTTAGTCTCCCCCATCAGTTTAATCAGCTCATCGTGGACAATTTTGATGAATTGCTGATCGGGGCTGACCCCTTTGACCACTTCAGCGCCTAGGGCCGCTTCTTTGACTTGGGCGATAAAGCTTTTGATCACCTGCAAGTTAACGTCGGCTTCTAGAAGTGCCCGGCGGACTTCCCGCAGAGCATCGTTGACGTTAGACTCGCTAATTTTGTCCTGACCGCGCAGGCTTTTCCAGGCAGACTCAAAACGCTCAGACAGGGCTTCAAACATAGCTAGGCTAGAAAGATAACGTTAACCTGCCAGACAGTCGGCAGGACTTCTATTCTAAAGGGTGAAGGCCTTTCTCCCCAGAGTTGACTAGTAACCTGATTCAGAGCGTTAGTATTAATGAAGTAAGCTAACGTTTACGGAATGCCATCAGGTTTAGGTGTATGAAGTTTTGAAGGGCAAACACCAACCACTATGGCTAACAACACGTCGCATCTGCTAAATCAAGAAATAGATGGTCAAGAAACGGCGATCGCAGCTATGCCGCATCAAGACTTAGCGCCCAATCCGGATAATTCTAGTGTGGATGATCGCCCAACTGCGGGGCAGGGGGGTGACACCCCTTATTTCGACATCAGGCCAGCCAGTCCTGGAGCAGCTGACTGGTTAGATCTGATTCGGCGCGACAGCCATGTGGCGATCGCGGTGATCCATCTCCAAACTACTTTGGGGGTGAGCACCACGGCCCAACAACTTTTATTTGCCAATCAGTCCTTTTGCCAACTGACCCAACGGCACCTATCACCGCCAGGGCAACCAAAATCGCTCGCCCAGGGGGAACTGCTTGCGGCTTTGAGTCCCACCGATCAGGCTCGCCTGCGGCAGCGATTTCGGCGTCACGTCTTAAATGCTCTATTGCACTATCACTATGGGGTCGCTAACCTGGTGGCCCCCCGCCTCTGCCACGCACCTCTGGTGGTATCAGTGGGAGATAGTCATGGGGAAGCTCGCCAGATTGAGCTGCACCTGCGCACCACAACGTCTGGCCTGAGGGTCACCGATATCGCGCCGATTCTCAGGGATCGGTTGACCGCCTGCTGGTCGACACCCCCTAGCCATGACCAGGTGACAGCCCAACTTCTTACCCAGGACTCAGATCTAAGTTTGATTCTAAGGGGGTTAAACCCAAGTAATTACAGCGCTGAAGGCTATGTGTTGGTGGAAGGGGTCGATGTCACCCAGCGGGAAACCTCTAAGGCGTTAACCCATCTGCTGGTTGGGCGTGAGCCAGTATTGGGCTCCGATCAGTTTGGTCGGGCGAATCAGCTCCTAAAACACTTGTTTAAAGCTGACGACAGCCTGTTGTTAAGTGCTGAGCACAGTCAGGCCCAGTTGTTTTTAGACCTCGACCAACCGGAATGGACCACCAAGTCCTATGCCGTTGATGATCTGCAAGCCTCTGTGTTCTTCCGGGCGACCCAGCGGGGAGACGTCCTAAATGTACCTGATTTAAGCTTGCACTGCGCTACTCCCTGTGAGCAAGATGTGTTAAAAACCGGGGCGCGATCGCTGCTGTTGATTCCCTTAGCAATGCGCTCAGGCCTATTGGGCAACAGCCCCACCCAGATGATTGGCTTAGTGGGGCTAACTAGTACTCAGCCCTATGCTTTCGATACCGCTGACTGTAGTAATGCCACCACTCTGATTCCAGCCCTAACAGCTACCATGCGCCATAGTGTGCGAGAGCGCTTCACCAACATTCATCCCTCTGTGCGGTGGCGGTTTGAGCAGGAGGCCGAACGGCTTAGCTTGGGGCTGCCCCCCGCTCCAATTGTGTTTGAAAATGTTTACCCGTTGTACGGCATTTCCGATATTCGGGGTTCGTCAGATGAGCGGAACCGCGCCATTCAGCAGGATTTGTTGACCCAGTTTAATCTGGCCCTAGCTGTGGTTAAAACGGTGCAGCAGGTGCTCAACAACGCCCTAATTCAGCAACTTAGCCTGGACTTGGCTGACCACCTGACCAACCTGGAAGAAGGGATCAGTGTTGACTCAGAAGTGAGTCTACTCCGCTACTTACAGGCGGAGGTGGAGCGCCACTTTGCTTACTTTGCGGACCTGAGTCCGGCGATCCACCAGGCCATTGACACATACCAGGCGGCCATCGACCCCGATCATGCCTGTGTCTACAGAGCCCGAGCGATGTATGACCAGACCATCAACCAGATCAACGGCTGCTTGCGAGACACCTGGAACCAGTGGCAACAGACCATGCAGGCCATTACCCCCCACTATTGCGATGTGGAAGCCACCGATGGGATCGATCACATGATCTATGCGGGTCGTTCGATTGATCCCGGCTTTACAGAATTTCAGTTGAAATCCTTGCGCTATGAACAGCTACGGGCGGTGTGTGACTGTGCCCGAAAAGGATTTGACCTGAAGGCCACTTACCACACCACGATGGACATTACTCACCTGGTGCTGGTCCAGGGCTTTACGGTAGATATCTGCCACGATGAAACCACTGAACGCCTGTTTGATGTGCGCGGTACCCGGGATACCCGTTATGAAATTGTCAAAAAACGGATCGATAAGGCCTGTGATGCTGAAACCGGCGATCGCATTACCCAACCTGGCAAGCTAACGGTGGTGTACTCCACCGTAGAGGAATGGCAAGAGTACCAGCGCTATTTTCGCTATTTACATCGAGAAGGACTTGTCTCTAACCCGATTGAACATGGTGCTGTAGAACCCCTGCAGGGGGTGAGTGGTCTCAAGTTTGCTCGGGTACCGGTGCTGGCGGCATCACCTGACTGATCAGGACAAAGTACATTTGTATCGATCAACAGACATATAACTACCTGTACAGAGGGTGTCAGGCTTTGGGTGTCAGGCATCTGGGATGGTTGGTTGGTTGGTTGATAGCCCCCTTAGACTAAATCCTGCTGGACTACCCCCGATTTGATCGGGCGAACACTTGGGTTCGCCCCTACGGATTGGCCGCTTGGGAATCGGGGCTATGCAGATCGGATTCGGTATTAGAACGCCGGTACAGCTCCCAGGGTTCTTGGGCTGATGGGTCATGTAGATTGGGCCATCCCAGGGCAGAACCCTGGGAACTTGACAGCCTAAACCAATGCTTGAGGCCAGTCCTTGCTGGATTGCTGTTAGCGTTGCAGACCCGGGGGTAAACCACGGCCACTTTCAACTCGCCGTTGCAGACCTGGGGGTAAGCCACGGCCGCTATCAACTCGCCGTTGCAGACCTGGGGGTAGCCCCTGGGCCTCAGATGTTGGTTCTGCCGGATCTACCACCACCGCCGCCGTGTCAGGTTCCCCCTCGGGCCCAGTCGCCTCCGAGGTGTCAGGGGTCTCGGCATCCACCACGACTTCAGGCATGACCTCGGGCCGGGGTGCTCGCCCCTGGGGCCGCTGACCGCGCCCACCACCCGGGCGGGCCTCAGCACTGGCCATCACCAGGGTACTGAGCACCAACGCCCCGAGCATCACCCGAGCCAGATAGGAAGATAGTTTCATAGGACCGTCCTTAGCTAGAAAACGAGAACTACAGCCATAGTCACGATGGTTAGGTATGACAATGGCTGGGATCCCTAATCTATCTGGCGATCGCCGGGTGGCGTCATCTGTGAATGTACCGGTTGTGACCTCTATGGGCTAGAGATGTCACCGTAGGATTGGCAAGACTGGTCAGAACAATGGGGGTAAGCAGAGGTATAGGTCTGGGTACGCTTGCCAAACAGCTCGTAACGACGATCGCGCACATAGGCATAGATCTGGTCCCCCAGCTGTTTGGCACCCGGCAGCCCTCGATAGGCCTGCACCAGGGGTTGGCCCATCGGTAGCAGGCGGCCAATTTCTTCTGCGGCATCACTGCCTTGCCAACGCCGCTTGGGGTGATCGAGATCTAGTAAAATCATGCCCGCTTCGCAATCTGTAGGGGTAATCCCGTAGTGAGTCAGAGTTTCTTGATCTTGCATGGGCACATAATGAAACTGACGGCCCTGATCTAATGCCTCGAGGGAACGCACCAGGTTAGTACACAGGTTACAGTTGCCGTCATAAATGACGCAGTACATAGTAGGATGGCTACCGAGAAACTACTTTTAATCTAGCTTTCAGGATAAACAACCTGAGGTTATTACTGTACTCAACCAGACTCAAGTCCAGACCTGAAGCTTTGCCCATGGGCAACTTCAGCTCCTGAGCTGGACTGGGTAGAGTTCCTGAGATCCCACCCTAGTACTGACTGTGGCCAAGGGCAATCAGTGGGCTTAGCCTGCCTTCCCAAGGCCTCGATTGAGCCAGTCGGTGCAGCTCTATCGCAATCTAAATTGATTCATGGTAGTAGGACTGGTATCGTGCCCGTGCAGGTGAAACGCCTGCCCTGTGCATTTTTACGATTCATGCAGGATCGCTACATGGCTCAAACGTTAACGAAAAAACAGATTTCCTCGCTTGAGTCTAGCTTAGAATTCGAGTGGTTAGGAGGTAGCTCAGCCTACAGCCTAACTAGGGGCATTTACCGCGGGCAATACTATGGCTGTAAAACGGTTGATCGATGGACGATTTCAGTTCAATCGCGTCTTAAGTACTAAGAGCTACAGTAAAACTTACCTGATGACAGATCATGGTCATCCTGATAAGCCAAAATGTATTGTCAAACATTTGCAGCTACCGGTAGATAACCCGATCACCCTAAAGTTTTTGAATGATTTGTTGGGTAAGCGGGTTAAATTGCTAAAGCGTATGGGGGATCACGGGGCGATCGCCAAAAATATAGCAGTTATTCAAGAAGATAATGACTTCTATTGGGTGCGCGACTTTATTCCAGGGCATTCGCTTCAGGCAGAACTTGCTGAGGATAAGCCTAGGCCAGAAGTGGCAGTACAAGCTTTTCTAGCGGAAACCTTGGGCATCTTAACTCTGATCCAGAAACATGGGGTTGTTCACCAAAATCTTCACCCCAGCAACTTGATTCGTCACAAAGGTGGGGGACATTTAGTCATAGTAGATTTCTCGCTTATCCATGAAACTGAAACCCCTAAACCCATTGACGGGGCTAACGGCAGCAGCCCCACCTTAGAAGACTCCGCCGCCTATTTACCTCAACTTCAAAGCCGAGACTATCCACGGTTCGCAGCAGATCACTTCGCCCTGGGAATAATGGCTTTAAAGTTAGCTACAGGACTATCGACAGAAGCATTGCCCCAACTCCATCAAGCTGATTTTTTAGCCCAAGTCAAGTTGCAGCTCGATGAATGTTCTACCCTGGGCGAAGGCCTAAAAACTATATTGCTGAAGATGGTTTCCCCCAATCCAGCGATGCAGTTCCAGCAAGCCAAGGATATTGTAGCGGCGTTATCTGGGTTGGTAGATCTCCCTGCCCCTGCGGCTGCGGGGACCGTTACCCATCCAGACCATTCCCTAGACAAGGATGTTTCTGGGACAGCAACCCATGATCTAACAGCACCGCATCCTTTGGCCCAGTCACTATCCCCCCGATGGTTAACCCCTAAGCTGGGGATTGGTCTGGGGTTAGCCCTGGCGTTGTTAGGGGTGGGAATTTGGGGATTGGGACTCCCCCAGCGGCTAGCTACTCGGCGGCAGTTGGCCCAGGCGGAGCAAGCTTACCAAGCTGGCCGTACCGCTGACGCCATTAGTCATCTTGACCAGCTATTGCAACGTTCTCCTAACCATGGAGAAGCTCTAGCCCGTCGGTCTTCTCTATTTCTGGAAAATGGTCAGTCGGATAAAGCGTTGCAAGATCTGACCAATGCCATTGAAGCCAATCCCAATGTGCCCTTATGGCATTATCAACGGGGGAATCTACGACTGCGGATAGGGGATTTCCAAGGGGCGATCGCCGATTACACCCACGCCCTGGAGCTTGATGAAACCTACAGTGATGCCTACATCAACCGGGGTAATGCCCGGGCCGAATTAGGCGATGAGGCTGGAGCGATTCAGGACTATACCGCTGCCTTAGGTACCACCCAAGAAGCTGAGGTACAGGCCGATGCCTATCTCAACCGCTGTCTATCCAAATCTAATTTGGGCGATCATAAAGCCGCCCTAGACGATTGTGTGGCAGCGGTAAACTTGCGCCCCAATAATAGTCTGGCCTATGAAAATCGTGGGTTAGTGAAACGTCGCCTGAATGACTATCAAGGGGCAATTCAGGACTTTACGATTGCGATTCAAATGAGTTCCAGTAGTGCTGAGCCGTACTACAATCGTGGACTAGCTCGGCAAGATTTAGGGGACTTTTTGGGGGCTATGGATGACTTTACCCAGGCCATTAACCTCAATCCTGATCATCCCTTTGCCTACTATGACCGTGGGTTACTCTACGCCGAAATGGGTGAGATTGACCAGGCGATCGCCGATCTAGAAATTGGTGCTAGGGTCTGTCTCGACGTCAGCCGGACAGGGTGTTTCGACGATGCCCAGTATCAACTGCAAAAACTACGGCAGCTCGATTCCGATCAGATTTAGCCCCGCGTACCGCGCCGTCCTCCTCCTGATCGTTGGGTGCTACGAACAAAGGTGCCAGTTCGGCTGATGAGCTCAGCTTCTATGGTCTCCTGGGTTGCAGGGGTAGCCACTGAGTTGCTGTGCCCAGGCAGAAAGGCAAAACCGGATATAGCGCTGGCCATAGCGATGGTCAGCACCAAAGAAAGTCGATATAGCATGGATCATAGACCTTGAATGGAACACGTCTCCCGAACTCAGATACCAAGGGGGCTCTAACGCGGAGCATTGCCCGATGATCTCAGTTAGGTTAGACAGTCCCTTTTTCTAGGAAGCGACTCAGAATCCAGACATATCAACCAGCAAGTTCATGATGATTCGATAAATAAGCTTGTTGGCCGTTAAAGATTGGCAAAATAAGTCCATGGACACCATGACTGACTAATCCTTGATTCGGCCTTCAACTCCGCTCAGGCCTCGTCGCTGGTTGAGCGGAGTCGAAACCAGCCACGTTAAGCCCTTTATTTTTGCCCACCTACTTACTGCGCCCGCCTAGCGACTTGGGGCTGACGTTAACCTGTTTACCCGTCCACCTGACACCCCAAGGCATCGGTGAGCTTCACCAGAGGATTTATCCTGGGATAATAAGTAGATGAGGGGGAAATACAGGCACCGATACTGGAGAGCTCAGGTGCGCCCCAATCATAGGCAACGGCTAGGACGCAATGGTTAGGAGAGGCGGATGTACAACCTAAAAGTGGTGATTATTGGGGCTGGTATTGGTGGGCTAACCACGGGCATTGCCATGCAGCAAGCCGGTTACCAGGTGGAAATTTATGATCGCGCCACAGAACTACGCCCGGCGGGGGCGGGGATCTCCCTCTGGTCAAATGGGGTGAAGGTGCTGAACCGTCTGGGGTTAGGGGAAAAGTTAGCGGCCATTGGCGGCGAGATGAACGCGATGGAATATCGCAGTCATACTGACGAAAGGCTCAGCTATGTCGATTTAAAGCCTCTGTTTGAACGGGTTGGACAACGGCCTTACCCGGTCTCTCGCACTGACCTGCAGACCATGTTGCTGGAAGCCTTTGGGCCAGAAAAGGTACATCTAGGCATGTGTTGTGTCGCCGCCGAGCAAGATCAACACAGTGCTACGGCTATCTTTGAAAACGGCGATCGCAAAACGGCAGACTTAGTGGTCGGTGCCGATGGCATTCACTCTGCCGTGCGAGCCCATGTGCTGAATCACAGGGTCGAGCGGCGCTACGCCAATTATGTCAACTGGAACGGTCTGGTCAAAGCCGATCCCGCTCTCTGCCGTAACGACCTGTGGGTGATCTATGTGGGGGACAACAAGCGGGCTTCGATGATGCCTGTAGGGGGCGATCGCTTTTACTACTTCTTCGGTGCCCCCATGGAAGCAGGCACCCAGGTAGCCCCCAGCCATCGCCAAGGTGAATTGGAAAAAATCTTTCAGGGTTGGCCAGAACCGGTGCAACAGCTGATTCAGACCCTAGATCCAGAAGACACGAATCGTTTAGAAATTGGTGATCTAGATCCCCTAGAACGGCTGGTGCGCGGCAGGATTGCCCTGCTAGGAGACTCGGCCCACGCCACCACCCCTACCCTAGGACAGGGGGGCTGCCAGGCGATAGAAGATGCTGAGGTGCTAACCCGCTATTTGGTAACCACCAACCTTAGCGTTGAAGATGCCCTAAAGCGTTACGAAGCCATTCGTAAAGAGCGCACCTCAAAGCTGGTGCTAAAGGCCCGTAAGCGGACGAGCACCATCTATGGCTATCACCCGGAGGTCACTCAACAGTGGTACGAAGACCTAAAACAGGAATCCCCCGAGGCCGTGATCAACGCCCTGGCCAAAGTCATTTTGGCTGGCCCGATGGGTTGACACCGCCTAATACAGTTGGGCACTAGCCAGTCAAATCTTCCTGACACCTAGAACGCCGGTACAAACCCCAGGGCAGAACCCTGGGGGATACCCCAAAGTTACTGGCTAATAAACCCAAGACCCCTGGGCTCTTGACATCCTGTACCGATACTCTAGAACCTGAAACCCTCAGTTAGTGCTCAGTCAATCAGATCATGACGGGATCTGCGACCTGGGGTTGACGGTCTACGGCTAGCCTTGAACCGCAGACCGTAAACCGTGAACCGTAAACCCTGTCAGCCCATCATCTTTAACTTGATAGAGTACGGGGTATTGGGGTTCTACCAGCCAGTACTAGGTAGGGTTGCGGCGCCATACCGTAATCAACATGTGGGGGGTATGGGGGAGTGCCTCTAGGGTAATGAATGCCGCCCGTTGGCGGTTATCTCCGCTGAGGCTGTATTTGGGGGCCCTGACGAAGGCCCCTTCCCCGCGCACACCATAGTGTTCTTGCAACAACGGTTGGTAGTGGCGTCTAAACCAGGCTTCAGCATCCTCACCCGGCGCTACCTCCACCACGAACTGCCCGACAATATCGGCGTGCAGGGCTCCATCCTGCTGGTGCAGGGCTAAGCGATCCCCTGGCAACCAATCAGTAGGATCGGCAATCGGCTGACTACCGGGGGGTGCAGGCACACCAAACAAATTAGTTGCCGCTGGTTCCTGCGCCTCTGTCTCTGTAGCCGAGGAATTGGTAGCCGTCTCCGTCGGTGTGAAGGCAGGTGTATTGTCAGTTTTGGCGGAGGTTGGCGACGTAGTAGCGGCCTCTGGGGTAACCGTGGGGACTGGTACCGCAGGGGGTGAAGAGGGGACTGCCGCAGGGGGTATGGGCGGCGCTGACTCTGGTGCGGGTGGGGTAGGGGAATCTGCTGGAGCAGCGGCGTCTTCTGAGGAAGGTAAAGCTGAAATCGTGACAATAGCCTCTGAATCAAGTGGGTCGCTGGTGGCGGCATCACCGTCCCGGTCATGTTCAGGTTGGGGCACTGGCAAACCCAGCAGCACCCCATGGAAACCTAAGGACAATAGCAACAGGAGGCCTCCCCCCTGCCACAGGCGACGCCCTGGACGAGACCTAGCCGCAACAGTCTCAAGGGAGTCGCTCTGGGCGACTGGATTGGTATCAGCGGCTAGCCTATCTAAGGGAAGCGGCGCGGACTGGGGATGGGGTTTGGGCATCAGGGGCGACGGCAGCACGGGCAAAATCTAAAGGACTAGGGAACTAGCAACTGAAAATTTATCTCATTGGGAAGGACCTGATTGACCCTATTCAAGGTGGATCATTAACCAGAATCTCTCCCATTTTGGTAAAAAAACACTGACCTAAAAAGGGATTTAAGCCATAAGTATATTTTATTGTTGAGACCGATTGTAGATTGTGCCTCCCATCAATGTTATAGTTTTTTACTGTAATGTTGAGAATTGTTCTTGACAAGCATACCTAACTGCGTCCGCTCGTAATACAAGAGGTTTTGCAATGGTTAAACGCAGACATGTACTGACTGGTCTGTCTACTCTGGCCCTGAGCTTGGGCCTGGCGACGTTAAGTGGTGGTATCGGTCAGCCCAGCTTGGCTCAAGATTCAACCCTGACCATTTATTCGGGTCGGGGCGAGTCGCTGATTGGTCCCTTAATTGAGCAAGCCCAGACCGATCTGGGGCTAGACATTGAAGTGCGCTATGGCGATACGGCAGAACTGGCGATCGCCATTCTTGAAGAAGGAAATAACAGTCCGGCTGATATCTACTTTGGCCAAGATGCTGGTGCCTTGGGTGCCCTGGCGAAAGCTGGGCGCACAAACACTATCCCAGAAAGCCTATTGTCCCAGGTGGACGAGCGCTTCCGTTCTCCGGAGGGGCAGTGGGTGGGCATTACCGGTCGGGCTCGGGTACTGGCCTACAACACCGATATGGTCACTGCGGCTGAACTTCCCGATTCCGTGTGGGAACTAACGGAACCCCAGTGGCGGGGGCGGGTGGCTTGGGCGCCCACCAACGGCTCGTTCCAGTCTTTTATCACCGCCATGCGCCTAGTGGAAGGGGATGAACGGACCCAAGAATGGCTGGAAGCCATGAAAGCTAACGATGCTCAGGTCTACCGCAACAACACCACCATTGTGGAGGCTGTGGGCCGGGGTGAAATTGATGCGGGCCTGGTCAACAACTACTACCTCTACCGCTTCCTGGCAGAAGATCCTAATTTCCCAGTGGCGCACCACTATACCCGTGGTGATGTTGCTTCGATGATCAATGTGGCCGGGGTGGCGATCGTCGATACCACGGATCAACTCTCTGACGCTGAGCGGTTTGTGGAGTACTTGCTGCGGCCTGAGTCCCAGGCGTTTTTTGCCGAGGAAACGAAAGAATATCCGTTGATCTCCGGTATGGATGCCCCCGCAGAGCAGCTCTCTATCGACGAGATTAACCCACCACGGATTGATCTCAGTGACCTAGCCGATTTGGAAGGCACCTTAGCCTTGCTAGAATCAGCAGGAGTGCTTTAAGTCTAGAGTCTAGAGGGGGCAGGGTATAGAGGCCGTAGGGCTGGGTAACTGTTCCCAGGCGATACTTGTGGTTTGGCGGTTCGTAAGGTGTCGCTGGTCCTTCAGCCGTTAGACCTGTGATTTAGCAGCTTGCACCATACACCACGCCCCCTCCCCCTGCCCCGTGCTGATTATTTTGTCTATATATTATTGTGGCTGACTCTGTATCCCGTCGTTCCATTCACAAGCGTCCTCTCCATACGTGGTTAGGCTGGGCTGGCGGTGATAACCGTCTGGCGCGTCCCCCCTGGTTTTTAGTCATCATGGCGGCGATTACTGCTGTGGCCATGGTGCTACCCCTGGCTTACCTTGTGGTGCGGGCAGCGGGGGCCGGAGTGCCAGAGCTGTGGGCGATTGTCACCCGGCCTCGCACTTTAGAGGTGATACTCAATACCCTGAGCATGGGGGCCTTAGTGGTTTTCTTCTCGGCGCTAATTGCTATCCCCCTGGCTTTTTTGACCATTCGTACTGATCTACCAGGACGACGATTTTGGACGGTGGTGACAGCACTCCCCCTGGCCATTCCCACCTATGTGGGTAGTTTTACTCTGATTGCAGCGTTTGGCCCCCGGGGCAGTATTTTGCAGTTGCTGTTGGCTCCCCTAGGGGTAAATCGTCTGCCCTCAATTTATGGGCTGTTTGGGGCGGTTGTGGCGACGACTCTGTTTAGTTACCCGTATCTATTACTGAGTATACGAGCTGGTTTACAGGGAATGGACCCAGCTCTGGAGGAAGCAGCCCGCAGCCTGGGCTGCAACCAGCGGCAGACCTTTTTTCGGGTGACTTTATCTCAACTGCGACCCGCGATCGCGGCGGGGGCATTACTGGTGTTTCTTTACACCATTCAAGACTTTGGCACCCCGGCCCTGATGCAGTTTGACACCTTTACCCGGGTGATTTTTACCCAGTACCGCAGTAGCTTTAATCGCCACCTGGCGGCTGCCCTGTCGCTGATTTTGGTCGCCATGGTGATGTTTTTCCTGTGGCTAGAATACCGGTTTCGTCAGGCCCGAGTTGCTTACTACACTCGGGGATCAGCGGTCAATCGTACGCCTAATCTGATTCCCCTAGGACCTTGGAAGTGGCCAGCACTAATATTCTGTAGCCTTATTTTTCTCGTTAGCCTGGTGATGCCGATTGGGGTGACGCTGTTTTGGATGTTCCGCAGCACCCTGTTTGGCGGGGTAGGCTATACGGCCTATCGCGCCGTATCAATTTGGACCGTAGCTTTTAACTCTTTCTATGCCGCTGGGCTGGCGGCCCTGGTATCAGTCCTGTTTTCTCTGCCTGTGGCTATTTTGTCGGTGCGGTTTCCCAGCCGTTTGACGACCTTGCTAGAGCGCTGTTCCTACGTCGGATTTGGTACCCCTGGCATTGTCGCGGCCCTGTCTCTAGTCTATTTTGGGGCCAACTATGTCCCCTTTATCTACCAGAGGCTACCCATGCTGGTGTTTGCCTACCTAATTTTGTTTTTGCCGCTAGCGGTAGGGGCGGTCCGGGGCTCCCTGTTGCAGGTTAATCCATCCCTGGAGGAGGCGGCTCGCTCCCTAGGGCGCACCCCCTGGCAGGTAATGCGCCAGGTCACTATCCCCTTGGTACGTCCCGGCATCATTAGTGGCACTATGCTGATTTTCCTGACCGCCATTAAAGAACTCCCAGCAACCCTACTGCTAGCTCCCATTGGCTTTCGCACCCTGGCTACCCAAATTTGGCAAGCCACCGCCGAAGATGCCGCCTTTGCCGACGCCGCCCAGGCCGCCCTGCTAATGCTAGGGGTCTCATCTATCGCCACTTTGGTTGTGCTGTCCCAGGAGTTAAAGGGGAATCCGGTAAAGCGGTACGACTCGGAGATAGGCAACGGCTAACAATTAGCGCGACAGTGGTTAGGCCAGTGTGGGTGGGCTTTACACATGCCTAGCCGGTATTCGTTATTCGTCGGCGGGGGTAAACCTGCCTTTAGGCCGCAATGCACCGCTTAAGATACCGGGCCTCTCGCTTGACGCAAGCGAGAGGCCCGGCCAGGACAAAGGGTTTTACGCCACCATTTAGGTTGACCTGAGGCCGGGAACACACCCTACGCATAATTAAGCTTTCAGCGCTTCAACGACGCAAAAATCAACCCTTTCAAACCACCTTGACAGGGCCGACTGGTCTAGTCCTATATGACTGCTGCCTCCTCACCAAGCATAAAGGCCAGGGTTCTGAGCCCTGACCTTTATGGTGGCTATTGCCGGCCTAAGCAGCCCAGGCGATCGCGTTTAGCAATCGTAGTACAGGGCTAACTCGTAGGGGTGGGGCCGCAGCCGCATCGGGTTAACTTCGTTATCCAGCTTGTACTCGATCCAGTTGCTGATGAAGTCTTCAGTAAATACCCCAGTGGAGGTGAGGAACGCCTGATCCGCTTCCAGAGCCTTCAGGGCATCCAGCAGAGAGCCAGGGGTAGAGGGGATCTTCGCCAGCTCCTCAGGGCTGAGGTCATAGATGTCCACATCCAGAGGATCACCGGGGTCAATCTGGTTCTTGATACCGTCAATACCGGCGCAGAGCATCGCCGCAAAGGCCAGGTAGGGGTTAGAGGTGGCATCGGGGCAGCGGAACTCCAGACGCTTGGCCTTGGGGCTATCCCCAGACAAGGGAATCCGCACCGAAGCGGAGCGGTTACCCTGGGAGTAAGCCAGGTTTACCGGTGCTTCAAACCCAGGCACCAAGCGTTTGTAGGAGTTGGTGGTGGGGTTGGTGAAAGCCAGCAGGGCTGGAGCGTGCTTCAGAATACCACCGATGTACCACAGGGCGGTTTGGCTCAGCCCCGCGTACTTATCGCCGGCAAAGGTAGGCTGACCGCCGCTCCAGATGGATTGGTGGGTATGCATCCCTGAGCCATTGTCGTTAAACAGAGGCTTGGGCATGAAGGTAACGGTCTTACCGTACTTTTTGGCGACGTTCTTGATGCAATACTTATAGATCATCAGCCAGTCGGCGGCTTGTACCAGTTCCCCAAAGCGGAAGCCTAGCTCACACTGGCCGCCCGTGGCGACCTCGTGGTGGTGCTTTTCGATGGGAACGCCCAGGCTGGCCATGGTCAATAGCATTTCGCTGCGCATGTCCTGGGAAGTATCGGTGGGAGATACGGGGAAGTAGCCCTCTTTGTAGCGGGGCTTATACCCCAAGTTGCCATCGGGATACTCCTTGCCAGTGTTCCAACGGCCTTCAACACTATCCACGTAGTAATAGGCTGAATGCTCATTTTGATCAAAACGAACATCGTCGAAGATGAAGAATTCTGCTTCAGGGCCAAAGTAAGCGGTATCGCCTAGGCCAGTGGATCTCAGATAGTCTACAGCTTTAGTGGCAATGGCCCGGGGACAGCGGGCATAAAGTTCCCCAGTCCGAGGTTCCTTAATGGTACAGACCATGCTTAAGGTCGGCTCTTTCATGAAGGGATCAACCCAGGCGGTATTGGGATCCGGAACCATCATCATATCCGACTCGTTAATGGCCTTCCAGCCCCGGATACTGGAGCCGTCAAAGGCCACCCCGTCGCTAAAGCTGCTCTCATCAATCTGGCTTTTGTGCACCGTCAGGTGTTGCCAGATGCCGGGCAAATCAATAAATTTCAGGTCAATTAACTCAATGCCTTCATCCTCAATTTTTTTCAGGATGTCTGCTGGGGTTGCCATGAACTACTCCTTAAACCTCTATAGCGTTCAAACGTTGAAGACCGTTTCACAGGCACCGGCTCATCTGATTAATCCTAGGAACAGGGGTTCGCTTGTTTTGTATCAGTTACTACTTTTTGTCAGGGTTTGACGACAAAACGCCGGGAAGATGACGATTCCCCAGTAATGACAGCGAGATGGTATCTGAACATGTCAGACCATGATCTTTTGTAAAGATTCACTCATAAAGATTGGGGGGAAGCCGCTGCTAGGGGGCATAGGGATCAACCTGCATGGTAAACTTTCACGAGAATCAGGCTGGTCTGTGCCCTGAGTTTGCCGGAATGCCGGGGAAAGGGCCAGACTGAATCACCCATTTGCTGTTGGCCAATTGAGAGTTGGGAGATACCATTCATGCGGGATGCTGTGACAACGCTGATCAGGACCTACGACAACACTGGACGTTACCTGGATCAGAGCGCCCTTGATTCTATTAAGTCCTACTTTGATAGCGGTGTGGACCGCATTAAGGCGGCGACGGTGATTAGCGCTAACGCCTCGGGCATCGTCAAAGAAGCCGGATCTAAGTTGTTTGAGCAAGTGCCCGAGCTAATTCGGCCCGGGGGCAATGCCTACACCACCCGTCGCTATGCCGCCTGCTTGCGAGACATGGACTATTACCTGCGCTATAGCAGCTATGCTTTGGTTGCAGGTAATTCTGACGTGTTGGACGAACGGGTGTTGACGGGGTTACGGGAAACTTACAATTCTTTGGGAGTGCCCATTGCCCCCACCGTAGCTGGGGTACAAATTATGAAGGCCATCGTCAAAGCCAAGGTCCAAGAGGCTGGGACTGACCCAGCTGTGGTAGATGCACCCTTTGATTACATCACCCGGGAACTGAGCGAGGTCAGCGTTTAGGCTGCTGGCTTCGCAACCCGGTTTCTAGGTCAGAAAGCTGGTTATGCGGTTGGGCGACTGTCTGCGTAATCGGGTTTCTGACCATAGCCAGTTGGTCCTTTGGGCCAGCTTACTGTAAAGCGCTTTTCGAGCAGCAGATTGGAGTGAGCCCATCACCTGGTCTGCTGCGTTGCTTTTGGCCTATTGTTGTAGGGTTGATTGTAAGACCTACCTGTCATGACTCAGACGGTTGAAGCACTTTTTGATCAAGGCATAGAACGCTATAAGGCCGGGGAAGAGCCGGCAGAGCTGATCCCTGTGTTTAAGGACATTTGCGATCGCGCCCCCAAAAGCAGTGCCGCCTGGGCCTGTTTAGCGTGGCTCTATCTGCTAAGTGACAAACCTGCCCCGGCCGTCAAAGCGGCCCAGAAAGCCGTGAAGCTGAACCCCCAAGACCCCCAGGGGCGGGTCAATTTGGCCGTAGCCATGCTAGATGCTGGTAAACCAGGGGTGCGTCAGCATGTGGAAGTGGCCAGCCAGGTGATGGGGGTAGCCGAAGACCTGCGCACCGAAGTAATGCAAAACATCGACGATGGCCTGACCCGTAAGCCTGACTGGAAAAGCCTGGCCCGGGTGAAAGAATGGTTAGCCTAAAGTAAAGGTTTCGACCTGCCGCCCAATCAGGGCACAAGCTGCACATGTCTGATCACGGTGTCAGGCAGCTTGGGAAGAGAGGGGGTCAATTCAAGCGATCGAATATTGGCGATGGGGAACATCATCAGTCGATTCTCCACCTCTAGGGTCAAAAGGGTGGAGTCCATGATGCTCTTAAGTCGGCTGACCATTTGGGTGCCATCTCCCTGGGTTGCCATCAGGGCATAGGTTTGCACCGTACCATCATTGAAGATAATCGTCAGTTGGTGACTAGACGTTTCGGTTGTCATAGGGTGTCTCCGTTAGGATTAATCAGATAAATCGTACCAATGATGCAGGCTGAAGTTCCCATTTCAACCGATGTGGTGCTGGTGGGGGGCGGTCATACCCATGCCCTGGTGCTGCGTCAGTTAGCCATGGTACCTCTGCCAGGGGTGCGACTGACCCTGATTACCGACCTGGTGGATACCCCTTACTCAGGTATGCTGCCCTGTCATGTGTCGGGGCGCTACGGTTTCGATGAATCCCATATTGATTTGCGCCCCCTGACCCAGTTCGCCCGCTGTCGTTTGCTGATCGATCGGGCAGTGGGGCTAGATATGGCCAATCAGCGGGTGCTGTGCGGTCACCATCCACCGGTAAGCTTTGATCTGCTGTCTATCGATACGGGCAGTACACCCAAGACTGTGGCGGTACCAGGGGCGGCGGAGTATGCGATTGCGGCCAAGCCAGTGCCGCACCTATTGCGTCACTGGCAACAGGTGCTGGACCAGGTACGGCAGTCGCCGACCACTCCCATCACTTTGGCAGTGGTCGGCGGTGGTGTGGGCGGCGTAGAGCTTACCCTGGCGATGGAGGAACGGCTGCATCGGCTGCTCCAGCAACTGGGGGTGGCAGCTGAGAATCTGACGATTCACCTGTTTCATCGCGGCGCCGCCCTGGCCCCCGGGCGCAACCGCTGGACCCGCCGCCGCCTGGGGCAGATTATGGCAGAACGGGGCATTCAACTGCATCTGAATGAAGCGGTGACGGCCATTACCCAAGACCCTGAAACGGGGCAGCGAGTGATACGGGGGGAATCGGGACTCAGCGTCAGGGGCGATCGCGTGTTTTGGGTAACCAGCGCCACTGCCCCTGAATGGCTCCAGGGATCTGGCCTCTCCCTGGATGACCAGGGTTTCATTCAAGTGGGGGATACCCTGCAAACCCTATCCCACCCCAATGTGTTTGCGGCTGGGGATGTGGCCACCATGGTCAACCATCCTCGCCCCAAAGCCGGGGTGTTTGCCGTGCGCCAGGCCAAGCCCCTCTGCCGCAACCTGCTACGCCATTTGCGCGGGGAACCCCTAAAGCCCTTTTACCCCCAACGGGAGTTCTTAACCTTGATCGATGTGGGCTACGGCAAAACCATCGCCTGCCGGGGCCCTTTCGCCGTCGAAACCCGCCTTGCCCGCTGGTGGAAAGACCGGATCGATCAGTCTTTTATGGACAAATTTCGCGATTTGCCGCCAGCAGGCCCCATGTCCTCCGCCCCCACTCCTAGTTCGACTTCGCTCACTACAAGCCCCCTCCCCCACTCCCCCACTCCCCCCTGTGCTGGTTGCGGCTCCAAGGTCGGCAGCGATGCCCTGACCGCAGCCCTGCAGCAGGTCAAGCAGGACTTTCCTGAACGACAAACCCCTGATAACAATTTGCTGATTGGGCTGGATCCTGCCGATGATGCGGCGGTGGTGACGGTACCGCCAGGGGTGGCCATGGTGCACACGGTGGACTTTTTCCCGGCCCTGATCAATGACCAATTTGTGTTTGCCCAGATCTGCCTGAAGCACTGCCTGGGGGATCTCTATGCCATGGGGGCCAAGCCACAAACGGTGTTGGCCATTGTCCAAATTCCCTATGCCACGGCCACCAAACAAGCTGACACCCTGTATCCCCTACTGGCAGGGATACAAACAGGGCTGCTGGCCACGGGGGCGACGTTGGCCGGAGGGCACACCATTGTCGGCCCTCAGTTAGCCCTAGGGTTTGCCTGTAATGGGCTGGCCGATCCGGCCAGGCTCTGGCGCAAAGGGGGCATGCAACCGGGAGATGTGCTGATTCTCACCCAACCTTTGGGTACCGGTACCCTGTTTGCTGCTGACATGCAGTACCGGGCCAAGGGACGGTGGATAGAGGCGGCGATCGCAGCCATGCTGACGCCCAACCAGGGGGCAGCGGACACCTTTCGGACTTACCAGGCCACCGCCTGTACTGATATCACTGGCTTTGGGCTGTTGGGCCACCTGCTGGAAATGGCGCAAGCCGCTGGGGTGGCCGTGGCTCTGGAATTGGATACCCTGCCCATTTTGCCGGGGGCCAGGGAAACCTTAGCCCAGGAATTCGTCAGTTCCTTATATGCCCAAAACTTGGCGGCCGCCAGAGCCTTAGCGGATGCGGCCCGCCATGCTCAGCATCCCGACTATCCCCTGCTGTTTGATCCGCAAACGGCAGGGGGGTTACTGGCGGCGGTGCCAGCGGCTACCGCCGAGGCCTGTCTTGAACGTTTGTGCCACCAGGGGTACACTGCCGCCAAAATTGGATACATTATGGACACCAATGTCAGCTCCCATGCCATTACCATCCAGCATTGGGGCTAGTACAGGAAGGAGGACTAAAGGCCATGGCAACGACCCAAGTACTGGCCCATTTGGAACCGGCACCGCAGTTATTAGAGCTGTTAAACACTCCGCTCAATCTGGGGGCGGTTCTGGCTGGGGTGGCGATCGCCTTTGGGTTGGGCGCCTTCCATGCACTCTCCCCTGGCCATGGCAAAACCCTGGTGGGGGCCTATCTGGTGGGGGCGAAGGGTACCCCCCAGCAAGCCCTGCTATTGGGCATCACCACCACCGTCACCCATACCCTGGGGGTTTTCGTATTGGGGCTTGTGGCCCTGTTTGCGGCTCAGTATGTGGATCTCGATCAGCTGTATCCAGTGTTGGAGTTGATCAGTGGGTTAGCGGTGTGTGGGGTGGGGGCCAGGCTACTCTATAGTCGCCTGGGGCAGGGCCATGGCCACGATCACAGCCACGGGCATAGCCACGGGCACGGGCACAGCCACGGCCATCACCATTCGCCGCAGCCCCAACGAGATTTACCGGCCCTGATTGCCCTGGGCGTTTCTGGGGGGTTAGTGCCTTGTCCATCGGCCCTGGTGCTGCTGCTCAGCGCCATTGCGCTACACCACATTGCTTTCGGGTTAGTGCTGGTCAGTGGCTTTAGCCTGGGGTTGGCCTCGGTGCTAACCGGATTGGGGTTGATGGCTGTTTATGCCAGTCGCTGGCTCGATCGGCTCACTGTGGCCGACGGCCTGGTACAACGGCTGTCAGTGGTTAGCGCCGCTGTGGTCATTGCCATCGGGCTAAGCTTAACTACGGTGTCGGTGCTATCTTAGGTGGCGCTGCTCTAGTGGTTGCTGCCAGGGACACAGACCGATCGGACCCAGGTGTACTAAAGTCCTGTATGGTGCCCATCCTCAGCAGATGGGTGGGTTACCTGGGTGTAGACCGACAGGCGATGCCATGACCCATTCCATCTTTATTAGCACTACCGAGTCAGGCAGCGGCAAGGCTCTGGTGTCTTTAGGAATTCTTGAGTTGCTACTGCGCCGCACGACGAAAGTACACTTTTTCCGGCCCCTGGTGCGCAGTCCCGAGCACCAGCCCCCAAGCAAAGGGGACATATTGCCCCTGGGCCCCCAAGGGGATGAAGACATTGATTTGATGCTGCGCCACTTTAACCTAAACCAGACCTATGCAGAGTCCTATGGGTTGCGATCGCGCCAAGCTAACGACCTGATTAGTCAGCACCGCCTCGACGACGCCATTGATATTATTATCAGCAAGTTCAAGATTCTAGAGGCGCGCGGCGACTTTTTACTGTGCGAAGGTTCGGATTATCTGGGGGAAAGCTCGGCCTTTGAGTTTAACTTTAACCAGGAAATTGCCAAGAACCTCGGTGCCCCGATCTTAATCCTGGCCAACGCCCGCGATCGCTCCATCGAAGATACCCTCAGCCCGGTGCAACAGGCGGTAGAAGCTTACCGGAGCGACAGTTGCGACATCGTTGGCATCATCATTAACCAGGCCGCCGCTGACCAGGTGGCCGACCTCAAGGCCGAGCTACACCAGCAGTTTGGCCATCATGACTGGCTGCTGGCGGTGATGCCCCACCTGCCGCGCCTGGGCAGTCCTCGGATGCGGGACATCGCCACCCAGTTGGGGGCAGAGGTGCTGTATGGTCATCGCCGCCTGAAAAATCTGGCCACCAACCGGATTGTGGCGGCGATGCAACTGCAAAACAGCCTGCACTTTATCCAGCCCAACTGTTTGGTGATTACCCCCGGCGATCGCGGCGACATCATTGCCGGTATGTTGCAAGCCCACCAGTCCAGTAGCTACCCGCCCCTGGCAGGGCTGCTGCTATCGACCGGTTTAAAGCCGGATCCCGCGATCGCCAAGCTAATTGAGGGAATCCCCGATCCCTTGCCCATCCTGTCGGTCAAGACTGACACCTTCACTACCGCCGCCCAGGTGAATGAGGTGCACAGCGCTCTGTGGGCCGATGACAGCGAAAAAATTAACCTGTGCATCCAGGCCTTTGACACCCATGTGGACCTCGACATTCTGGAGCAGCGGATTAGCACCGTGCGGGTGCGGGGCATTACCCCCAAACTGTTTATCCACAACCTGTTAGACCAGGCCAAGGCCAAACGTCAGCAGATTGTGCTACCCGAGGCCTATGACCCCCGCATTCTGCGAGCTGCCACCATCCTACTCAACCGAGACATTGTCGATCTCACCCTGCTGGGCAACCGCCCCGACATCCAACAGGTGTTGAACAAACACAGCATTGCCCTGGATCTAGACCGGCTGACGATTGTGGACCCAGCCCACAGCAATCGCCTCCAGTCCTATGCCCAGACCTTTTTTGAGCTGCGCCAGTCCAAGGGGGTCACCCTAGACAATGCTCTGGATGTGATGATGGATATGTCCTATTTCGGCACCATGATGGTGTATTTAGGAGATGCCGACGGCATGGTCTCTGGGGCCGTACATACCACCCAGCACACCATCCGCCCCGCTCTACAGTTTGTCAAAACTAAACCGGGGTTTTCGGTGGTGTCGTCGGTATTTTTTATGTGTCTTGACCATCGGGTGCTGGTGTACGGTGACTGTGCCATTAACCCCAACCCCACCGCCGCACAGCTGGCAGAAATTGCCATTGCCTCCGCCGATACGGCCCGCACCTTTGGCCTAGAACCGAAGGTGGCGCTGTTGTCTTACTCTTCTGGGGATTCTGGCCAGGGGGCCGAGGTGGAGAAGGTGCGAGCAGCAACGCAGTTGGCCCGCGATCGCCGCCCTGACCTGCCCATCGAAGGGCCGATCCAATATGACGCTGCCGTAGATTTAGAGGTGGGGGCTCAGAAGATGCAGGGATCAGTGGTGGCGGGCCAGGCCACAGTGCTGATTTTTCCGGATTTGAACACGGGCAACAATACCTATAAGGCGGTGCAGCGGGAAACGGGGGCGATCGCCATTGGCCCCGTACTACAAGGGCTGAAAAAGCCGGTCAACGACCTCAGTCGAGGCTGCACCGTGGAGGACATTGTCAATACCGTGGCGATCACCGCCATCCAGGCCCAATCCCAGTAATATAATGCCTGCGTGGCCCCCCCTAAGGAGTTAGCCCATGCAAGTCAAGCACCAGAATATTGGATTGACAGTTGATGACAGTCTGATGCGGGTGTACGTCGCATCCCCAGAACCCGAAGGGCAGTACCCTGGCATCCTCTTCTACTCCGACATCTACCAGCTAGGCAGGCCCATTACGCTACTGGCGGATCGGCTGGCGGGGTATGGCTATGTCGTCGCTGCCCCTGAGATCTTTCATCGGCTTGAACCTATCGGTACTGCGATCGCACCCGACGACCTGGGAAAGCTACGCGGCAATGATGCGGCCAGACGCACTGAAATTGCCCAGTATGATGCCGATCTTAACGGGTGACAACGTACCTAGAGAGCTTGCTGCATCAGGGATAGAGCATAGAAACCTCGCTGAAAATAGAGTTG
>NZ_SMDQ01000059.1 GCF_012911975.1 Nodosilinea sp. P-1105 | reverse complement strand
TGGGGGGATGGGGGGATGGGGGGATGGGGGGATGGGGTGGATGGGTAACGGGGGGTGGCTGTTAACTTGCAGACTCTGTCGTTTGGCGGCGGGATGGACGACGGGTGGCCTTGGGTTTGCTGGCCTTGGGTTTGCTGGTCTTGGGTGGAGTGGTCTTGGGATGGGGAGTTTCGGTAGGGCTAGGGGTGGTTTGGGCCTGGGCCGGGTAGAGCAGGGTGAGGCGCAGGGTTTGACGATGATCGGGGTCGAGGTAATACTGCTGATGGGTTTGCCACTGCTGCCAGGCTTGATGGCGACTGTCGGCGAGCAAGGCAAACAACGTTGGCATCTGGGCTTTTGCCTTAGGAACAGCGACGAGAATAAACGCCTCTAACACCGTGCTGTCTTGCAGGTCACCGAGGGTGTCTTGCATCTCACTGAGGCGCTGAATGTCGGCATCGAGGGTGTCGCCATACAGATCTGCCACCAACCGCAATTGGTACCGAACTCGCTTTATCTGCTTACGCAAACTGTGGAGAGTTGACCCTTCTGAGGAAATCAGCTGGTCGGTCAGGGTTAGGGGCAGATGGATTTTAGGCTGTACCGTACCCCGGCTGATTTTGGTACCCACCAGCCAACCAGGGTGTAGCCACAGCTGGCAGACCAGGGGTAGCAATAGATCGGGCATCGTGTCGGCGGCCAGTTGCTGGGCCAAAGGCTGGTACTGGGGATCCCTCAGCCAGCGGTTGAGGGATCGGGTCATTTTCCGGTAGCGCTTACCTTTGATCAGCTTTTTCGTCTGCTTTAGGGCCCGCTGGCGCTGCTTGTACCAATGGTCGAGCACAGCTGCCAGCCAAAACTGCTCGCTATCGGGTAAATCGGGAGCATAGCGATGACGCAGGGTTGCATAAATCACATCTAAATCGCGCAGCTGACCCAATTGTCGGCCCACGGCAGCCACCTTGGGTTCTCGTCCAGGCTTCGGTAGATCAATGGCTTGGCCAAATACCTGCAAGGCGGTGCGCAGTCGCCGCAAGCCCACCCGCATTTGGTGCAAATTTTCGGGGTCGGTATCGGCTAACACCGGCTTGGCATAGGCTTTGGTTTGCTTTAAGTACTTCGCGATCGCCCCTTGGGCCAGGTCACCCAAGGTTCCCTGGGGCACGGCGGTAGCCATAGTTAACTCCTATTCTAGTTGCGGCCGATACCTGCCGTTACGCATACCTTGATCGGCCCTTACTACTGTAATAACACGGGGTTTCCCAAGGACATGGATCAGGGACACTGTTTCGCAACATCAGATAGTACACTTTTCCTAGTAAGCAGCGGTTATTCTGACGCCAGGAGGATGCACGGTGCCCAACAATGGCAGTTTCTCAGCCCCTACTCCGCTTTCAGTCACTGACCTAACGGGACGGGTACTGGCCATGGCGACCACTGGGGTTTACCGCCAGTCTGTGTTTGAGGCCCTGGGGCCAGTGGCCACTCGACGGCAGATTCGAGATGCGATCGCCCAAGCCAAGCAACTTGGTCTCCGCACGGTTCCCACCCTGCGGGATCCAGAGCTAGGCACCTACTATCAGGTGGATGCTGCTAGCTACGAGGCCTTCCAATCTGCCGCTAAAACTCTGAGGACTGACCAGGGACCCACCGATCTGGCGGCACAGGTCGTGCATACTCACCAGGCCATGCGGGCCATGCTGACCACCGTTGCCGGTAGCACCGTGGGCCTGGGGCTGCTGGGGGGGTGGTGTCTGCTGGATGGTCAGATGCAGGCGGGGCGTGTGCTGTGGCTAGGATCACTGGTGGCCGGGGTGTTATGGACGGTGCAGCGGGCGATCGCCCGGCGGGTGTTGTCGTAATCAGGTTTTGTCGTCATCAGCATTCGACCAGAGGGTATCCGCCCCATCCCTCCCCTAAATCAAGCGCATCCAATATTGATTGCGGCCCCGGCGTTTCGCTTGGTAAAGGGCGGCATCAGCGGCGGCAATCAGGTCTTCGGGGGATTGGCTGGCATTGGGAACAACGCTGGCAATGCCGATGCTGACCGTCACGTAATCATCGATATCCGACAGGGGGTGGGGCAGCTTCAGGGTGGCAATCTGCTGCTGAATCGCTTGGGCAACCTGTTCAGCCCCAGTGCGACGGGTGTTGGGCAGCACCACCCCAAACTCTTCGCCTCCATAGCGGGCAATCAGGTCGGCGGCTCGTTTGACCGCCTGGCTGGCAGCTTGGGCCAGGGCAATTAAGGCTTCATCCCCTTGTTGATGGCCAAAGTGGTCGTTGTAGGGTTTGAAGTAATCAACATCAAACAAAATCAGCGATAGGGGCTGCTGCTCCCGCAGGAGCCGCTGCCACTCTTGTGCCAGGTATGCGTCAAACTGACGACGGTTAGCAATTTGGGTCAGCCCGTCAAGGGTAGCCAGCCGTTCTAACTTTTGATTAGCGGCCTGTAGGGCAAACTCGATCTGCTTGCGATCGGTAATGTCGATGTAGTTGCTGACGACACCGTTAATCTGACCGTCGGCATCCTGGAAAGGGTTAACCACCACCTGGTACCAGCGGCGATCGCCGTTGGCATCAACCATGTCCTGTTCCGCCTGGTAGGGCTGACGGGTGGCAATCACTTGCTGATTAATTTGCTCCAGACGCTCTCGCTCCACCCTAGAAATAGGACCGTTGAACACGGTGTCCCGTCGGCCCAACATTTCGGTGGGGGGCTTGCCATATAGGACCGAGCTAGCCTTATTGGCCACCTGAATCCGATCATGCTGATCTTTGACCACCACCACACTGGGAATGCTGTCAATCACATTTTGCAAAAACTGTTTTTGGGCGGCCAAAGCCGCTTCTGTGTGCTTTAGATCCGTAATGTCCCAAAAGACTCCTTGCATTCCCACAATGTCGCCTTCAGCGTTGTGGAGGGGAAATTTTGACACCTGCATATGGTGGGTACCGCCCCCCTGGGGGGATATAAACGTATCCACCTGGGTCAGCGGCTGACCAGTGGACATCACCCGCTCGTCATCGGCCCCATAGCTGGGGGCTAAGTCGGCGGGAAATAAATCAAGGGCGGTTTTGCCCAGACAGTTAGATAGCGACAGACTAAACGCCTTTAGAAAAGCTGGGTTAGCAAAGGTCAGCCGCCCCTGGCGATCGATGCGATACAGGGCCTGGGGCAGGACCTCTGTCAATGAACGGTAGAGCATTTGGCTATCCCGCAAAGCCAGTTCAGCCCATTTGCGTTCGGTGATGTCGCGCACCATCAGCAAGACTTCTTGGGGGCCACTGACCACAATGCGGGCCTCTTCGTAGCGCTGACCCCGAGGAGTATGGCACTGGTATTCATAGATTTGGGGTTGGCCAGTGGCCAGAGCTCGACGAATATAGTGCATCCGCTCGGCCACCATGGCTGGGGGCAGGACGGTGGCCATCGGCTGACCGAGTTGGCGCTGGGGGTGGGTAATGAACTCCACCGAGCCTTGGTTCATTACATCCAGGCAAATGCCGTCAGCGGATACCCGCATCAACAAGTCTGGAATCGCCTGGAGGATGATCCGCTGGGTGGCTTCGGCTTGGCGCAGGGCTGCCGTTCGTTCAGCCACCTGGTTTTCCAGGGTTTGGTTATATTCCGCCAATACCGCCTGAGCGCGACGGCGGGTCGAGATGTCTTGAAAGGCAGCGATCGCATATTCGACCTGATCTCTGGAATCAAAGATCGGGGTGGTGGCCATTTCAATCGGGATCATCCGATCCGCTTCCGCTTCATGCAGACACAGGGCCAGGTTATCAGTCCACCCTGGTTCTCCCCGTAGGGATTGGGCAATCGGCAATTCAGCCGTTGGGTAGGGTTCACCGGTGTCAGCTCGATAGGCCAAAAAGGTATCCTCTAGCCCCATGCCGGGGATCGATGGCATATCGTCCAACCCCAATAGGCGACGGGCTTCATCGCTGGCAAACACCATCTGACCATGGCGATCGTACACCACAATGCCTAGGGGAATCACGTCCAAAAACTGCCGCCAGCGCCGCTCACTCTGCTCCAGGGCCTGGTTAAGCTGGTCCATGTCGGCAAAGGTGGCTCGCAGTTGGGTGGCCATCTCGTTAAAGGCTGAGGCCAGCTCGCCGATCTCATCACTGCGGTCAATCGGTAGAGAGGGGTGCCAATGCCCCTGGGCCATGGCTTGGGCGGCCACCTTAAGCTGCTCAATGGGCTGCATGATGCGTTCTACCACAGCTAGGCCAATCACCACAGAAGCTGCGATCGCCACCCCACTGAGAATCAAAAACTGCCAATTACCCAGGTAAACCGTCAACAGCAGCAAGACGCCACAGGCCCCTGCCATTTGCACCACAAAAGCAGCCACTAGCACCGTCCTGAGCGGTAAGGAGCGCAGCCAATGACTAAGGCGTCTTCTTGAAAAGGGAAATCTGGGCACTGGCGTCAGCAATTAAGCAATTAATGTCAAGTTAGCGAAACACCCCACTCCTATAAGCCCCCACTCCTATAAGCATAGAATCTCAGTTATAAACCAGAGCCTCTGAGAACCCATCCGAAAATGTTCTATCCCCTTGAGCAATAGTCCAGACACTTTTCTGGACAAGTGCTTAAACTATTAATTTCTGGTTGGCCCAGTGATTGGGTAAGTGGCCTAAACCTATAGTTCTAACGTTAGTCACTCAAAACGGTCCAGAGTGTTACTTTAGGCCATGGGTTGAACAACAAAGTTTCTGGATGAGTTCTCTGGCAGGTATGCTGGCAACAACGTAACTAGGTTTTGCCATGGACGACATCACCAACTACGAAAAACTTGCCAGCGTGTTTAACCGGGCGGCCCAGCAAGGTAAGAACGGGTTTTGCAAAATGCTTTGGGGCAACCAACCCGAGGGGGTTCAAACCCAGCTAAAACCCCTGCTTACCTCAGAGACCCTGAATGTCTTGGCTACAGACGACTAGACAGCCAAAATATTAACTAGCGGCAATCGCCGCAGAACTCTCCTGCTCCTCTGACACCACTTCCTCAAACCGGATAATATCCTGCCGGGGGTTAGCATGGCTTACCACCACCTGAAACTGCTCGCCTAAGGCAATGTCGCGGTTAAACCGCATGGCCAGCTCTAATCCCAGGTCTTCTACCATAATCAGCCCCAACCCGTCATCCTGCCGCAGCCATCGTAGCAACATCACATCCCAAACTTGATCTTGATGGCGGCGCAGGTACTCTAAGGCCCAATAGCGCTTGGTTTGACGTTCCACCAGGGTAGCCTCGTAGGAGGCGGTGCTGGCTCCCTGAGCCAGTTCCGTCACCTCGCTGGAGGAAAAGGGCAGGGGCTCACCCCGCAGATGGGCTTTGAGCTGAAAATGGACCAACAGGTCGGTGTAACGTCGAATCGGAGACGTCACCTGACTGTAGCGATCGAGGCCGAGGGTGGCGTGACGACTGGGAGTAATGCCCACCTCACTGCGGGTCATGCAGCGGCGAATGGCCGAGTCCCGCACCCAACCATTGGGCAGCTGAATCAATTCCTGGTCAGAGGGCAACTCTGGCTGGGGCTGACTGCGAAAGGGAATCGCCAAGGCATGGGTTTCCCCGTAGCGGGCTGCCACTTCCCCAGCTAAAATCATCATCTCAGCCACCAATTGCCGGGCTGGTGAGTCGTCTAACACCTCGATCGCAATTTGATCCTCAGCCTCTGACACCTTAATGCTGGACTCAGGCATATTAATGGAAATGGCCCCCTGGGTGACGCGCCAGCGGCTGCGCACCTGGGCCCAATGGGCTAACCCCTGCAACTCGGGCTCTGCCTTCAGCCCGAGCTCTAAAATTTCGTCTACATCTTCGTAGGTGAGCCGGTAGGTGGGCTTAATCACACTGGGATGAATGGTGTAGTCCTGAATATCACCTGCATCCGTCAAAGTCACCCCAAAACTTAAGGCACAGCAGGTTTGACCTTGAAGCAGACTCATAGCCTGGGTAGCCAACTCCACCGGAAACATGGGAATGATCCCCGTTGGCAAGTACACCGTGGTACACCGACGCCGGGCCTCCAGGTCAAGGTCGTCCCCTGGCACTAGCCAGCGGGTAGGATCAGCAATGTGAATCCATACCCGCTGGGCACCCCCCTCAAGAGTTTCAACGCTGAGGCCATCGTCAATTTCCTGGGTGCTGGCATCGTCAACGGTGTAGACCTTAAGATGCGTCAGGTCTAACCGCTGTTGATCAGGATCCGGGGGGGGAGACTGAAGCCGCTGCTGGGCCATGGTAAGCAGGTTTTCTGAGAAGTGGCTGGGAATTTGACTACGACGCAGGGCCAAATTTTCGTGAGCGCTCCATAATCCAAGGGCGACAAGGGCGTCAAAGGCCCCTGCTGCGGTAGGGGAAACCCCCAAAGCGTCTAAAATTTCGATAGCCTGGGTTCGCTGGCTAGACTCGTCCCCGAACAGGGCAAGGCGCTCTAGAACCTCAAGTCGAGGGCGATCGCTTTTCTCCCATACTATCGCTTCCCCCGCCAGAGCTTGACGGGCCTTCGTCATAAACGAGATCCACTCCTGCTGGCGCTGGGCTTCCCGCTCGATCTGCCGTTGCAAGTCTTCCACTTGGGCCGCCGGGCGAGGTTCGTAACGGGTTCCCTTTTGCTTAAAGAAAATTTTGTCATCAGCCAGCAGCCGGTGGGCTGCATAGCAAAGCGGCGGACTCTGGTCAGAAAACAGTAACAACGCCAACGAAGCTGGATCAGCAGACTCCCCAGCTTCGCTTAAAAACTCCCAGGCAATTTCTAAACTGGATGGATCAATATATTCCTCAGCCTCACGCAGAAACTGAGGAATATCCGTAGGTTTAAACCCTTCTCCACTGGCTTCATAGGTAAAATCTCGGGGGTGCAGAGTATGGGCCTGGCCACGCTGATCAACAACAACCCAGTTTTTCTTACCTTCTGGGCGGTCAACAACCCCTAGCCGGGGTTGTCCTTGATGCTTAAATTCAACTAAAGCGCCTTTTTCAACCAAGCCAATACCTTAACACTCACCATCTCTAGCCTAGCCTAGCCTTCCCCATTGACGTAGGGTAGCAGGGCAAGAATTCGAGCCCGTTTGATGGCGACAGTGAGATCCCGCTGCTGCTGAGCGGTCAAGCCAGTAATGCGGCGAGGCAAGATTTTACCCCGCTCGGTGACAAACTTGCGAAGTAGATCGACATCTTTGTAGTCGATGGCATCTTCGGGCTTGATTGGTGATACTCGACGACGAAAATAGGCCATGGGTTTTATGGATTACTTAATTTCTTTGTGGACGGTGTGCTTGTTGCAATGGGTACAGAACTTTTTCAGTTCAATCCGGTTCGTCGTGTTGCGACGATTTTTCTGGGTGGTGTAACGGGATACACCATTGGAGCGCTTGTCCGGGTTGGTCCGGCACTCTGTGCACTCAAGGGTAATGACGAGGCGGACGCCTTTAGCCATGACAGTTCACCTAGGATAGTGCGAGCAAAATAGAATAAGACACAGCCTTCTATTATTTCATAGCTAGCCCAGAATCGCCAATTGGATTTGCTGACATTCTCCACCTGGGTTTGGAATAACACTGTCCCCGCTAGAACACTGCTATGGCTCATCTGTTGGCAGGTTAGAAAGCGCCGCTTGTAGCTTGGCGGCAAGCTTCTCACGGCAGTAGGGCTTACTCAGCAACTGTCCGCCCGGGTCGAGTCGTCCATGGTGGAAAACAGCTGTTTCGGTATAGCCAGAGGTATACAGTACGCGCAGGTCAGGACGAATCGCCCGCGCCCTATCGACCAGATCACAACCAGTCATGCCCCCAGGCATCACCATATCGGTGAAGAGCAGATCAATGTCTGGGCGATGCTGCAGAATGTCTAGCCCCTGGGGACCATTACAGGCACTTACCACCTGATAGCCCAGAGACAGCAGTTGGCTCTCAACGTAGCGACGCACCATGGCATCATCTTCCACGACTAAAATGGTGCTGCCCTGGGTTGTCTGGGTGGTTGGGGTCTGGCTTTGGGGGCTAAGCTCTGGGTTGTCCATGGTGGCGACTCGGGGAAAATACATTTTCACCGTGGTGCCCTGCTGGGGCTCGGAATAAATCATGATGTGCCCATTCGATTGCTTCACAAAGCCATAAACCATGGGTAGTCCTAGACCTGTGCCCTTGCCTGTTTCTTTGGTGGTAAAAAAGGGTTCAAACAGGTGTTCCATGTGTTCTGGTGGTATACCACAGCCATTGTCTGAGACGGTTATCTGCACATATGGCCCTGGAGTAACATTCCCCTGGGCTTGGGCATAGTCCTGATCTAGTTCGGTATTTGTCATCTCAACAATTAGCCTTCCCCCTGAGGTCATGGCATCGCGGGCATTAAGCGCCAGGTTGAGTAGGGCACTTTCTAGCTGGGCTGGGTCGACCAGGACGGGCCACAGGGCTTCTGCACAGTGGAGCTCAACTCGAATCTGTTCCCCCAGGGTGCGCTGCAGCAACTGGCACATATGACCCATCAGGGCATTGATATCCACCAAGGATGGGGCGAGGGGTTGCTTGCGGGCAAAGGCCAGTAAATGATCTAACACAAACGGCGATGGGGCCATCAGCGCAAACTCTGTACCGCCGTTGTGCAAGATCTCCAGGTTATCCTTGCCAGATAGTTCGAAGGTTACCTCTGTAGTTAGACCGTGGCGAGCAAAGATACCCTGCTCTTTCGCTACCAGGGTGGGTAAATCTCCCAGATAGGTCACGCCTAAAATCCGAATGGGTGGATGATCTACCGTCGCCGGACTACAGCCCATTACTGAAACTATGGCTAAGACCAAGGTGATAACCATGAGCCAGTAAATAGCTTTCCGAGCCGGATTTTGTCTCAGACTAGGGATGGCCGCCATCATCAAAGCAGCTCCTGACGGGTTAGGGCTGAGCGTAAAGGAGTGGCTACCTCTATTCTACTTTCTGCTCGACGCCAAACCCCACCAGCGTTAGGTCATCGAGGGGGCCATCGCCCTCGGGGCGTCTGTAGTTGAAAATGCGCCGAATCCGCATCTTGGGGTTGATCAGCAAAATCGAGTCCACCGAAACCACTTTGGTGTAGGGGGTGGTCATCAGCAGTTCGCGATTGCTTTGGTCGTAGCGAAAGGTCGACACAATCGGGCGGGCTTCTTCGTAGGCGCGATCGCGCAGATAGTCACCGGTCATGATCGTCCCTTCCTGCTGCTGGGGTACAAACAAGGCCCGCAGTTCCTGAGAAACTTGCTCTCCCTTGTCAGACACGGTTTGAAACGCCAGCTGAAACCCAGGCAACTGGTCTAAGTTATCCACAGCGCCATAGTCATTGTCGGCTAGCACCTGGCGTTTGATCTCAGGGGTAATCCCCTTAACCTGAAAGTCGGTATGGGATCGCTCCACCTCCTGATGGGTCAGGTAGTGGTAGGTGCGCTCAATCGACCAGTGGCCAATGCAGCAATCAAAGAAATAGTTGATATCGGCAAGATCCATAGCCCACATCCCAACACAGACTCTATTTTGTTTACCGTACCAGGATTTGGCCACCCCAATATTTAGGAGACTGACCAGGGAGAGACATGCTTAGCTAAACCGCCAGCCATACACCACTGACCGCACTGGTGCCGGAAAGCCCAGAGGATCGTCGGGGGAATCAAACAAGCTTAAGTATTAATGCTTACAAAATCCCATCAGAAAACCCGTAAGATAGCTCGCAAGTTAACCCTGGCTCGCCAGCCTGAACAAAATGCCCCCTTTGGGGAATTGTCGAGTTGAGGGTTGGCCACTATGATTGTATTAAGAAAGTTAACAACTCCTGTTGAGTGGTTGACTGCGGTCCCCTTATACCCATGTTTGGGTCTTATCAAATCTATGCCTTTTTCCGTTGATACTGCCCGCATTTTATCCGAACCTTTGGTCCAAGCCTTCTTTCAGGATACGGTTGGGGAATGGCGCTCGGAACGACGGTACTACACCCTGAAGAGTGGCGAAACCCAGGCTGTCGTTAGCCAGATCAAGATTGATTTTTTGACCGCTGGGGATCCTCGCCTCTTGCAATTGGCGGAGATGCATGGGTTAGATGCCAACAAACCGTTGATCTGTGGCACTACGGTGGCTTGGGAAAGCGACTATGTGGGTACAGGCAAAAAGCCAGTGGTGGGTAGCACCGTTTTTGGGGTGCGGGGGACTACCCTGTATCGCGATCGCGGCTTTGCCACGACTAAGCCAGTTACGGCCGAATATCTATTTCGCGACAATCGCACCATGGTGCTCAAAACCCAGTACAACAACTCTTGCTTTGAGGAAGAGATCAAGCTAATTGGCCAACGCTACCGAACTCGGCAAACTATCATTTCTCGGGCTGGGGAAGAAATTATGATCGGCCAATACCTGGAAACCCGCTGCTAACCTTTCCCGTGGGTTACGGCGGTAACAGGGGCAGGAGCTTGAAGGGAATGGGTTTGTTTCACATTGTGCTTACCCCATAGGGATGCTTAGGAAGCTGCCTTCACCTTTCTAAGGGCCGGAGAAAATCGCTTCTTCCAGGTCTTGCCGACTGAGGGAATACTTAAACACCCGCTGCACATCTTTGCCGTCGGCCCCAGCGTTGATGTAGCGCACCACGACTGAGTCAATGTCCAAAATCACATCTGCTTCCCAGAGGGGACGAATCACATGCCAGCGGTGCAGGGCATCGGTGTCTTGTTGACAACCCTGCTGGCGCAGCCAAGCTTCGACGTCAGGTAAAGGATGACTGTACAGGGGGATGGTTGCAGCTGGAAGAGACATAAATCACTACAAAGTAAATTAGTACGGAGAAAATGAGTACGCAGAATAGACTGTTTACAGTCAACCAATGGGGTGAAGAGGCTGGCCTCGTGGGTTCCTGAACTTAGTCCCTCGGTATGGGTTCGCGAAAATCGGGGATAGATCGTTAGTCGGAACCCCCTAAAGCCAAGTGGGAGACTGGGGAGTCGGCACCTGGGACGACCCCTGGCTGGGCTTTGGCCTGGCAGGTGGCGAGGCAGCCTCGGTGAGAGGCGGAGTCTCCTGAGGCGTGTCTCCCTTGGCAGCGGCTGAGGGAGACGCCAATTCTGCCGCAGTGGCTGTGGGAATGGCGTTGGCATTCAGGGCGTAATCGCCCCGGGTTAGCCCTACTGTAATCACCAGCACTAGGCAAGCCACAAAGGTGATCCCCAAAATAAATAGGGCAAAAATCTCCCCGGCAGAGAGGGGCCGATCAGTGGGGTCTAGGTAGAGATTTGCGGATTCTTGACGCCGGGGGCTCGAGGGGGGCTTGGCCAGGGATTCT
Source organism: Nodosilinea sp. P-1105 (assembly GCF_012911975.1). Classification (GTDB taxonomy): domain Bacteria; phylum Cyanobacteriota; class Cyanobacteriia; order Phormidesmidales; family Phormidesmidaceae; genus Nodosilinea. The sequence continues at coordinate 24,907 of NZ_SMDQ01000059.1, read as the reverse complement.
AGGGGCTGCATCACCGAAATCCGCGAATAGCCCACCTGTTTATCGTAGGTCCAGCGGCGATCGGGGCTGCTGAGAATGGCATAGGCCTCGTTCAACTGCTGAAATCTTTCGGTGGCCTCGGCTGGGGGTAGTTCAGTGGTGTCGGGGTGATACAGTTTACTGCGATCGCGAAAGGCGCGGCGAATCTGCTGCGGGCTAGCCGTGGGCTTGACTCCCAAAAGGTCATAGTGGGTTGCAGTTTTGGGGCGTGATTCAGGCATAGATCCCAGGGTTGGGGTAATGGGCAACGGATAGCAATTCGACCAGCATCAACCCTAGCATGGTACCCAATTAACCGTGTCAAAGTGGCCATAGTCGGGCGATCGCGTCAGTCGAATTTGGGCTAGGGCAAACACCACCGGAATCACCCGTCCATAGTTGGTGGCGATCGCTCGCCAACCCAGGTCAGCCAAAAACCAGGTCCACAGGGCTGGCCCTAAGAATGACAGAAGCGATCGGGTGGCTCCATAACGGGCGGCATTCACCGCCATCCCCCGCGAGGCCATCGATAGGGCAATACGCTGATGAATTTGGGCGATCGCCGCCCCACCCCCTTTGGCTAAGGTCTGACGGGCCACGGTGTACCGGGCGGCCTGGAGCGCCATTTGGCGGGCCAGGTGATGCAACAACCAGGGGCGCAACAGCGAGCTCACGGCCAGGGCGCTGCTGCCCTTGATCAACAGCCCCATAGGGTTGGCCTGCACCGACTGGGGTAGGGCCTGAAACTGGGGCGACTGGGCCAAGGACTGACAGAGCTGCTGCTGCCAGCGATCGCGCTCGGGCTCGGGCAACTTGGGCCAGGCCCCATTCACCAGGTGCAGAAACACCTCGGCCTCCAGGTCAGCGGTAGTCCAGGTGGGGACGTAGGCCAACTTAAGATGGCGGCACACCTGCATCAACGCCTGACGGTAGGTCACCTGCTGACTTTGGCCATGCAATACGGTCAATCCATCGGCGGCTAAAAAGCGAAACCGTTGCTCCAGCCGGTCTAACCATTGCTGCCGACTCTCCCCTTGCACCGCCAAGGGCTCAGGGGTTTGCAAGTAATCCAGCGGATTAAACCTGGGACGGAATAAAATTTCAGTAAGGGCCTGGAGTTCTTCCTCGGTGGCCAGCTCCAGGGCAGAACGCAGCTCATCCACTGGTGGTACTGTCCTAATAACGACTGCCGCTACAGTTAAACGTGTCTTTTAATTTTTACTATTTTTACACAATTCCCCCCAATAGGCGGCTACCCCGCCAGGATTCTGCAACGTTTTAGGGTTAAGGACGAGGTGACATGGCAGCTAGCACTATCTGGGACGTGGTTGTTGTGGGGGCGGGACTCAGCGGCATTATTGCCGCCCAGCGCTTGGCTCGGTTGGGGTGTGCCGTCTTGGTGGTGGATAAATCTAGGGGCTTGGGGGGACGACTGGCCACCCGGCGAGTGCTCGATCAACGGGTGGATCATGGCTGTCGATTTTTAGACGACACCGCCAATCCCGAACTCAGCCCAGTGCCAGCGTTGATCCAGGCGGGGGTGCTTCAGTCCTGGCAGCCCTTAGTGTTCCATTTGCAAGGGTCGACCCTAGCCCCCTGTGCCGATTTCCAGCCCTGTTGGGTGGCCCCCCAGGGGATGACAACCGTGGCCAAAGTCCTGGCCCAAAACCTGACCATTTGGCAGCGATGGCAGGCGACTCAAATTACACCGCAGGGATCGGCCTGGACCATTGATGGCCTCACACCAGCCGGTCTCACACCAGCCGAGCACCAGCCCTCGCTTACAGCCAGGGCCGTCATTCTGGCAATTCCGGCTCCACAAATTGTGCCGCTTGTCCAAAAGGCTGCCGCCCAAAACTCAGCCTTGCAAGGGTTTATGGCCCCCATGGCCAATGTCCTATTTGACCCGGTGATGACTATGATGGCTGGCTATCCGCCGTCCCTAGACCTGGCATTCCCTTTACAGACGGCCCCACCAGCCGGGTGGATGGTCTATGGCCAGGATCACCCCACCCTAGCCTGGGCCGGCCTGGATAGCGGTAAACGGGTCCTCCCCGGGGATCCTGTGGTGGTGATGCACAGCACCCCTGGGTTTGCCCAAGCTCATTTAGATGCCGCCAACCTCGACAATGTTGGTCAGCAACTGCTAGCTTCTGTAGCGCCCCAGATGGGTCCAGGCTTAACTACGCCCACCTGGATGCAGGTGCACCGCTGGCGGTATGGCCTGGTGCGGCAGCCCCTGGGGGGCAAGGTTCTGAGTACCCCTGACCTGCCCACCCTGATCGGTTGTGGGGACTGGTGCCGGGGCAAGACGGTAGAAGCCGCGATCGCCTCTGGCCATGATGCCGCTGAGCAGATTATGCAGGTGTTGCCCTAAGCCGTTAGGCTCCGGTTGAGGCCGTAGCTAAGTCAGAGCCTAACTACCACAGAATCCAGAGGCAAGCCCTGCTTCCCCCTGGATTCTGGTGTTACTTGGTGGGGGCTGATGCACCCCTAAACAGGCTATAAGCCCAACGATTCTACAACTCGGATGTAAAACCTGGGTTCTAGCCCTTAGTTCTAACCTTCGGGCCTAACCCTCAGGTCTAAGACTCGGAAGCAGAATAGTCACTGCTTTCCTTGTTGCTATCAGTGTTGCTTTCGTTGTTGTCTTCGTCACTGCTACTGCGATTATTGCGCTTAAAGAATCGCTGATTACCAGAACGCTTCTTGCGAAACTTACGGGCATAGGCCTGGTTGCGCAAAGCTTTCTCTTTCTTAGGGTTTCGACGTTTTGACATAAATGACCTCAAACAGCAGGGCAGATGTGAACAGTACAGAGGGTATGGCACGTTTGGTAAGGGAAATCCCCTGAACCAGGCCAAAGCAACCGCTACCTACATCCATCCCGCCAGAATGGAACCTCAGGCAGTAGCTGCCATGATGAGCAAAGCCTGGACTATCTGCCCGAATCAAAAACCAGTTACCGACTGCATCACATGACCAAAGATTCACTCTAACACATGGCCGCCAGTCCCCCCGTCGGGCTTTCAGATTTACTTCAAAATCAGCACCAGTATTCTAGTGTTCTGTCAAGCCAGAAGTGACGGGTTAGCAGGTCTGCGGTATACGGTGCAAGGTCTATGGCTCGCCCTAAATCATCTACCGTAAACCGTGAACCCTAGGTCGCAGCTTTCGTGATTATTTTTTTGACTGACTACTCGGTTCTCGCTCCAAGTTGTCATCGGCCCCATGGATTTCGGCTCAGGGCAACCCTTGCTGCTTAACCCAGGCTAGGGCTTGATCGCGGCTGGTAATCAACCCTTCGGCCTGGGCCAGTTGCACTGCTTCCAGTAGATCTCCGATTTGGGGACCGGGTTTTAGGGCCATCCCCTGGACCAGATCGCGCCCTGAGATCAGTGCCTGGGGATGGGCCACCGGATCCTCAGGGTCGAGGTGCCGTGTCACCAGGTCAATGATCATGGCTTCTGGCAACCCATGGGCCAGGGCCAGTAGGGCGACCCCTACAAAGGCGGTGCCTGAGAGCTTAAACAACTGGTACTGCTGCCGGGCCGGTAGGGGGCCAGCGGCTAGCTGTTGGGTGAGGAACTGCCAGCTGCTAAGGATGCTGACAACGGCCTGTTGTTCTACTCGACTGTATTTAAGTCGGATTAGGGTAGCTTCGGCCTGTTCAGGATCGCCCAGCAGTAGTTGGGCCAGTTTGGTGGCTTTGAGCCAGCTGCGGTGCAGTCCTGGGGCTGTGGGTTCTTTCACCCAGCTCTGGAGCCGCTGAGAGTAGTCGGGCCACCGTTCATGAATTTGAGCGGCGGTTTGGTCGATCGCCGCTAATGCTTTCAACTGGGCTGAGGTCACCTGGGGCAGCCAGGGTCGCAACAGCCCATCTTGCCAGGCCATGGTCAGCAACCGTGACCCGTCGGCCAGGCTGAGCAAACAGTCTAACTCTCCCCGTACCCGCTCGGCCGCCATCCCCTTTAGCAGTGGGGCCAGGGCACGAATGGTGTCTTGGGTGTGGGAATCTAAGTTAAACCCCAACTGGGCCGCCTGGCGGTAGGCCCGCAGCAGACGCAGGGGGTCTTCTTCTAGATTTTCAGCGGCCACCATACAGAGCTGCTTGCGCTGCAGGTCGGCATAGCCATTCAGGGGGTCCAGCAGGGTTTCCCGGTGAGGATCGTAGGCAATGGCATTGATCGTGAAGTCGCGCCGCCGCAAGTCCATGGCAATGGTGGGGCCAATTTGCTGGGCAAAATCGACTGTGGCGTTGGGAAACACCACCCGGGCAATCTGATGCTCGGTATCGAGCACCACAAACCCGGCCCGGTAGTACTGGGCAATGGTCTGGGCGGTGGCGATCGCATCGGCCGGCAAGACAAAGTCGAGGTCTAAGTAGTCGGCCTGCCGGTGAAGCAGAGCATCTCGAACGCTTCCCCCCACTAGATAGGCTTGCTCTGGCAGTAGCGACACGCTAAAGGGCCAGGTTTTGGGTGATAGGGCTGATTGTTGGGTAGCCACTACATGGGATAACAACGCTAACGGTGGATTCAATGAACCCTCTATCTCTCTTTTATTACAACAGGCTTTTGAGTCCTTGGCCTGTCAGGGCAGTAGCGACAATGCAAACCTTCGATAAGGTTTGCATTTTGCAACATCCCTTCCCCGGACCAGAAGGATATGGAAAACCTGAGCTAGAGTATCAGAAAACGGGTCCCCAGGAACCGCTTACCAAAACAGCGGCTGAGGGGGCGATCGCCACCAGACTGGCTCAGGGCATAAGCCCTAATCATAACGGATACTGCCTGAGGACGTTGCCATGTGCATTTGTGTGAACTGCCACTATGTCGACCGTTGCACCACCTACCATGCTGTTGAAGGGCAACACCAGCAGCCCCACTTAACCGATACCCCCAGCTTCGAGGCCATAGAACCGACGATTAATGTCAACATTCGCCACCAGGGGGACACCATTGAAATGGAGTGGGACGTGGTGGGCTGCGAAAGTTTTACCGCAGAGATGGGCAAATGGTCTAAGCTGCGCCCTGGGGAACTGGTACCCACTTAAGATCTTGTGCATGGGGCGATCGCGTTAGCTTGGCTACCCTCTGTATCAACCTGCGCTGCCCGCACCCTGTCAACCCAGACGGGGCAGTCATCTGTAGGGCTTGCGGGCAGCCCCTGCTGCTACAAAACCGCTATCGCTGTCTAGAGCTGCTCGGACAGGGGGGCTTTGGGCGTACCTATCGAGCCTCAGACGAAGGCAACAATCCTCCCAGGGACTGCGTGGTCAAGCAGACAGTAGCGGCCACGTCCCCAGTGTTGCAGTCCCCCCTCAACCCAGCGGAACGGCGGCGACGCTTTCATCAGGAAGCCGAGCAACTAGCTATCCTCGGGCAACACCCCCAGATTCCTCAACTGCTGGAGGTGGTGGACAATCAACGGGGCCAGTTTTTAGTACAGCAGTACGTTTCCGGCCCCACCCTGGCCCAGGTAGTCCAGGCCCACCCCCTGGAAGAGGTCGAAGTGCGGCGGGTGCTGGAGGAGCTGTTGCCCGTGCTGCAATTTGTCCATAACCAGGGGGTAATTCATCGGGATATCAAACCAGCGAACATCATTGTGCCAGCCACGCCTCACCCCCTAGTGCTGGTGGATTTTGGCGCCTCCAAGGCTATCCGTGACCCGGCCCAATTGGCCCAAACCGGTACTGTTATCGGCAGTGCCGGCTATGGCGCTCCAGAACAGGCCCTGGGTAAAGCTGTGTTCGCCAGTGATTTGTTTAGCCTGGGGGTGACCTGTCTGCATGGGCTGACTGGCCTGCACCCGTTTGATCTCTACTCAGTCAGTGAAGATGCCTGGGTTTGGCAGGCCTTTGTGACGCCGCCAGTCAGTCCTGGCCTGGCCCAGGTGCTCGATCGACTGGTCAGTCGCCGCCTGCCAGAGCGCTACAGCTGCGCCCAGGAGGTCCTGACAGACCTGCGCTGGAGTGCCGTAGCGTCTCCTCATCGCCCCCCTCAGGCTGCTGCTGGGGCTCAGGCTAAGGGGCCACCTTGGCCCCAACGGTTTGTGATTAATCTGGGTCGGGTAGTGGCGAATGGGGTGGCGGTTAGCCCCAACGGACGGGCGATCGCGGCCCCCTGTTCCGATGGCACTGTAGGCCTGTGGGACTGCACCAACGGCGAGCTGGTTCACCGCTTTAGCAAACCCTGGGGACCCTTTGGCATGGGTCACCGGGGCCAGGCGATCGCCGTTTGCTTCAGCCTTGACGGCTACAGTTTGTTTAGCGCCGGGCAAGACAACCAATTAATTCAGTGGAGCCTAGAGGACTACAGCCACAGTCGTCGCCTGCAAGTTCCTGGCTGGTCCATGACGGTGCTGGCCATGGCCCCCCATGGCCCCACGCTGCTGGTGGGGACTGGGGATGGCCAGATCCATCTTTGGCCGATCGGCCAGGGTGCCCCGATCCGCACCCTGGTGCATCACCAAGACCGGGTCACCGCCCTGGCCCTGGATGGCCCTGGTCATGTGCTGGCCAGCGGCAGCGCCGATCAGACGATTCGCCTATGGCATCTGCCCTCTGGACGGCTGAGTCACACCTTGACGGCACCCAAAGCCGCACTGACGGCCCTAGCCTGCCACCCTGAGGATGCCCGTCTGATCAGCGGTGACCAGGCTGGTCGCGTACAAATGTGGAACCCCGGTCAACCGGAAGCGGCCCAGCTTATTGCTCGGTTTACCAGTCCGGTTACGACATTGACCCTGAGCCCCGATGGCCGCTGGTTAGCCGCTGGCCTGGAGGACGGCAAGGTGCGTCTGTGGGCGTTATCTGGGCTAGTGCCCCTGCCCCCCCTCAGCCATGCCTGGGCGATTAGCGGCTTGGCCTTCACCCCCGATAGTCGCCTGTTAATCACCACTGGGGCTGATGGCACGATTCGGTTTTGGGCGCCTCAGCCCTAGTGGTCTGTCACGTTAGACGCAACGGGTCAACCGGGGCGCGGTACACGGTGAACGGTACATGGCTCGCCTTAAACCATGTACCCCAACTCACATCTCCCGTCATTATTTTCTTGACTCAACACTAGTGCCACTGGCCACTGGGGAGGGCTTGAGGTTAGTCCCCAGGGGCCGGGTCAGGCTCGACGTTATTGGGAGGATCGCCAGGGGTAGGGTCAAGCTCGGGAGTCTGCTCGAGCAGGTCAGGATCAGGGTCAATCGGCACCCCGTCGTCCTCCAGTTCCCGCAGAATCGGGGGGGCGGTTTGGGGCGCTTGCTCGAAAATGGCGGAGAGTACGTCGGACAGGGTGGGAGCCATGGCAATCCGATTTTTGTAGACCATAATCACCCGGGTGAGGGCAGGTAGCTGGTTTTGTTCGGCCACCAGGTATAGGGGCTCTACGTAGAGCAGCGATCGCTCGATGGGAATCACCAGTAAATTCCCCTGCTGGGCCTTAGAGCCCTGAGTATCCCATAGGGAGATACGCTGGGAAATTTCTGGGTCTTGGTTGATCCGGGCTTCGATTTGCTCGGGGCCAAACACCAACTCCTGCTTGGGGAAGGTGTAGAGTAACCGTAAACCATAGCGATCGCCGTCGGAGCGGGCCGCCAACCAGGCAATCAAGTTGTTGCGCTGGGAGGGGGTAAACAGCCGTAGCAAGATAAACTCTTCGTTGGTTTCCTGGGGCAGTTTCATGATCAGGTAGTAGGGCTCCACCGGCTGGGCCTCGTTGGCGTAGATTTCAGTGGGGGCGCGCCACTGGTCTTCCCGGTTGTAGAACACCTGGGGATCGGTCATGTGGTAGGTCATTAACGATTCGGCCTGCACCGCAAACAGGTCTCGGGGATAGCGAATGTGGGCCAATAGGGTGGGAGGCATCGCTTCCAGGGGTTCAAACATGCCAGGAATTAACCGGTTCCAGGTTTGGACGATCGGGTCGTCGGGTTCGGCCACGAAAAAGCTGACGGAACCGTTAAAGGCATCCACCACCACCTTGACCGAGTTGCGAATGTAGTTAAAGTCGTTCTCGCCGGGGTCGGAGTAGGGATAGCGGGAGCTGACAGTGTAAGCGTCAATAATCCAGTACAGGTAGTTTTCGCCGGTCTGGTTGTTAAAGTTTTCTTGGATAAAGGCGGGGTCGCGATCGCGAAACACCTGCAGATCGATATCGTCGGGGGGGCGACTACCGTGGCTGGGGCCAGTACCCCACTGGCGGGAAGCGTCACCAATATTCGCCGTCACCAGGTACGGGTCGGTGTCAAACCGTAAAAAGGGGGCGATGGTTTGCACCCGCTCCGCAATATTACGGCGAAACAGCAAGCGCGTATCGTCGGTAAAGTCGTCGGTGAATAGCATCCGCCAGTCCAGCAGGTGACGGGCAAATAGCAATCGCCGCCAATGGCTATCCAGGTTAATCCCCCCCCGGCCCAGGTAGGTGGTGTAGATATTCTCGTTGCCGCTGGGGTAGTCCAGCTCCAACACCTGGGCGTTGGTCATGATGTAGGTGTTGGTCAGTTCCCCGAAGTAGAGGCGGGGGTCACCGATGGGGATGCTCTGGCGAATCGCCTCACTGCTGGGGATATTTTCGATGCCCCGCACAAAATAGGTGGGTAGGCCATCGGGGCCAGCGGTATTCACCGGGCTCATGGTAAAGCCAAAGCCATGGGTGTAGACCAGGTGCTCGTTCACCCAGGTTTGGGCGATCGCCGGTACCCGCTCATAGTTCAGCTCCCGAGCCGAAATCATCACCTGGCGACGTTCAGGGCGATCCTGCTCGTTCAAAATGTTGTAGCGGTCAAAATCGGCGTCTTGAAATTCGTAGTACAGCCGAATTTGTTGCAGCTGCCGGTTGGTATCCAGCAGCGGTCGAGGGTCCCAGAGGCGAATGTTTTCTATGGTCAGGTCGTTGGCTTCTAGATCGTCCAGGGTGAGGTCGCCGCTGGGGTCAAAGGGCTGGGAGTCGATGGCTTCTAGATCAAACGCCTCCCGGGTGAGGCCGATGGAGTTGACGATGTAGGGCCGCTCCCGCTGCAGTTCGTTGGGCTGTACCACCAGCCGCTGCACCACCATGGGGGCCACCACCAACCCCAGCAGCGCCAGCAGTAAATAGCCTCCCACCCCCTTGGCCAGCAGGCTAGAGTGGCTAAAGTCGGTCCACCAGCCCTTAGGGGCCTTGGCCGGACGTTGGGCTATGGGGTGGCGCCACGGCCCGATCGCCATGCGAGCCATAAACAACAGGCCCAACACCAGGGTCAGCCCGGCCAAGGCAATGTTCACGGGCAGCAGCACGTGGATATGGGTGTAGCCCGCCCCGTACACCACCCCCTCTCGGGAATAGAGGATTTCGTAGCGACCCAGCCAGTGGCTGACACTGGTCACCAGAAACAGGGCACCAGCCAGACTGTACAGATGCTGCTGCTGGGGCGGCGAAAAGCCATAAAAGCGCCCCTGGCTAAGGGCGTCGTTGGCCACTAGGTACACCAACCACACCCCCACCAGGGTAAAGACCAGGGTGCCCACCAGCCAAAATTCCACCAGGTGCCACAGGGGTAGCCGGAAAATGTAGAAGCTGATGTCCTGGTCAAAAATCGGCTCGGTTTCGTTGAAGGACACCGGGTTTAGGGCCAGCAGCACCGTCGGCCACTGGTTGGCCAAAATCAGCCCAAAGCCCAGGCTCATGAGCACGGCGGCTAACCGCCCCAGTAAGCGGGGGTAGAGCAGAAAAGCCACGGTGCTGACGGCCAGGGCGACAAATTGCCAGGGCTGGGCCCATAACAGCTGAAAAATGCTGACGAAGGATTGCACCCGCGGCCACAGGGGAATAGGGGTGCTGGCGTCGTAGAGGGAGCTGGCCGGGCGAAAAAACTCAGCGGCGATCTGGCCCTGGTACAGTAGCTGTACCCCCACCAACAGACTCAGGGTAATGGCTAGGGCCAACAGCCCCCGCAAACCCAAACCACTGACCCGCGCGGTCGGACTTTCGGGACGATCTAGGGGCTTGGCGCGGTCGGCCAGGGCAAAGTTGCCCCAAGTAAACAGCAGAGTCAGAAAGATTGGAATCAGGCCTAGGAGTAGTTGCGATCGCAGCTTCAGCCAAAATACGACCTGGTAATTGACTGCCTGAAACCAGATTTCCTCGGCCTTCAGGTTAATCACCGCATCCGCCAGCAGTAGCACCATCACCACTGCGATCGCGCCCATCCACCACAGATTCAGGGGGTGCTTCCCCCATGCCTTGCTGCCCATAACCTAATCCTGCATCTGCCTCAAATTGTAGCGACTTTGAACTAGGTCCAGAGATTAAAGCGAGCCAACTGCTGCTCAAGGGCTTTAGGTAGATGCTTATGCAGGTCGGCCTGGGTTTTGAAGGTCAGGCGCTGCTGGGCTGGCAGATCAAAGGGGTACTGCCCCCCTATGTCGGGACGCTCCATTTGGGCCAGGAGGATTTGATCCAGCTGCTTCGCTTGCAGGGCATAGCCCATCTCTACACAAACATGGGGGTGGGGCACCGCGATCGCAGGCTCCCCAGGGGATGGCAAAATTGGGGTACCATCCGCCACAAACAGCAGTGCCTGACGAATTTTGCGGGTTAGGGAACTGTTCAGCCGAGCCGGGCCTTCGCTGAGACGGTGGGAAACTTCTAAAGTCAACGCCACCCGAGACTTACGGTTGATTGATTTCACCGCTGCCATCAGCCCCTGGTGCAGTGCCTCTGCCGAAGCCGCAAAGTCGGACTGATAGCAGAAGTAAATGATCGGCTGCAGGTGGGCCATCACCTCCCGCTTGGTGAAGTAGATTTCGTGGCTGATCAGGTCAATATTGGCGATCCCATAGCCGCCACTGCCCTCAATATAAAATTCCACCGTTTCCCCCTCCAGGTAACGCTGGAACCAGGCCGACTGCTTCACCTCGTCGCTGTCGTCTAAAAAGTCGGCCCGCAATGCCGACTTCAGCAAACTATTTTTACTCAGCCGCAGGTCATGGGGGCGCTTCTCTAGCTCCCGCACCGGCTCGTAAGCATCGAGATACCAGGCTTTGAGGGCAATAATGGCCATCGGGGGTCATCCTCTGGGGCACAGCAACGGCAGAGCGGCGTATCGCTTGATTCTAAAGCCAGATGGGTCTTACAGCTAGGGGAGGTGGGGAGGTGGGGAGGTGGGGAGGTGGGGAGGTGGGGAGGTGGGGAGTGGGGGAGATGGGGAGGTGGGGAGGTGGGGAGATTTTGGATTTTAAAGCCGTAACCCACGGTTGGGGGCTGTCGGTCTTTTGGCGGAATCGTGGCTGTGGCCATTGAAGAATTGGCGATCGCCGGCCTCCGTGACCTGGCATTTCCTGGTCTCGACTTTCACCCCCCAACAGGGGAAGTGGACTCCCACCAGCCCCTGACCCAGGCCGAGTGTCTGACCTATGTGGAAGCCTTCTTTGATGGCGTCATGCCTCTCCTGACCCGCTTCAGTTCTGGCTTGACAGACCACAAGGAGAGAAGGGGTATCCCTCTTGGTTTTCTAGGGGAATCATTGAAATCCTCAAAAAACTCTCTTCAAGAATAAATATAGTTGAACTTATATTGAGGCTTGTTGACGAGTAGTGTTATTCAGTGACAGCTAGAACTTAATCTTTTTACAGACAGATAATGTATCGACTTGAGCTGTCTAAGTGGATAACTTGTCTGTTGACATTTTGCGGATGACTATATACTCTCCAGGAATTATTAATCGTTGGCTTTTCGGCCAACGATTGGCCGTCGATTTGATGGGCCAATTTTGTAGCGGCCTATCAAAAAGTACCAATGGAAAAGATTGAGATTCTTGGGGGTAAAGGTCGTTTGTCAGTTGCTAATTTCAACTAATTTAGGAAAATTGAGTCATCATGAGTATCGTTGCCAAAGTTATTGCTCAGTCTGATGAAGCCAACCGCTTTCTCAGTAGTGCTGAGTTGGCTAAGCTGCAGGAGTTTTTTAGCAGCAGTACAGCCCGGGTGAGCGCCGCTCAAAAGCTGGCGGCTAACCAGCAAAAGATTGTGGATGAGGGCAGCAAGCGGTTCTGGTCCCAGTGTCCCAATACTCCTAGCAATAGCGGAAATCCTCAAAAAACAGCCCTCTGCCAGCGAGATCAAGGGTGGTACATTCGCCTGGTAAGCTACTGTGTGCTGGCCGGCAATTCTAAGCCCCTGGAGGATATTGGCTTAGATGGCATGCGCGATATGTATGTGTCCTTGGGGGTTCCCCTGGCCAATCTAAAACTAGCGATGAAGTGCATCAAAGAGGTGGCCTTGGGTGGCTTGACTGCCGAAGAAGGGGCATTGGCCGCACCTTACTTCGATCAGCTGATTCGGGCCTTTTAATCAGCTTTATAGTCACCAATTTGATCGCAATTTTGAACTGCCGTTAGATACTTTAAGAGGATAATCATGCAAGATACCATTACCGCTGTAATTAACCCCGCTGACGAGCAAGGAAGTTACCTGGAGGGGGCTGAACTAGAGGCGCTACAAAAGTACTTCCGTACGGGCGAAATGCGGGTTAAGGCGGCTACTCAAATTGGTGAAAGTGCATCCAGCATTATCAGCGAAACAGTAGCCAAAAGCTTGCTCTACGGTGACATTACCCTGCCCGGGGGCAATATGTATCCCACCCGTCGCTATGCCGCTTGTCTGCGAGATCTGAGCTATTTTCTGCGCTATGCGACCTACGCCATGCTAGCCGCCGATGCTTCGATCTTAGATGAACGGGTGCTCAATGGTTTGAAGGAAACCTATAGCTCGTTAGGGGTGCCCATCGAGCCCACGATTCAAGCGGTTCAAGCGATGAAAGAGGTCGTTACCAGTCGGGTAGGGGCTGATGCGGGCCAAGAAATGGACGTTTACTTTGATCACCTGATTGCTGGTTTGAGCTAGTCGTTCACGGACGTTTGTTGTCGCAGTCAAATCATCACCATGTACGCTAAGCAACACAACCAGGAACAGTATCCCTGGTGGGCAGGTAATGCCCGATTCATCGATCTGTCGAATACGTTTATTGTGGCCCACGTCGCTCAGGCGGCTTTGATCATGCTGTGGGCCGGTCTGTTTACCCTGTTTGAACTGGCGGTTTATTCCCCTGGTGCTCCCCTCTATAGCCAGGGATTGATCCTGCTGCCCCACTTGGCCACCCAGGGCTGGGGTGTAGGTCCGGGAGGGGAGATTGCTGATACGTTTCCCCTGTTTGCCATTGGTGCCATCCATATTGTGGCGGCTGGGGTACTGGCGGGGGGAGCTTGGTTCCATCGCGATCGCCTCCCTGCTAGTTTGGCCAATGCCCAGGGCAAAGCCAGCCAATTTCACTTCGAGTGGGATGATCCCAAGCAGTTGGGCTTCATTTTAGGCCATCACCTGATTATCTTAGGGCTCGGGGCACTTTTGCTGGTGCTCAAAGCTACCCGCTTTGGGGGGCTCTACGATGCCACCTTGGGCGACGTGCGGCTGGTCACGGCCCCTACCCTGGATGTGGGCGCCCTCTGGAGCTATCGCACCCATTTATTTGACGTCAACAATCTAGAAGACTTGGTTGGTGGCCACATTTATGTGGCGGTGCTGCTGATTGCTGGTGGCGCCTGGCACATTTTAGTGCCTCCCTTTAATTGGGTGCGCCAGCGGTTTTTGTTCTCTGCCGATGGCATTTTGGCCTATTCGCTGTTTGGCATTGCCTTGGCTGGGTTCGCGGCCTCTTACTACTGTGGGTTCAACACCCTGGCCTACCCCACGGAATTTTATGGGCCAACCCTCCAGCTAAAGTCGGCCTTTTTGCCCAGCTACTTTGACCCCAACCGCCTCCCCGAGATGGGCTATTCATCTCGGACCTGGTTAGCCAATGCCCACTTTTATCTGGCCTTTTTCTTCTTGCAAGGGGGACTGTGGCACTATCAGCGGGCTATGGGCTTCGATCTGAGTCGCTTGAGGGACACCTGGCGACGGGCTAGATTAGAGGCCAGTGAAAACCCAACGTTGGCCTATCAAAAGCCAGTCCACAATGCCCCCCGGCCACAGATCCAGGTGCAGTACGAAGCCCCAGACATGGAACCCCAGCCCCTGTTAGTAATGGAGCAGCCCTTCCAGGATTTTCTCTATCGTCCTTCCCAGGGTGTGACGGCATCTGACCTCACCCAGGTCAACGGGGTGCACACAACCCTATACCAAACGGAGTTCCACCCCCGCCATTACAGGTTTTATCAACCGGCGGCCAAAACTGCGACCACGGAGTTTGGCTACGGCGGTAAGCGATCGCTAGGTCGTTTGTATGAACCGCCTAAGGGGTCCCCAGAGACTCGGTCTTATCCGCCTCCATTGCCTGCGGTCATGTATGAACCAAGTCACAGCAACGGGCAGACCACTCAGGACGCCAGGGAGGAGGTGAGCACCCCCGCCTCGTAGATGAGTGACGGATTCAGGTTGGTGTTGGCATGAATGGTGGGTTCGCCCACCATTCATGCCTGTTTTTTTGCTCTGCTTTCTTAGCTAAGTTTTCTTACAGCGTCTGACAGCAGATCTTGGCCGTCCCATAGGGAATAGCCAGATCACCTGCGATCGCCTGCCATGAATCCCCGCCCAGGTTGCAGCGGAATCTTAGACGCGGTGATCGCCCGTGGGTTTCTTCTGGGCACAAAAAAGCTAGTCAACTACGGGCATAATCTCCCGCCTTACTGCTATGGATAACCATCAGGCCCATGGGGGGAAAGTCCACCCTTTTAGTAGGGTTCCCGCTACTGGTGACCTGAGGGCAAATATCGCACCATAGAAACTGTAGATGGTGCACAGAAAAAACCGTTAGCTAGGCCCAAAAAGCCCTTCGGTAACTTCCAAAAACACCATTATCAACATCAGTTTTCGGGAGATTATAAACCATGATTGTTCGTCGCTATTTCGACCCCATTACTGAAATCAATGCCCTGCGCCGCCAAATTAACGATGTGTTTGGCGACCTCACCAGTGAAACCATGGCCCAGTCCGATTGGTCCCCCGCTATTCGCCTCGTCGATACGGGTGATGATTTTGTGCTAACGGTCCATTTGGCCGGGGTTAACGCCTCTGATGTCGATGCCCAGGTGAGCTCGGATGCCGTGTCTGTATCGGGCCGTCGCCTGCAACCTGAGGTCAACGACTCGACGAAAGTCCTGTATGATGACGCTCGCTATGGCTACTTCCATCGGGTGGTGAATTTGCCCGATGCAGTACAAAACGACAAGGCCGTGGCTGACTTTAGCCATGGGCTTTTGACCCTGACGTTACCAAAAGTGGTGGAAGCTCGTAATAAGGTTGTCAAAATCAACTTAGGTGCTACAACTGAATCCCCAGTCATTGAGGCAACAGATGCTGACGCCAACACCGAAGCGTAGGGATAGTTCAGGTCATCCCACGGGTTTTGAGACAGATTTGGTTTGAGAGTTAAGTCATGATAATTAAGGCGGGCTAGGTCCGTCTTTTTTTTATCCATAATTACCCTCTGGACAAGTTTCTCTGGCACCCACTTTCAGAACTGAGATAAAATTCATACATTATTTCGTACACTATATCGATGGGGCAAGTTAACGACTGGAAAACCTCTCTACTGAGTGGTGGGCACTGCCTACCTTGGGAAAGCTACGAACACTGGCTGAAAGTCGGGATCTTCTGTCTCGAAAATCGCCTAAGCTGTCGCCTCGTCCATCCTCAGCCTACGGAACGAGTACTCTGCGGCATTAAGTCGGCCAACTATTCCTGATACCTGACACCCCCAGCAAAGGTATTTCTGCCAGTTCGCACTAGCCTCAATCAGCCTGTTTCCAGGTCATCCTTTTACCTTGGTCATTCACGATGCTTTCTGCCCCCCGTTTGTTTGGTTTACTGCCCTTGGGGCTGGCCCTACTGCTAACCACAGGGGCCTGCACCCGTACCCCAGATACCGCCAATGGCAACGACCTAGACCCCACCCCTGGAACCGTGGAACCGGTCGACCCAGCCCCCAGTGGGGATGCAGTGGAAGACACGGAACGGTTGTTGGCCCTCTCTGGGGATGGCCTGCAACTGGTGGGGGACCAGACGGGGGCGGCGGTGCCGTTACCCTTTGGTGCCGATATTGATTTTGTGGACGATACCCTCACCCAACTGTTAGGTGACCCTGTAGAGTCAGGGCTGAATGAGGAATGTGGTTCTGGTCCGCAAATCATTACCCAGTGGCCCAATGGCATGGTTATCTACGAGGCTGAGGGGGAATTTATTGGCTGGGGAGTACGCCCGGCAACCGACAGCGCCAACCTCACCACCATGGCTGGCATTGGCATTGGTTCAACCCTGGCAGACTTGGAGGCCGCTTACACCGTAGAGGTGTTTGAGAGTACCCTTGGTATTGAGTTTGCGGCGGGTGCCTTGGCGGGCCTGCTGACGGCTGATGCACCGGATGGCACCATTACCGATCTCTGGGCAGGGACCACGTGTATTTTTCGCTAAGGACTGTGGATCTTTTAAGGTGTAATTCTTGTAGGTCAGGAAAGGTACCTGACCGTGGACAGCCGAGACGACTATCCCACGTTATTTGATTCGCGGTCTTAAGGAGATTGCCTTAAGTCATCTTTATTTGGGATCTCTAACGCAAAAGCTGCTTCACCGTGCTAACCATATCGGCGGGGCGAAATGGCTTGGTGATATAAGCGTCAGCCCCCTGCTTCATGCCCCAGTAGCGGTCAAACTCTTCCCCCTTGGAGGAACAGATAATCACCGGGATATTTTGGGTGCTGGTGCTGTTTTTGAGCCAGCGGCAAAGCTCATAGCCATTCATGTGCGGCATCACAATATCCAACACCACCAAGTCAGGGGGGGTGGTCTGGATCATCTTTTGGGCTTCCACCCCATCCTTCGCTTCCACTACCGTTAGTCCTGCCTTCAGTAACAGTCCGGCAATCATTTCCCGAAGGGTTGAACTATCATCCACAATTAAGACTGTACTCATGGCTTTTATCTGCGGACCCTGGTGACCATTGCTGCTCCGTAGCTATTATGGCCAATTTGGGCAAACTCTAACACCATAAATTGAGCAATCCCACATTTTGCTGACCAATTTGCCCCGTCATTACAAAATCGTGAAGCTGCTTCGCCCTACCCGCCTTCCTGGGTGGTGGCTAAGTCTTCTAGCCAGGTAACAAAGGTGCCATAGTCCTGGGCTACGTCGTGCCACACCTGCGGGTAAGTGTCTACTAAACGAGCCACCCGCTCTGGCTGTAACTCAAACCCATAGAGATTGCGCACAATATGGCGAAACCCCAAATACTCTCTCAAGGCCGAGGCCGTGGACATTCTCAGCACTGCTGGTCGTCCCTGGCGCTCTGTGGCCATACGGTCAAGTAACCGCTTGTGCCAGTCTGGTCCGGCGGGTAAGCCTCCATTCAGCTCTGTGGCAATCAGCTGGAGGACTTTCTCGCAGCCAGTGTAAAAATTGTGGAGCTTCAACGCTAGATTCTCGTACAGCCACTCGGCTTGGCCAGGATTTTGCTCAAGGGTGCGGTTGACTTTGGCAATATCATCTTCTAGCTGGCCTAGGCGAGTTAGTTCCATGTCAATATCGGCGGCTAGTTCGCGAATCGCGCTTGGGGTAATGTCACGCATCAAGGGCTATCCCGGTTTCAAAAACTCGTTGTCTAAAGTAGGGGGCCAGATCTTCCAGGGGTTTGAGGTCGACCCAGCGCTGACTGTATTGGTTGGCGGCTGCAACGGCTTCAAAATATTGCGCCTTGGGAATATTGTCAGCCGCGATGTCAAGATCTGACTCTGGCTGAAACCGATCCTTCAGCAGTGAGCCAAATACAACAATATGAGTGGCTCCGTAGCGATCGCGTAGCATGGCAGCAATCCGATGGACCTCTTCCCATGCCTGCACTTTCGCTTGGGTTTGAGCCCGTTGCTGGGCTGCTCTGGCCTGCCGCCAATAGGCCACATATTTGGGGTCAACCGCCATCAGCTTAACGCCATATTACAAGTGTGCAATCAAAAAATAATCACGGGAGATGTGACTTAGGGTTCACGGTTCACGGTATGCGGTTCAAGGCGAGCCGTGTACCGTTGACCGTAAGCCGTGAACCGCAGACCTATTGACCCTTCACTTCTGGCTTGACAGACCACTAGGACTGGTTGGCAGAAATAGGGCAGGTTTCAGGTTACGTCTACCTATCTTTACCATCCTATCTCAGGCCTATCTCAGGGCAAATTTACGCACCGCCAATAGACTACCCATCAGGCCTACCAGGGTGCCTAGGCCCAGCAGGGCAGCGGGCAACAATAGTAGTTGCTGGGGGGTCAAGGCTAGCCCCTGGGCCACAAACTGAATAAAGTCCGCCTGTTGGGCTGCCACCTCTTGCAGCGATCGCTGAATGGCAAACAGTAATGCCCAGGCCACCCCCGCCCCCGCCAGGCCAAAGGCGGCCCCCTGCAAAATGAAGGGTAAATAAATCCAGGCGCGGGTCGCCCCCACCAGCTGCATCACCTCGATTTCCCGACGCCGGGCCAGCACAATCAACCGAATGGTGGTGGTAATCACCGCCGTAGCGGTCAGGGTGAGGATGGCAATCACAAAAGCACTGGCCCATTTCAGCCCCTGATTCAGTTGGGCCAGACGGGTAACGGCTTCATCTACGTAGCGCACTTCGTCGATACCGTTCATTTGAGTCAATTCTGCCGCGATCGCCGGTACCGCTTCCGAATCCCGGGCCTTGACCTTGAGCTCATCCACCAGGGGATTGCCCCTCAATTGCTCGGTGGCCCCTTCAATGTCAGACAGGCCCAAATCCTCTACCAGGGCTGCCCAGGCTTCCTCCTTGGTGATTGGGGTTACCGCCACCACCTCAGGAAACTGCTCCACGGCCGTTTGCATGTCGCTGGCCTGAAACCCGCTTTCTAAGTAGGCGGACACCTCCAGTTGGCTGCCAAACTGATTGAGCAACCGTTCCAACTGCCAGGTGGATTGCAGGCTAATGCCAAACAAAAAGAGGAGCACTGTGATGGTGCTGATGGCGGCCCAGTTCATCCAACCGCCGCGACGAAGGCCCAGCAGGGTTTCCCTAAGCAGGTAGTCAACCTTTGTGAAGAACTTAAGCATATATTGTCGCTGACTGATTGAGAGTTCCTTAATCTACAGCAAACCCATTGAAATCTCCACCGAGTGCAATTGGCCCACCATCTCTGATTCCTGACCCCTAATACCGGGCACTCCTTAGTCCAGGGGATTATCTTTTTGCCAGCTCATACCCTTTGGCAACAGATAAAGGGGTCAATATGCTGCGCTAACACTACATGTAGGATATTACAAGATAAGTACCCCCCCTGTAGCCCGATCGTTTCCATTCCCAGGTAGGATAATGGCCGTGGTTTTTTCCCGTGTGACCTTCGTTGTCTACAGGCATGTCCCCATCGTCCACCGCTATTCTGTCTCCACCGCTGCCTACCCCCTGGCCGCGCTTTGCCTCTCCCCTGAAGCTGGGGGTGATGGCCTCGGGCAAGGGCAGCAATTTAGAGGCCATTGCCACGGCCATTCAGCAGGGGCACTTGCAGGCCCAGATTCAGGTGGTGATTTACAATAATCCCGGCGCAGGGGTAAGGACGCGGGCGGCGCAGTTAGGTTTTCCTACCGTGCTGCTGAACCATCGCCACTACCCGAGCCGGGAAGCCCTAGACCGGGCCATTGTCGATACCCTGCAAGCTCACCGGGTGGACTGGGTGATTATGGCCGGTTGGATGCGCCGGGTTACCCCAGTGTTAATCGATGCCTTTCCTCGACAGGTCTTGAATATCCATCCCAGTCTGTTGCCCAGCTTTCCGGGGGTGCGGGCCGTCGAACAAGCCCTGGCAGCGGGGGTGAAGGTGTCTGGTTGTACCGTCCACCAGGTGGAACTGGTTGTCGATAGCGGCCCCGTCGTCATGCAAGCGGCGGTGCCGGTCTGGCCTGATGACACCCCTGAAATCTTGCAAGCCCGCATTCAGGTGCAAGAGCACCGGATTTATCCGGCGGCGATCGCCCTGGCGGCTGAGGCGGCGAGCCAACCATCGACTAGGCCGTCAAACGGTGGACAGTTAACGGTGGACGGTTAACGGTTTGAGGTTGGTTGTAAGGCGTGACCTCTTTTAGGGTACGTCTAGAGTGCCGTTACAGATCCCAGCGGTTGACTAACGGCGGTGTCCTTCGCTGGAGCAGGAAGAAACCTTGTGAGGGTGTTTCCTGGGGCTGGTGGGCAGAGCCCACCCTACGATTGGAGCACTGTTTCCTTAGGAGGGTTCTTAGATCGCTAACTTACAGCAGCGCGATCGCGTCGGCAAAGGCGATCGGTTGGCTAAACAGGTAGCCCTGACCGACCTCGCAGCCTAACGCTTGCAGGATTGCCCGCTGCTCCGCTGTTTCAATCCCTTCTGCTACGGTGGGCAGGCCTAGCCTGCGGGCAATTTCAATGATCGACCCCACCAGAATCTTGGCCCGCTCGCTGGTACACAGCTTCTGAATAAACGATTGGTCGATCTTCAGGCTGTCAATTTCGCACCGCTCCAGGTAGTTCAGGCTAGAGTAGCCGGTGCCAAAGTCATCCAGGGACACATGGAAGCCAGCGGCGCGGCACTGGTTGATGGTGGCGATCGCCTCTACTTCATCCAAAAACACCCGCTCTGTCACCTCAAGTTTAAGTTGCTGGGGGCCGACCCCATGGCGTTGGGTGAGGGCCATCAGCTGCTCGAAAAAGCCTGGTTCTTGAAACTGCCGCACGGAAATATTGACGCTAACAAAGAGCTGCCGCTGCTGCTGTCCCATTTGCGCCAACCGGTGTTCAAACCGCTTGAGATCGGTACAGGCTTGCTCCAAAATCCAGAAGCCGATGGGCACAATCAGGGAGGTTTCTTCGGCCAGGCTAATAAATTGGTAAGGGGATACCGTCCCCCGGGTGGGGCTCTGCCACCGCAATAGCGACTCAAACCCCACCACATTTTTCTGGTTGAGATCCACAAGGGGTTGATAAAACAGGCGCAACTCATGGTTGGCCACTGCATTTTGCAGGTCAGACTCTAACTTAATCGAGTCGAGAATGGTTTGATATTGCTGGCTTTTGGTATATGACCTTTCGGTCAGGGCCGGACTGGGCAAACCCAGGTGGGCACTCTTGGAATAGGCCCTCAGGTAGGTATTGAAGGCCCGATTGCGGTGCAGCGCCATGGCAATCATCAACCGCACAATGGGGGACGACGCATCAATGCGTTCGACAATTTGCGACGCCAGAATCACCATGCAGCGACAGGGGCCAATGGCCTTCACCGAGGCCGATCGCGGCGAGGCATCGACTATGCCCATTTCGCCAAAAATATCCCCAGGACCCAGTACATTTAGCTGTATGGCCTCTTCCCCAGAGCCCACAAAAATTTCCACATAGCCCGACTCGATAATGTAGGCCTTATCGGCCTCATCCCCTTCTCTAAAAATCGTTTCGCCGGCCTTAAACAGGCGGAGGTTACACCCTGGGTTCACAGCCAGATCGAGCGGCGATGCTTGATCGCCCTCAGGTAATACCTGAGGGGGTGAGGGGGTTAGGGAAGATTGTAAGGATTTCATTTCAGGAACGGATGAGAGCGTACTTTAAGCATCACCCATAAAACTCAATCTTTACCACCTCAACCATGAAGGGTTGGTAAGGTTTGCCCCAGTTTTTAGAAGGCTTGTCGATTATCAGGTAAGAATCACGGGCCAGTGTGACCCATGTCACCGGCCCAGGGGGTTACGATCACCTGGCGGATAGAGATCTGCTTGCGGTAGGCGGTAAACGGTGTCAGGTTCTAGGTGCCAGGTTTTAGGTGTTAGGAATGGGGGGCTGACTTGTGTCGCAGACCACTAGGGAAGTGTTTCTGTGACCTGGGGTTCACGGCTTACAGCCTGCGGTTCACGGTCTACGGCTCACCGTGAACCGTGAACCGTGAACCGTGACCCCTAAGTCACAGCCCCCGTCATTATTGCCACTAGCCTTAGGCGGCCACCGGCTGGGGGGCAACCTCAGGGTCAGCCATGGACCGGCCCACGGCGATCGCAATTGGTCTGAGGCTATGCACGAGATCTACCATCGCTTCTAGGGAAAGGGCCTGGCGGGCATCGGAGACGGATTGATCTGGGGTGGGATGGCACTCGATGATCAGACCATCGGCCCCAGCGGCGATCGCGGCCCGAGCCAAATCGGGGACCAGTTCTCGCTTCCCAGCCGCATGGCTGGGGTCCACAATCACCGGCAGGTGGGTGATTTGCTTCAACGCTACCACAGCGCCTAAATCCAGCACATTGCGAGTATAGCCGTCGAAACTGCGGATGCCGCGCTCGCACAGAATCACATTCGGGTTACCGTGGCTGATGATGTACTCTGCGGCCATCACCAGTTCCTCGATGGTGGCTGCCAGACCTCGCTTCAGCAGCACTGGCTTGGCTGTCTCCCCCAGGGCCTTTAGCAAGTCAAAGTTCTGCATGTTGCGGCTGCCCACCTGCAACACATCCACCTGGGCCGCCATCGGGGCAATCTGGCTAATGGCCATCACCTCTGAAATCACCGGCACCTGAAACTGCTGGCGCAAATCAGCCAATATCTCTAAACCCGCAGATCCTAGCCCCTGGAAGGCATAGGGGGAGGTGCGAGGCTTGTGAACCCCGCCGCGGATGGCCTGTACCGGGGCCGCCGCCAGTTGGCGGGCCACTTGCGCCATTTGGGGGGCGTCTTCAACGGTGCAGGGGCCACCGACAATCAACAGGCGATCGCCGCCGACGGTCACCTGGGGGGCAATGGAAACAGTAGTGCGATGATTGGGATGGGATTTGAGGGTCAAGGGTGCGTCTTTCATGGTGAACGTAACTCAGAGAAGGGATGTACGGAATGAATCGGTAGAATTCAGGGCAAATTCAGGTCATTAAAAAACCCGGAGGGGTGAGCTCCGGGTCAGGCTAAGGACATAGGAAAACCTATCACCAAAGGCCTGCCCCGGTGTGCCAAAAAAAGCTGTAAAACCAAACGGTGGTGATGGTTGTCATGGACTTGGGTGATAAAAACAACAAAACCGCAGAGCACTGACTCTACGGTTCACCAGGTTGACAGCAAAATGTTGCTCACTCCCTGTGAACCGCAGTTTGCCACCAAAAATAAAAGAATTGCCGACGTTGCATCGCTAAAGTTGCAGCGCTAAAACTTACAAAACCTGTTTGTAATCTAGCAAGGCTACCAGCGAACGTCAACGGTGTTCAGTCGCGATCGCCCCCCTGGGCCACAGCACCAGCCCGGCGGGCATCGGCGGCGGCAGTCAACCCCTGGTGAGGCTGCCACAGAGCGGCCTGGACCCCACCAAAGTACATCGACGGAGTTGGAAACGCAGCCACCGGGAGGTCTAGATCGGCGGGGAGCGGCACCCCGGGTTCAACCGCTAGCTGTAGGGCAGCGTCAAAGACCTCCAGGTGCAGGCGGGGGGTGGCGATCGCCTCTGACAAGTCAACCCTCCGCTTAATCACATGCCACAGGGCTTGGGCAACGGCGGTGGTAATCCGCGATGCCCCCGGCGAACCGATGGCCATTACCGCTCCATCGGCCCGGCGGGCCAGGGTCGGGGCCATATTTGAAACCAGGCGAGTACCGGGGGTGACGGCGTGCAGCCCGCAGGGGTGTAAGTCGATTTCCCCCAGGGAGTTGTTCAGCCAGAGCCCCGTCCCCTCCACCATCACCCCAGACCCATAACCGGCTGAGGCCGTGATCGCACAGGCCAAGCCATCCGTATCCACGGTGGAAATGTGAATGGTAGAGGGGGATTTCAGCAGGGCCTGGCGATCCCCCTGGTGGCTGAGCTCCAAGAGTTGGCTGACGGCCTGGGGTAAGTCGGCAGCCCCATCCAGGTGCTGGCTGCGGTAGGCCAGCACCGCCCGCTGCACCTCAATCCACTGCCGAACCGCAGCGATATCCCAATCGGTCTCGGGTACCTGATCCAGCAACAGCAACATAGCCGCCATACAGGCCCCACCAATGGCGGGGGCCGGATTGGTGGCGATCTGCCAGTCGCCCACCTGACAGGTTAGGGGCGATCGCGGGATAGCGGCATAGGCCGCTAAATCCTCAGCCGTTAGCAGGCCATGATTCGCCTGAATTTCAGCCACAATCCGCTGGCCAATGGGGCCTCGGTAAAAGGCCTCGACCCCCTGCTCGGCGATCAGTCTGAGGCTGTGGGCTAGCCCTGGCACATGCACCGTTTCCCCCTGCCGTAGCAGGGTGCCGTCTGGGTGATGTAGGGTTTGATAACTCTGGGGGTGCCAGCTGAAGATCGCCTCGTGGGTATAGCGCAAATATTCCGCCGCCCCCCCATTCAGCGGAAAGCCTTGCTCTACCCAGTGAATGGCCGGAGCCAGCACCTGGGCCCAGGGCAAACGGCCATAGGCTGCCGCCGCCTGACTGAGACCGGCAAAAATCCCAGGGGTAGCCACCGATCCATAGCCCACCAGGTTGCTCATGCGCCCACCGTAGTCAAAGAACACCTCCTGAGCCCCCTGGCCCAGGTGCACCGACGGTAGTCCCCGTCCTGGCATGGCCGCATAGGCATCGATCACCACGGGGGCTTGGTCCGGTGGCCACAGGGCAATAAACCCACTGGCCCCAGGAGCCATCACCCCCAGGTCGGTACACATTGACACCAGGGCCGCCCCCAGGGCCGCATCGACGGCATTGCCCCCCTGATTGGCGATCGCCGCTCCGGCATCGGCCGCAATTTGAGAACCCGCAGCAATAGTAACGGTAGGCATGGTGGGAAAAGGCAGAGGGCAGAAGGGAGAGGGCGGAGGGCGGAGGGCGGAGGGCAGAGGGCGGAGGGCGGAGGGCGGAGGGCGGAGGGCGGAGGGCGGAGGGCGGAGGGCGGAGGGCGGAGGGG
>NZ_SMDQ01000058.1 GCF_012911975.1 Nodosilinea sp. P-1105 | reverse complement strand
TGGCTCATGACGGAGTTGGCAGAACAACGCATTCCGCCCCGAGCGGGGCGCAGTAATCCACGGGTCGTGAAAAAGCCTCGGGCAAAATTCCCCGCCCGAAAACCCTCCCATCGGGGGAGGGGAACGGTTCGACCCCAACTTAATTTCTCGATCCTAATACCAACCTGAACCTTATCCGAACAGTATTGAGTGGTATCCCACCCTCTACGAGAACCAAAAATTGGTCGAAACCCTGCCCCTGCCGGAGGAGGGCTACAACCTCACCCATGATCTGGCCGACCGGGCGATCGCCTGGATCAATCAGGCCAAAACTACAGCCCCCGATCGCCCCTTCTTCGCCTACTTTGCCCCCGGTGCCGTCCATGCCCCCCACCAGCCCCCGGCGGAGTATGTGGCCAAGTACCAAGGCCAGTTTGACCAGGGCTGGGACAAACTGCGGGAGGAAACCTTTGCGCGGCAGAAAAAGCTGGGCGTGATTCCCGCCAACGCCGAACTCACCCCCCGCCCTGAACAAATGCCCGCCTGGGATAGTTTCAGCCCCGAAGATCAAAAAATTCTGGCCCGCCAAATGGAAACCTATGCCGGGTTCCTCGACTACACCGACTACGAAATTGGTCGGGTGGTAGACGCCATTGCCGACCGGGGGGAACTGGACAACACCCTGGTGATTTACATCAACGGCGACAACGGGGCCAGCGCCGAGGGTAGCCTAATCGGCAGTTGCAATGAGGTGATGAACCTGAACGGCCTCAACCTGACCATGGCGGACAATCGCCGCTGCTACGACAGCTGGGGCAGTCCCGAAACCTCCCCCCACTATGCGGTGAGCTGGGCCTGGGCCATGGATAGCCCCTTCCGCTGGACCAAGCAGGTGGCCTCTTACCTGGGGGGCATTCGCAACGGCATGGTGATTTCCTGGCCCGCCAACATTAAGGAGAAGGGTGGTTTGCGATCGCAGTTTGGCCATGTGATCGACATCGCCCCCACCATCCTCGAAGCCGCTGGCATTCCTGAGCCGGACATCTACAACGGCATTGCCCAAAAGCCCATGGAGGGCACCAGCCTGGTCTACACCTTTGAGCGGGGTGCGGCCACAACGCCGGAACGTCATACCATGCAATACTTTGAGATGCTGGGCCACCGTGCCCTCTACAAAGACGGCATGATGGCCTCCGCCTTCCACAACCGCCTGCCCTGGATTAACGCCGGTACCGTCCCCTTTGACACCGACAAGTGGGAACTGTTTGACCTCAGCCATGACTTCACCCAGGCCAGGGATCTCTCGACGGCACAACCGGAAACCCTCAAGGAGCTTCAGGATTTTTTCCTGGTCGAAGCCGAGAAGTACAACGTGTTCCCCCTGGATGATCGCTTTGCCGAGCGGGCCGATGTCACCCTGCGTCCGGGCTTCTTCACAGGCCGCAAGCACATCGAGTTTGCGGGCAATATGCCGTCCATCCCCGAAGGCAGCGCCCCCAGCACCAAAAATGCCTCCCACACCATTGATGTGGATCTGATGGTGCCGCCCCAGGGGGCGGAGGGGGTGATTGTCTCCGAAGGTGGCTTAACCAGCGGGTTTAGTCTCTACGTCAAGGACAACAAACTGACCTACGACTACAACTGGTTTGACCTGGAACGCACCTCCATTGCCGCTGCCACCCCCTTGCCCACGGGTAAGGTGCATGTGCGGTTTGACTTTGCCTACGACGGCGGCGGACCTGGGAAGGGCGGCACCGGTACCCTGTATGTCAACAACCGCAAGGTGGGCCAGGGCAAGATTCCCAAGACGGTGGCCGGTCGCTTTGGGGTCGAGGCAATGGACTTTGGCAAGGACTTGCAGTCGCCGGTAAGCCAGTCCTACCAGCCCCCCTTCGCCTTTACCGGGGTGGTGGAAAAGGTGGTGCTTGACATTAAGTAGCGCTACCCACAAAAATTCCAGGGTCCTTCAAGAACCCTGGAATCTGCCACCGTTCAGCCAAGCCCCCCTCAAATGCCTGGGTTATCATCAGAGAAGTCTACCCATTACCGGAAATGACACAAGCAGCAGACGACAGAAACAATTCTCAGCAAGTGATTGCTGAAATTCGGGAACTGAAGCAGGAAGTCGAGCAGTTTACCCAAAAGTTTGACAACTACCAAAAGTCTGCTCAATGGGTGGTGCAACTGGCGTTTAGCCTGATTGCCGCAGCAACGGTAACAGTCATTGTTTCAACGGTGCTGGGCAAGTAGATAGTTTTGCTACCGTGGTGAGAACCTGGGGAATACAGGTGGCTCCGGGTTCTTCCTTGTGAATTTAGTCTGATTGTAATCCCTGTCGAAATGCTTTTGCGGCGGCTAAGGGGTTAGAAATTTGGAGGCAACGGGTCAGCAGTTCAAGGTCTAAATCGGGTAGGACTTCACTGTTTTGAATAGGTTCATACCCAGCGGTCTCGGCAAATTGGCCAGGGGTTTCTTCCCGCTGGTGATATAAAGAAAGGCGATTCTTTTGCCAGAACCACACTTCCCGCACCCCCAACCGTCGATACAGCTCCAGGCGATTGATACTGCCGCTAGTAACGATCACCTCAATGGCCAGATCGGGAAACTCCTTATCGGTACCAATGCAGTAGCTTTCATCCGGTTCACCACCCGCCTTTTGTTCTGGCTTTTTCAGGGTTGTTGAACCCATCGGAAAGAATTCTGTGTCGGTTTCTAAAAAATAGAGTTCTAGAAGATTGCCAATCAGTGTTTTCCCAATTTCATGGTTACGACTAGGAGCCAAGATCTCTAACACTCCATCTAAAAAATGCACCCGATAAGCCGAACTATCCCCCATATCCGCCAGCAGCGCCTCGTACTGCGGCCACGACACCCGACTTAGCACCCGCCGTTCTTCCGGGTCATCCAGGGTGATGCGGTTGGTCAAATCGTTAAGGAGAACCATCAAACGCTACCTCGCCAATGTTCTGATTGCCCTGATATTGCCCTAATCAAATTCATCCTGTTTGGAGAAAACCGTGGTGCCGATAAATCCTCTCATACCATCCATAAATGGCTCTAGATGACTAATCAACTATCCAGACCTCGATAAAGCTCAGCAACATCGAATTCAAGCCCCAGGCTTTGCAGTACTACGGACTCTCCAGCGTTATAAACAACGGTTTCCCAGGTATTGTCAGCGGCGCGACGATGACATTCGACCTGTTGAGTGTCTTGAAAAATGAGAACGTATTCTTCTAGGGAGGAGAGTTTGCAATAGTCTTCAAATTTCTTTCCTAGATCAAAAACCTGGGTACTTTCAGACAGTACTTCAGCAATAATTTTGGGATAACGCTTTACATAGCGATCCTGTCTATCCCGCGAATCACAGGTCACAAATGCATCAGGGTAATAATAAAACTCTTCTTGATGGTTAACTTTGACATTGCCTGAGTAGAAACGGCAGTCTGACGTGTCACCAAGGTGATTGTCAATAAGTTTGAGTAGGTTAAAGGAAATGCGATCGTGATTATCAGTGCCCCCGGCCATGGCGTAAACCAGACCGTAACGATACTCATGGCGAACCTGGCTCTGTCGCTCAATGCTCAGGTACTCGTCGGCGCTGATGTAGTTGGGAACGGCAATCATCGACTTCGCCTGCCACGGAAAGGGGTTGCCTCTATTCTAAAGGGCTTCAACTCATCCCTGGGCAGTCCAGGCAAGATTCTACCGACCGACTTAAGAGGGTGTTTGAAAAGTCAGAGCGTGTGCTGCGTTATACCCGTCAGCAAAGCTACTGCGGGTCAAAGCCTACTAGTTTCACGGTCTCCTGAGCACAAATTACACTTCAGGCAACCCTTTTCAAACACCCTCTAAGAGTGTTTCAACTAAATATTTATCCGGAGTCTCACCGCGACCGACCCAACGGACCGAGTTCGTGTCCTGGAAATGCCGTGCGACCCTCCTTCGGGGCCGATTTTACCCTGCGGGCACAGGTGCAGTTGTTATTTCCCCGCTAGCCCGGATGATTTACCCGCACTAGCCGTAGAGCCTTGCCCAGGCAGAACACGATAAACTTGCATTTTTTGAATAGGGACACTGAAAAGCCCAGTGTAGAATTTTGTTTTGATTCTATAAGCGTACTAGTTCACTATGGCTACTAACTACCAGCCAGATGGGTCTATTAAGAAGGCAACGAGCTGGATGATTGTCCTCAGCATTGCCTTAATGATTATGGGACTTCTGGCCGTACTGTCGCCAGTTTATGCCTCAGCGTTCTTTACCGCTGTGATGGGATGGTTTGCCTTGATCAGCGGTGCTGTGATGATTGTGCAGTCTTTTGTATCAAAACCCGTCAGAGGTTTTTGGCTAAATTTCATCATTGGTATTCTGTACGCCATTGCTGGTGTTTACATCCTCCTGAATTTAGCCTCAGCGATCGCTGTGCTTACCCTTACCTTCGGCATTTTATTTGTCGCTGAGGGTGTTTTCAGCATTATTATGGGCATGACTCGAAGGACTGACCTACGGATGGCTTGGCTAGTGGTCGTCAACGGCATTGTAACGCTTTTGCTGGGGATTTTGGTGCTGAACCGCTGGCCCGTTAGTGCCCTCTGGCTGATTGGTCTTTACGTTGGCATTAGCTTGCTGTTTAGCGGCATGGCCCTATTGGCTTCGGCCCTGGATACCCGTAGAACTTTACCATCCTGATCGTATTGGTGATAGGAAATTTATTTCTAATTTTCAGAGCCTTCACTTCTCTTTGAATCAAAGTTCCGTTCTTTGAAAAGGTGTTAAACCATGAAAATAGCTCACTTCTCTATTATTGCCCTTCCATTTATGCTGCTAGCTAGCTGTGGTGGACAGGCTCCTCAATCGCAGGCTCCTCAATCGGTAGCCGACCAGAAAGCGCAGCTTTGTACTGATTTAGCGCGTCTCAATACATCCGTAGCTGCCCTAAAAAGTATGAGCCCCAGTTCCACGGTCAGTGATTTTAGAGCGGCCCGGGATGAGGTTGAAACCAATTTTGATCAGGTTAAGCTGACTGCTCAGAATGTGCAGGATGCCAAGGTGGCAGAGCTGGAAGCGGCCTATCAAAATTTGGACAGTGCCATTCAGAGTATTCCTGAAACGGCTACCCTACAGCAGGCTATGGGTTCTGTGGATGAGCAGATTGCTGGTGTTGAGGCTGCTCGGTCCCAGATGAACGCCGATTTGAATTGCCCTTAGGTGAATCCGCATCTACACTCATCCCTAGAAAACACGAGATGGCAAATCTGTTTGGCGTCGTGTGAATCAGCCTCTAAGCTCTATGTTTCCAAGGCATTTTGAAGAGGTCAATATGCTCAAACGACTACTGAGGGGCGCTTTTGTAGGGTTGCTAACCACCATCCTTGTGCTTCAATCTGCCGTGCCCCCGGCCTTGGCCCAGGAAATTCTGCCCCATCCCGACCAGCCCTTTTCTGGCAAGATCGGGCTGACCTATAAAACATCCGAACCGGTTAAATCCCAGCTCAAACTGCCCAGTACCTACGGCGTTGAAAACGCCCCCAACGTGCTGCTGGTGCTGATTGACGACGTCGGCTTTGGCCAGTTCAGCAGCTTTGGCGGCGGCATTCCCACCCCGACGATGGATCGGGTGGTGAAAAACGGGTTGCAGTTTACCCAGTTCCACACCACCGCTCTATGTTCCCCTACCCGCGCGGCCCTGCTCACCGGGCGTAACCACCATTCCGTGGGCAATGGCGTGATTACCGAAGCCGGGACGGGCTTTCCGGGATACACCGGGGTGATTCCAGACAATACCGCCACCTTTGCCCAAATCTTGCAGGCCTATGGCTATGCCACCGCCTGGTTTGGCAAAAACCATAATGTGCCCGATTGGGAAAGCAGCCTGGCCGGCCCCTTCGATCGCTGGCCGCGTGGCTTAGGCTTTGACTACTTCTACGGCTTTGTGGGTGGCGACACCGATCAGTTCCACCCCGCCCTGGTGGAAAATACCACCCGCATTGAACCACCTGAAACCAATGCCGACGGCTCTCCCTACCACCTCAGCACCGACTTGGCCGATCACGCCATCAACTACATTCGCCAGGTGAATGCGGTTTCCCCCGAGAAGCCCTTCTTTGTGTACCTCTCCCCCGGTGCCACCCATGCCCCCCACCAGGCTCCCCAGGAATGGATCAACAAATTCAAGGGCCAGTTCGACATGGGCTGGGATCAGTACCGCATCGACACCTTCGAGCGGCAGAAGAAGCTCGGTGTAATTCCCGCTAACGCCAAGCTCACCCCCCGTCCCGCCGCCCTCGCCGCCTGGGATTCCCTCTCCCCGGAGGAGCAGCGGGTCTATGCCCGGATGATGGAAGTGTTCGCCGGATTCACCGCCCATGTGGATCATGAGGTGGGTCGGGTGGTAGATGCGATCGCCCAGATCGGCGAACTCGACAACACCCTGGTCATCTATATCGCCGGAGACAATGGCTCCAGCGCCGAGGGCGGCTTCAACGGTCTGCTGAACGAAATGACCTTCTTCAACGGCCTGCCCGAAGACCTAGAAACCAAGGTTGCCGCCATCGATGATCTGGGTGGCCCCCTATACTACAACCACTTCCCCTCCGCCTGGGCCTGGGCCATGGATTCCCCCTTCCAGTGGACGAAGCAAATTGCCTCCCACTTTGGCGGCACCCGCAACGGCATGGCCATGGCTTGGCCAGCGGGCATCAAAGACAAGGGCGGCAAGCGCTTCCAGTTCAGCCATGTGATCGACGTTGCCCCCACGATTCTGGAGGCGATCGGCATCGACCAGCCCATACAGGTGAACGGTGTCACCCAAAAGCCCATCGAAGGCACCAGCCTGGCCTACACCTTCGACGACGCCAAAGCTCCCACTCGCCACACCACCCAGTATTTCGAGATGGCGGGTAATCAGGGCATCTATAGCGACGGTTGGATGGCCAGTGCTCTCTGGAGCGAACCCTGGAACCCGGAACCTCCGGCGGATAAGGACATCTTGAACCTGAATTGGGAACTGTACCACATCGACCAAGACTTCACCCAGGCGGTGGATCTAGCGGATCAGATGCCCGCCAAGCTCCAGGAAATGAAAGACCTGTTCTACGCCGAAGCCGCGAAGTACAACGTGCTGCCCTTGGATGGCCGCAGGACAGCACGACTCAATGTCGCTAACCGTCCTAGCCTGACGGCAGGTCGCACCCGCTTTGCCTATCCCCGGGGCCTCCGCATCCCGGAGGGCTCGTCCCCTGACCTGAAGCACATCAACCACACCATCACCGCCAACGTGGAAATTCCCTCCCAAGGAGCGGAAGGCATGTTGATGACTATAGGCGGACGGTTCGCCGGATATGGTCTGTTTGTGAAGGATGGCAAACTCGTCTATCACTACAATCTGGCCGGGGTCGAGCGGTACAACATCGAGTCGGATCAGCGCATTCCCACTGGGAAAGTTGCACTGAAGGCCGAGTACAAAACCGATGCCAACCAGCCCTATGCCGGGGCGACGGTGACTCTCTATGCCAACAACCGCAAAATCGGTCAGGGTCGGATCGAAAAGAGTATTCCCAACCGCGTCACCCTGGACGAAACCATGGACATTGGCTTTGACACCGGGACTCCAGTAATGGAAGCCTACGAGATGCCTTTTGCCTTTACCGGCAAGCTCGATGAGGTAGTCATTGACCTGAATTAACCTAATTCCCCAGGCGAGCCTAACGGCCTGTCTGGGGGACAACATCAACTTGCGTTTTTTGAATAATGGCTCTGCCCGGATCAGCCTAAAATTTGGCTGATTTGAACCCCATGCTTTTTGAAACTCCATGGAAAGGCTTGATCTGAATCGCCGCACTTTTTTGCAAGCCTCTCTGGCTATAGCGCCTACCGTTATGTTGTCTTCCCATGCTCTAGAAGCCCTGGCGGCTACCCCAGGTAAGCAAGTGTTTTCCATTCTCCACACCAACGACATGCATTCCAACGTGGTTGGTGTAGGGCCGTTGCAAGACTACACGCCGCTTAAGTTGGGGGATGACCAAACCAGGGGCGGCTATGCCCGCCTGGGAGCGTTGATTGCTCAGCGTAAAGCCGCACTAGAGCAGCTTGGTCCCGTCCTGGTGCTGGATGCGGGGGACTTTAGCATGGGCACCGCCGTGGCCGCTGCCTGTCGCGAATTGGGGGCTGAGCTGCAACTGATGGCAACTATGGGCTACGACGCTACTACCTTTGGCAACCACGAGTTTGATCTGGGGCCGGATGGCCTGGGTCAGGCGATCAAGCAGGCGGCCAATGCCGGCCCTGTCCCGGCCATTGTGGTGACGAATAGCGATGTCAGCGCCGACTCCGATCGCCTAACTGACCTGCAAGCGCTGGCCCAGCGGGGGGTGCTTCAGCCCTACCGGGTGATTGAACGGGGTGGCCTACGGTTTGGCCTGGTGGGCATCATTGGCTACGATGCGTTTAAGTATGCGGCCGATGTCGGCGAGGTGACCTTTGGCGACCCGATCGCAACAGCCAAGGCAGCGGTGCAACGGTTGAAGCGGGAAGAACAGGTCGATGTGGCGATCGCCCTTAGCCACGGTGGCGTGGTCAAGCAGCCCGATGGGTCGTTCCAGGGGGAAGACCTGGCCCTGCTCGATGCCATCCCAGAATTAGATGTGGTGATTGGTGGCCATACCCACAGCGAATTGCGAGAGCCGCTCTTGGTCGAGGGTCGCCCGGTGGTGCAGACCGGCAAGTATGGCGAACACCTGGGTGAACTGGTGCTCAGTCTGGAGGATGGCCGGGTGCAGGTGGAGTCTTATCGGCTGATTCCGGTGGATGACCGAATTCAGGGCGATCGCGCTATTCAGAACCGGGTAGAAGATTTTTTGCAACGGTCTGGAAAGGTCACCTTTGCCCCCCGAGGCTATGCCACTACCCAACCCCTGGTGATGATTACCGAAGATTGGCCCATGAACTACACCGACATAGAGTCGGGCACGCCCCTGGCCAATGTGGTGACGGACGCCCTGCGGCTGGCGACCAACAGCCAGATTGCCTTTACCGCCAACGGGGCCATCCGGGCCGGGCTGACCCAGGGCAAAACCGGGGTGCAAACGGTGTACGACATCTTTGCTCTGGCCCCCCTCGGCAACGGCATTGTGGATCCAACTGCCGGGAGTGCCCTGGTCCAGGGCTATTTCACGGCGGCGGAGCTGAAAAATATCCTGGAATTCCTACTGATGGACGACCCCAACCATCCCGGCGAATATTACCCCAGGACCTCGGGCCTGCGGTTTTACTACGACCCCAGCCGCCCCCGGTTTGATCAGGTTACGGCTCTAGAACTGGGCAATCTGGACAACGGTTATCAACCCCT
Source organism: Nodosilinea sp. P-1105 (assembly GCF_012911975.1). Lineage (GTDB taxonomy): Bacteria > Cyanobacteriota > Cyanobacteriia > Phormidesmidales > Phormidesmidaceae > Nodosilinea. The sequence goes on along the minus strand of NZ_SMDQ01000058.1, from coordinate 27,203 downwards.
CGATCTAGATGCTCCTACCCTCTACAGCTTTGCCACCAGTTTGTATGTCGGCTCGATTTTGGTTTACATTCCCCAACTCAGTCAAGGCGCGTTGCCCCTCCAGCCCAAAAAGGCTGATGGCAGCCCCCTGACCACCAAGGCCGAAGCGATCGTTGACCCCAGGGAATCGACCAGTCCCTATGTCTTGCCTGCTACGACCCATCTCAACGCCGACCTGGCTGCGATCAATGCCGCCAGCCGCGAAATCAAAGAATGGCAAGCGATTATGGACTACCTAATGAGCTTGCCCCACAAAAACCCGGACGGCATTTCTGTGCTGGTTAAAGATGACCGCGCCAGGGAAGTACGGGGCATTAAGTCCGCTAAATAACTTGCGTTTTTTGAATAGTGAGGCCAAAACGCCCGGCGTACAATTCCCCCAATGCCGTTATTTGCCCACCCTATTGTTGACTTGAGCGCCATACAGATGGAGATATTAACCCTATGAGAACTCCCCCTCAGGACTGGCTTAGCGGGGGATACAGCCCCCCCCGCCTCCTGACTCGATTCATCGCCGGAGCCTTAGCGCTCACCCTGGTACTGTCCCCTTCAACCTGGCTAGGGTTGGGGAATGGTCAGGCAATGGCTGCCCCGTTTCCCTCGCTGAGTAGCACCCCTGGCGCAACGGCGATCGCCTCCACCAAACCCAACATTGTGGTGATCTGGGGCGATGACATTGGCCAGAGCGACCTCAGTGCCTACACCAAGGGGCTGATGGGTTTTCGCACCCCCAATATTGACCGTATTGCCGAAGAAGGGGTGATTTTTACCGACTACTACGGTGAACAGAGCTGTACTGCCGGACGCGCCGCCTTCATTACTGGGCAAAGCGTGTTTCGTACCGGGATGAGCAAAGTGGGCCTGCCCGGTTCAGATCTGGGTCTGCGGCCCGAAGACCCCACCATTGCCGAACTGCTGAAGGCCCAAGGCTATGCCACCGCCCAATTTGGCAAAAACCACCTGGGCGACAAGGACGAATTTTTGCCCACAGCCCATGGCTTCGATGAATTCTACGGCAACCTCTACCACCTCAATGCCGAGGAGGAGCCGGAACTGCCCGACTATCCCGATCCCCAGGAATTTCCTAACTTTGCCAAGCGATTCGGCCCCCGGGGGGTGTTGCACAGCTTCGCCGATGGCCGCATTGAAGACACCGGTCCCCTGACCAAAAAGCGGATGGAAACTATTGACGACGACATTGCCGATCGCTCCGTGGATTACCTGAAAAAGCAGACGGCAACGGGTCAGCCCTTCTTTATGTGGACGAACTTCACCCACATGCACTTCCGCACCCACCCCAAGCCTGAAAGTGTGGGGCAGGCCGGACGCTGGCAGTCGCCCTACCACGATGTGATGGTGGACCACGACAGGAACGTGGGGCAAATTCTTGATGCCCTGGATGATCTGGGTCTTGCCGAAAACACCATCGTCTTCTACAGCACCGACAACGGCCCCCACATGAACTCCTGGCCCGATGCGGCCATGACCCCCTTCCGCAACGAGAAAAACTCCGGCTGGGAAGGGGCGTTTCGGATTCCGGCCATGGTGCGCTGGCCGGGGCACATCGAACCGGGCACCGTGTCGAACGACATCATCTCCCACTTGGACTGGATGCCCACCCTCCTGGCTGCCGCCGGAGCCCCAGATGTGAAGGACAAACTGCTCACCGGTTACAAGGCCGCTGGCCGCAACTTCAAGGTGCATTTAGACGGGTATAACCAGTTGCCTTACCTGACCGGCCAAACCCGCGAAAACCCTCGCCAAGAGTTCTTTTATTTCTCGGACGATGGCGATTTGCTGGCCATGCGCTACGACAACTGGAAGCTGCATTTCAAAGTCCAGGATGCCCCTGGCACCCTGGATGTCTGGCAGCGGGACTTTCGGCCCCTGCGCTTTCCCTACATCTTTAACCTGAGGACAGACCCCTATGAACGGGCGACATTGACCTCAAACACCTACTGGGATTGGATTTTGGATCACATCTTTTTGCTGGTACCCGCCCAGGGCAAAGTGGCGGAATTCCTCTCCACCTTTAAGCAGTATCCGCCCCGCCAAAAAGCCGCCAGCTTTACGGTGGATCAGGTGCTAGAGCAACTGCAATCCATCCCTCCTGGCAGTGCCTAAGGGCCAGAGAGATCCCAGGGTTCTTCCTTCGCGTAACGCCATGGTTTGTGGCTAGGCAAAAGAGTGCATCCTATCTTTTGCAAAGTCTGCCCCCCTCATCCCCCAACCCCTTCTCCCTCAGGGAGAAGGGGAGCCGGATTTCAAAGTCCCTCTCCCTCAGGGAGAGGGATTTAGGGTGAGGGTTATACAACTGGGATGCACCCAGGCAAAGAACCCTGGGATCTGGGCTACCCCCATGATGGCCATTCACCCCGACGTTCCCCCCATGACATCCGATACCCCGCTTCCCCCCCGCACTCGCCTAAGAGCCCCCAAGGCTGCCGCGATCGCTGGTATTTTGTTTTCGGTTTTGCTGATCATCAGTTTGGTCCTGATCTTGCTAGCGACCCCACCCACGCCCCTAGACGATGGGACCGGGCTGCTGAGCCAAGCACCCGCTGTGCTACTGGCGCTAAACCTGGTGCCCTTTGCCGGCATTGCCTTCCTGTGGTTTATGGGGGTGGTGCGCGACGTGCTGGGGGAGCGGGAAGACCAATTCTTTGCCACGGTGTTTTTGGGCAGCGGCCTGCTGTTTGTGGCCATGCTGTTTGTTAGTTCAGCGGTGACTGGCAGCCTGATTTTGCTCACCACCCGCCTCCCCGAATCCGATCTGCCCGCGGTCTATGACCTAGGCCGCATCATCGCCCGCGAAACCCTCAGCACCTATAGCATTCGCATGGCCGGGGTGTTTATGTTTTCTAGCTGCACCCTGTTTCTGCGCACGGGGGTGATTCCCCGCTGGACGGCCTGGTTGGGCTTTGGGTTTGCCGCCATCATGCTGTTTAGAATTGGCTACATCAACAGTCTGGGCTGGGTAATGCTGCTGTTCCCCCTGTGGGTGCTGCTGGTCAGCCTCCATATTCTGACGAAAAGCTACACCCGCCACTCCGAAAATCTACCCCAGGGCTAGAGCCAGCCCTTATCTCCATGACCGATTCCTCCTCCTCCAAAACTGCCACGCCTATGCCTCGTCTGGTCATGGCCATCCGCTGGACCCGCTTTATGAGTGTGCTGGCCGTCATATCATCTCTGCTTGGGGCGTTGCTGATGTTTTGGATTGGCACCGTCAACACTCTGGAGGCGGTGCTGCTGGTCGTCAATGCCGAGGAATCGGTGGTGGAAGGCAGCCGGATTTCTACCACCGAGCTCGCCACCCTGGAACTTTTAGAATGTCTGGATGATTTTCTAGTGGGGCTAGCTTTTTTATACTTCGCCTACGGTATTTATGCTCTCTTTATTCAGCTTGGCAAGTCCGATACTGACTCGGGTACTTGGTCAAAACTAGGGGGAATTAGCACCCTAAAAAAGACCTTGATGGAGGTGCTGATTGTGCTGTTGACGGTGGTGTTTGTCAAAGGGCTGCTGGAGCGACTGTCGTTTCGAGGGCTGGAATGGACGTATCTGGTGATTCCCCTGTCAATCTTGGCTCTGGCTGCCAGTATTCGCCTGCTGCAATTTGAAGGCGCTGAGACGGCGAAGCCAAAGGAGGCTGACGAATGACGGCAACGGTTGCCCCCAGCTCTTTTGAACAGCGGTTAGATAACGCCCCCCTGACCCGCACCATGGGGCTGATCTGGCTGCTGTCAGCGGGATTGATTGCCCTGGATGGCTTTGATTTCTTTGTGATCGGATTGGCCATTCCCTTCCTGAAACGAGATTTTGGTTTGGATGCTGCCACCATTGGGGCGGTGGCGACGGCGGCGGTGGTGGGCTCCCTGGTGGGATCGCTCACCCTGGGGCCAATCACTGACCGGGTGGGCCGCAAGCTTATGTTGATCGTCGATGTGGTGCTGTTTGTGGTGGCGACGACGGGTACAGCCCTGGCCTGGAATGCCGCCTCGCTGATTGCTTTTCGCTTTTTGGTGGGGGTGGCGATCGGGGCCGACTACCCGATCAGCGTCGCCTACATTACTGAGAACGTGCCCGCCCGCTACCGGGGGCGGTTGGTGATTGGGGCCTTTACCTTTCAAGCGGTGGGGGCGATGCTGGGGGCGTTGACCGGGGTGGTTGTGCTCTCCCTGTTTCAAGGGCTGTACCCTGACCCGGAACCGATGGCAGTGCAGTATGCCTGGCGCTGGATGCTGGGGGTGGGGGTGGCATTGGCGGTGGGGGTGGCGGCGGTGCGGCTCAGCGTACAGTTGGAAAGCCCCCGCTACCATATCAGCCGGGGGGAGTATGCCGAGGCTTCCGAGGCCGCTAGCCAGCTTTTGGGCGAAGCCATCGTCATTACCGCTGAACAGGAACCCCCCCCAGAGACAGAACCTGCTATCCTGCCCACGCTGTTCACCCCGCTCCATCGGCGCAGTACCCTGCTGGCCTCGCTACCCTGGTTTTTACAGGACATTGCCACCTACGGCATCGGCATTTTTACCCCGGCCATCATTGCCATGCTGGCCTTTTCGACGGAAACCGACTTTATGGTGCGGGAGATGGCCTCGGCCAAGGGAGCGGCGCTGGTGGATGGGTTTTTGATTTTGGGGTTTCTCTGCGCGGTGGTCCTGGTGGAACGCCTGGGGCGGATTCGCCTGCAAATCATCGGCTTTGGGGGGATGTCTGTGGGCCTGCTGCTACTGGCGGCCTCGGGGCTGATGGATCCGGGCAGCGGGGCAGAAGTTGGGCTGGTGCTGGCCGGGTTTTTGGTATTCAATCTGATGATGAACGCTGGCCCTAATGCCACCACCTTTTTGCTGTCGGGGGAGGTGTTTCCCACCCACCTGCGGGCCACGGGAGCCGGGTTTGCGGCGGCCTTCGCCAAGGCCGGAGCGGTGCTGGGGACGTTTGTGCTGCCTGTGTTAGCTAAGGCTTGGGGGATTCCGCCCCTACTGGTGGGCTTAGCTGCTGTCTGTGGGCTGGCGGCGGCACTCACCTACCGCTTCCGGATTGAAACCACGGGCCAGTCCTTAGAAGCGGTGCAGGACTGGGAGCGATCGCTATCCCTTACCCCCCCAGGAGGTTAGACGATGCCCTGGTTAGATGCCATTGAAACCTTCTCATTTACCCTGGCCAAAATTGGAGAAACTCTGCTAGAAGCCCTGGGAGTAATCTGTATTGTTGTGGGGCTGATTGTCACGGTTCGGCTGACGGTTAAAATCCTAAAGCATCGTCATCGAGTAATGCTCCCCTTTATTCAAATTCGACTGAAGTTTGGCCTGTGGTTGGCCCTAGCCCTGGAATTCCAGCTCGGTGCGGATATTCTAAGCACAGCGATCGCCCCCTCAAACGAAGCCCTAATTCGACTCTCGGTGATTGCGGTAATCCGGACCTTCTTAAACTACTTTTTGAACAAAGAAGTTGAGGCTCAAATGGAACTACGAGAACGGGCGATCGCCCATAACTACGCCCCCCTGTTTATGCTGGATAGTCCCATAGACTTCATGGAAATTCCCCAAGATATTCCTAAGCCTCCCAACCCTCGCCCATGATAAACCCTATGACTGATTTCAACCCCCAGGACGAACTGGCCCGTGAGCGCAACCATCTAGCCGCCGAGCGCTCTCTGCTGTCGTTCGCCCGCAGCAGCCTGACCCTGATCAGCATCGGAGTAGCGGTTGATCAAGTGATCAGTGCCATTGCCCCAGGTGATCGATTTATCGATCACTGGGCCTACGGCATTAGCCTGCTGCTGCTGGGGCTGGGCGTCGTCACTCTGGGGTTGGCCATCCACGACTACCAGGGGGAAATGCAGCGGCTGAAAGCCCCGGTATATCGCTATACTCCCCGTCTAGCTCTGGGGGGTTCTACCGGCCTGGCGGTGCTGGTCGTGGGCATGCTGGCCTTCTTCTGGTTGGGGTTTCAGCTATGGCTATGACGCTCAGCCTTAGTCAGCGAATCGCCCTCGGGGCACCCTCATCCTAAATCACAAATAATGTAGCCACCAGTCCAGCCATGCCAAGCATCACAATGCCGATCACGACTATTTGGTTTAATTTCCTCACGGACAGCATTAAATAATTGGGGTGCTCAATGCTTTTAATCGCCAACCGATGTTGAACTAATGCTATGCCCAACAATACTAGTCCTAACCCCACAAACCCCATGCCAATTAGCGTCGCCGTCTCCTTAGTAATGGCAGGATCCATAGCAGGAAATCGACGTCGCAAACTGCGAAAAATCTGGTCAAAGGCAATGCCGAAACCGATCAAGCTCAAGCAAATGCCCAGCCATGCATTAATCGTCCGCTCCGCCGCCGCCCGATTGCGCTCCTTCGCCAATTCGTTAGTGGTGTTAATGGGATCTTGAGGTGCCGAATCGGTCATCGCTCTCACGCTCCAAATTTAGCAAAAATCACATTCCTAGTTGCCCTGAGAATAGCCCACGTTCCCTTATTTAAAAATTCAAAATTCAAAAATAAATATTTCCCTCCACCCCCATTTCCCCGCCAGGGCGGACACACGGGTCCGCCCCTACGTCCCCATCCCCCCATCCCTCTCACACCCCGCCACCCCCATGACCCAACCCAACCCCGCCACCGAACTCGCCAAAGAGCGCAACCGCGCCGCCGAAGAGCGTACCCTGATGGCCTGGATTCGCACTTCCCTGGCGCTGATTGGCTTTGGCTTCGGGATTGAGCGGATTGTATCCGCTATCTACGCAGCCCTGGGTGACGCCGTCAACCCGCTGCGGCTGTCGCGCATTTTGGGCCTCTCCTTCGTGGCTTTGGGCACCTTTGCCATGCTATTCGCTGCCCTCGATCATCAGCGACAGCTCCAACGCATCCAGCGCAACGACTTGATCTACCAATCCCGCAACTCCCCTTCCCTGGTGGTGGCCTACGTGCTCACTGGCCTTGGGGCGATCGCCTTCCTCGGTGTCCTGATCAGTCCGCTAATCACCTAGTGAGGAGAGTGGATGGGGGGATGGGGGGATGGGGGGATGAGTGGATGAGTGGATGAGTGGATGAGTGGATGGGGGGATGCCACCCAGAGACAGCCCGAAACACCCCTCACTCTTCACCCTTCACCTATCACTCTTCACTCCTTCACCTCTTCACTCCTTTGCTTCTTCACTCCTTCACCTCTTCACTCCTTCACCTCTTCACCCCCTACCCATCCACCCATCCACCCCCTTGCCCATCCACCCATCCACCCCCTACCCATCCACCCATCCACCCCCTTGCCCACCCACCCATCCACCCCCTACCCATATGCCCACCCCCGATCCCCTACCCAACAACAACGAGCTGGCCCTCCAGCGCACAGACCTGGCCGAACAGCGCACGGCGATGGCGGAAACACGCACCGAGCTGGCCGAAAAACGCACCGGCTTCTCCCTCGAACGCACTGACCTGGCCGAATTGCGGACAGAACTGGCTAAGGAACGCACCCGCGCCGCCGAAGAACGCACTCTGATGGCCTGGATTCGCACCGCCCTATCGATGATTAGCTTTGGCTTTGGCATTGATCGCCTGTTCACTTACCTAGATAGCACCGAGACGACTCTAGGCATCAACCGCCTCACCGAGGAACGGGTGCTGGGGCTGAGCCTGATGACCCTGGGGTTGGTGACGCTGGTGATGGCGATTGTCAACCACTGGGCCACCCTCAAGAGCATTGAGTCCAGCGACTACAAGTACGGCCCCACCTGGTCTCAGGGCTTGGTGGTGGCCACGGTGCTGCTGTTTCTGGGCCTAGCGGCCTTCATTCCCCTAGTGGTGGGGGGCGTGCAAATGGCAGAGGTGTTCACCCTCAACAGCCGTGTCATCACGACCCTAGCGGCCCTGATCATTTTCATTTTGATGCTCAGTCTAGGAGCACAAACCTCCTTCAGCAGCCTTGCCACCCTATGGCAGCAGCCCAACCTGTTAGGGCGATCGCTGCTATCCACCCTGGTGCTGTTCCCGGTGGGGGCGGCGGTGATTGGCTATCTGGTGCTCAACGGTGGTCAGCAGGGCGTTGGCCGGGTGGCTTTGGGGTTGGCGGTGCTGGCCGCGGCACCGGGGGCACCGCTACTGTCTCGACGGGCAGCGATGGCGGGCAGCAATCCAGACATTGCCATTAGCTTACAGGTCACCCTGGCACTGCTAGCGATTGTCACCACGCCGCTGACGCTGCTGGTGTTGAATTTCATGTTTGCCCCCGTCGATGCCAGTACCGACTATCTCACCATTGCCAAACAGGTGCTCTTGGCCCAGTTTTTGCCCCTGGGGTTAGGTATCGCCATCCGCCAATTCAGCGGTGAACAAGCCGCTAACGTTGGCCAACTGTTGTCTATCATTGCCAGTACCCTGTTTGCGGTGCTGCTGGTGTTTGCCCTGGGTATTAGCATTGTGGTGCTGCCCACCATCGCCTGGCGCGGCCTGGTTGCGATCCCGCTGATTGTGCTCTTTGGCCTCGCCTGTGGCCACATCCTCGGCGGGCCAGAGATTTCGGTGCGATCGGCGATCGCCACCGGCACCATCGCCCGCAATGCCGGACTTGCCCTGTTCCTCCTTGCCGCCAATGGGGCCGGAAACGCTATTCCCACGGTGATCGCCTACGTGGTGATCGGGGCGGTGACAGCCTTCCCCTACAACGTTTGGGCTAAGCGACAACGGCAACCCGCAGAGAACCCAGCTTAGTCCGAGATCCCAGGGTTCTGAGACCGATAGGCTGTGAATTGCAGGATATCCCGTTTAGAACCCTAGGATCCTTGAGACCAATTTGTCCCCTTATCCATCCCCCCATACCCCTCCGTTACCATTCCCACCCGGGCGGACACACAGGTCCGCCCCTACGCATCCCCCCTACCCCCCTACCCCCCATCCACCCATCCCCCCATCCACCCATCTCCCCAACCCCCCATGCCTCTCCCCCACTCCCTCATCCTCCTCACCTTCCTCACCCTCCTCACCCTGCCTCTCCCCGTCCTGGCCGATGCCTCCCCCTGCCCCAACGACATGGTCTTCATCCCTGGCGGCACCTTCACCATGGGGGATGATACCTCGGATTTTGTGGAGGAAAGAATCGCGGAAGATGTCTCGGTCAGCAGTTTTTGCATCGAACCCCATGAGGTGACGAACGCCCAGTTTGCGGCCTTTGTAAACGAGACGGGCTATGTGACAGTGGCGGAACGACCCCTGTCTAAGGAGCAATTTCCCGAGTTGTCCGAGGAGGCGCGATCGCCGGGTTCCCTGGTATTTCAGCCCCCTGCCGAGGGGCTCCAACAGGTGGCCTACCTGAGCTGGTGGCACTGGACCTCGGGGGCCAACTGGCGACACCCCTATGGCCCCGATAGCGATTTGCAAGGCAAGGAGAATCATCCCGTGGTGCACATTGCCTATGAGGATGCCTTAGCCTACGCCGCCTGGGCCGATCGCCAGCTTCCCACCGAGGCCCAGTGGGAGTATGCTGCCCGGGGCGGGGCCGAGGGGTGGACCTATACCTGGGGCGAGCAGTACTCCGCCAAGCAGGCCAATACCTGGCAGGGGTTGTTTCCCTTTTTCAACACCAAGGCCGATGGTCACCTGGGCACCGCCCCCGTTATGTCCTACCCGGCCAATGGCTACGGCCTCTACGACATGGCGGGCAACGTCTGGGAACTGACCGCTAGCTGGTACACCGTGCTTCACGACGACCTGGCCCACCGCCACAATCCCACCGGCCCTGTTCAGGCCGCCAGCTACGACCCCAAAAAGCCCCAGGACGGGGCTATGCATGTGATCAAAGGGGGCTCTTACCTGTGCGCCAAGAACTATTGCAGCCGCTACCGGCCCGCCGCCCGAGAATCCCAAGCGGTGGATACGGGCACCACCCATGTGGGGTTTCGGTTAGTAACGCCGATCGCCCCTGGGTAGCCCCGCGCTGTCCCGCAAGACCGGGAACGGGCCGCTCGGTTGGCTGAACGGCTGCGATCTAGCCATCGTCGGAACAGTTAGGGCCTAACCGATGTGCTTGAAACGATGGCGATACGCCGTTGCGCCGTCCCAGTTTTCAGCTGTGACAGGGATCGATGTCCTAAGGGCAATGGCCATCGCTACAGTTAGACATGGATCCAGACTAGGAGAGCGCGTCAGCGTAGGTTGGCCTGGGAGCCATTGTAGAGGGGGGCGGTTGAGGGCGATCGCTCAACAACAGAATTCGCTCTGGCGCTAGGTGAATGTGCCACGGCAGGGGATGACGGTTCAGTCCATGCCATTTTTCTTTAAACACCTCTACCTGGAGATCGTAAGGGGCATAGGGGGTTACCCTGGCCGAGGCACTGTCGGCATCAGGGGGATGATGGAGCTTGAGAAACAGGGTCACCCGGTGGGGAGTCTCGCTGGTGGAGACGACCCAGGCCGGAAAGGTATTGGGGGCATGGGGAGTATCGACAAACTGCACCTGATGCGCCCGAAACCCCACCTGGCTGAGATTGGGGGGAATCGGCTCTGCCACCTGGAGCGTACAGCCCCAGTCCTCGGCTCTCAGGGTGTGGGCAGAGAGGGGGATTGCCCTGGAAAAGTTTTTGCAGCCGGTAATTTGAGCGGCGATCGCGCTTCCCGGTCGTTCAAATACCTGATGGCGGGTGCCGTGGGTCACCGCTTGCCCCGCCGCCATCACCATCACCTGGGGGCACACCCGAAACACCTCTTCCAGGTTGTGGGTGACAAACAGAGCAATGCCAGGATAGGTGGCCAGGGTTTTGATCAATTGCTGCTCCACCTGACTACGCAGGTAGGTATCCAAGGCCGAGAGCGGTTCATCCAGCAGCAGCACCTCTGGGTTGGGGGCCAGGGCCCGGGCCAGGGCCACCCGCTGCTGCTGGCCACCGGAAATTTGCTGGGGATAGCGATCGCCCAAACCCTGCAAATGCATCATACTCAGCCACCCACTCACCCGCTGTCGCCGTTCCAGACGAGGCAAATGCTGTAACCCAAAGCCAATATTCTCGGCAATGGTGAGGTGGGGAAACAGGGCATAGGTCTGAAACAACAGCCCTACTCGCCGCTGACAGCTGGGTAGATTAATGCCGCGATCGCGATCGAACAGCACCCGCCCATTCAGCACAATCCGCCCCCGATCCGGCGTTTCCACCCCGACAATACAGCGCAGGGTCATCGACTTACCCGACCCGGAAGCCCCCAAAATGCCCAGGGCCTCTGGCCCAGCGGTAAACTGCACATCCAGGGGAAAAGCGCCTAGGGATTTGTGGAGGGTGACGGAGAGGGAGGGGGGGGGAGTGGGGAGTGGGGGAGTGGGGAGTGGATGGGTGGGTCTGGGGGAATTTTGGATTGGCGATTTTGGATTTTGGAGAGAACCGTAGGGTGCATTAGGTAAGCCATGTTCCTCAGCCCACTGACCCACGGCAGAGGACTCTTCGGTTTTCGGTTTTCGGTTTTCGGTTTTGCCTAAATCCCGTCTCCGAGCCTGCCAGGCATTGGCGGCCAAAATTCCTGCCAGCGACACCACCATAATGATTAGTACCCAGGTCCAAGCCTGCCCCATTGCCCCGGCCTGCACCGCAAAGTAAATCGCCATCGGCATGGTTTGGGTGCGGCCCGGAATATTTCCCGCCACCATCAGCGTTGCCCCAAATTCCCCCAGGGCCCGGGCAAAGGAGAGGGTCATCCCCGCCACCAAACCCGGTACAGACAAGGGCAACAGAATCCGCCAAAAAATTCGCCCTTCCCTCGCCCCCAGGGTCCGGGCCACCTGCAGCAGGGTGATATCTACCTGTTCAAAGGCTCCTAGCGCCGTGCGATACATCAACGGAAAGGCCACCACCGTGGCACTGATCACCGCTCCATACCAGGTAAAGATCACCCTTACTCCCAGGGCTTGCAACAGCGGCGCCAGGGGGCCACTGCGGCCAAAGAGCATGAGTAATAGGAACCCGACTACGGTGGGGGGCAGCACCAGAGGAGCAACAAATACGCCTTCTAACACAGACTTTCCAGGCCCCCGGTAGCCCAGCATCCAGTAGGCGGCAGCAATGCCGACGAAGAAGGCAAAGATCGTGGCTAAGCCAGCCACCTTCAGGGAAATCCAGAGCGGTGTAAGGTCAGAGGGCATGGGCCTTAATCCAAGTCGGGTTTAATCCAAGACAGTGAAACCACGGTCGGTAAAAACCGTTCTGGCAGCACCCTTAGAGAGATAGTCCACAAAGGTGAGGGCGGCGGTGGCATGGGCCGTATCGTTGACAACAGCCAGGGGATAAATAATCGGATCGTGTAAATCTGCTGCCGCCGTGGCCGCCACCGTCACCTGGACAGAGGTGGCCGCATCGGTGGCAAACAGAATACCCGCATCCACATTGTTCGAAGCCACAGCGGCCAGGACCTCGCGCACTGTGTTGACAAAAATCAGCTTGGCCTGAATGTCATCTAAAATACCGAGATTGCTGAACACCTGTTCGGCATACTGACCGGCGGGCACACTACCAAAATCCCCCACGGAAATCTGCTGTACCTCAGCCTGGATAAGGTGATTAAAGTCTGTCAGCCCTAGGGCAGAAGCCCTGGGTACGATCAGCACCAGCTGGTTGCTGAGGAAGTCTTTTCGGGTATCGGGCAGCAGACGATCCGCCTGTTCCAAGGCATCCATTTGGGGAATTCCTGCCGACAGGAAAACATCGATCGGGGCGCCCTGCTCAATTTGCTGTTGCAGTTGGCCCGACGCCGCGAAGGTATACTCCAGCCTGATGTTGGGATGCTCAGCCTCAAACCCAGGCTGGATGTCCTCCATGGCCGCCTGCAAGCTGACTGCTGCTCCAACGAGTAGGGGGAGGGGGGGAGGGGTCCCATTACCCCCTGGGGTATTGGGCCGACAGGCCATGGCCAGGGTGATACTCAGCCCTACCCCTACGAACCACTGCAAAACCTGCCGTCTACACATCAAGCCTCCCACACCCTTTTGCCAATATCTTTAACATGCGTAAATTTTATCGGCGTCCCACCCAAAAGCTGTATCCAGTGGTACGAAGCGATGATTTGTCACAAACCGCTATGGGGCGATCGCGATCATGTCGGCACAGCTCCAGGAGCCCTGGTCAAGTCGGAATCTATGTGTTAAGATTTGCAACATAAGCTTGAACGATTAAAGCTCTTACACATTCGGAGATTGGCGATTATGGAAAGCAGTGAAAGCAAGTTTGGATTTGTTAATTTTGCCGAAACCTGGAATGGTCGTTTGGCTATGCTGGGTTTTGTGATTGGTGTTGCCACTGAACTTTTGACCGGTCAAGGCATTTTGTCTCAAATCGGCCTGATGTAAGTCTTTGAGTCCAGCTAAGGTTTTTGGGCCGGGATGTGCAGTCACTGTGCATCCCGGCTTTGTTTGTGCTTAGTTGTTGACCAAGCTGATGGAGGCAGGGGCAGTAGTCTAGGGCTATAGTGCCGCCGCTGCCAGCCAGCTCACCTACGGCGATATCATTTTGCTCAACAAAGCCGACCTTACCTCCGAGGTCAAGTTGACTTGGCTAGAGGCCTACATCCAAGGCTTTAAGGAGCAGGCGCGGGTGCTGCGCTGCTCGCTGAGCTAACAGGCCGACCAACTGCCCCTTTCTGCCCTGTTGGACGTGGGGCTGACTCTGGCCTTAACCCCAGCGTTGTTTAGGGCATTCTCTGGTTTGAAGGCGAAGACCTGCGCCACATCTTTCAGCTCAGTGGCAAGCGTTTTAACCTCAGCCCCGAACCCTGGACTGGCTCACCCCAAAACCAGCTGGTCTTCATCGGTCGCCAGCTTAACCCACTCCAGCTGCACCAGCAACTCAGCAACTGCCTCACCGGGAGTCGCTCCCGTTGCTTGTAAGGTGGGGTGCCATGTGTCGGGTGTCAGGTGTCAGGTGTCAGGTGTCAAGTGTCAAGTGGAAGCCTAACCCTCATTACCCACTCCCCCACTCCCCCACTCCCCCACTCCCCCATCTCCCCCACATTATTTCTTCGCCTGAATCACCTGCAGGCTACCCCCGGCATAGAGCTTGGGGTCCGGGCAGTCAAAGCCGATGGCTCGGAGTTCAGCCGCCACATCGGTTTGTAGCAACTCCCAGGCGGTATGGGTTTCAAATAGCCAGAGAAAGGTGGCTAAGCCCGGCCAGTAAATCGGGTTCTGGGGCTGGTGAAAGTCGATCATGGCAAAGATGCCGCCGGGGACAAGCACCCGCCACACCTCCTGAAAAATGTCTCGCCGCTGATCGGGTTCCATTTCATGCATGGCGGCGCTGGTGTGGACCAGGTCAAAGCTGGCGTCCTCTAGGGGCATGTCCTCGGCCCAGCCTTCGACGAATGTGGCGGTGGGCACATTGTGTTTGGCCCGCTGAATGGAGATGGGTGAGGCATCTAGCCCAGTGACTTGGGAAGAGTAGTCGGTCAGAAATCGGGTGGTTTGGCCACTGCCACAGCACAGATCCAGGATGCGAGTGTCAGGGGTGATGGTGAGATCGTTCAGGGCCAGGGTGCGAAACCGCTTTTCACCGCCTACAGTCAGGGCAGCGGTGCGGGCAATACTGTCATAAAGCCACTGGTAACGATAGCTGAGGGGGCGCAGAAAGGTTGCCATAGATCAAAAATACGGTGCTCTCTATTGTGGTGGCTTTTGGGGGATAGGGGAGTTTGGGGACGGGGTTCAGGTTTCGGGTTTGCGGTTTACGGTTCGCACCTGACACCTAGAACCTGACACCCTCCGTAAAGGTGGTCGCATGTCTGCCAGGGGGTACTAGTCATCATCGTCGCTGACGACAGCTGGCACTTTTGGGTAGGTGACCCCCATCTCTGCCAGGGCCGCCTTGGCCCGCCGCAGAATATCACTGCGAAAGGCGGGTTCATTACGAATATCCATGGGATAGGCGCGCAGCTTAAAGTGGCTGCCCCAGGGTTTTTCGGCCATCACTACGATGATCGGCAGCTTGAGTTGGGCAAAGCGACTACTATAGGCGGCTTGATAAAGGATATCGGTGATTATCTGGGGGTCGGCGGTATGATCCACATAAAAGTCAGTCACCACCTGGGCTTCTAGGCTGCCGCTGTTGGCGTTGACAATGGCCTCTGACCAAGTTTTGTTGTGGGGTATGGTGATCAGATCATCGTCAAAGGTATGGAGTTGAATACCTCGAAGCCCATAGCTGACGACTTCGCCGTAATGGTCGGCTATGGTGACGCGATCGCCCACCCGATAAGGTGCTTCAAACAGGGCCACCGCCCCAGCAATAATGGAACTGACATAATCTTTGAAGGCAAACCCCAGGGCAACGGCAATGGTACCCGTCAAGGCCAGCAGATTTTGCTCTGAGATATCTAAAAACAGGTTGCCGATATGGGCAATCAGCACCAGCAAAATTATTCCCTTCCAAAAAGGTATGGACTGTTTAATGATTAGCCGAAACCGTCGCGGTACCCGCTCTGACAGCCAGTTCGCCAGAGCTTGCACAGCAGTCATTAGCCCGTAGGCCAGAAACAGGCTGAGAATAGCGTTAATCACTGTCAGCACAGTGATATTGCCTATCAGTTCTGACGCTTCTTCGGCTTCTTCGATTTGGGCTAGGGTTAGCCCCCAAGGGATGGCTAGCATCAGTCTTCTCCTGTGAGAAAGTTATTATTGCTGAGCTGGGCGCACAGTTTAGGGTAGTGGGCCGGAGCAATGGATAAGCCCTGGTGATTGACCTGAATCACGCCAGCCTGGCGCAGCATTTGCACCCGCACTTGTACCACACTTTCCCCTTGACCAAGACTAAGGGCCAGGTGCGATCGCGACATCGGTCCATGCAACATCAGCGCGTGAATCACATAATTGTCCTCTGCCTCCAGGTCTGGTAGCCCCGGTAATGTTGGCGCCAATTGCTGCAGGGGCACCGGTACCGGCCAATGATCCTCTAGGGCCACAATGGTCTCGGGCCAGTCTATTTCTCGCAGGCGTAACGACTGCAACCACAACGCTTTTGCCACGGCTGCACTGCCCATAGATAAGTCTGCCAGGGTACCCCAAGACCAGTCTTCAAAGTCCCGCTCACCGTCCCCATCCTCATCCTTCGTCTCCGCCTGATTGTCTGTCTCAGTTTGCAAGCGTTGGGCAAATGGGATCAGCCAACTGGCCAGCTGAGCCTTATCTAGCTCAGGCAACCGAACCTGACAGTTAAAGTAAGCCCCCACCTGACACACACGGTTTAAAAATCCCCAGGCCCAGGTATTGCAGCGAATCAACCAAAAGTACTGGGGCTGTTGGCCCACCGTATCCCGTAACCATTCGACCCCCTGCCACCCACCGATACAACGTAAAAAGCACTGCTCTAGAGGAGGCATTACAATCATCACCCGCCGCTGAGCTAAGGTATCGGGGTCGTCAACTTCGGTGTCAATGTCTTTGGCCTCGGCTTGCACATCGGCCAACGCCTGCCGAAACTGCTCGGCAATGCTCTGTACATCCTCAGGGCGCTGGTGCCAGGAAAGGGGCTGGCGCACTTCTATCCCCTCTGGTATTGCCGATTGGATCACCCGTTCAAGCAAGGCATCGGTATCGTCCACAGGGCTACTGAAAAGGACTAAATTATTGCTCGCCTCTGGATCAGTTTGCCAATTATCGATGGCCTCACTGAGTTGCTTCTCAACTGTGGTGACATAAGGGTCGGGGACAGCCCAATCCGCTAAGCGACGGCGTAAGCTGACCCACCACAACGGCGGCAGTTGACATAACTGGGCTTTATCTTCAGTCTGCTCATTTTAAGCTTCGGTCACCCATGACCGAAACCAGTTGACTAGAGACCTAAACTGTAATCCTCCCATGCGGCCCAGGTTAAATGTTTGTCACCAGCAGAGTAACGCTATTTCTGTCGAAATGGGCCAGATGTCGGCAAAACTATAAGCAGTACTTCTAGCGCAAACGTTCCCTCAGCCTTGACTCCGGTTACGGTTGGTTGCGGGGTGGCACCGGTTGGCCCCGATAAAATTTTTGCTCTAGATGGCCCAACCATAGCCATAGGGCACCAGCGATCAAGGGTAGACCGGTTAACCCTCCAGCCAAAATTTGGGGGAACCCGTCCGCCAAAGCGATCGCAACTGGCACTAAGGACCATGACACCGCACAGGCCACCAGTAGCCCTTGACGGATCCGTTGAATTCGCGCTAGAGCGACTCGACAACTGCCACAGTGCTGCGTGTGAGAGTGATATCGATCTAACAGGTCCTCCTGGGACCACTGGGGGGCCAGGGACTGCCCTGGAAACGGATCGGCTTTGAAATCTCTGATCCAGTTGCGAAAGGCCAACACATAGCGATCGGCCTGGGTGGGCAAATAGCAGGCCTGGGCGTAGGCCTGACCGGCTTTTTCCAGTTCCCGTTCTTGAATATGCAGAAAAATTTGGTCGTCTTCTAGCACCTTGTTGTTGCCGATGTGGCTCCACCAGCGGGGGGTTAACCCAATCAACAGGCCCGGCAGCTTCGATGAAAACTTAAACGGAAAGCGGGCAAACAGGCGACATTCCCCTTTGCGGATGGGGGTGGCGTAGACCACGGTCAGGGTGCGGCCAAACTGCTTAGACGTCAGGTCGTGGTACATCAACCCTGGGGCGATGAAGGTGGTGCGCTGGGTGCCCAGCTTGCCCTTGCGGGGACCTTCCGGCCAGATACCCCGAAAGCCTTGTTTGCCAGACTCCAGCACCTCCATTTCCATGGGGGCTGCATTGTCTCGCTTGCCGACGGTTTCATGGTGGGTGTAGGGAATGTGGCTGGCATCCAGCACGTTTTCTAGTAGGGTAAGGGCGTCGTAGGGTAAGTCACGAAAGGTATTGAGCATCACCCAACCGTCGGGTTCATCCTCTACCGGGTCAATGATCGGGATCTCTACCTGGGGAGCATTTTTAGCGGTGCCAGGATAGACAAATAAAAGCCCCTGGGCCACGGCGGCGGGCAGAGATTTAGCACAGGCCCTTGAGGACAGGTGCGTCTGGGTTTCCACAGGCTGTTGCGGAATATGCTCGCAAGTGCCTTCCCCCGAGAAGGCCCAGCCATGGTACGGGCATTCCAGTAAACCAGCTTCATTCACTCGCCCTTCTGACAGCGGTGCCAGGCGATGGGGGCATTTGTCTTCAAATACCCGCCAGGCGTTACCCTGAGGATCCCACCAAATCACCAGGTCCCGTTCCAGCAGGGTGAAGCGGGTAGGACGAGCCTGCTCCAGGTCTTCCACATAGGCAACGGGATACCAAGCTTCGGCCACATCAAAGCGCTCGGGGTCAGGCCCACCGGTAGGTAGGGGATTACGCTCCTGGGCTGAGGCAGTCATGGCTTGGGTAACCGTCATAGTGATCCCTGTAGAATTGGCGACACTTTTACATTGTGTTACAAATTATTGCAAACTGCCGTAATAATGTCCCTGGCAAAGGTGTATTCCTCTGACTCACAGTAGCGTTCAACCTCTGCAGGTCTGCAGATGCTTCGGAGGTTCTTGCCTAAAATATCATTGGCAGTCAAGTCATAGGCTTTACCTCCTGTTCGCTTCATGCCATTTCCTTACCCTTACTGAGTAAACTTTGAACCGTATGGTTTGAGGCTAACTACAGCTATTGCAGTAGGCCTCCGAAAAATTCAAGGCATTCTATGACTAGGAAAACCCTATTTTCTCTACTGCTACTCAGCCTGATGATCGCGGCCTGTGGGGGCAATCAATCGGCGGAGACGGCTTCTCCTGAAGCCATCTCCGAGGATTTTCCCACCGATTCCCCCGAACAGACCTCCACGGCAGCAGTGCCCACCGCACCTGGTAAAAATAGCTCCAGCCAAGCCCAGTCAGGCCGCCTGGGCATCGTCGCTGCCGATGGCTTAAATGTGCGCCAATC
The DNA here is from genome assembly GCF_012911975.1 of Nodosilinea sp. P-1105. GTDB lineage: Bacteria > Cyanobacteriota > Cyanobacteriia > Phormidesmidales > Phormidesmidaceae > Nodosilinea. Next base: position 8,282 of record NZ_SMDQ01000058.1, on the reverse strand, counting down.
TGCTGACACCACCTCTGCCGTCCTTTACGAAGCTCCCAGAGGGACTGAGCTGCAAATTCTCGGGGAAACCACCAGGGGAGATAGCCTCTGGTATCAGGTCAAAGCCACCTCGAATCAATTTCCCCAGGATACCGGCTGGGCTTTCAGCCAATACATCAACGTCAGCGGCGAGAGCAACCTGTCTACCGATACTCCCCTGGCAGCAGCCCCCAGCGACGAGCAAGCCTATAGGGATGGCTACGAGCTGGGATACAAAGATGGAGAAAACTTCCAGCAATACGGCTCCGGCTATAACCCCGATGCGGCCTACGGGGGAGGGCCACAAAATCCGAACCCCGGCTACAACGAGATCTACCGTCAAGGCTTTGAAGCCGGATTTGAGGCTGGCTACAACGGCAATGCCTACGACGCGACACCGCCTGGTTGAGCCGCAGGTGGGTTAAGCAAGTCTCCGGAATGGTGCGTTGCCTGCTGTAGCGTCGGTTCGGTATAGGGCTCGATAACAAACATCGGAGTTCAATCCCCTCCTCGGAGGGTGCCCGGAGGGCGGGGCGGGTCAAGTCTACAACCGCAGATATCCCACTCACCACCGATAAAAAGCTAAATGCCTTGATCATCCCACCCCTACTTCTCCCAAGAGGGGATAGCTGCAGCAAAATCCCAACTCTCGGAGATCTCTCAGATGGTGCATTGCTTCGCGTTGGCGGAGCCTCGCCCCATCCACCTACCTCACCTACCCCCCTACCTCACCCACCCACTACCTCACCCCATCACCCATCCACCCATCCACCCAAAATGCTCCCCAACCTCCGAAGATTCCTCGCCATCTATCGCGGCTACGAGCATCACTTCTTCATTTCCCAGATCTTGCTGGGGGTGGCTGCGCTATTCACCCTGTTCATCCCGATGCTGTCGCAGTATCTGGTGGATCAGGGGCTGATTGCGGGCGATCGCACCGCTGTCTTTCGCACGGTGTTGTGGATGGTGGTGTTCGCCGTCGTCAGTGCCGTCTTTACCATGGCCAATGCCTGGTATGCCGTGGGCTTTTCAGAACATACGGCCCATGTGGTGCGGCTCTATCTATATAAAAAGATTCAGACCTTTTCCTTCGGCAATTTCGATCGCTTTCCCACCAGCAACCTGCTGGGGATGATGATCAGCGACGTGAATGCCGTTAAAGAGGCGGTATTGCAGGTGGTGACCTCCCTGGTGCAGACTCCGGTGATGGTGCTGGGGGCGATCGTCCTGGTCTACCGCAGCACCCCCAGCCTGGTGTGGATTTTGTGGATTACCCTGGTGCTGATGCTGATTGCCCTGGGGGTGTTCATCAACCAAATGAGCCACCTGTTTGAGATTCAGCAGGGCAAATGGGAACCGTGGCCATCTTTTTGCAGTACACCCGTCAGCTGGCCCTGCCCATTACCAGTATTTCCAACTCCCTGGATCAACTCCTGGCGGCCCTATCCTCCGCCGAACGAGTGTTTAAGGTGATGGACGAGCAACCCGCCATTCAAGATAGCTCTACCGCCTTTGCCCTGCCGCCCATTCAGGGCCATTTGATGTTTAAGGATGTGAACTTCGCCTACGTGCCTAACCGTCCCGTCCTCAAACACAACAGCTTTGAGGCCCTACCGGGTCAAAAAATTGGCCTCTGCGGCCCCACCGGAGCGGGCAAAAGCACCCTGATCAACCTGATTACCCGCTACTACGATATCGACAGTGGCGATATTTTGATTGATGGCTACAGCCTTTACGATGTACGAAAAGACAGCCTGCGCCAGCAAATCGGCATTGTGCTGCAAGAGCCGTTCCTGTTCTCCGACACGGTGATGAACAACCTGCGCTACGCCCGCCTGGATGCCACCGAAAAAGTCTGCATCGAAGCGGCAAAACAGGCCAACACCCACGAGTTCATTGAGCGCCTGCCCAACGGCTACGATACCCTGCTGGCGAAACGGGGCAGCAACCTCAGCCAGGGCCAGGGCCAGCTCCTCACCATCGCCCGGATGATGGTGCAAAACCCCCGCCTGGTGATTCTCGATGAAGCCACCAGCAACGTCGACACCCGCACCGAGCAGCACATTCAGGAGGCCCTCACCCGCCTGATGGCAGGCCGCACCAGCTTTGTCATCGCCCACCGCCTCAGCACCATCCGCGACTCCGACCAGAATCTGGTGCTAAAATCCGGCGAAATCGTCGAGCGCGGTACCCACGATAGCCTGATGCAGCAGCAAGGGCTGTACCACGAGCTGTATATGAGCCAGTTCAAGGGTAAGTTAGCAGTAGTGACAGGGAATGTTCTGCCATGAAAATCCTATTAATCGACGACGATCCATTGGTAGGAGAAGCCATCACTATGACGATGAAAGCCCATCGTCACGTGGTCGATTATGCCGAAAATGGTCAGACCGGGCTCGATATGGTGGAACTGGAGAGCCATGACCTGATTTTGCTAGATGTAGAACTGCCCCGGATGGATGGCATGGAGGTGTGTCAGAGGTTGCGATCTCAGGGCTGCACCGTCCCTATCCTGATGCTCACGGCCCATGACACCAGCGCAGAAATCGTGCGCGGTCTGGATGCCGGGGCCGATGACTACCTTGCCAAACCCTGGGATGAAGACCAGCTACTCGCCCGCATCCGAGCTCTGACTCGGCGGGGAAGAGGGGGGGGGACGCCCTCGCCAGTCTTGACCTGGGGAAAACTGTGCCTCGACCCCCGATCCGCGAAAGTTTCCTATGGCGACCAAACACTTTCCCTGTCACCCAAGGAATATGCCCTGCTAGAGCTGTTTCTGCGTAATCCCCAGCGGTTCTTTAGTCGCGATGCCATCATCGACCGCCTGTGGACCATTGACACCCCGCCCTCAGATAAAGCGGTAACCAACCTGGTCAAAGACCTGCGGCAGCGGCTCAAGGTCGGGGGCATGACCGAAGACTGGTTGGAAACCATTCATGGCATGGGCTATCGGCTAAAGCCCGATCCCGAGCCCGAGCCTGAACCCGCCCTTACCCAGGATCCGCAAAAACGGGAACAGTGGCTCCGGGGTAAGGCACAACTCGCCGCCCGCTTTCAATCCTCCCTGCAGCAGCGGCTGACGGACCTAGATCAGGCCATCCAGGCAGTTCACGCTAACCCTGATCATCCCGATCCCTGCCACCAGGCCAAAACCCAGGCCCACCGTCTGTTGGGAGCCCTGGGCACCTTCGGCTACAAGCAGGAAGCCACCCTGGCCCGCGAGATGGAACACCTCCTGGCCCAGAACGCGCCCCTCACCTCCCAAACCCTCACCCAACTCTACCACTACCTCACCACCCTCCACCAAACCCTCACCCCCGCCCCACCCACCTCACCCACCCCACCCTCCATCCTCCTCCTCGACCCCGATCCCACCATCCTCCAGGAACTCCAGGCCACCCAATCCGCCCACTCCCTGGAACTGCACCCCGTCCCCAGCTGGAACGCCCTGCCCGAGAAGACCGCCTTCACTCCGCCCCAGTACATTCTGCTCAACCTCGACCTGATCAGAGATCCCGAGGGATTGGAGCACTGGCAGACCCTGCGGCAGCAGTACCCCGACGCCCAGGTGCTGGTGCTTGCAGAGCGGGATGATCTGGCGGATCGAGTCCTGGCCAGTCGGGTGGGGTGTGATCGCTACATAGTTAAATCCGTCGAGCTGCCCGAACTCTCTCGAATCCTGACTCAATGTTTCGCTTCAGACCCTCCGCTCTGTAACCGGGTGATGGCGGTAGATGACGACGAAATGGCCCTGGAAAGACTGATCCACCTGCTGGAACCCTGGGGGCTCCAGGTCACTCCCGTATCTGACCCCCAGCAATTCTGGGATAGCCTCACCCGCATTAATCCCGATCTGCTGCTGTTAGATATTGAAATGCCCGGTTTCAGCGGCATTGACCTGTGCCAGGTGGTACGGCAGGATTGTCATTACAGCGACCTACCCATTCTGGTGATTACCGCCCATACCGATCCGCAGATTATGCAGCAAGTATTTGCCGCTGGCGCCGACGACCTGATCCAAAAGCCCATCCTGGGGCCAGAGTTAGTGACCCGCACCCTTAGTCGGGTAGAGCGGGTGCGCCTGCGCCGCCAGCTTGACCAGGTACAGCGGCAGCAGACCCAGCAGTGGCAACAGCAGGCCAGCATTGATGCCCTCACCCAGGTGGCCAACCGCTACACCTTTGAGGCCTTTTTGCAGCAGGCCTGGCAACGGGCAGAACACATTCAGGAGTACATTTCGGTAATTTTCTGTGACATCGACCGTTTTAAGCCTTATAACGACCACTACGGCCATTCAACTGGAGACCAGTGTCTGCGGCATATTGCCCGGCTGCTGTCTGACTGTATTCGCCCCCAGGCCGACCAGGTTGCCCGCTACGGTGGGGAAGAGTTTGTCATCACTATGCCTGGCACAGACCTGACCGGGGCGCTTAAGGTAGCCGAGCGCATTCACCAGGCCATCACCCACCTGCAGCTGCCCCATGAGGGGTCTGCCCATGGCTATGTTACCCTCAGCATGGGCATTTCCGGCACCCTGCCGAGTCCGCAAAAATCTTTTGCAACCCTGCTGGATATTGCCGATCAGGAGCTTTATGCCGCCAAGGCCAAAGACGGCAATACCTACTGCCTCAGACCCTACCACTAAGGGAGACATGCGCAATGAACGTACCACCCATCCACCCATCCACCCACCTATTCACCGCCGCCGATATGGGTCAATGCTGCAGCCCAGGGGCATTCTGAACCCAGCCCCATGACCCGAAATTGAAGTCGCCAACATCACTGCTTCTATGGCCCCTGCCCTACCCAAGTTCCTGAGCCCATACCTGACTCAAATTCCCCTGCGCTGGGTGCTGGTCGTTCCCTTCGTGCTGCAAACCCTGGGGGCGGTGGGTCTGGTGGGTTATTTGTCTTACCGTAGTGGTCAGCAGTCGGTGGCCAACCTGGTGGATCAGCTGATGAACCAGACCAGTAGCCGCATCAGCAACCGCCTGGATGCCTACCTGAGAGCCCCCCAGGATGTGGTGCGTCTAAACCAGCTGGAAATGGAACAGGGCCTTCTGGATCCTGACGATATTTCCCAAATCGAAAAACTGAGTTTTAATCAGCTCCAGTCCTTCGAGGATTTAATTTCCATCGGTTGGGGCAGTGCCCAGGGAGGCACGACCGGCGTTGGCCGGGATAATACCGGCGCGCTGGCCGCTCCCGGGGCCTTAATCCTGGCCGATGAAACCACCCCAGGGGTACGTCGGTTTTACGAAATTGATTCCCAGGGCAATCGCCTGCGGTTACTGAACGAAACCCCCGGCTACGATCCTCGCCAACGGCCCTGGTATCAGTTAGCGGTTGAAGCCGAAGGCCCTACCTGGACGCCGCTTTATCCGTTTAGTGGCCTGCCCATTGCCACCATGAATTTTTCCGCTCCGGTCTACCGGGATGGGGAACAGCAGGGGGTATTTACCTCGGCTATTTTGCTGGCAGAAATCAACCTCTTTTTGCGTGAACTCGACTTTTCCCCCTCGGGGGAAGCCTTCATTATTGACCGCTCCGGCCATTTAATTGCTACTTCCACCGACGAAAAGCCCTTCGTGATTCAGGAAGATAGTCAGGTGGCCAACCAAATTCAGGCTATCCATAGCGCCAATGCGTTAACCCGTTACATCGGCCGAGACCTGCTGACCCTATGGGATAGCCTCCAACTCATTCAAATGCCCTACGATTTTCAGCTCAAGACCGGCGGCGACAAAAATTTTGTCCAGGTGGTGCCCTACCAGGATGAGTTTGGCCTCGACTGGCTGGTGGTGGTAGCGGTGCCAGAAATCGATTTCATGGCGGAAATTTACGCCAACAATACCCGCACCGTCCTGCTTTCCCTGCTCACCTTCATCATCACATCGCTGCTCGGAGCCTGGACGGCCCGTCGCATTACAGATCCCATTTCGCGCCTGAACCAGGCCAGCCTGGCCCTGGCGGATGGAAAGTGGCAGCAGCCCCTGCCCGAAACGGTTCCCATTGCCGAACTGCAAACCCTGACCACCTCCTTTAACCAGACCGCTAAGCAGCTCCACCGTTCCCTGGAGCGATCCAAAATTGCCCTGTATGAGTCAGAAGATAAATTCGCCAAGGTGTTTCAGGTCAGCCCCGACGTGATCAGCATCACCAGTTTTGAAACCGGGTCTTACATCGAAATCAACGACGAGTTTTTGGCCCTGACCGGCTACACCCGGGCAGAGGTAATCGGCCAAACCCCTCTGGAACTGGGGCTGTTACCCCAGCCTGAGCAGGTTGCCGAAATTGTGGAAGTACTTAAGTCCCGTCGCCGCCTTCAAGACTACGAACTTGTTCTCAAAACAAAATCCGATGAGCTTAAAGTCGGGATGCTGTCCGTAGAACTGATTGAAATTGAAGGCCAAACCTTTGCCCTGGGGGTCTTCAACGACTGCACCGACCGCCAGCAGGCGGAAGCAGCTCTGCGGGAAAGTGAGGCCATCAACCGGGCTCTGATACAGGCCCTTCCCGACTTCCTACTGCGATTGCGACGAGACGGTACCTATTTGTCTGTCTACATTACCGACAAGGTGAAGGTGCACAAGCCCGAACTACTCAAACCGGGCGTTAATCAACGGGATGTTTTACCTCTGCATCTGGTCGAGCAGCGGCTCTGGTATATCGACAAGGCACTCACGACGGGGCAAGAACAGACCTACGAGTACCAGATTACAGTGAATGGCGTTCTCCAATACGAAGAAGCACGGGTCATTCCGTTTGAAGCGGACGAAGTATTAATCATTATTCGGGACATTAGCGATCGCAAAGCCATGGAAGAAGCCCTGCGCCAGAGCGAAGAACGCTTCCGTCTGGCCTTTGAAGACGCCGCCATCGGTATGGCCCTGGTGTCCCTGGATGGCAATTTTATCGAAGTGAACCGGGCCCTTTGCGATATCACCGGCTATTGTGAAGCTGAACTGCTGCAGTCAAACTTTCAACAAATCACCCACCCCGAAGGCCACAACTCCGACTGGGAAAAGACCAATCAGCTGCTCTCTAAACAGAGCCATTCCATCCAGATGGAAGAGCGCTACATCCACAAACAGGGCCATGTGATTTGGGCCATTCTCAACGCTTCTTTGATTTGCGATCGCAACAGCGTTCCCCTCTATTTTGTCTCCCAAATTCAGGACATCAGCGATCGCCATTCTGCCGACCGCATTAAGGACGAATTTATCTCCGTGGTCAGCCACGAACTGCGCACCCCCCTGACCGGCATTCGCGGCTCCTTGGGGTTGCTTCTCACCGGCAAGTTCGACCAACAGCCCAACAAATTTCACCACATCCTGCAACTGGCCCTGAAAAACAGCGACCGGCTGATTCAGTTGATTAACGACATCCTCGACCTGGAACGCCTGGAATCCGGCACCATCGAACTGGTAAAAGAAACCTGCTCCGTCCCCGAAATGCTGCACCAGGCAGTAGAATCCGTGCAAACCCTGGCCAGTGAACAGGGCATTACCATCGAAACCCACGCACCTGAAATCACCGTCGAAGCCAACTTTGGAGCCATTGTCCAAACCCTAACCAACCTGCTCAGCAACGCCATTAAGTTTTCTCCATCTGGCAGCGTTGTTAGCCTGACAGCGAAAGAGCAAGGCGGTGAAGTGGAAAGCGATAGGGTGTCAGGTGCTGGGTACCAGGTATCAGGTGCTGGGGATCAGGAGAACCCCGAAACCTGGGACCCGAAACCCATCCACCCATCCACCCCCTCCATCCTCTTCTCCGTCGCCGACCCAGGCCGGGGCATTCCCCCCGACAAGCTGGCAGCCATCTTCGAACGGTTCCAGCAGGTCGATGCTTCCGACACCCGCAAGAAAGGCGGTACCGGACTGGGCCTGACCATTTGTAAAACTATCGTGCAGCAACATGGCGGAGAAATCTGGGTGGAAAGCACCCCCGGCCAGGGCAGCACGTTTTACTTTACGCTACCTGGAACAACACTCCGGACAGTTTTTGAGCGGCAACGGTAGAATGCGTGTTTCAGCCCTCTTCCATGGAGTCTAGCCAACGAGACATCAAGGGTTTCAGCGTTTGTCAGAAAAAGTGTCCGGACTATTGGAAGAGAAGAGAGTGAGAGAGAAAGTTTCAGCATACGGATAACTCCCTTTCTCTCTTCCTCCCTTCCTCACTCACTCAGGAGCACTCCACAAGGCGGGACGTTAAGGGGTTAATTGTCGTGTATCAATAGATACTTGTAAAGAAAAGCTCTGCGG
>NZ_SMDQ01000057.1 GCF_012911975.1 Nodosilinea sp. P-1105 | reverse complement strand
CGCCTTCCGCCTTCCGCCCTCCGCCCTCCGCCCTCCGCCCTCCGCCCTCCGCCCTCCGCCCTCCGCCTTCCGCCCTATTTCCCCCGTTCCTGCTCCAGAATCCCTATCAGCTCCAGAAACACCCCATTGGTCCAGCCAAAGCCCACCTCATTGGTGCTGTAGCCAAACTTGATCTGCCCAGTCAGATCTCCCGAACAGCGGTCAACATCATACTTTTCCAGCAGCACACCGCAGCGATCGAAATCATTCACCAGCAGCGTCACGAACTTTTCCGCCAGCCGCAGGGCCTCTGGTTTATGGCCATAGTGCAGCAGCCCCTTGATCCCAAAGTACTGCAAGGGGGCCCAGCCAAAGGGGGCATCCCACTGGTTACCGGAAACAAAGTTGCTGGTTCTGAGGCCACCGGGGGCCTCTAACTTGGGTAGATTTTCCACCAGGCGCTGGGCTTGGTGGGGCGAGGCCAGTCCGGCCCAGAGGGGGTAAAAGGTGGTGGCATAGTCGTAGGGGCGGCGGCAGCTTTCCCGAAAGTTGTAGTCCAAATAGAAACCACTCTCCTCATCCCACAGGTAGCGGTTAATCAGGGTTTTACGGTAGGCCGCTTTGTCACACCAGCGGTCCACCATATCGGCATGGCCAAGCTGCTGGTAAATGTGGGCCAGATCCTTTTCCATTTGGTAGAGCAGCACATTCAGGCAGACCGGCGCATAGTGGACCACATCAATACTGAACGGGCCAAACCGGTTGGTGGGGTCAAGGCCCGATTCGCGCATAGAGCGATCGCCGCGATAGAACAGCTCATTGAGCTGGTCGGTGTCTGGATCGTAGTACCAGGAGACATCGTAATCGGTGACCTCGTGGGTGCGATAAAAGTCTTTGATCCGATCGAAATGGGTGCGGCCCTGGTCATCCCGTTCGGAATAGAGCACCTCCGGGGCCGGGCCTTCCCCAGCGGCAAAATAGTGGGAAAGCCCGGTGGACTGATTCAGGTGGGGTGGCACCATCCAGTAGTAGTAGTAACTTTCCAGCTCAGGCAGAATTTGCTTCAACCAGTCTAGATCTTGGGCATGGTCAAACCACCGCAGCACCATGCGCGACAGCAACGGCGGCTGGGAGCGATTCAAGTAATACGTCCGGTTGGCGTTGAGGACAGTGCCATAGTGCTTCACCTGGTACAGCAGTTGATCCACCATACTCTTGGCCAGGGTATAGCGCTGATCGTGCATTAAGCCCACCATGATGAAGTAGGCATCCCAGCCGTACAGCTCGTTAAACCGACCGCCAGGTACCACATAGTCACCGGGCAAATACAGCAACCCGTGGGAGGTGCACTGATCAGCCTCCAGGGGCAAGGGCTGGATGGTGATCTGCTCAAGATCAGCCTTGGGTACAGATTGCTTCAGGGTTTCGGTCACCTGCTCAATATCTTCTTGCCCCGAAATATACACCGGCCAGGTGCCATTCTGTTCGTGGGCCACTTTTTCGTCATAGGCAGCAGCCACCAGGTCAGTGTGGGAGCGGGTGAGCTTGCCCCAATGGTCTTGGATATAGGTTTTAACGGCGGTAATGGCCGGGGAGGTTAAGTCCATAGGAATTGCGATGATTGATGTCGGCAGATTAATCCATGGATGCCCAGGGAGACAGCCACCGTAGGGTACAGAATTGAGGTCAGGGCAGTTGGGGGGCTGAGGGGATGCATCCCATTCTTGCAGCCCTCTCCCCAAACCCCTCTCCCAGAAGGGCGAGGGGCTTTGAAAGCTCTACTCCCCTTTCTCCCATTTTGGGAGGAAGGGGCTGGGAGATGGAGGGAAAGCCCTGCCCACAAGGGTCTCACAGGACTTATGTGTACTTAGTAGCCCATTTTGGGAGTAGGCCGTAGGACGTGCGTAGCAGGGGCTGGGGGATGTAGAGCTTGCGCTTCCCGAAGGGTGGGCCAACTAACTTGCAAAACTGGGATGCACTCAGTCTGGCTGAGGCACATCCCTTAGCTGATCTGTTGTTCCATGTCGGCGATCTCTAAGCGAGTGCTGAGTACCGTATCTGGGTTCAAGCTGATGGAATCAATCCCCTGCTCGACCAAAAAGCGGGCAAACTCTGGGTAGTCGCTGGGACCCTGGCCGCAGATGCCAATCTTACGATTGTTTTCCTTGGCCGTCTGGATCGCCATCGCCACCATTCGCCTTACCCCCTTACTGCGCTCATCAAACAAATGGGCCACCAGGGCCGAGTCCCGGTCTAACCCGAGGGTGAGTTGGGTCAAGTCGTTGGAACCAATGGAAAATCCATCAAACACCTGGCTAAATTCATCGGCCAGCACAACGTTGTTGGGCAGTTCGCACATCACATAAATTTGCAAGCCATTTTCGCCGCGCCCTAGGCCATGCTGAGCCATTTCCTGTAACACCAGGCGCCCTTCATCCGGGGTGCGGCAGAAGGGCACCATCAAAATCACGTTGGTCAGCCCCATCTCATCTCGCACCCGTTTCAAGGCCTGACATTCTAGGGCAAAGCCATCCCGGTAGCGGTGATCGGTGTAGCGCGAGGCTCCCCGCCAGCCAATCATCGGGTTTTCCTCGGCGGGTTCAAAGGTCTCTCCCCCCAGCAGATGGGCGTATTCGTTGCTCTTGAAGTCAGACAGGCGCACGACAACCGGCTTGGGGTAAAAGGCGGCCGCCAGAATCGCCACCCCCTGGGCCAGCTTGTCGACAAAATACTGGGGCTTTTGGTCGTAGAGGGCGGTAAGTTGTTCGATCTGCCGCTTTTCGGCCCCGTCTGGCAGCTGCTCAAAGTTCAGCAGGGCCAGGGGATGGATCTTGATGTGGTTGGCGATGATGAACTCCAACCGGGCCAGGCCGACGCCGTCATTGGGTAAGGCGGCCAGACCAAAGGCCAGTTCTGGGTTGCCCACATTGATCATGATTTTGGTGCGGGTTTCGGGCAAGCTATCCAGTTGTACGGTGTCCACATGAAAGGGCAACTGGCCCGGGTAGATCAGCCCCTCTTCGCCGCTGGCGCAGGAGACGGTGATCGGCTCGCCAGTGGTCAGCACCTGGGTGGCGTTGTCGCAACCGACGATCGCCGGAATCCCCATTTCGCGGGCAATGATGGCGGCGTGGCAGGTGCGTCCTCCCTGGTCGGTGACGATGGCGCTGGCCTGTTTCATAATCGGTTCCCAGTCGGGGTCGGTGCGGGCGGTGACCAGTACCTCCCCCGGACGAAACTGGGCAATTTGGTTCACATCCAGGATCACGCAGGCATCCCCCTGGCCAATCAGCGCCCCCACAGCCCGACCCCTGGCCACAGGGGCTACCCCATCCGGCACCTCCAGGTGGTAAGTGCGCAGCTCGTTTTGGGCTTTTTGGGACTGTACCGTTTCCGGTCGGGCCTGGACGATGAATAATTCTCCGGTGAGGCCATCCTTGGCCCATTCAATATCCATGGGGCTGTAGGTGCCCTGCAACTGGGTGTAGTGGTCTTCGATGATGCAGGCCCATTGGGCCAGTTGCAGAATATCGTCGTCGTCAATGGCAAAGCGGTTTTGGTCGGCCAGGGGTACCGGCTCGTTCTTGGTTAGCTCGGTGCCGCTGGTGTCATAGACCATGCGCAGGGCCTTGGTGCCCAGGCGCTTACTCAGAATTGGTTTATGGCCACTGTTGAGGGTGGGCTTAAACACCACGTATTCGTCGGGGTTGACGGTGCCTTGCACCACGTTTTCTCCCAGACCATAGGCGGCGGTAATCAGCACCGCCTGCTGGAAGCCGGTTTCGGTGTCGATGGAAAACATCACCCCAGAGGTAGCCAGGTCCGATCGCACCATGCGCTGAATACACACCGACAGAGCCACATCAAAATGGTCAAAATGCTTGGTGGTGCGGTAGGAAATGGCCCGGTCGGTGAATAGGGAGGCAAAGCACTTTTTGCAGGCAATCAGCACTTCCTGGTCGCCGTAGACATTCAGGTAGGTTTCCTGTTGTCCGGCAAAGCTGGCATCGGGCAAATCCTCGGCGGTGGCGCTAGAGCGCACGGCCACGTCCACCTCGCTGTAGGCGTTGTCTCGCAGACAAGACTCATCCCCCAGGCACAGGTTTTGGCCCGCCAACTCGCACATGCGATGGTAGGCGTCGAGGATAGCCGCCCTCAGGTCGCTGGGGAAAGTGGCGTTGAGAATCAGCGATCGCGCCTTTCGGCCCCGCCGCCGTAGCTCGGTGACATCATTGATATCAAACCCGCCTAGCACTTCCCGCAATTGGGCATCTAGCCCAGTTTGCTGAATGAAGTAGCGGTAGGCGTGGGAGGTGGTGGCAAACCCGGAAGGCACTTGAATCCCTTTTGGGGTGAGCTGCTGAATCATTTCGCCCAGGGAGGCATTTTTACCCCCCACCGTTGGCACATCCTCAAGCCGCAACTGATCTAGCCAGAGCACCAGGTCTTGGCCCTGCTCTACCGCCGCTGCTGTCGTAGACACCATGCCGAAATCTCCTATGGACTATATCTGGGGATAGCAGACGGGCACCTGGGCTCACCCCTGAGACGCTGTCCCTATGCCACTAATCCAATGCTAAAGACGGGGATCATCCGGCAACAAGGATTTCTGAATTTTCGTGTCTTGAATGCAATAGTTATACATGATGGGATGTGTGGCCCTTAAACACCTGTTCTGCTGGCCCGGTCATATACACCCGGTTGTCGGCCACTGACCACTCAATGCGCAGGGGGCCACCGGGTAGTTCAACCGTAGCCGCGCGATCGCACCGCCCCGCCAATACCCCCGCCACCAAAGAGGCACAGGCCCCGGTGCCGCAGGCCAGGGTGATACCAGCCCCCCGTTCCCAAACTCGCATCTTTAAATAATCGGGTCGCACCACCTGAATAAATTCGGTATTAATCCGTTGGGGAAAGGCGGCATGGTGTTCAAACTGGGGCCCCAGGGTGGCTAAGGGGATAGCCTCTACAGACTCCACAAAGGTAATGCAGTGGGGATTGCCCATGCTGACACAGGTGACCGCCCAGTCTTGGTCCGCTACGGTCAGGGGAACGTCAACCACTTTGTCATCGGGGGTGCCCAGGGTGGTGGGGATATCCTGGGCCAGTAAAACTGGACAGCCCATGTCCACGGTCACCTGGCCGTCCGCCTGCAGGGTGGGCGAAATCACCCCCGCTAGGGTATGAATCCGGTAGGTGTGAGAAGTTGCCAGCCCTTTACCCTCGGAGGTTTCTAGGGCCTCTAGAAACTTGGCCAGGCAGCGAATGCCATTGCCGCACATTTCTGGTTCCGACCCGTCAGAGTTGTAGATCCGCATGGTGTAGTTGGTACCGGCTTGGCCTGGCAGGGCAAAAATCACCCCGTCCGCGCCAATGCCAAAGTGGCGATCGCACCAGGCGATCGCATCCTCAGGGCTCAGCAGAGGCTCTGGCTGGTGGCGATTGTCGATCAAAATAAAATCGTTGCCTAGGCCCTGATACTTGCTAAACTCCATAACCTCATCCATCGCAAAAGGGTGAGTCCTTATTATCGGACATCCAGGACTGCTTCAGCCACAGATGAATGTCACTACCATTCCAGCCACGGGTTGATGCCCTTGAGAGCCTTGCCGACCCATAGCGATTCCCGATTAAGGGGGGAGGGGGGGATCCTCACGATGTACTTCACCTGAGTGAAATCCGCTATAAGGCTTCCCTTACCCTCGACTTGGGGCAGAAAAAAATGTCACCCCCTGTGATTTCTGCCGACAGAGAGGGTACCGTAAAACCAGCCCACTTAGCGTGCCCACCAAAGTGCCAACGTATCATGTCCCAAGAGTTTTCTACCGGCTTTCCCCATGTCCGTCAGGTGCAAAACCTCATCCGTGACAAGCAGTCTGTCGAGATCAAGCTACTGACTGGGGACCTGATTTCAGGCCGTATCCTGTGGCAAGATCCCCAATGCATCTGCCTTGAAACCGACGATCAGCGCAAACATCAAATTTGGAAACAGGCGATTGGCTTTATCAAGTATTAGCAAACTTACCCCAGAGAAGTTTAAATTCCTGGCGCGACTGGTGGCCCTATGGGGTGATTGGGGCACAATAAGCCCAAGCGGGTGTTGGGTGACTTGTAGAGCCAACATCTTAATCTAGGCGATCGTCAACTAGTCCTGAAAGCAGTCGTTTCTTTCAATCTTTGCGAACAAGCCCCCAAGTTTTATGGAGTGTTTAAATCAAATGACTATTGAAAAAATTGTCGAGCAAGCCTTGCAAGACGGCTACTTAACCCCTGCCATGGAAGCTGAGGTGGGACGGATATGTGACACCGCCTCTGAGCTATCTATCGAAGAATACATGGCCCTCGATCGGTTGATGGGATCTCTATTGACTGGGGAAGTGGTGGCCGTCCCCCGGAAGCAGTTTATTAATGTGATGGAAGAATTGGTGTTGACCGAAGCGATCGCCAGGGTCGCCGAAATCGAGTCCACCTCTGATGCCACCTTGGATTTAGGCGACATTGCTGCCTATGCCCTCAACCGGCTACCTCCCCTCTATGCCACCACCGAAGAAGGGGCCAACTTCCAGCGGGAAACCGCCCGGGGCGAATTGTCTGATCTGATTGCAGAACAGGTACATCAAGCCATTGCCCGTAGCCTGGATCAGCCCGACTTCTATCCCGATCGTCAAACCATCCAGAAAAAGCCAACGGACAAAGTTTTGGGTCAGGTCAGCGCTCTGCTGCAAGACCATGCCCACAAGTTTGAGCCAGCCCAGGCCAGCCGATAACTGAGATTTCTCGGCATCTATACCAAGTCCAGATCGGAATCGGGCGTTTTCCCACAGGCAGAACTTCAGGTCTGGACTTGGAACTGGGATTCAAACTCAGTAGATTGAAAAGGCTTGCCTCAGTCTTGACTCTGCCCTCACCCCAAACCCCTCTCCCAAGCTTGGGAGAGGGGCTTTTAGATCTTCTGTAGGCTGATCTTCTGTAGGCTGATATCAATAGGCCGAGCGCATGTCGCCCGCTT
The DNA here is from genome assembly GCF_012911975.1 of Nodosilinea sp. P-1105. Taxonomy (GTDB): domain Bacteria; phylum Cyanobacteriota; class Cyanobacteriia; order Phormidesmidales; family Phormidesmidaceae; genus Nodosilinea. The sequence goes on along the minus strand of NZ_SMDQ01000057.1, from coordinate 31,531 downwards.
CCGTGCGGGCTCGCTCTTTAGCTTTAGCGGCACTCTTTTTCAGGGCCTCTAAGCGTTTGATGTAGCGATCGCGCTGCCGCTTTTTCGGGGTTTGCTCAATCAGGGTTTTTAGGGCACTACCCAGGCTCTTGTAGGCATTGGGTAGGGTGTAACCAAATCGGGTAGCTAGGGCGATCGCCCGCTCATCCGCCTGAATGCTTTCTTCCAGGGTTTTTTGATTGTTGTTGCGTTTGTACAGCCGCCAACCGGAAAACCCGCATAGCCCCAAAGCCAACAGCAGCAGCAGCCCATCTTGGACCCACAGTTCGCCCACAGCGCCCCCCAGACCAATGGCCAGGGCCGCCATTTCCCAACCATCCCTAGGGATCGTGTCATTTTGGATGCGGCCCACCTCATGCCAGAACATCAGATTACGCTGATCCAGGGCTAGTTGTTCCCACTTCACTAGGTCAATTTGAATTTCCACCTGGTCTTTGCCCAGCTCCTCGCAGGTAATCAGGGGCGGGGTGACATCAATGGCTGACTCCACCGTCACCCAGCTCTGAAGTTCTGGCGGCAGTAGGCTCCTTAGACGGCGAAGCTCTCCCATATCGGCGCGGGCAGTGGCGTACGAAGTCATGGACATCAAGAGTGAAGTTTATTCATAGATCCTATCTTAAACCCCATAAGTCAAGGATCGGTTATCCGCTCCGGTTGGGGGGACAGCAAAGTTGCGATCGCGCCATCCAGCAGCCCATAGCCCGCCTCGACGGTATCAATTTGGCACAGCTGCTGGCGCAGGGTTGCGGCCCCCTCAAACCCTTTCACATACCAGGCCATGTGCTTGCGGGACTGGTGAATGCCCCGTTGCCCCTTGTACTGCCACAGTAGGCCCAGGTGCTGGCGGGCGCAGTGCAGCCGCATCAGGGCGGTGGGTGGGGGCCGTCGCACCCCGGTTTTCAAAGCGTGATCAATTTCCCCCACCAAAAACGGGTAGCCCAGGGTGCCCCGAGAGCACATCACCCCATCGGCCCCGGTTTCCTCCAGGCAGCGGATTGCCGACTCCACCGAAACAATGTCGCCGTTGGCAATCACCGGAATCGACAGGGCCGTCTTCACCTTGGCGATCCAGTCCCAGCGGGCGGGGCCATTGTAGCCCTGGGTGCGGGTGCGACCATGGAGGGTCAGCATCTGGGCCCCAGCGGCTTCCATACGGCGGCCAAACTCTACGGCATTGATGTCGTTGTCGTCCCAGCCAATGCGGGTTTTGACGGTGACCGGGATGGATACCGCCGCCGCCACGGTGCGCACAATCGCCTCCGCCACCTCTGGCTGGCGCAGTAGGGATGAGCCGCCCCCCTTTTTGGTGATTTTGTTCACCGGGCAGCCCATGTTGATATCGATGGTTTTGGCCCCTGCCGCCATGGCTTTACGGGCGGCCTCAGCCATAAAGTCGGGGCGACAGTCAAACAGCTGGATGCTGATGGGCTGCTCGCGATCGCCAATGTCCATGATTTTTTCCAGCGGCTGGGCCTGGCAGACCCCAGTGGCCTGCACCATTTCGGTGTACAACATCGAGTCTGGGGCATAGCGACGCACCAGTTGGCGAAAAGCGCGATCGGTCACCCCCGACAGGGGCGACTGCAACACTCGACTATGCACCTCCACCGATCCAATCGTCAGGGGGGTGCTTAAGCGCTGGTATAAATCGGCAGGGAGGGAGGTCAGCATAGTAGATATGGCCAGCAGTGGCGGAGATATGGCTAACAACGGCGGATACAAAGCATCTCAGGTGATGGCTGTACCGCTATCTCCAGTTGCAACCAGCGACAGCAATCGTTAATTTTATGCTATCTCAGGTTAGCGATGTACTCGGCGTTATTGTTCCATGGTTCCCTCAGGGGCTGGGTCTGGTTTGCGACCCACCAGCCAAAAGGTAGTCATTTGACCACGCCCCTTAACCGCCACAGGGCCTCGAGGTTCAAACATAAACGTGTGCTTGAGGCGTTCGTAGAGTTCTGGGGTGACTTGAATTCGCTGAGGTTCGCCAGTGGCTTCCATGCGACTGGCAATGTTGACCGTATCGCCCCAGAGGTCATAGGCAAACTTACGGCGACCAATCACCCCGGCGACCACTGGCCCAGAGTTAATGCCAACTCTCAATTTAAACGTCTGGCCATCGGGCCGAGGAAACTGCTTAATCGCCTCGCAAATGTCGAGGGCAAACTGGGCGATCGCCTCATCATGGTTATCTTGGGGAGCTGGCAAGCCCCCTGCCACCATGTAAGCATCCCCAATGGTCTTAATCTTTTCCAGCCGGTGGAACTCGGCCAGCTGATCGAACATGGAGAAAATTTCGTTCAGCATTTTGACCAGTTGGGGGGGCGTCATTTCCCCAGAGGCGGCTGTAAAGTCCACCAGGTCGGCAAACAGCACACTCACCTGGTCTAAACTTTCAGCGATGGTGCGGGTGCCAGACTTCAGTCGTTGGGCAATACGGTAAGGCAAAATATTGACCAATAGGCGATCCGCTTGCTGTCGCTGTTGCCGCAGTTCCGTCTCCATTTGGCGGCGTTCACTAATGTCGTGGACGATGCCTTCATAGTGGAGAAAATTACCGTCTTTGTCCCATACCTTCCAGATGTCTTCACTGACCCACAGGGTGCTGCCATCTTTGCGAAACACTTCGGATTCAGCATCGGTAATTTTTTCAAACCGGTTGATGTACACCAGTAACTCATCCCGCCGCTTAGGTTGAAGGTAAATTTGGCGGCTGATGTCCTCGGTGATGGCGATCATGTCTTCTGGGGAATCGTACCCGTACAAGCGGGCCATGGATGGGTTGACACTTAAATAACGCCCCTGAGGCGAAGCCTTAAAGATACCCACCGTAGAGTTTTCAAAAATACTACGGTAGTTTAGCTCTGCGGCTAGCAGGGCCTGCTCCATTTGGGTACGCTCTTGGACTTCTTGGCGCAGCAGAGTGTTCTGCTGGCTCAGCTGTTGCCGTTGGTGGGCCAGGTGCAATTGGTTTTGCACCCGCACTAACACCTCTTGGCTGGCAAAGGGTTTGACAATGTAGTCGGCCGCTCCTGACTGAAAGGCCTTGACCTTATCCAGCGAGTCGATTAAAGCACTCAGGATAATGATTGGAATATCTTCTGTTTGGGGGCTGATTTTGAGCTGTTTACAGATGGTGTAACCATCAATGTCAGGCAGCAAAATATCTAGCAGCACCAAGTCGGGCCGCTGGGCAGAAATTAGCTTGAGGGCCTCATCACCAGTGCTGGCCAAGCGTGTGTGATACCCCTGCTGACCCAAGAGACGGGCGAGCAGATTGGCGGTCTCGGCATCATCATCAACGATGACCAAGTCAATCGGGTGAAGGGCGTCATCCACAGGGCTGGAGGCTAGGCAGACGGCAGTACTTGTTTAAGCATCATAAGAGTATTGAGCTTAAACGATGCATCCAATCTACACAACTTGAGGTGTCAGCTGTTAGCGCATCTTCAAATTTTGGCTGTCGTTTTTGTAGCCGGTCACATAGCCTTGGCGAAACGAGACTTCGCTATCAGCGAATTGAAAGGTCTCTTCGCAACTGGCGTCATTGCGCAGGGTCGCCACAGGGGGGGCGTTTTGCGCCCGCAGCACATCAACCCGGTTGGAGCCCATAGACCAGTACTCGGGGGCAGGCTGTTGTTGGTGCACCGGCAACAGTTGGGTGGAGATCCTGAGATTGTTGTCAAAGTTGGAATAGCTGATCACCTGATTGTTATCAAGCTGCACAGAGCTGTTGCCATAGTACAAGGTGGTAAACCGAGGGGAGGCGTACTGGCTGGTGCGGGTTGGGGTGCCCTGCACGCGCAGGATCGTGTCTTTGGATGACCCCAATGTCCAGGTGTCAGGCGTTCCCTGGGTGGATAGCACCACTTCAACATCAGCCAAAACCCGCAGGTTGCCATCGAGGTTGTTGTACTGTCTGACGTAGCCGTTTCTGAGTTCAATGGTGCTATTGCCATAGCGCAGCACCTCCTGGCAGGAGGCTTCGTACTGCATGATGCGGGTCGGCATTCCCTGCAAGGCAATTACCAGTTCTCGGTCTGAACCCGTGGTCCAGTAGCTTTTGCTTTGGGGGGCTTGGGCTGTACGAGTGTCTACATTACTTTGGGCATATTGCAGGTTGCGCTCGTATTCGGCCACCTTTTGTTGGGCTAGCTCATGCTGGTCACTGGCTCTGGGGACAGCCTTCATTTTGGCGATCGCCTGTTGCCATAGAATCGCCACCTCCACCCATTCTTCGCGAAATTCCGCCGATTGGGTCAGCTCGGCGGCCTGCATAGCGCGCTCTGCCCCCTGCCGGAAGCTGTCTTCTGTAGCCGCTGGGGCCGGTTCAAACAAGGAGGGCCAAGACCGCTCAAGCGGATTGAGCCAAACATACCCCAACATTAGCCCCACCCCGGTTGAAAGCCCAATTAAACTCCAGCTCAAACGCTCCCGGAAGGCTTGACCTGGGCGCCTGAGTTGTAGGGTATAGAGGGCCTGAGGTTTTTGACCGTCTAGTTCGGGATGGCTCTTTTTAGGCATGGCATTAAAAAGTCATGGCTTAACCCTACCGTCTGTGTTCAGTTGAACGCTACCCCTCTGCATAAATTTACGGAAGCTTTAAGCAGAGGCTTACCGATCAGGGGTGGTCAGCTAATCATTGCGCCCTAAGCGCTAAACTAAAATTATGGATCCTCAGCCCCTTGATTGGGTGGTACCGCCCAATACTCATTACCCGGAAAACTGGGCACAGGCGATCGCGCAGGCGTTACCCCAAGCACCTAGTCACCTAGAGCGACTGACCCAAGTGTTATGGCAACGGCAACTGTGCCCGCCCGCCGCCCTAGCGGGCTTCTTAAACCCGGCCTGTTATCAGCCAACCCCATCGGCGGCCTTTGGTCCACCGATGGTAGCTGCGGTTAAGCGCCTGAACCAAGCGGCAGATGCAGGCGAAAAAGTGGCCATTTGGGGAGACTTTGATGCCGATGGGGTCACCGCCACGGCCCTGTTGTGGGAGGGGTTAGGGCGGGTGTTTCCCCGGTCAGATCGGTTGATGTACTTTATTCCCAATCGCCTGAAAGAGTCCCATGGACTGTCTCGTAGGGGGCTAGAGCTGATCCATGGCTGGGGGGCAACGCTGGTGGTGACCTGTGACACGGGCAGCACCAACGGGGCTGAGATTGCCTATGCCGCTGACCTGGGCATGGATGTGATTGTGACCGATCACCATACCCTGCCTGAGGTGGATCCGCCAGCGATCGCGATGATTAATCCGCGCCGCCTGCCGCCGGAACATCCGTTGGCCACCCTGTCAGGGGTAGCGGTGGCCTACAAGCTGGTGGAGGGATTGTTCGCCTCTCGGGAGCTGTCGGCTCACCTGGATTCCCTACTGGACCTGGTGGCCATTGGCTTGATTGCGGACCTGGTGGAATTGCGGGGAGACTGTCGCTATTTGGCCCAAATCGGCTTGCAGCAGTTGCACAGCCACAGCCAGGCGGGGGCCAACTCTCGCCGCCCTGGGGTGACTGAACTGTTGGCGTTGTGCCGCCGCACGGGCGATCGCCCCACTGATATTGCCTTTGGCTTAGGTCCACGGATCAATGCCGTCAGTCGCATTCAGGGGGATGCCAGCTTTTGTGTAGAGCTGTTGACCAGTCAGGACGTGGCCCGTTGCAAAAACCTGGCCTATGAAGCAGAGCTAGCCAATACCCGCCGTAAGGCCCTACAGCGGGATGTTTACGGTCAGGTGATGGCCCGCCTAGCCCAGGTGGATTTGGGCACCACCCAGTGTATTGTGCTGGCCGACGAACAGTGGCCTACGGGGATATTGGGTCTGGTGGCCGGGCAAGTGGCCCAGCAGATGGGGCGACCAGTGGTGTTACTGCATATCGACCCACCCCCGATCAACCTACCCCCTACAGATGGTTTGCCGCGTCTGGCCCGGGGGTCTGCCCGCTCAGTCCAGGGATTGGACCTCTACACCCTGTTTCAAGCTCAGGCAGATTTATTGACCGGGTTTGGCGGTCACCCCATGGCCGCAGGGTTAACCCTGCCTGTCGACAATATCGAGCTGCTAGCGGCAGCCCTGAACCGCATGGTGCGGGAAGCCCTAGGGGGCGATCGCATGCCTCGCCCCACCCTTCAAATTGACCTAACGGTGACCGTGGCGGAGCTAGGGCAAGCCCTTTTTCGCGAGTTAAAGTATCTGGAACCCTGTGGCATGGGTAATCCAGTGCCCAGGCTATTGGTGCGGAATGGCTGGGTGCAGCGGGGTTTCCATCGCAAATTGCGAGATCAGACCAATGCTGCTGTGGGGTTTATTAAGACGGAGTTTGAATTATGGGATGACAGCGTCCAGAGTGGTTTCCCTGGGGAGTGGTGGGGCCACTACAAAGAGGATTTACCCCCAGGCCGGTGTGATGTCGTGGTCGAGCTAGACCACAATACCTATGCCGGCTACCACATCAAGCTGATCGATCACCGACCCACCCAAGTGCCGACCCCGAGGGCAGCCCCAAGCCCGGTAACGATTTTAGACTGGCGCCAAGCTGACCCCATCCCTAATCAGCCCGCCCTAGTGGTAAAGCAACCGCCAGTGCAGTGGCACGACTGGCACGCCTGGCAGCAGCAGGCCGCCGCCGCCGCCATGCCCCTGGCATTAGCCTTTAGCCCTGGGGCCGATCAGCCCACTCCCCACCAGGTGTGGCAGCACCTGGTGGGCCTGGCTAAATACCTGGCCCGGACGCAAACCGCCGTGACCGCCGATCAACTGATGGCCCGCCTCAGCCTCACGCCCCTATCCCTAAAACGCGGACTAAACGCCCTCACCCAGGTGGGTTTTGACTGGTCAGACGCAACTGGCCTGGTGCAGAGGACGGCGATCGCCCCCACCCAGGACGCCCATGGCGCGATCGCTCAATTTTTAGACACCCTACAAGAAGAGCAGTTTCGCCGCCGCTACTTCACCAACGTCCCGGTCAGCACCCTGGTACCCGACTAGTACTCTGCGGCATAAGTCGGCCAACTTCCCTGTCCCCTGCCCCCTGATACCCTCAGCAACGGTAGTCATATCCTGGTAGGGTAGTCGGTGCCCCTCTATCCCTAGGTTCCATGGCCAACGCTTGGCACTACCCGTTTCCGCCTCTGTATCCTGGCATCTTGGTCAAACGCTATAAGCGCTTTCTAGCCGATATCGAGCTGGAGACTGGCGAGCTGATTACCGCCCACTGTCCGAATACTGGGCCGATGACCGGCATCCTCCACATTGGCGGACGGGTACAGGTGTCTCACAGTAACGATCCTAAACGCAAACTGGCTTACACCTGGGAGTTGGCTGAGGTGAAAGATACCGTACCCACCTGGGTCGGGGTGAATACGGCCCTGCCCAATCGGGTGGTCAAGTCAATGCTAGAGCATCGCCTGCTGCCAGAGTTGGGGGACTATACAACGATTCGCCCTGAGGTGCGCTATGGCGGTGACAACAAAAGCCGGACTGATTTTGTTGTGTCTGACGATGACGCCCAGACTTCGACTTATATCGAAGTCAAAAACACCACCTGGGCCCAGGGTACTCTGGCCCTATTCCCCGATACGGTGACCACCCGCGGTCAAAAGCACTTGAAAGAGCTAATGGCCCTGATGCCATCAGCCCGGGGGGTGATGCTCTATTTCATCAACCGGGGCGACTGCACCACCTTTGCCCCCGGCGACGCTGCCGATCCGACCTATGGAAAACTGCTGCGTCAGGCGATCGCCCAGGGGGTGCAGGTACTGCCCTGCCGATTCGAGGTTACCCCAACGGAGATTCGCTACCTTGGGTTAGCACCGCTAATTCTTGCAGAGAGCGATTAGGGCTTGATAGCAAAGTAAGGTACTCGCTGTTCGGATGTTATGTTTTCTGCCAGTCAGTCCTAGGATTCAGAGGCAGAAATAACCCACCTATTTCCGTCAGCGCAAACCTTGGTATGGAGCGGATAGCTGCCTTCTGCCTCTGCCTTTCTGTAATAGCCTGTTATCTCCTTGATGGATACGTAAACGATCGCCAAGCGAAATGGGGCAGGGCCAACATCCGCCGCCAGCGCCAGGGTTCCTTATATAGGCGGTAGAGCCACTCCAGGCTGTTGTTGCACATCCACTCTGGCGCCCGAGACTTAACCCCAGCCCAAATGTCGAGACTGCCCCCCACCCCAATCCAAATGCTGTGGGGGCAGAGATGCCGGTGCTGTTGAATCCAGAATTCTTGGCGCGGTACCCCCATGCCCACCAGAATCACACTGGGCTGCAATGCTGCCAAATGCTTCAAAAAAGCTGGTTCAGCCTCGGGGCTAAGGTAGCCATGTTGGGTGCCCACCAAATTGAGCCCCGCCAGCTGCTGCTGCCAATAGGCCCCAGCCCGGTCTGCGACCCCAGGGGTGCCACCGTAGAAAAATACACTTTCTTTTGGAGACAATCGCCTTAGTACACTGGCTGCCAGCTCAATGCCTGGTGAGCGTTCAATGCGTTGCCCCTTGGAGCGAAAATATAGCACCACGCCAGCCCCATCAGGCACAACCAAGTCTGCCTCTAGGATAATATTCCGCAGGTTGGGATTTCGATCGGCCTGCATCGCCATCTCGGCATTCAGAGTGACCACCTGGGCGCCATGTCCCTGGCGATAGTGATCAACCAGCCACCCCGCATAGTCTGGCCGCCAATGTACCGGCAGCCCCATGACCCTGAGCACATTTGAGCTATTTGACCGATTTGCCAGCACGAAACCAACCCTCCTAAAAGCCCAATAGAAGACGGTACATCAGTCTAGAGGTAGCGCGACCCAATAGACAATGGGTGTTACCGTACCCCCTTACCCTATCCCTTCCTATCGCTAGCTGGGCTAAGGCGGCTACCTAGCTATCCAAGGCCTTCAACCACCAGCTGCTGAGGCTAACTAAGCACATGGACACAATTACGGACTGATCCTTGATCCGACCTTCGACTCCGCTCAGGCCTCGTCGCTGGTTGAGCAGAGTCGAAACCAGTAACGTTGAGCCCTTTATTTTTGTCCACCTACTTATAATATTGCCTCCTCCCTTGGCGAGCCGATACTGTGGCAAAAAAATACATCAGCTATGTTTCGCAAGACTCGAGTTAGAGGGGTCCAGCTAACCTAAATCGCCAGAGAGCGCATTTAGAGCCATCTGGGCCCTGGCTTGTACCGTCAAGCTGCGATCGTGGCTGATGACCTGTTGCAGGTGTTGGCTAATGACCGCCCCGAAGGAGCTGTCAACGGCCTTTAGGACCAGGGCATGCAGCCCCGCCACAGCCGCATAGCGCACGACCCACTCCGGGTCTGTCGTGGTTTGTTGCAAAACCTCCATGACTTGAGCTTGGGCCTGGGCAACTTGATCCTCAGGTAGTTGTGACCAATTAATCGTGCCAATGCCCTTGGCAGCCGCCCGACGCACGCTCAAGGCAAAATCCCCAAGCGCGGTATCTAACAGTACAGGCAGAGCGCGGGGATCACCAATTAAGGCCAAGGCACGAATCGCCCAGGCCCTAGCACCATAGTTGTAGCCGTCGAGTTCTTCGAGCAGCGCAGGTACGGCGATGCTGCCCAAGCTCACCAGGCCATCGACAGCGGCAACCGCCGCCCCCGGATTGTTGTATCCCAAGACGTTAATCAGCGTGGAAATGGCAGCAGGGTCGTTGGCTGCCGCTAAGTTGCGTACCGCCACCACAATGGCCGCCTTGGAATCGGCGGTTTCAATCGCCTGTACAAGGGTAGAGATATCAGCTAAACCTTTTCCAGCCACAAAATTTCCTTCTACAGCAAGTCATCCATCAGTGACAACACCTGTTTAGCCTCAGTCGAGAGACCTGAGGCCGGAAAACCAATGTGCTGCAAGTGAGATTCTAGAATACCTTGCAGGGCAATCAACTTCAGGCTGTTCTCTGCCAGGGTGGTGGCAATGGGCTGGGCTGCTGGCAAGTAACCAATGGCTCCTAGATCCATCATGGCCGAGCGCCGTAGCTGTAGATTTGGTGCTTGCAGGCGCTGTAGTAAATGATCACAGTAGGCTGTTTCCCCTGTGAGCTGGTACATGGCTCGGGCAGCCGCATTTTGCACCTGGGCCACCTCATGATTGAGAAAAGGCGCAATGTCTTCAACTGCTTCTGTGGCGTTTAAACTACCCAGGGCTTCTAACACAGCGTTATAAGGCTGAACCAAATGAGGCTTTCCTGGTGTGGGCACTGCAGCGGCAACACCGCCAGCTAGCAGGGCACGCAGGGCTGGAATCGCTTGGGGATCGGCTAGCTGGCCCAGAGCTTGGGCCGCAGACTCGCGCACATAGTAGTCAGAGCAATCAAGACAGCGCATGAGTGCAGGGACAACCCGACGCTCCCCTAGCTTACCCAGGGCGCGGGCGGCATTGCGACGAAGAGGATAGCCCCCGTCGGGGGCGCGATCGGTCTCGTCGTCGAGGGCACTGACCAAGGTGTCGATGGCCTCTGGCTGAGTCACCCGAAACCGCCCTAACCACCAGGCCGCATAGTAGCGTAACCCTGGATCATCGGTTTGCTGAAGGTTAGCTAAGGCTTGCTCTACTGTGAGAGATACGCCCTCAGCGTTGACCAGTTGCTGCGAGTCTAAGCCCATGTATTGCCCCTATGCTTCAGCACCATTGCCGTTGCTAGACAGCGGCTGAATGCTAACAATTTTGCCACCCATGCGGGTGATGCGCTGCATTTCTTCATTCATTCGGTGGTAAGGCACCTTTAAGAAAACATTGGCACTTTTGCGAATAGGGTAGTCGGTTTGATCCGTTTCGTTATTTTGCCGCAGTCCTTCAATCTCGTACAGAAAAACACGGTTGCCGGAAAGGGATGCCGTTGGGCTGCCAAAAGCGTTTTGAGCGAGCATAATGCAATTCTCCTAGACTTGCTAGTGTCATGGGTATTAAGCCGAGGGGCGTAAGGATAGCCACATCGGTAGAGACGCCGAAACCGACGCCTCTACCACGGGGGTGCTGATGGGCAACCCTAGAGGCTGGCTGGAGTAACACTGGTTACTCGACCGCCCATCTTGTTGATTTGCTGAAGCTTAGCGGATAGTTGCTCGTAGGGCACTAGATAAGCAGAGTTAACTCGTCGAACCTTGGGATACCGGGGCAGATTGGCACCCATAACCTCAACCCGGTACACCCGACCAGCGTTAGAACCATAGGGGGTAGATCCGCCTAAGGCTTTACCAGGGGTGGCCAACTTGTTCGCCTGGGCTGACCAGCCTGCGATCGAGCTGGTGGGGCTAACAATAGAAGAGGAGGAATTACGTCCTAGCTCTTCGGCTAGACGAGACTTGGTGCCTCCAGCTTGGCCGCTATCGCTAGTGGCATAACCGCGATAGAGTTGAAACATTCGGGTGAAGCCTACTGACCGCTGGCCAGGTTGATAAACAAAGCTGCGGTAGTAGGGAACAATGTTATCGCCAAAGCTAGCCTGATACTCAGCACTGTCGATGAAGGAATCAACATCGGCATCGTAGCCTTCAGTCTCATAGCGATCGAGGTGTTCGACTACCTCGGCTTCGTCATACACAGCTCGACCCAGCAGGTGCTTCGTGTGTAGTTCAATCACCCGAGTCTGAAAGTTGTTGTAGAAGAACTTTTCTTTGTACAACTCAGACTTAGCTACGGCCCGGACAAAGTCGCGGACGGTGATGTAGCCATTTTTCAGCAGAGACTCAGCGCCAACCAAACGCTCAGACTTCATCAGGTAGTCATTACCGAGGAGCTGACGGTAAACCGCCCGAATCACGATTTCGGCATCATCTGGAGACCAGTTTGCCCGCAGCTCTACTGGGGCAGTTTCAGTAAAAGCAGCTGTTCCCAATCGGGATGCCGCAGTTGTAATTGGCACAGAAATATCCTCCTTGAACAAGGTTTCTCAACACAGTAGGGGATACACTAGTGCCCAGGAAAAGCTGGTCTCTTTGACAGAGTCGAGCTTCTCCTGCGGCAAAGAGGCGTTGAAAACGCTGGCACTAGTTACCCCTGATCAACCAGCTAGACTAAGCCAGGTCAACACTGGTAACCCGTCCACCGCTTCGGTTCACCTGTTGCAACCTTTGGGAAAGCTGCTCATAGGGAACCAAAAATTCGGTGTTGGCACGGCGTACCTGAGGCCCACCAGGAATGGCTGCCTGGGCTACCCGAACCCGGTAGACTTTTTCGCGATCGCCGCCTGAAACACCTACAATGGCTTGGCCTGTGCTACCTCCTGATACAGGAGAAGCAGAGTTTTTAGCAACCTCTGACACCAGCCGTGAGCGCACACCGCCGGATTGAGATCGATCGCTAGTGCCATATCCCCGATACAGCTGAAAGAAGCGGGAAAAACCAACCATCTTTTGACTCGACTGGGTTAAATGCCCGCGATAGCTTGGGACGACATTATCTCCAAAACTATCCCGGTATTCCTGGGAATCGATGTAAGAATTGATTTCCGCTTCGTATCCGTAGTTGTTATAGATGTCGGTGTGATAGGCTATTTCTTCCTGGCTGTAGGGGGCTCGCCCTAACAGGTGTTTGTAGTTCAGCTCAATAAAGCGGTTCTGTGGACCGTTTAGGAAGAATTTATCCCGATATAAGTCGGATAAAGCCAACGCTCGAACGAAATCGCGCACTGAAATTTCTCCCTGCCGCAGCAGAGAATCGGCACTGATGTTGCGCTCACTAGCCATAATGTACTGGTTACCAAAGACCTGACGGTAAGCCGCCCGAATAACGGCCTCTACATCTTCTTTGGTCCAATTTGGCCTGAGCTCAACCCGTGTCGACGAATCATAGGGCGAGACGCCAAGGCGTCCCGCTGCAGTCGTAACTGCCATGGTTGCCTCCTTGGGCGTAAATAGATACAACAATGCCCGGAGCAACAAACAATTGCTAACTACGCGCTAACAACTGTCTGCCCCTCCGGGCAAGGGCCAACCTAGCTTAGAGCATTGATGGCGTAGTCGATGTAGGTGTTAGCTTCAGTAGCAGCATCCCCAGACAGACCATGGTTAGCTTTGATGTACTTCAGAGCTTCCACGTACCAGCTAGGAGACAGTTCGAAGGTGCTGTTGATCTCGTCTAGACCAGCGATCAGGTACTCATCCATAGGACCTGTGCTACCAGCAACGCAGCAGTAGGTCACCATCCGGAGGTAGTAGCCGATGTCCCGAGCACACTTGTTCTTACCACGCTCATCAGCAGCGTAGTTAGCCCCCTGCATTTGGGTGGTGTAGGGGAATTTGTTGTAAACAGCTTGAGCGGCACCGCTCACCAAGGAATCAGCCTTGTTGGTCAGTGCACGAGCAGCTTCCAGACCGGAATTAGCCTGACGCAGACGGCCAAAGGCTACTTGCAGCTCAGAAGCGCTTAGAAAACGGCCTTGAGAATCGGCAGTGGACACTGCTTCGGTCAAAGGGGTTTTCATACCGGAGGTTCTCCTTAAATATTTGTTTTCACAGCAAATGAACAATGACTGAAGTTAGATCAATTGATCTAATTTACTTGAGGTTCAATTAACCTGAACCTAAGCAACAGCAGCGGCAGCCAGATCAAAGTAGCTGCTGATTTCGGACATCAGGGAGCTGCAATCACCTTGGGTGATGCCAGCGGGATCGTTGGCAATAGAGATGGCAGAAGCCTTCATCTTCTCGACCCCAGCAGCCACAGAAGCACCAGGAACGCCCAGAGCAACATAGGTCTCACGAAGGCCGTTCAGGCAGCGATCGTTGAGGACGCTAGCATCACCAGTGAAGGTGGCGTAGGTGACATAACGCAAGATGATTTCCATGTCGCGCAGGCAAGCCGCCATACGACGGTTGGTGTAGGCGTTGCCACCAGGAGCGATTAGCTGAGGCTGCTCAGAAAACAGAGCACGGGCAGCATCAGAAACAATCTTGGAAGCGCTACCGGTCATGCGGTTAACAGCGTCGATCCGCTTTAGGCCATCGCTGGTAACACGAGATAGAGCATCCAACTGATCGCTCGACAGATAATCGCCTCGTGCATCAGCTTGAGAAACAACCTTAGTGTATGCGTCAAACATCGACTCAAATCTCCTAATTTTTTGTCGCTGAGTTTGCTTGGATTGAATTGGTCTAATGACCGGATTTGCAATTAGTTCAGCCGAAGCTGCCTAATTAATCTCATAGGGAGGATCTTAAAGAGCGGCGAGGACGGTTTTCTCATTTAATTTACTTTTCTTCAAGCTTGTTCAGGCTTCTACACAATCAGCCCGGATCAAGTTGGAAGGTAAAGTCTGAGAAGCGGAAACGCCAGCCTAACCGAAAGCGGGTTAAAAGCTTAACCGTTTCTTGAAACCATTGCCTGAATTAGCTTTTGCTGATTCATCAAGCCCTCCAGGAATGTTTATACACCGCTGTCGGGTGTTTATCTTTTACAAGTTGTTAAGAAACACCCTCTATCTTTTAGGGGTAAAGCGGAATAATTTCGGCCGTTCTGGGCTCTGGACAGGTTTGGGTTGGGGAGAATTTTCTCAGAATATGTAATATTCCTTTACATTGTTAGTGGATTTAGCGACCTCAATGGAGGGGCAGGGGCTTGTGTATGCTGTGTACAACTTGGTGGGTGTCTCTTTGTGTCGGCATGGCGGTGGCACGACGGGCATTTCCTCCTGGGCCTGCACAAGTGCAGGTTAAGCAAGGTTGCGGATGCCTTATGATCGAGTCAGCGATCGCGATTGGCTCTGCCATGCCCGGTTGTTGCTCCCGGTCGTTCACTTCACCTTAAATCTCACGTATTAGTAAGCTAGGCTGACCAAGATCATGAACGTGATGGATTTCTTTCGCATGAGTGCTGGCCAGTGGTATTCCCAGCGCAGCACCCACCACCTGCCCTTTCGTCGGGCCGAACTCGGTGATTCCCACATCACTGTAGAGCCCTTAGAGGCAGATCACCCCAGTGTGGTAGACATTTGCAAGCTTCACGATGTGGATGCGGCGCTGGCGGTTGGAGGTGCCCTGGTGACCTGGAAAGGGGCCATGGCCTGGGATAAGGAAGACGAAAACCACGAAGGCACCACTGTCTTTGCGCTGGTGCCAGATGCGGATAACCCTAAGGTTGGGCAGCTGTTGCGGGAGCGGGGCTATGCCGAAATTGTGCCAGTGATTGGTCGTTACGAGGTAGAGGACGATAATGCCCTGCTGCTGACCACCGAGTACGAAACCATGAGTTCTGTGGAGCGGTTTTGGTTCGCGAATCCTAACTTGCGACTGCGCACCAGTGTGGTGAAGCGCTTTGGGGGGTTTAGCACCGCCTCGTTCTGTGCTGAATCGCGCAAAGGGGACGTTGAGGCCACCCCAGAGCCTTCGTCGGTCCCAGCGCCCCTGTCTGCTTTTGGGTGGTAAGGGGTCTTAGATTTTAGATTTTAGGTTTTAGATTTTAGGTAGGTTGACAACCCGAAACCTGATCCTCGAACCACCCACCCCTGCCCCTCCCAGGAGGGGATGCCGAAACCCGAAACCTGATCCCCGAAACCTCCCTGCTATTCCCCTGGGGTTAGCATCACAATGTTTTGCCGTTGGAGCGATCGCACCTGGTTTAAATCCACTGGCCCCTCGCTGAGCAGATCGGCCACGGTTTTGCCGCTGCCCTGGGCCTGGCCACAGGCGACCAGAAATTTCCAGGCAGGCTCATCCAAATTCACAATCTGGTAGTCCTGGTTGAAGAACTGGGGGCTGTCTTGCCAGCGATCCAGGCAAGGGTTAGGTTCTGGAACCGCCCGGCTTAGTTCTTGGTCGTCTTGCCAGTCCTGACGATTAAGCGGCGGGCGACCCAGGAAAAATTCGTAGTGGGTGATGGCACTGGGGTCGAGCAACTCAATCAACCGGTAGCGCTGCCGAGGGGAGAGGATGGCAGCCCGCGCCATCAGATCCGGGGCTTGGCCAATCAGCCGTTCAAGATCCCAGGTTTGGGGATTGGAAAAGCCGACAAACTCAAGTCCTGATGCATCGATCAGCTCAAAGACGGTGTTGATGTTGTAGTCAATCTCCTGGGGATGCACGTACATGTCGGCAAAGCACTCGTCGCGCTGATTTTCCCAAGCCCAGCGCTCTTGTTCCCGCTGGCGCAGGCGGTTGGTCTCGGGCAGGGTGGCAAACAGCTGTCGACCAACGGCGACACCATCTTGGTAGTCACCCCGGCGATCGCCCTGTAGAAGAGCGATCGCTGCTTGGGCCAACTTAATTTCCCAACGGCCCAACTCGCCGTAAACAAAAATATGCAGCAGCCCACCGGGGGCCAGTTTCTTGGCCAGTGCTTTGACCCCACCAATGGGGTCTGGGGTGTGGTGCAGAACCCCAACACAGTTAATCAAGTCAAATTCACCAGGAATTTGGTCCACGTCAAACAGGCTCAGGTTATGGAACTCGACCCGCTCGGCCCCAGACTTCTGGCAGCGCTCTTGAGCTACGGCCAGGGCACCAGCACTGAGATCTAGCCCCACCACCATGGCATTGGGGTTGAGGTGGACTAAGTATTCGGTTCCGACCCCGGTACCACAGCCCGCATCCAAAATGCGAATCTGCTGTGGTGAGGGTTTCCGCCCGGTACAGAAGCTGTGGGCGGCTAGCCAGTTCCAGCGCCAGTTGTACCCTGGGGGCGGTTCGTCGAGCAATGGCTCGGGGGGAAATGGATAGGTATCGTAGAGTTTGGCGACGGCGTCACTAATGCGTTGGGCCTCTGACATAACCAATCGGTGGTGAAGTGCGCCCCATTATGCCGTAAAACCAGTCTCTAAATCGATGCTTGGGCTTAGCGCATCGACCCTAAGCTAGCTACAGTGAAGAAATATGACTGTTTGTTACTCTACCTGACAAAGTAAAAAATAAGTGTTCAATCGTCTTTTAGGCTGAGTTTTAGTTGACGACTTTGGGCTGATTCAACCTGAGCTTTTGGGCTTAGAACGCAACTCTTGCGTTTTAGCGCATTCTTGTATCTCAGCACGTTAAAGGTTTTTACTTCGCGGATGGAGGAAGAAAAAATTGTGAATCTACCGCTATTAGCATATGCTCCCCACAGTCAAAACCAGCGGGTAGAAGGTTATGAAGTCCCTGGTGACGAACAGCTCAGGGCGTATGCCATTGACACCCAATTGGGGACAACGGATATGGACGCTGTGATTACAGCCGCCTATCGACAAATTTTTCATGAGCAGCAAATGCTCAAAATTAATCGCCAAACCTTACTAGAGTCGCAGCTGCGTGGGGGCTTTATTTCAATCAAGGAATTTGTGCGGGGCCTGGCCGTTTCCGCTCCGTTTCGCACCTGGAATTACGAGGTTAACAACAACTACCGGATGGTAGAGCTTTGCGTTCAGCGCCTATTGGGACGCAATGTTTACGATGACAAGGAAACCTTGGCTTGGTCTATTGTGCTAGCCACTAAGGGGCTTGAGGGTTTTGTCGATGCCCTGATGGCTACAGATGAGTATGTCACAGCATTTGGTGACAATACGGTGCCCTACCAGCGACGGCGGATTTTGCCCCAGCATGCCCAGGGGGACCTGCCGTTTGAGCGGATGCCGCGCTATGGGCAAGACCATTTGGTCACCCTGCAATCGTTGGGGTATGACTTTTCTGCGAACCGACGTATTGCTCAGGGAGATTGGCTGGAAACCCCTGATGGGGTGCGCAAAGTGGCTGGGGCGGTTACCGCTGGCCTAGCGCTGTTCCTGACGCTGGTGGCCTTATCGGTGGTCTTGTCCTGGTTTGGTTGGATACATCTCTAACCCTTGTACCTCCCTTGTACCTGTTTATCTACGCCTGTCTGAAGCTCTCCTGAGGGAGGGCTTTTTTGTGGCTCAAAAATAAATTAGTATACGTGTACTTTGTCCCGGTTGTGGGGCGATCGCCGTAATGGAACCAGGCCATGTCAACAGGATTGGGTGTTTTATTAGGACTTTTGGCAGGGCTACTGCTGGGGGGTGGGACCGTGGGCCTACTGTGTGCCAGCCGCTTGCAAACCTGGCGAGAGCGGGCAAAGGCTGATGTGGTCGCTGATCGCGCTAGCCTGATTGAGCGGCTCCACCACAAGGACCAGCAGATTGAAGACCTGAGAACCAGCCTGCGGGACCTGCAAACCCAGCTGGACTACGGCCGCCATCAGTTCCAGGATGAAGCCGCTCGTCGGGCTACGGCTGAAGCTCAGCTGGGGCGACTGCAAGAATTGGAGCAACTAAGCCGCGATCGCGCCGCCCAGATCACCCAGCTGCAAGCCGAAAATACCCTGCTAAAAACCAAGCTGACCGAGGTCCACACCCAGCTGGTGCATGAGCAGCAGACCAGTCAGGATAAACTGGCCTTGCTGGAACAGGCCCAGCAGCGTCTAGCCCATACTTTTCAGGCCCTTTCGGCAGATGCCCTGCAACGCAATAACCAGTCGTTTTTAGAGTTGGCCCAGACCACCTTGGCCCACTTTCAGTCAAAGGCCGAAGGTAGTTTGCACCTGCGCCAACAGGCGATTGACCAGGTGGTGCAACCCCTGCGGGATTCGCTGCACCAGGTGGATAGTAAGCTGCAAGCCCTAGAGCGCGATCGCGTTTCTGCCTATGCCAGCTTAACCGAGCAGCTTAAATCCTTGGCTGCCAGCCAGAATCAACTGCAGGGGGAAACCGCCAACCTGGTCAACGCTCTGCGGTCCCCTGCGGTGCGGGGCCGGTGGGGTGAAATTCAGCTCAGGCGAGTGGTGGAAATGGCGGGCATGCTAGAGTACTGCGACTTTGTGGAGCAGCCCTCGGTGCAGACAGAGACGGGACGGCTGCGTCCAGATATGGTGATTAAGCTGCCCAACGCCCGTCAGATCATTGTGGATGCTAAAACCCCCCTGCAAGCTTACCTGGAAGCGATGGACGCCCGGGATGCCCCAACCCGCCAAGACAGGCTCAAGGCCCATGCCCGCCAGGTGCGTACCCACCTGACCCAACTAGGGGCCAAGGCTTACTGGGACCAGTTCGAAAATTCCCCAGAATTTGCAGTGCTGTTTTTGCCGGGGGAAACCTTTTTTAGCGCTGCCCTAGAACAGGATCCCCAGTTGATTGAGTACGGGGTCAATCAAAGCGTGATTTTGGCAACCCCGACCACCTTGATTGCCCTACTCAAGGCGATCGCCTACGGTTGGCGGCACGAAAAGGTCGCCGAAAATGCCCAGATGATCAGCGCCCTGGGGCGTGAACTCTATGATCGCATGGCTGTGTTGACCAGCCACTTGATCAAGCTCCGGAAGGGGCTCGACAGCTCGGTCAAAGCCTTTAACCAGGCGGCGGGCTCCTTCGAAACCCGCGTCCTGGTAACGACCCGTAAGTTCAAAGAACTGGGGGCCACCAGCGGGGAACCGATTGAGCCCCTGGAAGGGTGCGATCGCAGTCCTCGGCGGTTGGTGGCTGAGGGGGGAGATGGGGAGTAGGGGAGGTGGGGAGGTGGGGAGGTGGGGAGGTGGGGAGGTGGGTGGATGGGGGGATGGGTGGATGGGTGGATGGGTGGATGGGGAGATGGGGAGATGGGGAGGTGGGGAGGTGGGTGGATGGGTGGATGGGGGGATGGGTGGATGGGGTGGGGAAGGTGGCGTAGGGGCGGACCTGTGTGTCCGCCCTGGCGGGGAAATTGGAAGAGGGGAATTTTGGATTTTGGATTTTGGATTTTGAATTTCCCCCTTTTCTTTTTTTGTTCTTCCCTTTTCCTTCTTCGTTCTTCGTTCTGCTGCGCACAGGCTACGCCCTACGCCCTACGTTCTTCGTTCTTCGTTCTTCGTTCTTCGTTCTTCGTTCTTCGTTCTTCGTTCTTCCCTTTTCCTTCTTCCCCACGGTTATTTGCGGGCAAAGGTGGCCACCAGGGGGTGCTGGCCCAGCGCCACCAGCGGGTCAGGTTGCGATTTGTCCTGGGGAGCAATAAACAGCCCAATTGCCTCTGCCATGAGCGATCGCAACTGGTTGCCAGGCTGGGTTTCAGGCAAGTCAAGAAACGGCCGACCGGTTGTTGGGTCGAACGGGTCAGCCATGGAAAAGTGATTAGCCCCCTCCAGCAGTAGCAGGTAGCTATCCCCTCGTCCCCCCTGAAACCCTTCTTTAAAGGTACGCTCTACTGGGGTCGTAGGGCTGTCCCAGGTAACGCCATAGCGGTGGCTGCTCTGGGCAATCACGCCGTCACAGGTGCCCCCCATCAGTAAAAGTGGCAGGGTATCGGGCAGGGGCAAAATGGTACCTGGTGCATAGCCTAGTTGGGTAATGGCGGCAGTGTGGGCTCCATAGGCAAAGGCGCCAACCACCTGAGGAAAAAAGTTAGCACTGGCGCTTTCAATGGCGACCCTACCGCCAGCGGAATGGCCTCCAATTACGACCTGCTGCAAATCCAGCAATCCTGCCAGCACCCCTTCTGTCTGCAATTGCTCCAGGACCTCCAGCAGCGCAGGTAGAGCCGAAGCCGTTGGTCCAGAGCCATAGGCCTGAGGTGTCAGCATGGCTAAATCAACCCCCGGCGACAGGGCTACCATGCCGGGAATGTTTTCGGCCACCCAGGTAAAGGTCACCACCACCAGCCCTTGGCTGGCTAGGTTGACCGCCAACCACCGATAGATCTCAGGACCGCAGTTGATGCCGTTGAAGAAAATGACCGGCTTAAATGGAGCCTCTCCCTCATCCGCTGGGACAATACCCATGGTTTGCTCCTGGTCACCGCCAGCCAGGCGAGCCGGGTAAAACACCTTCACATGCAGCGTGTCATAGGGGGGAGTCGCCGCTGTTACCTTGGCCGCTCGAAATAAGGCTCGAACTGTCATTGGCATTGCCCCCATAGGTTTAGATTGCCATCACCCAGGTTAAGCCTGAAAGCTTAAAATCCCATGAGTTGCCTTAACCTGAGTTCGAGATCAGGCTTTCCCCTGCTTGAGAGCTACTTGATACACACAAGTTGTGCTGGACTTTATTCCCTCACGTCGGCCCCTTTTTGGGTACGCCCATAGGGCTATAAGCTCCCCTCGCACAGCGGGCCCGAAGGGCGTAATTCTGGGGGCCATTACCGGGAAGTTTGATGGCGAGATATTTCGCCAGCAGTATCCGAAATCAGGGGCTAGTGGTCTGTTGGGACTAAATTTTAGGGTTGCAGGTATCCTTAAGCCCTTCGACAAGCCCAGGGCGAACGTAAACAGTACGGTTCGGGCTGAGCTTGTCGTTTCCCAAGCGACATGAAATACAAAGTGGCTCCCAAAGGGAGCAAGCCCTAATTTTTAGCCTTCACGCTGCACTAGGGGGGCAAATTGAAACTACCTTGACAGGGGAGACAACTCTTTAGCCGGCGGGCTGAAGCACCACTTTGGCTTTTAGAATCGGTCCTTCTTCCCGATTTTCCCACTGGCCGATGCCCAGAAATGTACCCCCGTCTGCCGCGAGTACCCGGTAGGGAATATCGGGGGGCATCGGCATCGGCGGGGGGAACTTTTGCCCCTGTCGCCAACGATGGGCTAGATCGGGGGGAAGCGCGATCGCCTCCAGGTGAGACAGCACGGCCTCCGGGGCCACCAAGGCCAAGGTCTGGGCCTCAACCTGGGCTTGCACCTGCTCTAGGGTAAGGCTGTGCTCCAGCCTAAAGCCGCTGCTTCCCGTGCGAATTAAGCCAGCCAGGGTAGCCCCGGCACCGACGGCGACCCCTAGGTCACGGGCTAAGGAGCGGATATAGGTACCTGCTCCACACTGAACGGCCAGGGTTAACTCTGGATACTCCCCCGGTTGCCACCCCTTAACCTCCAAGTGGTGAATGGTCACCGTACGAGAGGGGACGGTCACCGCCTTCCCCCGCCGGGCTAAGTCATAGAGGCGCTTTCCGTCCACCTGGATGGCGCTATAGGCTGGAGGCACCTGCTGAATCGTGCCTTCAAACTGCGGCAAAATCGCCTCTATCTGGTTCAGAGTTAACCAACTGGCTGATGATTGACTGAGAATATCCCCTTCCAGGTCGTCGGAAGTTGTCGTTAAGCCAAAGCGAATTACGGCCGTGTAGGTCTTGCCAGGGGCTAAGTAGGGCAGCAGGCGAGTGGCTCGCCCGATGGCTAGGGGTAACACCCCCTGGGCTAGGGGATCCAGGGTGCCGCCATGGCCCACTTTCCGAATGCCCAATAACCGTCGCACCATGCCAACACAGTCGTGGGAGGTCATGGCCAAGGGCTTATGGAGGTTCAAAAATCCGTGCACGAGCAACAATACAGGGGGAGTAAAACAAAAACTAGCGATCGGTAACGAAATCGGCCAGAGCCCTGGCACTTATCGTAGCGCCTCGTTCAGGGCCTCCTCCGATAGGGTCGTGGTCAAGCTGAGGGGATGAGGGGAGGTGCCCAAGGCCTCGGCAAAGGCGGCGTGGACCACGGGCCGAAATCGCTCATCCTGTTCCAGGGTGAGCTTAAAAAACCCGAGGCCAAGCACTTGCATGTAGGACTGCACTAAGTCGGGCCTAAGGCCAATGATTTCCGGGGGAATAGTGACCGGCTGGCCCTCTAGGTCAATATCGCCAATCACCGAGAAGTGACTGGCTTGGCTGACGAGCAGCAGATAGCGATCGCTGCTCGTCAACCAGGTAAACGGCTGAATTTGTTCTGAAAACGCCGGGGCTACCGTGTCAATTGCCCCGGCTACCACCATTACAGGTACCGAAATTTGGCCATAGCCCTGGTGACCAAACAAGGCGCTGCCAATCGGATTCATCACGAAAATGGAGCTGATCCTAGGGTCAATCAAGCTATCTCCTGGATCCCCTAGACGCACTGCCTGGCACTGCAATAGCAACGACGGATTAAACGATAGGGTGCCAGGTGGACAGCGGCTGCCCAGGCTGTCTAAGTCATAGGTGGCCCCGGCCAGCGCCAAGGCTGTATAGCCTCCAAAGGACTGACCCACCAGTCCGATTCGGGTCAAATCAAACTGGCCTTGCAAGGATGGTTCCTGGGTTTGCAAGCGACTGAGGGCATCAATGGTGCGCGAGACATCCTGAGGCCGACGGAAGAATTCCTCGTCGGGCACAACGGCATCGGTGCGGCCTTCTAACAAGGCATTTAGCTGTTGACTACTGCTGCCAGGGTGTTCTAAAGCAGCCACAGAGATTCCCCCCGAGGCCAAATATCGGGCTAGATAGTCGTAGCTGGTGCTGGTTCCCCCGAGCCCATGGGAAATCACCACTAGCGGAAAGCCATTGTCAGGCATTCCCTGCTGCCCTGATAACAGCGTTGGTAAGTAAATTTCCACCGGCTGTGACAGACCAGGGACAACTAGGCGCAACCGTCTGACGCCATATTGCCGTTCGGCCTGCACAAGCTGCATCAGGTCCTCAAACGGCGGATGATCTGCGGCGGCGGCTACCTCTTGGGCAGCCACCTCGTTGACTAAGGCAATGGCCGCCTCAGTTTGCAGAATTGCTTCGGTGATCTCCTGGGCAATACTTAGCCCCTCAGCGACATTAATCCGAATGGCTTCAGTGGGGTAGTGCCGCAGGACATCCAGCAGAGTAAATTCCCCTTCCCCGCTAGCGGCAGCTAAAATCAGCGCCCCTCGTAGGGCCGAAAACCCAGCCTGACGAGCCGGAGTTTGCATCACTCGGGTCAGCTGCTTGAGCAACAGCTTACCCTGTTCGGTGTAGAGGAACTGGGATACGGCTACTGGGCTTAAGTCGACTGGGGTAGAGAGCACTTGCTGCAGCTGCTCAAGCTGCTCTTGGGATAGCTGTAAGTGGCGATTGTAGGCGCGGAGTTGGGGGGTAAGCCGTCCCGTTTGGGCAAATAATTCTAGGTCGGCCACGGCAATGGATCGTTCCAAAATACCGTAGGACACAATCAGCCGATCCGCTGCTTGCCCTGGCACGGCTGCCATCAGTAGCCCCAGCAGGCTTAGCCCCAAGGCCTGAACCCGTAACCGTCGCCGTAGCGTGGGAAACATCGACAACAGTCTGAAATAAGCAGTGTCGGGTTTGATCACGGCTAGGGTATATGGGTCACGACTAAAGATCGACTGAGTGGGATGGCATCGCCTGCCGAATAGCTGTGTTTGCCGTTAGGAGTTTTGATATCTGGGGTGTGACCGGGGTTACCCACAGCCAGATACCGCCTATCGGCTGGGGGGCGCCACTGGCTGCTCCAGCATATGGTCCAGGAAGCCTTCACAGGCATCCATCAGCAGGTCGATCACGTAGGTGAACCCTTCTGGCCCGCCATAGTAAGGATCAGGCACGTCTTGATCGGGATGGGCGCGGCAATAGTCGCACATCAGGTGCACCTTATGGGCATAGTCTCCCGATTGATCTAGGGACAGAATGTCTCGGTAGTTTTGCCGATCCATGGCCAAGATCCAGTCGAAACGCTCGAAATCGGCGGGGGTAAACTGGCGCGCTCGCCCCGTTAGGGTAATCCCCTTGGCTTTAGCCGCCTCGGCCATGCGCCGATCTGGGGGACTACCCACGTGGTAACTGGCTGTGCCCGCTGAATCGCAACTCACCTGATCACTCAGCTGCCGCTGTTGAATCAGGTGATTCATGATGTTTTCAGCGGAAGGCGATCGGCAAATGTTGCCGAGGCACACAAACAAAATGCGGGTAGCCATGGTTTCCGTCAACAAAGGTGGACAGGCGAGTCAAGACAGCCTACATGCCCGGCAGGTTGAGGCCACCAGTGAGCACTTCCATGCGATCGCGCATGGTAGCCGTGGACTTGTCATAGGCATCCTTCATCGCCGCCGCCACCAGGTCAGACAGCACCTCGGCCCCTTCGTTTAGGGCATCGGGGGCGATGGTAACACCTCGGGGTTCTTGGTTGCCGCTCATGGTTACTTTTACCAGGCCACCGCCCGCTTCCCCTTCAATCTCCATCTGTTCCAGCTCTTCTTGCAGCTGTTTTGCCCCTTCCTGAATTTGCTGGGCTTTCTTGAAGGCCTCGGTGAGTTCCTTCATTTTGCCTAACCCAAACCCGAATCCTTGACCTTGTGACATGGAGTTACTCTCGAACGTACGGCTAGATCGTCTTGACCAAACCTCAGCCCCGGATCGCGCATGGGCCAGAAAAACCGGATCCAGTCTGAACTTGGCATAGCTAACACAAATTAGCTCTAATGATTCTAGCGTCCAGTGGCAAATTCTCCGATCGGCTTTTGGCCCGCTTTGGGTCGGCTTTTACCCCAGGGGCTAAAATACGCTGTGGACAGTTGTTAGCATAGTCACTATATCTTCTTTTCTGACGATCCATGGCTACCACCGCCGATGATGTTTGGCGTCTGCTGGGTGAACTGGCTGAAGCTCAAAAAGAAACTGAGCGTCGCTTTCAAGAAACCGAGCGCCGCTTTCAAGATACGGAACACCAATTTCGAGAAACGCGCCAGCTGCTACAGACCCAGGCTCAAACCGCTGAACAACGGGCTGAAGAGACTCGACAGTGGCTAAAGCAGCAAAACCAATATGCCTATCGTCAGGGGTTGTTTGTTTTGGCCCAGTCCGGTGATAGTGTCGTGATTCTTAACGATGCCAAATTTGAACCTCGTAGCTGGTAGATAAGGCCATGACTCAAGAACTGGTGGATCTAAGGGAGAGCCTATTGGCAGGCCGCTATGATCATGCCCTGGTGCTGGTGGATGAACTGGAAGCCATGGGAAAGCAAGCCATTTTGCGCAACATTGAGTCGTTTTTGGGGCGCTTGCTGGTGCATCTGATCAAAAACCAGGTGGAGCAACGCTTAACCCATTCTTGGCTGGTGTCCATCGCAGACTCTGTGCTGCAAATCAGCAAGCTGAACCTGCGAGACAATAAAACCAGCCATTACATTAAGGTCAATGACTGGGACTCCTACCTGGAAGAGGCGCTAGAAGCCGCTATCTTACCCGCTAGCCTAGAAACCTTGGAGGGCACCCTAAAGCCTAAACAACTGACTCAGCGTATTGATCGCCCTGTTATTCTCGCCACGGCCCATCGCTTGCTAGCCTTGACGTATGACCTTTCTCCCAGGGAACTGCCCAGCGCTATCAATCAGGTGTTAGCGACGTTGCCGGGAGGGAGCGTCTGGTTCGATTAGCCTGATTTAGCGATGGTGATGGTCAAAGACCGGTCTGAAGGGCGATCGCAGTATCCAGCCTTCCCTAGAGCCATAGCTAGGAACAGCCCTGCCTGATGCAGTCAGCACTACCGGGTAGATATCCCCTAATCCCTGGAAAAATGGGTTCCAGCAGGGGGCTGAGCCTGTAGAACTTGTGCCGAGTAGGGTTATCTCTCCTTGGCCTCAGGTCACCCTAAACTTTAAGCTCTAGATATAAATACCCCTAAGAAATGGGTGCCCCCAGGATTGAGTCAAGCAGCTGCGGTTACCTGACTCGCCGGGTTAGCTGATGTTGCTCACGTTAAACACAACGCAGAACAATGGGATTTTTTGATTCGGAAATTATTCAGCAAGAAGCGATGCAGCTGTTTCAGGATTATCAATCACTGATGGAGCTGGGGAGCAGCTATGGCAAGTTCGATCGCGAGGGCAAGAAAATGTACATCGCCCAGATGGAATCGATGATGGAGCGCTATCACATTTTTATGAAGCGGTTTGAGCTGTCGGAAGACTTTATGGCCAAAATGACCGTCGAGCAACTGAAAACCCAGCTGGGGCAGTTTGGCATGACCCCCGACATGATGTTTCAGCAAATGCAGCAAACCCTCGATCGCATGAAGGCGGAAATTGAGGCTAAGGGCGATTAATTCGGTGTAGGCTGCATGACAGCGATCGCGAGGGTTTTGCCCCTATGACTGAGTCCGTTAGTGCCATCCAAGCTGAGGTGCAGGGCTACCGCCAACGCATGGATAGTCTGCTGCTTTACGGCGACGTGTTGCATACCGCCGTGGGTCGAGCTTTTGTGGAGATGCTGAAAGCGATTGAATCGGCAGAGGCTGCTGCAAGCTTAAGGGCCTATGGTCAGTGGTTTCAGGCGTTGGCCACCCGTGGTGAAAGTTGGCCCCACCACCTGCTACGACAGTTGGCCTATGCGGACAATGCCTTTACCGATCAGGCCCAAACTCAGGACGTATCTAGCCTCCCCCCAGCTTTGGTGCAGGCCGCCCGCCACGATTTAGCTCAGCTGCAGGCCCTGTACCAATTAGGCAGCGATCGCCTATCTCGGTGGGTGCAAATGGTGGCTCAGCTCCCCCAGCCGCCAGTGACTTGGACCCTGGCCGATGCGCCCCAACCCCTGCCCTTGGCCGCCGCCGCTGACTGGCCTACCGCCTTGCCAGATTTAGCCCAATATTACCGCCGCCACGGGGCCGGGCAATTGGCCCAGTACCATGCTTTCACCTGGCACCAGGGCACTCTGCAGGGTATTGCCTTTCCCGACCCCATTGCCCTGGATCAGCTGGCGGCCTACGACTATCCTCGCCAGCAGTTGATTCAAAACACCCTGGCTTTGTTGCGGGGCTATCGAGCCCTCAACGTATTGCTCTATGGCAGTCGGGGGGTCGGTAAATCTTCCCTGGTGAAGTCGCTGCTGAACGAGTATGCCAGCCAGGGGTTGCGGCTGGTGGAAGTGCCCAAGGGACAGTTGCAAGATTTACCCCAAATTGTTGACCAGTTGCGATCGCGGCCTCAGAAATTCATTATCTTTGTCGATGACCTGTCCTTTGAAGAGGATGACGACACCTTCAAAGCCCTGAAAGTGGTGTTGGAAGGGGGCGTTACCGCTCGCCCGGTCAATGTAGTGGTCTATGCCACCTCCAACCGTCGCCACCTGGTGCGCGAATATTTCAGCGATCGCCCCCGCCCCAGCGACCAGGACGAGGTGCAATCCTGGGATACGATGCAGGAAAAGCTTTCGTTTAGCGATCGGTTTGGCCTCACCCTCACCTTTGAACCAGCCGATCAGCCCACCTATCTGGCGATTGTCAAACACCTGGCCCAGCAGGCCCACCTGGACTTGCCCCCAGACCAGCTCACGGCCCAGGCCCTACAATGGGCGACGCGCCACAATGGCCGATCGGGCCGTAGTGCCCGTCAGTTTATTGACTGGCTGACGGCATCGCAAACCCTGCCGCAAGCATGAGCTGAGGGGGTCAGGTGTCAGGTTCTGGGTGTCAGGTGTCCGGTGCCAGGTTTTGGGTGTCAGGATGGGTGGGCCGACTGAGGCCGCAGAGAATTAAACGCAACCAAGTCCAGACCTGGACTTGGTCTAGAGCATCGGTACAGTATGGCAAGATCCCAGGGTTCTTGGGCTGATTGGTCCGTTTTTTGGGGTATTCAGGGACAGAACCCTGGGATCTGAACCGGCGGTCTAGGTGGAGTTGTGGCATAAAGTGCGGCTGAACTCAAGCCAAAGACTATAATGCCTGTTAAGGATTTATGGTTTTGAGGCACTATTAAGCGGTGATGCTAGTTGACTAGCTTGAGTCCGGCTTCAGGCTTGATGCATCTGCACCAACACGTTAAGTTTCTGCCCCTGTGGGTTCTCTGCAGCATGTTAGACACCTTTGCCACTGGAATGATGCACCTGAAGTTCTTGAATGGGCACAGTGCCGAGGCCGTGGCATTGTCGTCACAACAAACCGGTGCTCAAGCCCTGGCGGCCATGAGGCTGACGGTGCCGCAGCCCGCCCTGGTGATTATCGGCGGTGCCAGTCTCATGGATGCAGACAGCTTAAAGCGCCTGCAAACAGTATTTAACCAGGTATTTGCCCCCCTGGCCGAAGCGCTATCGCTGACGGTGTTAGACGGGGGCACCGATGCCGGTGTGATTCACATGATGGGGCAGGCGCGCCATTTTGTCGGGGGTAGCTTTCCGTTAGTTGGGGTGGTTCCCCAGGGCAAAGCTAAACTGCCGGATGACGCCGCCATCGCTAGCAGTGTCACCGATGACAGTGTCACCGATGACTCGCGCCACGATTTAGAGCCTCACCACACCAACTTTTTTCTGGTACCGGGTGACTCGTGGGGGAGCGAGTCTCCCTGGCTGGCCGAGTTTGCCTCTTTAGTGGCCCAAGGGCAGCCAGCCTTGACAATTCTGATTAATGGGGGCCAGGTGGCCCTGACCGATTTACAGGCCAATTTGGCTAAGGAGCGCCCAGCGGTGGTGCTAGCGGGTAGCGGCCGCCTGGCTGATACGATCGCAACGGCCATGGCAGCGGCTGATACCGATGAGGCTGACCCTGATATTGACCCGGCGATTGCAGAGTTGATCCGCATCCACCAGCCTAGCGGTAAGCTATCGGTGTTGGATTTGGCTTTGCCAGTCGATCAAATGCGCGATCGCATCCAGCAATATTTCACGTCAGTGATGTAGAGGTTGTCTGTGGTGACTACCCCGTCCGTCGAGCCTGAAAGTACCGCTAGTGCCGCTGATATCTCGGTTAACGATGCCGCCGACACTGCCCAGCCACTGCTCAAAAGTGCCTGGGAACGCCACGAGGTTTACAGCAAAAATGCCACCAATGCCCAACGACGCTTTCTAGCCGTAGAGCGTTTGATTACCCTGCTGGGGGTGCTAGTGGTAGTGCTAGCGGTCGCCCAGCCAGTGGTGCTGAGCCAAATTGTTCAGGCCTTTGGGGCAGAAGTTTTAGATGATATCCATAATCAGCTCCCCCAGACGTTGGTCCGGCAATATCCTTTACTCGCCAGCCTCAACTTCTTACTGATTGTATTGCCGATTACCATGACGGCTCTGCGGGCCTTTGCCGTGAAATTTAACCGGGGCAACAGTTGGGTTTTGCTACGAGGCAACGCCGAGTCCCTCAAGATGGAGATCTTTTACTACCGTACTCGGGTCAAGCGGTATAAAGCTAACCGCCATGCAGAGCTGGCTGAAAAAATGCAGTTGATTAGCGAGCGGCTGAAAGGCAGCGTGGTCCATCAAAAAGCACTCTACCCCTATGAAGACCAGCAGCATTCCCAGCTCAAGCTAGGTGTTGTGCTGCGACTGGGAAAGTGGGTCTTGACCTGGGCCCATCGCTTTGTGAACAGCTGTTGGGAGTTTTTGTTTCAGTTTAAAGAAGAGGCAGATAACCCGCCTCAGGACCCTAACCGGTACGCCGATCTAGATCCTGACGGCTATATCAAATACCGCTTAGAGGACCAATTTGACTGGTACCGGCGCAAAGCCCGCAGCTACGATCGCCAGCATCAAGTTCTACAGACTAGCGTCTATGCCTTTTCAGGCTTGGGCACCCTGCTGGCTGCCATTGGGTTTCAAAGCTGGGTGGCGGTCACAGCCGCTTTGGCGGCGGCGTTGATTAACTATCTGGAATATCGTCGAGTAGAGGTGACATTAGTCGGCTATAACCAGGCGGCGGATGCACTCTACGATATTCGAGCCTGGTGGTACTCCTTGGCTCCAGCCCAACAGGCCGCCCCCCAAAAATTCGAGAAGCTGGTGGTCAACACTGAAGAAACGATTCGCAGTGAGCACAATAGCTGGCTGCAGGATATGCAGGATCGTTTGGCTAACCTCTACGAAGCGGAACGCGATCGCCCAGAACAAGACACCGCCGCCCTGATCGGCAACGGAGTGCCCTCCCTTCCCCATAGTCCCCTGGGTCCGCCAGTAGCCCCTACCGGTCTACAGCCCGACATCGACCCCCCAAGCTCCCCAGAACCGACCCCAGGCGAGCCAGATGTGGACGCTGATTTGTCCTAACTCACTAACCCAGTCCAGACCTGGACTGGGTCTGTCAAAGGCAAAGGCTAACGGTCCCATAGTTCCTGCAAACGGGCATCGCGGCCACAACCCGTGCGATAAAACTGGTAGCGTACGGGGTGCTTCAGGTAATAGTCCTGGTGATACTCTTCGGCGGGGTAAAAGGTTTGAGCCGACTCAATTTCTGTGGCGATCGGGGTCTGACGAAACTGGGGCAACTTGGCCAGCGCCTGTTTAGACTGATCGGCTAACTGTTGCTGCTGTTCGTCATGGGTAAAAATCTTGGCGTGATACTGGCTGCCCTTGTCACAGAATTGACCCACCTCATCCACCGGGTCAACGTTGCGCCAAAACACCTCTAAGAGCCGGTCGTAGCTGACCTGGGTCGGGTCATACAGCACCTGCACCGCCTCCACATGGCCTGTGCCTCCCCGAGACACCTCGTAGTAAGTAGGATTGGCGGTGTCGCCACCCGTGTAGCCCGAAGTGGTGGACACCACCCCATCCAGCTGGTCAAAGGGTTTTTCCATGCACCAAAAGCACCCCCCCGCAAAGGTGGCTTTGGCCAGATTTGCTTCCCCCACCGGGGGCTCTGGCTGGGACAACGAATCAGCGGTGGCATAAAAGGGAAGCGCATCCCACCCCAGTACCAGCAGCCCCAGACAGAGCCCCCCCAACAATAGGTTGCGAACAGTTTTCATGGTTGATCGATGATGGTAGTGAAATAATCCCAAGCGTATGATAACTCCCGGTTCGCTCATTTTTGAGTGAGGTCGGCCAATTAGGTTAGATTTGGGCTATGGAAACTCCTCTAACCGTTATCACAGAACGGGTTGACGATATTCCCCTGCTG
>NZ_SMDQ01000056.1 GCF_012911975.1 Nodosilinea sp. P-1105 | reverse complement strand
CGTGGCAGCCCTCCTGGTGGCGTTGGTTAATTTCGGCGTTGTAGGGCGAAGCCCGTGCGCAGCGTGGGACCGTCGAAACCGAAAAGCAAATCGCCTGGCTAGAGAAGAGCAACGAAGACTTGCAGAAGAGCAACAAAGAACTGAGGAAGCAGAACGAGCGGCTCGCCGAGTTTGGCTCCGCCACGCTGCGCGAAAGAATCCAAAATCGATGGATCGTTCTCCAAGCACGGCATTTACTCAGTCCCACTGCCGAAGTCGAAGCAGCCGTAGCTGATTTTGTGGAGTTTTTGCAGGAATATGGTGAGATCTGATACTGGCCCAGATCCCAGGGTTCTGAGGTTGTGGGCGATGAATTGTGGTGCAGGGCGAAGGAGAACCCTGGGATCGTCTTCAATACGGTTGAACTCCCAGCGGACTTAGCCTATGATGTTTTGGCGGGGAATGCCTTCTAGGCGGGGAAGAGAGGAGTTGCGACCTCCTCAAATCCCCTGAGACATCCCTCTTAGATACGGTAAGTGAGATGCCCTTAGGAGTCATTCTAAGCTAGCGTCTTGTTTCACCTTCATTTGGGACGGCTAGATCGTTCCCCGTTTTCCTATACCGAAAACGGAGACACCCGTATGTATGAATCGAATCCTGGAGACCTGAAGGTTTCCACTCAGTTCAAGCTGCCCACCTACCAACCGGATCGGCTTTGCCACATCCTGTTGGGGGACTATGCGGCGGTGGTCGAAGCCATCAACCGCATGGAGGTGTTGCACTATTGCGATCGCGTCGCCTGGGTCGACCCGATGCCCACTGGGCGCAATGGCGAATACATCAGTGTGATGTCGCGCCGGATCGCGCCGCTGGAGTAGATGGTTCTGGGGCGCAAGCCTAGATCCCAGGGTGCTTGGGTGCGTTGGCTATGAATGGTGGTGCAGGCCGAGGGAGAACCCTGGGATCTGCTTGTGACAGCGTTGTTTGGGGGGTGGGCATCGCCCACTCCGGCATCCTCTTTAGATTGGGCGCGGGAGCGCCGCTGGGGACATCCCTACGCAGAGTGTGGGCACAATGGAAAACATAACTGCCATAGCCACAGGCGATTTTCCTGGCAGCATAATGATTTGTCTACCAGAGCTGTGTCAGGTCAAGGGCTGGGGGCAATGATCACTTTTGATGGTGAGGAGGGGCATACTATTAACCACAACTCCTGGACCTGGTAGGTCTATGGGAAGCTAAGCTCCCTATCCTCGCTAAGATCAACACGTGCCCCTTTCTGAGCCTACAGTCATGCCTCCCCGTTGGCTTAAGTTTCTGCCTCCGACACTACAACGGCAGTTAGCTAGCCCAATGGCGCAAAAGCTAGTGGGGAACACGGGTTGGCTGTTTGCCGATAAGCTGCTGAAGGCTGTGGGAGAACTAACTGTCGGCATCTGGCTGGCTCGTTATTTGGGACCTGATCAGTTTGGCACGTTAAGTTTTGCCATTGCCTTTGTGGCTCTGTTTACCCCTTTATATAAACTTGGGTTGCATAAACCTGTAGTGCGTGACATTGTACAGAGTCCCGAACAAAAAGAGGTGATCTTAGGGTCTGCTTTTGGGTTGCGTCTGATATCAGGAATAGCTTCTTTAGCGGCAGCAATTTTAATAATAAAATCTATACAACCAAATAATCTAACACTTCAAACATTAGTGATCGTAATAGCTTCTGGCTCTATATTCCAAGCCTCAGACGTGATCACTTTTTGGTTTGAATCTCAAATTGCAGTTAAGCCTGATGTTTTGGCTCGTGGATCAGCCTATGTAATTAGTAGCTTAACTCGAATAAGCTTCATACTATCTAATGCAACTGTAATTTTTTTCGGGGTGACTCATATTTTAGAATCTGTAGTAGCTGCTATATTCTCAGGATTTGCATATTATAAAACCCAAAATAAACTTAGATCTTGGCGCTTTGAATACAAAAAAGCATGCACACTTTTTCTTGAAAGTTGGCCCTTGATCTTGTCAGGATTGGCTCTTGTGATTTATATGCGAATTGATCAGGTTATGTTAGGTCAACTCGTTGGCAGCGATGCAGTTGGAATATATTCAATAGCTATAAAATTATCTGAAGGATGGTATTTTATTCCAGTTGCAATCTCAATCTCTGCTTTCCCAGCTATAGTAGCTTCAAAAGAAAATGATGAAGGGATTTATTATCATCGATTAAATCGACTTTTTAGGATCACCACCCTTATCTCTTATGCGGCTATAGTTATTCTGCTTTTATTTTCCGAAACCTTGGTTAAAGCGCTTTTGGGCGAAGAGTATTTGACCGCAGTTTTAATAATGAAAGTTAATGCATTCTCAGGTATTTTTATTTCTGCTGGGGTTATTCGAAGTTTATGGATGGCATCAGAGAATTTGCTTCATTTGTATTTTTTTTCAACTGCTTTAGGAGCTGTGGTCAATGTCACGCTTAACTATTTTATGATCATAAAATTCAACATTTTAGGAGCAAGTATGGCGACTCTGCTGTCTTATTCATTAGCCAATTATTTCTCTGGATTTCTTTTTAGGCCAACCAGAAAAGTTGCACTTATCATGACTAATTCATTTTTCCTGAAAAAATAGTCAAGAGAATAGCAGGCAATTGAAATATGAAAATTCATGTCGAGAAATATATTTTGAATTTCTTTAGGAAATTTGGCTATGATATAGTTAAATACAGTCAATATAGTGGGCTAGCAGAAAACCATATACAGACATTGTATCAGCTAAGATCAAGTATTTTGGTTGGTAGGTATATTAATGCATTTTTAATTGATATAAATCAATGTGTTTCTCACAATGGATTTTCTTTCTCTGATAAAGGATGGCATCCTTTTGTTTCTACTTTACTCGAATATAAAAATGATATTTCCTTTGGTTATGAGAACTCCATCCTTAAAAAATATTATGCTAAATTTCAACCTGACTTTGCTATGGAACCCTGCATAACTACTGACCAAATTTCAACTGACTATTTGACGTTTCCATCTTATACTTACTTCTTTCCTTGGGAAGCTGGTAATTCTATTCAAAAAGCTGACAATATACGCAAAAGTCAAGAGGCTGAAAATCTTAATGCTGGCTATGGAAGTATGAAAATTAGCGAAGGCTTCTCTCATCATGGACCAGTTAGTGCCAGGAAGGGGGAAATTGAGTATAAACGACTTATTGATGTGTATTCCTCTATTCAGAAAAAAGGCTATGTGCGTGATTCAGGATTAAATGGAGATATTGCTGGAACTCTTTTGTATAGAGATGGGAAGTATCGATTCCTTGTGGAGATGGGATTTCATAGAATATCTTCTTTAAGGGTATTAGGGTATCAAAAAATACCAGTAAGGCTGATGACTCCGATTGTTGTCGAAAAAAGGCATGTCAATTGCTGGCCGCAAATCAAATCTGGAATATGGAATATTGAAAATGCTTGTATTTATTTCGATAGCTTGTTCGATTTTGATAGCGCAAAATGGGCTGCTGAACATAGATTAAGTAATTTTTGATACCTATCATGAAAATTCTTATGGCACATAATAGACATTTGATTCCAGGTGGCGAAGATCAATCTTTTGCTCAAGAAAGCCAGTTGTTGATGGCTAAAGGACATGAGTTAAAAAAATATCTTTGTGATAATAGGACGATTCATGGCTCTCCTCTATGGAAAGTTGGACTTCGTTCAATATGGAGCTTTAAAGACTATCATGAAATTCATCAAGTCATCCGATCAAGTCATCCTGAAATTCTGCACGTTCAGAACACTTTTCCTTTGATGTCTCCCGCTGTTTTTCATGCAGCTAAACGAGAAGGTGTGGTGACTGTGATGAGTTTACGAAATTATCGTCTTTACTGCCTAAATGCCTATTTCTTCCGAGACGGAAAAGTCTGTGAACTATGCATTAATCAGCCTGTACCCATCTCTGGTATTTACCAAAAATGTTATCGCGATAGTCTGGCAGGTTCACTCGCTGCCGCTAGCACAGTGAGTCTACATAGACTACTGCGTACTTACCAGAAGAAAGTGGACATGTTCATTGCCCTCACAGAATTTGCCCGTGAAAAGTTTATTTCTCATGGTATTCCGGCGCATAAAATCCGTGTCAAGCCTAACTTCATATATCCAGATCCACTACCTGGCACAGAACAAAATGACTCAGTTCTTTATGTTGGCCGCCTATCTCCCGAAAAAGGTGTCGAGACCTTGCTTACAGCTTGGTCATACTTGAGTGAACGCATCAAACTGAAAATTGCTGGTTCAGGACCACTTCAAGAAAAGGTACAAGCAATTGCTAATAGAGATTCTAACATTGAGTATCTAGGTCAGAAGCCTTTAGAGCAGATCTATCACCTACTTGGCCAAGCTAGAGCTCTAATTTTTCCCTCTCTTTGGTATGAAGGTATGCCCCGTACTATTATTGAGTCTTTCGCTAAAGGCACTCCCGTAATCGCTTCTAATCTTGGTGCCATGGCCTCCATGATTGTGCCCGAGCGCACTGGCCTGCATTTTGAGGCTGGTAATGCAGCTGACCTAGTCAATCAAGTGACTTGGATGCTTAATCATCCTACTTATTGGCAAGTCATGCGTCACAATGCCCGGCAAGAATTTGAGCAGAACTACACCGCAGAACGCAACTACGAGATGCTGATGGATATTTACCAACAAGCTATTGATAGTAAGAGGGCTCAGCTCAATTGACGGATAAGTGTAAGTGTATAAGTAAGGGCTTTTGGTTGATTTTTTGGCTCGCTGGTAGGATAGCGATACATTCGCAACCGTATCTAACGTGCAGTCTACCTGTCCATCCCGCTCAATTTTAGGAGTCCGCATCGATGGCACCAGCTATGATGACGCCTGCGATCGCATCCAAGCCTGGGCCACCGATTCCACCTCCTGCTACATCGTTGCCGCCAACGTCCACGTCGTCATGACTGCCCGTTGGCAGCCCAGCTATCGGGCTGTGCTCGACGGGGCTGCCCTGGTCACTCCTGATGGCATGCCAATGGTCTGGGGATTGCGGCTTTTGGGCGTCAAGGGACAGCAGCGGGTCTATGGCCCTGACCTGATGCTGGCTTTTTGCGAACATGCTGCCCAGCAGCATATCCCGGTTTACTTCTATGGCAACACACCCCAAACCCTTGCCCGCCTGGAAGAAAAACTATTAAAAGCCTTTCCTGGGCTACCCATCGCCGGTAGCTATTCTCCCCCCTTTCGGCCCCTTACCCCCGCCGAAGAACAGGCCGACATCGATCGCATCCACGCTTCCGGCGCCAAAGTCGTCTTTGTGGGCCTGGGCTGCCCCAAACAAGAATATTGGATGGCCCGGCAGCAAGGCCGTCTTAACGCCGTCATGATTGGTGTTGGGGCGGCCTTTGCTTTTCACAGTGGCAAAGTCTCCCAAGCCCCCCGTTGGATGATGAAACTGGGTCTAGAGTGGGCCTACCGTTTTAGTCGAGAGCCCCTGCGACTGTGGAAACGCTATTTAATCAATAACCCAATCTTTGTGGTGCTGTTTACTGGGCAACTGCTACGGCACTATATTACAGGGTTTTTCAATCCAGGCAAGCGCTGATAGTTTTAGCGCACTCTGCGGAACCCTAACAATATCCTAGCCCCGCCTACGTCACCCAGGATTTACCCAGGTGCACTACCCCTAGCCCCCCCGTCCCCCATGGATAGTAAGTTACGCCAACGGCCTAGCCCGGCCAATCCCGATCTGCGCGCCCCCCAGCGGCTTCAGCTTCAGCAACTGCTCTCTTGGCGCTGGCAACGCGCTATTGTCCTGGCTTTGGGGGATGTGCTGGCGCTGGCGATCGCCTGGCAGTTGGCCCGTTACTTCAACCAGTTTTATTCCCCCATGCCTGATCCGCTGGTCTGGTGGGTCTGGTTTGGCTTGCCCAGCTTGTTTTGGGTCTTTGCCGCCGTCACCGTCCTGTGGCTAGCACGTCGGGGGCTGTATAGTTCCAACACCCAGGTCAGCAACTACCTGAAAGCCGGCCAAACCGTGAGTGCCGTCTTTTTGCTGGCACTGGTGGTTAGTTATTTCTACGATCCCTACCTTGATCCACCCCGCTCGTTATTCATTACCGCCTGGCTGGGTAGTGTGGTCTTTGTCGTCACCGGCCGGTTAATCAATAATGCGGTGCTACGCCAGGTGGAGCGAGACCAGGTGCAATCTCGCGTTTTTTTGGTTGCTCCGGCTCAGCGCTTACAGCGGCTATCCCAGGTGCTGCAAAAACGAGCTGGTTGCCAGGTGGTGGGGGCGGCTCTGGCCGCGACAGCTAACTCAGAAACCACATTTCAAGCGATTCTTGGGGCCAGAGCTACGGAGGTTTTAGTGGAAAGCCTGCCCGAAACCGAACTGGCCTCTAAGCTGTACTGGCGACTGCGGCGGGCGGGCATTCCCATGAAGCTGCTACCCTCTAGCCGCGAAATGCTTTACCGGCGGGGAGTGCCCGAGGTATTTGCCGGGCTGCCGGTGCTCAGCATTCATGACACCCTGGTGGGCGGGTTAGAGTATCGTCTGAAGCGAGTTCTCGACTTTTTGGGGGCCGGACTAGGCGTCCTGGTGCTGATGCCAGTATTTGTGGGAATCGCGATCGCCATCAAAGTCACCTCCCCCGGTCCAGTTTTCTTTCGCCAAGAGCGGATGGGGTTGCATGGCCAGGTGTTCCATGTTTGGAAGTTTCGCACCATGGTCACCCAGGCCGCCCAGATGCAGGCCCAGCTAGAGGCCCAGAACGAAAACCCAGACGGGGTGATGTTCAAAATCAAGCAAGATCCCCGGATTACCGCTGTGGGTCACCTGCTGCGACGCACCAGTCTGGACGAACTGCCCCAGCTCTTCAACGTATTGCTAGGCCAAATGAGCCTGGTCGGCCCCCGCCCCCTGCCCTTGCGAGACATCCAGCACTTTGACCCCTGGCACCACATTCGCCACCAGGTGCTGCCCGGCATTACTGGCCTGTGGCAAATTTCGGGTCGTTCTGATATTGAAAGTTTTGACGATGCCGCTCGTCTAGACCTGTACTACATCGATAACTGGTCCCTCAACCTGGACCTGGATATTTTGACTGAAACCATCCGAATTGTGCTGTTTGGCAAAGGGGCTTACTAACAATGGATAAACCGATTGCCCCTACCCCTGACAAAATATCTGCCAAAACCGCCGATGGTACGCTGCTGGCTCTCCTGGTGGCAGCGTTTTATGTCTTATTTACCCTATTGCCTGGCAGCAGCACCCTAATGTTGATGTGGCCCTGGGTTTTTCTGTGGCAAGTGACCCTAACGCTGCCGGTGCTGTGGCTGTTATGGCAACTGTGGCACAAACCTTTGAGTGCGTTTGCCCTCGGCCATGGCCTAGACTGGGTCGCCCTATTAACTGTGGTTGGCCTGGGCATATCCTCCCTTTCAGCAGAATTTCCGGTTCAGGCACGGTGGCATACCTGGGCTGCTTTGGCAGGGCTCGCCGCTCTTTATGCCCTGCGGGGGTGGCTAACATCAGCGAATCGCAGCCAAACGTTGCTCAGGTTTCAGGGCTATGTAGCCATCGCCTTCATGATTCTCAGCCTGGGATTATGGATAACTCAAATCTACTGGCCAGAACTACAACGGCTGCAAACCTTGCAGCAGTATGGGGCTGACGTCACCTTCAGCTTTCGCCTTACCAGTTTGCGTAATTGGCAACCGATTGGCCACCAAAACTATGTGGCTGGCTATCTTGCCCTGGTGATTCCCCTGTGCGTGGGGCTAACGATAAACGATCGTGGTTGGCAACGCTGGCTTTGGGCCGCAGGCGTAGCCCTGGGCTTAGGCACGTTGTATACCACCAGTTCTCGTGGCGGTTGGATCGCTTTAGTCATGACCAGCAGCGTGGCCTTACTCATTGCCTTGCTCTACAGTCATGTATCCCGGCGATTAGTGATGGCTATGGGCGCAGGCACCCTGGCGCTGATTGGGGTGGCGATCATCAGCAATAACCGCCTGCGCATGTTTTTGGGGAATATTGCCCAGGGCAATGTTGCCAGTAGCGAATTGGCCTATCGGTTGATTACCAATACAGTTGGCTGGCAGATGGGCCGCCAGCATCCCCTGGCTGGGGTTGGCCCTGGCAGTGTGCCGCTGGTGTATCAGCAGTATCGCCCGGCTTGGGCTGGCCGAGAGGCTGAGTTGCAATTTCAACTGCACAGTACTCCCGCCCAACTGTGGGGAGAACTGGGGGTTTGGGGAGTGCTTTTACCTCTGGCCCTGATTGTCTTGCTGGGGATTATGGTGATCCGCTGGGTGCGTCAGGAGCCGGACCAAACGCCCTCTGGCTTATCCCCCATTTTGGTGTGGAGTTTGTTGGCTGGGCTCCTGGCCTTTGGGCTGATGGCCCTGACTGACTATCAGCTGGATATTATCGGCATTGCCGGCGTGCTCTGCGTCTATCTGGCCGTCATTTCCCAGACGCTTAGCCCTCAGACTGGGCCTGCTGCCGCTGGGCCAATGGCCGAGTTCCCTCGGGCCAACCGGGCTCTAGCGCTGGTGGGGCTGGGGCTGACCTTGGCCATGTCGATTTGGGTGATCCCGATTCACCGAGCCTGGGCCATATCCAGTGCTGGCTTCTCGGCCCTGACGGCCCGCGAGCCCGATCTGAATGCGTTTGTCGCCGACGTGGAAGAAGCCCACAGGTTAGCCCCGTGGCAACCCTACTACCCTTATCAGTTGGGCTACAACCTGGGTAATTTGAGCTATCGGATTACGGATAATCCACCCCTGCGTCAAACTTTGCTTACCGATGCCATTGACTGGTTCGAGGTAGGGAATCAAATTGTGCCCTATCAAGAATTTGGCCACTCTAACCTGGGCTGGCTACAGCTAGAAAATCAGCAGCCGGACCTGGCCCAAGAATCTTTTGCCCGCTCCACGGCCCTGGTACCTGCTAAGCCTGGGGTATTTTTTGGCCTGGGGTTTAGCTGCTGGCAAGCGGGGAATACTGACTGCGCTGTAGACGCCATGGCCCTGGAAATCATCCGTCATCCAGCCCTGCTGACCAGCCCCATTTGGCGGGGAGGCTCCCTGGCAGATCTGTACCCAGCTGTAACGGAACGACTAGAGCAGCACTACAGCGAGCTCCTGGCCGCCTACCCCGACCACCCTAGCCTAACCCCCTTTTTACATCAGGCCCGGGGTACGCTGCGGTGGTGGATTGATGACCTGGATGGTGCAGCCCAAGACTGGCAAGCTCACGGTACCGAGGTTCATTTGGCCTTGCTGGCCCTGGCCCGAGGGCAGGTGGTGACCATCGATAGCCTGCCAGAAACCCCAGCCAAATATGCGATCGCCGCCTGGCAAACCCCTGACCAACGCCAGTCTCTTCTAGAAACCGCCTGGGTTACCCGGCAAGAAGACTTACCCCAGCTCAGTGAAGCGTTGCCCCCCGCCGATACAATCCAGGATTTGGTGGTGAGCCAAAACAATGCCGAAAGCTTTGACGATTGGTTGAAACGCACCGCCCCCAGCTGGGAACCGCGCAGTAACCGCCTGGGCTTTGGGGTGCTCAGCCGCCAGATTGATGGTCCATTACCGTCTGACTTTTACCCCAGGGTCGAAAATATTCCCGTGGTTCAGTTTTTGACCACAGTGTTTGTGTCCCCTGCTTACTTACCCGCCTTAGATCAGGCGTTGCAACCCCATCGCGATCAACTACGGAACCAGGTTTTGGCGGAATAGGGGACTCAAACTGAGAACTGGAACGCCAGTACAGTATGCCAAGATCCCAGGGTTCTTGGGCTCATGGGCTTAGAATTTCGGAGCATCCTAGGGCAGAACCCTGGGATCTGGATTGATGCTTTAGGATTACTCGTCAGTGCGGTAGCGGACCGTAATTCGGCCCCGTTCATCGGCGAGAACCTCACCCCCTAAGGATTCAATCCGCTCAACCGCTTGACGGCGAGTTTCATTGTCTACCGCAAAGCTGGCAATTTGTACCCAGGCACTAATTTGTGCGGCCTTGCTGGTGGGGTTTTGTTCTAGAAAATGAGCGGTCTGGCGCGAAGCTTGGGCGACTGACTCGGCTTCGGGAAGCGTTGATTGGTCGGCCCAGTCAGCCGCGGTTGCAAACGACTCTCGTGCAGCTTCGCCATCGCCCAAGAACAACAGTTGATCGATGCCCATGTAGCGCCACACCAAATAGCCCCTCTCTGGAGTTTCAGGGGTCATAGTTGATATACCCTGAGTCATCAGGTCTACGGCGCGATCGGGGTCACCGGCGAAGAGAGAGGTGCTGGTAGAAAGATAAAGATAGGAAAGAATAAAGTATGGGTCGTTCTTAATAATGACCTCAAAGAACTCTGGACTAGCCCGATAGCCTATCTTGTTTCGAACGTCAGCATTGCCAAAATATTGAAGAAAATTTAGAAAAGACCAGTTTGCAATTAGATTCCTATATCCAAAATCAGGAGTTAGTCTAAGCAGTTCAAGACTGGTAATATCTTTTTTCTCTTGTATCTGAAGGCCGGAAAGATCTTTCTGAGTTTCAGTGCCTGAATTTAGAGAATTGAGTCGAGACCACTGCAATCCAGCAACAACTAAAAACAGAGTAGGCACAATAGCTAAGGATAAAAAAAGATTAAGCCAACTCTTTCTCTGATCTCGATAATTCATTTTATTCGATGAATGCAGACTTCGTGAAAAATATATGATAGTTCTTGTTGGTGTGAAAAATTGGGCAGTA
The DNA here is from genome assembly GCF_012911975.1 of Nodosilinea sp. P-1105. Lineage (GTDB taxonomy): Bacteria > Cyanobacteriota > Cyanobacteriia > Phormidesmidales > Phormidesmidaceae > Nodosilinea. The sequence goes on along the minus strand of NZ_SMDQ01000056.1, from coordinate 28,426 downwards.
CCAGTAGCGCTTGACTGACAAAATTTTTGACAAATTTCGTTGGATCATAAACTGCCACATACTCAGATTTGAAAAAAGCAAGAGGCAACTCTAGATAAAAGAATTGCCTCCTAGTATTAGCAGCCCCAACTAAGTCTTAATCTTAGCTTAGTCATTATCTGGGCATTCACCATCACCAGCACTAACCACTGGATCGACTCCAGCTTCACCATCTAACGAAACGTTAGGAACGTTATCTGGAGTAGAGCTTACACATAGAATAGCTGTGGTAGTCGAATTACCAGCACTATCTTGAAGAGTATAAGTCGCCCCTGTATATCCCAAAAGAGCTTCATCTCGGGGAGTCGCAGACACATATACAGAGTTGCTAAGCTGCCCACCATCAATTGCCTCTAAATCACCAGCATTACCGTCATCATCACCATAGATATAGAATTCTGTCTGATCTTGAATCCCTAAGCTGAGATTCACCAACTCATCTGAGAAAGTCCTATTTTCCAAACGATAAGCTTGTTGAGCACGGTTGACAGACCCAACGTAGGTGGTGGCTTCAGACTGGCGGGCGCGGTTGGCTTGGTTCAAGAATGCGGGCAGAGCGATCGCAGCCAGAATACCGATGATGATGATAACAACCAGCAGTTCAATCAGGGTGAAGCCGCCGTCTTCTTTCTTGGCGATCAGGTGTTGTAGTAGCTTTGCTTTGAGAGAAGTTTTCATGATCTAGGTGTCTCCTTAAGAAGCGAGGTAGTGTTCGATGCGCTTCTTTGATTAGACTACCCACGACTTTCAGGTTTCATATCACGGGCTTCTATTTTTTTTTGAGATGACCTTCAGGGGAGATGGGGAGGTGGATGGGTGGATGGGTGGATGGGTGGATGGGGAGGTGGGGAGATGGGGAGGTGGGGAGATGGGGAGATGGGGTGTTTTTGGATTTTGGATTTTGGATTGAAGCCGTAGGGTGGATGGGTGGATGGGTGGTAGACGTGGAGCGGCTTCCCGCAGGGCAGGGTGGATGGGTGTGTAGGGGTGGACCTGTGTGTCCGCCCTGGCGAGGGAATGGGAAGACGGGGAGTTTTGAATTTTGAATTTTGGATTGAAGGGGAATTGGATGGGGTGGGGAAGGTGGCGTAGGGGCGGACCTGGGTGTCCGCCCTGGGGGTGGATGGGGAAGGAGGGGTGTCCGGTTCCCCTCTTGGGAGGCCTGTGCTGTTCGCGTAGCGGCCCCGGAGGGGCAACTTGCCGAAGTAGGCAGGGGTGGGTTTGCGAGAATTTTGGATTTTGGATTGAAGCCGTAGGGTGGATGGGTGTGTAGGGGCGGACCTGTGTGTCCGCCCTGGGGAGGTAATGGGAAGCGGGGAGTTTTGGATTTTGGATTTTGGATTGAAGGGGAATTGGATGGGGTAGGGGTGTCCGGTTCCCCTCTTGGGAGGCCTGTGCTGTATAGCCTGTGGCATGGCTTCGCTAGCGCGTAGCGGCCCCGGAGGGGCAACTTGCCGAAGTAGGCAGGGGTGGGTTTGCGAGAATTTTGGATTTTGGATTCGTAGCGTGGGTTAGGCGATTGGGGATGGGGCGATCGCCTGGTCACTTGAGCCCCGCCGTAACCCACGGGTGAGGGATGGGTAAGGTGGAGGAATTTTTGTAGGGTTTTGCCTTTCCCGAAGGGGATTGAAGCCGTAGGGTGCCTACGCGATCGGGGATGGGGCGATCGCTGACCACCTAAGAGCCACCGTAACCCACGGCTGGGGGGCTATGGAGCATCCAAGTCTTGTCGTATGGCTTGGATGCTGGCCTTGAGCGGTTGCAGGTCGTTATTAGCAATATCCCAGGCGTCACGCCTCAAAGGGGGATAGCCTCCTGCATAATGCGATGGCCCTTTGGGCCGGTCTCTGACCATCGCGAATACGCGCTTTGAGCATCGCTGGAGTAGCCACGTCTACCTTATGCTCTAGCAAGGCTTCTAGATCTTGCACTAACCCCACCGGAAACCATGGACTGCGACGGGTAGGGTCGTAGTCTATGCCTTACCACCCTTGTGGTTCAAACTGGGCATCGTTCAAAATCACCACATCTTCCCCCGACTGGGCCAGCACAAACAGGCCCTGGCGAGCATTAATCCGGCTCAATCCCTAACTCCTGCAGCCGAGCTGCCAGCCTCGCGGCCTTGGCCTCTGCCTGTTCGGCCCGCAGGCGCTCTTGCTCGGCCCGCTCTGCTCCGGTGGGCAGCAGATTACCGTCGCGATCGCACCAGCGCAGCCAGGTTGTCGTTACCCCTTCAAACTCCCCTTCCCACAGGGTTAGCCCTAGCCCCACCTGCTCTAGCCAGGGTTCGGCCAGGGGCACATAGTGCCCTTCATGCAGTCCAAACACCCGCAACAGCTCCTCCCCCAGTTGTTGCAGTGGGTCAAACACCAGGTAATAGCTCACCCCCAGCCGTTCATAGTCGCCCAGCTTGCGACCCAATTCGTTCCCTTCCCGGTTCGAGACAATCTCCAGGACGACATCTGGCGACTTGCCAAACTCCCACACCAGATAGGTGCGGTTCCGCTTCTGGCGAAAATCTTGGGGCGCTTCTACATCCAGGGCGACAAACACATCCGGCACGATGGGCGGCTGGTTCACTGAGGCAAAAATACCGATATCTGCATCGGCCACAAAGGGGCGGGTCAGGCCCAGGCTAGCCCAGGAGCTATAGAGAATTTCTACCAGCAAGCGTTGCAACTTGGCCGACAAAAAGTTATCCACTGGCGTCTCATCCTCAATCACCAGATGGGTCACATCTGGCCGTAGGTCTGTGGGCGATTGGGGACTAGGGCTGAGGCTCTGGGTCATGGCGATCGCGTCAAACCTTGGCGAACACGTTACCCCTAGGGTAGCAACTCAGGGCTGATAACGCTTTGACGCCGCAGGAGTGGTCGGTCAATCCCAAGGTGACTTCTGGAAAACTTTCTATCCGAGGGGTGGGCAGAGCCCACCCAGCCCTGTCAAGGTGAGGCAGATTTAGGGGTCGATCCCTCGGATTGGCCGCTGAGCCAAGGACTAGAAGTCCAAGGCTCAAAGCAGAAATCCTCTGAAGAGGATTGGGAGCGGCGTTCTCCAGTCTGCTTTAGCAGACTTCTGCGGTGAGCCAGGGAGTTCACTCCCTGGTGGTTGTGGCCGAAGTCTCTTAGTTCCAGGGGTTTTCGGGAAAAGTACCACCACCCTGACAGGGTGGGCAGAGCCCACCTTACGAAAAAGGACGCCTTACAGGAAATGGTCAATGGTCACCGCTGAAACGGCGGCGAAGGCGGTGATCGCCAGGGCAACAAGGGGGTTTTGTCCCTGGGCAACGGCGAAGGAGGTGATTACCCCAGCGCCCAATGCGGCGATACCAATGGCGCTAACCCAGTCTTTTTGTACGTTATGCATGGATTTCAGGGACTAAAAGACAGCTGATATAGAAGCTAGCTGTGGCTAAAGCCAAGGCATCCTAGGGCGATCGCAGAACCAGACCCCTTTATTCTTTAGCGGTAGCGTTGCCTACAGACCTCACGCTATCACTTTGACTTTGGCGAAAATTTGAACCCCTGGTGATCTGACACTAAGCTTAAGGGTTAGTTAAATTAGTTCACATTTTCCTGGGGAAAGTGGGCAGTTGTCAGGGGTAGCCAAGCTGGGATCACCCGTTCATCAGCCGTCTGCCCCGCCCTGGCTATGACTCTATCCATAGGCTGTGAACCAATCTATCGCTACAGGGGAAGCGAATCCGATAGGATTTGAACAGTCTTTTTGAGCACAGGTACCCGCAAACGCTATGTCCGAGAACCGTAGAAGTCAGGCCATTACCCAGGGGGTGCAGCGCACTCCAAATCGAGCCATGCTGAGAGCCGTCGGCTTTGGCGATCACGATTTTGTCAAGCCGATTGTGGGCATTGCCAATGGCTTTAGCACCATCACCCCCTGCAATATGGGGCTAGGGGACCTGGCTCAGCAGGCGGAGGCCGGGGTGCGGCAGGCCGGGGGCATGCCCCAACTATTTGGCACCATCACCATTAGCGATGGGATTTCGATGGGGACAGAGGGGATGAAATATTCCCTGGTGTCCCGGGAGGTGATTGCTGACTCGATTGAGACTGTGTGTAATGGTCAGAGCTTAGATGGGGTAATTGCGATCGGCGGTTGCGACAAAAACATGCCGGGAGCCATGATTGCCATGGCTCGGATGAACATACCGGCAATTTTTGTCTATGGTGGCACCATCAAGCCGGGGCATTACGACGGCCAGGACCTCACCGTGGTCAGCGCCTTTGAAGCGGTTGGCGAATATAGCGCGGGCAAAATCACCGCCGAAGACCTGCTGGCAGTTGAGCGCCACGCCTGCCCTGGGGCGGGGTCCTGTGGGGGGATGTACACGGCCAACACCATGTCCTCGGCCTTTGAAGCGATGGGGATGAGTCTGATGTATTCCTCGACCATGGCGGCTGAGGACGCCGAAAAAGCCCATAGCAGCGAGCAATCTGCCATTGTCTTGGTGGAGGCGATTCGACGGCAGATCTTGCCGCGACAGATTTTGACCCGCAAAGCGTTGGAAAATGCGATCGCCGTGATTATGGCGGTGGGTGGTTCGACCAACTCTGTGCTGCACTTGCTGGCGATCGCCAACGCCATTGGCGTCGAACTCAAAATCGATGACTTTGAAGCAATCCGGCGTCGGGTACCGGTGCTGTGCAATCTGAAGCCTTCCGGCCGCTATGTAGCCACCGACTTCCACCAGGTCGGCGGTGTGCCTCAGGTGATGAAAATGCTGTTAAAGCAAGGTCTGATCCATGGGGATGCCCTCACCATTACCGGCCAAACGATTGCTGAACTGCTGACGGCTATTCCTGAAACCCCCCGGACTGGTCAAGACGTCATTCGGCCCTTTGACCAGCCCCTGTATGCCCAAGGGCATCTGGGCATTTTGAAAGGGAATTTGGCCACAGAAGGGGCCGTAGCCAAGTTGACCGGCATTAAGCATCGGCAGATTACCGGCCCAGCGCGGGTGTTCGAGTCCGAAGAGGACTGTCTGCAAGCCATCCTAGACAAACGCATTCAGGCGGGGGACGTGGTGGTCGTGCGCTATGAAGGCCCGAAAGGAGGCCCGGGGATGCGCGAAATGTTAGCCCCGACCTCAGCAATCATTGGGGCGGGGCTGGGCGATGCCGTGGGGTTAATTACCGACGGTCGCTTTTCGGGAGGCACCTATGGCATGGTGGTGGGCCATGTGGCTCCAGAGGCGGCGGTGGGGGGCACCATTGCCCTGGTAGAGGAAGGGGACTCGATTACGATTGATGCCGACCAAAACCTGCTGCAGCTGAATGTGCCCGACGCAGAATTGATCCGACGACGGCAGGCCTGGCGACCCCGCCAGCCCAACTATACCCGGGGGGTGTTGGGTAAGTACGCCAAGTTGGTGTCTTCCAGCAGCCAGGGGGCGGTGACGGACTTAGAGCTGTTTGGGCCTACTGATTAGGAAGGTGGAAGGTAGAAGAACGAAAAAACGTACACCCCTACTCCCGGGGGCGGGTGTTACCGGACTTGACCCAGCCTTCCTGGCCATTGGCCACCACTCGCACGTTAATCCAGTCGTGCTCAGCAGGTTCTTCTAGCACCACCAGGTCTTGGTTGTAGTCAATGCCGCCAATCTGGGGATACTCGACCCCGGGGCCTTCCCGCAGCACCAGGCCAATGGGCTGTACCACCACAGCGGTATAGGCCCCTTCATCCACTTCTGCTTCGGTTTCTGGAAATTCCTCAGGGGGCGGGGCCGCCTCGGGCTCTGATACTACCTCGGGGGGTGGGGCCACCTCGGGTTCAACGGCAACCTCCTCCGGAGCGTCGGCGGTCGGGGGGGCTGTTGGCAACTCGTCACCATACAGCGGTTTGGGGGGCAAAATCGACAGCCGCCCCATAAAATAGCGGGCCGTGGCCACCCCCGCAAACGAGAGCAGCGTGAATGCCACCACCAGGCCCAAAATCAACTTTGATAGGCCAACCAGAAATCTTTGCATAGGTTTCAATTGCCCCTTGTCGTGCGATCGCTGTCTCCCGATCGCTAATGGTACCGTAAGCGACGCTAATCGCCATCGGGTTGAGACGCTTTTAGCCGACTGGCCAAGCCACTGCCCCGGGAGGCCATACGGGCCTTGCCAGAAGCAGCCCAGGCCTGGAGCGCTTCGATTTGATCTTGGGCGGTGCGGGCCAGGGGCACCATTTGGCTAGCCGCTTCTAGAATGTCGTCTGTGGTAAAGTCACGCCCCTGGCTAAAGCCCAGGTGCATGGCTTCGACGATCGCCTGCTCAATTTCGGCCCCAGAAAAGTCTGGGGTTTCATAGGCTAGGCGAGCGGTGTCGTAGGTTTTCAGGGTGTGGGGTCGCAGGTGGCCCAGGTGCACCTCAAAAATCGCCTGGCGCTCTGATTGGTTGGGCAGCCCCACAAAGAAAATTTCGTCAAATCGGCCCCGACGCAGCATTTCTGGCGGCAGGGACTGAATGTTGTTGGCGGTGGCCACCACAAACACCGGGGAGGTTTTTTCCGCCATCCAGGTGATAAAGGTGCCAAACACGCGGCTGGTGGTGCCTGAGTCCCCGCGTCCATCCAGCCCGGCAAAGGCTTTGTCGATTTCGTCAATCCACAGAATGCAGGGGGCCAGGGCTTCGGCCAGCTGGATCATTTGCCGGGTGCGAGATTCTGATTCCCCCACCAGCCCCGCAAACAGACGCCCCACATCCAGCCGCAGCAGGGGCAGGTGCCAGTGGTGGGCGATCGCCTTAGCGGTGAGAGATTTGCCGGTGCCCTGGATGCCCAGCAGCAGCAACCCCCGGGGGTGGGGCAAGCCATACTGGCGGGCTTTTTCAGAAAAGGCGGCCCCCCGCTTCAGCAGCCAATCTTTCAGGTTATCTAGGCCACCAATGTCGGAAATTTGCTCGGTGGCAGGGTAGTAGTCCAGAATTTGGGTTTGGCGGATGGACTGGCGCTTTTCTTCTAGAATCGAGTCTAGATCGCGATCGTCAAAGCTACCATGGCTGGCGATCGCCCGGGCCAGGACCCGCCGAATCCGCTCTAGGGACAACCCCTGGCAGGTGCGCACCACTTCATCGAGCATGGCCGGGGGCAGGGTGGTGCTGGTGGCGCTCAGCAGTTGGTTCACCTCTTGGCGAATCACAGCGGCACTGGGCAGGGTGAATTCCAGCACGGTGACGGTCTCTCCCAACTCTTCGGGAATGGTCAGTTGAGCCGAGAGAATCACCAGATTTTTGGGTTGGGCCTTGAGGCTGCGGGCCAGGTTGCGCAGCTTACGGGCCACGGCCACATCGTCTAAAAATCGATGAAAGTCTCGTAGCACAAACACCGCCGGGGCCGAAGCCGGTAGCTTATCGACCAGTTCCAGGGCTTGCAGGGGGTTGCGGCGGCCAAACCCGGCGTCGTTCAGGTTCCCCTGGTAACCTTCCACAAAGTCCCAGGTGTAGACGGCCCGCTGGCCCTGGGTTTGGGCACAATGGGCGATCGCGGCTTCAGCCCGCTCTTCTTCTGGGGTGGCGATATAAATAATCGGGTAGCGGGCTCGAATCAGTAGCCCAAGTTCGTCAGTAAAGTCCATGGCGGGTATGGGGGCGAGTATGGGGGCCAGTGGGGGGTTAGGTATCGGGAGACTGAAGTTGTTGCTGCAACTGACTCAGCACCGACCAGCGACTATCGACCGGGTTGCCCCCCACCTGTTGATCTTCCGCCTCAGGCACAGCAATGCCCGGGCAGTTGGCGTCGCACACCTGCCGCTGGGGCAGCGCCAGACACACCTGCTCATAGAGCCAGGTGGCCGGATAAAAGTAGCCGTTGGGGGGCAGGGTTTCCACCAACTCATCCACCCCCACCTCTCGCTCCAGGGGCAAGGCGGTGGGATCGGGGTCAGGCTCTAACCAAATCAGCTCATGGGGGGCCAGCGATACCCGGTGGTTGTAGCTTTGCAGACATCGGTGGCAAGTCAGGGTGACGATGGTTTCAGCCACAGCTTGCACCTCTAAGTAGGTGCCCTGGTGGACCATCGTCACCTCCCCCCGCACAGGGGTGAGGGTATTTAGCTCAGGAAAGGAGGTATCAATCTCAAGTTTCAGGGTTTTCTCGGGCTGCTGAAGCAGCTGCGGAATATAAACCTTATCCATCCTTAGCCCTACTGATTCGAGTCCTGATTCGAGTCCTGTTGAGCGACCAAACAGACAACCAACCGACGGTCAGGTTCTCGCCCCCGACTAAAGGTGGTCAAGCTCTCTTGATGGCTGAGGAAATGGTGCACCTGTCGCCGCTCAGCCGACGATAGCCCCTGAATCTCATAGGCTTCGCCGTTTGCCAGCACTTGGTTAGCGGCTTCTTCTGCTAGGGCTTTGAGTTCCTCTAAGCGACGAGCCCGATAACCGTCTAGCTCAATGGTAAAGGCCTGCTGTTCGGTGTCCGATTTACCGAGATTAAGGGTGGTGTTAGCCAAATATTGAATCGAGTCCAACACTCGACCGCCGTCGCCAATCAGAGCCTGTACCTGCTCTGGGCTGAGGGGGGCATGATCAATTGTCAGCCAACAGCTTGACCCAGCTTCGTCGTCCTGAAAAGACGCCTTCACCGTCGTCGTCACCCCCTGCATCGTCAGCAGGGAGGTTAACCATTCCACCCCAGCGGCTGCAATTTGCTCACCCATAGTCATCTAGGCCTTTTTCTTTTTAGCGCGCCCCGGCTCAAAGGGCAGGGTACCGCGATTATCCTCTGACTTACTAGATTCTGCATCTACAATCTTTTGCAGGTTCTCTGGCAAGGGTTCCCGCGACAGAATAAAGGTCTGTAGCGTCTGGAAGATGTTGGCAATCACCATGTACATCAACACCCCGGCAGGCAATGGGAAAAACAGAAACATACCCGAGAAAATAATCGGCGTAAATTTGTTAATCGCATTTTGCTGAGAGTTATCCGAGCTAGAGCCTTGCCCTGACAACAACTGGTTAACGTAGAGGCTAGCGCCAAAGGACAACACCATAATCAAGATGTCCCAGTGGATGCTGCCGTCTTCACCAGTGACCCCCACCCGGCCCAGAGCCTTAATAAACAAGAATCCCTTATTCGCTGCCAGGCCAGGCACCTCAACCTTGATAGAGGCTTCACCGGGGGCTAGGGCCGTAATATGGCCGTTTTGGTCAATATCGATCACCTCATCCCCTTTGGCGACCTGCCATTGGGGTTGAAACTCGGCACCAGCCTCATTGTATTCGGCCACCAGGGCGTCAATATCCTGGCCGTCGGCCGCCTGTAAGCGTACATCGGTCTTTTCGCCAACCACGAGCTTAGTGCCCCCAGGCACTACGGCGGCGATGGGGAAGTGAGCCCCGTCAGACACATAAATAGCTTTTGGGGAGGTGCTATAGATTTGCGGCTGAATCTGCTCGACTTTTTCTTGGGGAAAGACCTGGAAGTTAACGTCGTAGGAGATGTTAGAGAACGGCGACCCCCGCAGAGTGGCAAACAGGGCAAACAGAATTGGCATTTGCAAGAGCACGGGAAAACAACCCGCCAAGGGGTTACCGAACTCTTTGTAAACCTTCCCCATTTCCTCTTGCAGCTTGGCGGGATCGTCTTTGTGACGGTCTTGAATTTCTTTGACCCGCTTCTGCATCAATGGCTGGGCCACCTTCATGCGGCGCATGTTGCGGATAGACCCAGCGTTAAGCGGGTACAAGGCTAAGCGAATCACTAAGGTCAGAGCAACGATGGCTAACCCATAGCTGGGCACGATCCCGTAGAAAAAATCCAGGATCGGCAACATAATGTTGTTCGAAAGAAATCCAATACCAAAATCCATGGGCACCTAATCCCGCCGTGGGGATATGACATCAACTGCTCAATTACTTAATTTACCGTACTCGATGGCGCGCAACCCATCCACCCCAGTTAGGGGTTTCCGTAAGTTAGCTGGTTCCTAATGCACCGCTAGCGGCTTTTGCCCTGGGCGAAATCTTTTCGCTGATGTAGTCGTAGACATCGCGAAACTTGGGCATAGCCCGCAACTCAAGGCGGCTGCCATCCTTAAGGGTAACCACCATATCTCCCCAAAGGCCAATCCCCCGGGGCACCGTGACAATTTTACTAATTTCTGAATAAATAATATCGGTGCGATCGCGCCCCATCCAGCCGCCCGTCACTGAAATCCGACGGTTGGTGATGCGATAGCGCAACCACAGGGCCCGGGTAATCGCCCCCACCGTTAGGGGTAGACAGATGATCGTAAACCCCAACAGAATATTGATGATCAAATCGCCAATGTGGGGTCCGCCCTCGTAGTACACATCCTCACGAATGCCCATGGATGACCTCTAGCTTAGTTAACAACTCCTCTAATTCTCGCAAAAATTCGCCATATCCGCACTGAGTGGCACCAGGGCGCACGTTGATCACCACCCAAAGGGAAGGGGCAATGGCGGGCAGCAACGTCCTGAAAGCCGCTTTGAGTTGCCGCTTCAGCCGATTACGGACCACCGCTCGCTTGTGAACTTTTTGACTCACGGTGATGCCCACTTTGGGACCGGTGACCGCCTCCCCTTGCAACAGTGAAGGCCCAGCCTGAGCAGACTGAGCCTTATCCCCATGATATACCCGTACTATCAAATGAGTTGAGACAGCCTTCTTACCGTGTTTGTAGACTCGGGAAAAGTCACGAGAGCTCCGGAGACGATGATGTTTAGGCAGCACCCTGGAGCCATTTAAACGGCTAGCTTAGCCCGGCCTTTGCGCCGACGGGCCTTGATCACATTTTGACCGGTGTGGGAGCGCATGCGGGCCCGGAACCCAGAGGTTCGTTTTTGCTTGCGGTTAGTCCCTCGTAATGTACGCTTGCTCATGGGGATGCCTCATTCTTATGCAAATTCACGGTCTATTATATTAGCACATAGACCCTGGGGAACATTGGGGTTAGTCGCAGAACTCGCAGAACTTTCGAGCTTTTAAGCTCACAGTAGCTTGCTACTGTGGGGGTCCACTACCGGCGACGGTTCGAGTCAGATGCAACTTCCAAAGGCCAGGTGCCGACGTACTGGTTCATCACATCTCCCTGGAACATCATCCGCAGGTTGAAGTAGTGATAGCCATAGCGCCGAGGGTTCTGCACATTCGACATCACCACGACTAAATTTGTATTGGCTGGGATCGGCTCTTCAGGAATGAGCTCAATCCGCCCTTCATCTTCGATCCAGTCGACAGCTTTCAAGGGAATGTTGCCGTCACCCCGCCAAGTGCCCCGCCGTAGCTCAATCGCATTGGGGTCTAAACGCCCTCGCATCTCAGTGAAGGCTTCAGGGTAGTCAATTTCAAGGCTGATCACTTCCCTAGGCAATTTGGTGCGGTTGATATTGAGGTAATACCGGGCGTTGCGACTAAAGGGGGTATTGAAGTCAATAAAGTAGTTGAGACGAAAATCGGGGTCGACACCGCCGAAGATGGTTAATCCTCCCTGGGCTAGGGTGGGCTGGGGTAATGCCGTCCCCAAACCAGTAGCGATGGTAGCAGCAGCCAATCCCATGGCTGCAAACTTTATGGTGTGTTTCAGGAATGTCATCGTGTACCTCCTTAGGGAACAGTCGGATATGGGCAGCCCCATGCCATAAGAAACTGTATCCTGTGCAGCCATAGATCCGTGGACGGATCTGTGCCAGTGGTGTAACCGGGCTGTTGATTGGCCCCTAGGACCAGGGAGAGATGGACTAGCGTTCTCACAGCGATAGCCTGACCCTTTTCCCAGAGTATGACCTAACGGTACAAATCGTAACATCCGACGGCAACAAGGACCCTAGCCACAACCTCCAGGAAATGAACTCCCTGGAGGTTGTGGCCAAAAACAATAGAAGTGTCTCTGCTCTGTGCTTCTGTCGTTTAGCTCAGGGCTTCCAGGTAGTCTCTGATGCGGTTGCGGCGCTTGGGTTGACGCAGCTTTTGTAGGGCTTTAGATTCAATCTGCCGCACTCGTTCCCGGGACAGTTCTAGGGCACGGCCAATTTCAGCCAGGGAATAGGGGGTGCCATCTCCTAGCCCAAACCGCATCTTAATCACGTCTTGCTCGCGGGTGGTGAGGTCTGCCATCAATTGCTGTAGGTCTCGCCGCAGGGAATCGCGAATCAGCATTTCCTCTGGCGAGATGCTGTCGGTTTCCAGCAATTCGCCCAGTTCGGTGTCACGGTCTTTGCCCACCTTGGTTTCGAGGGAAACCGCTCGGGGCACCCTTAGCAGCACTTCCCGCACTTGGGGACCGGTCATATCCAGTTCCCGAGCCACATCTTCAATAGAGGGGGTGCGGCCTTTCTCTTGGGAAAGCTTGCGCTGGGCTTTCTTAATTTTGTTCAGCTTTTCAGTGATGTGCACCGGCAGCCGGATGGTGCGGCTTTGGGTGGCGATCGCCCGGGTGATGCCCTGACGAATCCACCAGTAGGCATAGGTACTAAAGCGATAGCCCTTGGTGGGGTCAAATTTTTCTACCGCTCGCTCTAGGCCCAGAGTGCCTTCCTGAATTAAATCCAGCAACTCTAGGCCCCGGTTCTGATATTTTTTCGCCACCGACACCACCAGCCGCAGGTTGGCTTTGATCATGTGCTCTTTGGCTCGAATCCCCTCAGCGATCGCGGTTTCGAGTTCAGGCACCGTCAAGCCACTGAGATCAGCCCAGGCTCGTTTACCCTGGCTCAGGGTGGGCTTCAGATCGGTGCTAGGCACCCCCGCTGCTGCGGCCCAACGCTCTAGGGAGGGGCGATAGCCCAGTTGAGAGGAGAGGCGATCGCGGGTTTTGAGCAGGGTACTGTAGGTGGCCAGTACACCACTGCTGCCCTCAGCCGCCTGGTCAAGCTGTTCCAGCAGTTGCATGTAGCCCTGGACCCGCTGGGCTTCAGCCACTTCTTCATCTCGCTCCAGCAGGGGGACGCGACCAATTTCTTGCAGATAGAGGCGCACCAGGTCAGTGGTACGGCGATTCTTCAGCACCGCAGCGGTGTCAGCCTCTAGGTCAGCAGGGTCAGCGTCATCGGCAGCAAAGTCCGCCGGAGGCACGGCGTCCATATCATCACTCAGGTCATCCTGGGGGACTGCTGGCTCGGTGAGAACCGCCTTAGAGGGGGCATCATCTTGGATGTATCGGGGGGTTGCTACCATGACACTCTTTTGTAACGCGTACAGATGGACCGTCAGTCGGTGATACTTCCAGTATTCCCAGGGGGTAGGAACTTTAGAACAACGGCTTCGGGGCTGCCCGTGACACCCCTTGAGGATGGAGCGGGTTCGGCCCTTAACACTCGAGGAACCCAGACTAGATTTTCTGGGATGAAGCCACCAGTCATCACTGTACTGACCTAGCAAAAGGACAGGAGTGATGTGGGTCAACTGACACCATAATCTACGTCACCAGTTGGGGAAATTCCTGACAGAACGTTACACCTTGGCAAAAACCTTACATTGGCCTGATAACTGCCGATAGGATGAAAGGCGAAGGTTGTTATCTTTAGTGAGCTGCGGTAATGACAGATAGTCTTTCCTGGACGGCTGAGGCCCAAGCCAAACTTAAGAACATCCCCTTTTTTGTACGCTCTCAGGCCCGTAAACGGATTGAAGACGTGGCCCGGGACTTGGGAGCCGAAGAAGTGACAGCGGCGATCGTTGAGCAAGTACGCCTGGAATTTGGTCAGTAGTAGCTACCTGCCCTGTTTTGAGGCAGCCATTCTCATTTTGGTAAATTGGCTGTTCGCCCTGAGCCTGTCGAAGGGCGAACGGGCTTGCTCCCTCCGGGAGCCCCTGCGTGTTTCATGTCGCCTGCGAAACGACAAGCTCAGCCTGAGCGGTCTTTCGTCAATCAGTCAAGTCATACTGAGAATTGCTGGTTTTGAGGCGGCTTACCCCCTCAAATGTCTGTCTTGGGATACAGACCTAGACATTTCTCTGGGGATAGAGTAAAGGGAGGGTTCCCTGTACCCAGGGTGCCCACGCTGTTTTGCTACGACCTGTCGAGAGTGGGTAATCGATTTCAAAATCTACAAGAAGACTTCACAAGACAGGAGAACCTTGCAAGTCGTACTCATAACGAGTATGATTTAGAAGAACCCGAGATGGTCTACTGTTATCGTCTGTGCAGACTGTCTGTACCAAGTCCAGCTCGGAAGCTGGAGTTTTCCTAGAGGCAAAACTTCAGGTCTGGACTTGAATTTGGTTTGAGTCCAAGCATTGAAAGACATATTGACTGCGTTGTGTCTCGTTTATTTCGTTTGACGTTTATTGATTGAAGAGGGCATATGGTTGCAACTCCCACGAAAGCAAAAACTAGCCGTCGGTTTTACCCGACCCGGATTGACCTGCCGATTGACGTGCGATCGCAGGTTACCAAGATTCTGAATCAAACCCTGGCGGCCACCCTGGACCTGAAAACCCAGACCAAGCAGGCCCACTGGAATGTGAAAGGTATGGACTTTTTCCAGCTCCACGAGCTATTTGATGAGATGGCCGGTGAGCTAGAAAGCTATGTGGACATGGTGGCTGAGCGGGTTACAGCCCTCGGAGGCACGGCCATGGGTACCGCCCGTCTGGCGGCGGCCGAGTCGATTCTGCCGGAATATGACCTGGATGCCATTGACGGGGTTGAGCACGTCACCGCCCTGGCCGAGCGGTTCGCAGCCTACGGCAAACATTTGCGCCAGGCGATCGACACCACCGAAGGATTGGGGGATGCCGATACCGCCGATCTTTATACCGAGGTCTCCCGCACCATCGATATGCGCCTATGGTTCCTGGAAGCACACCTGGTGAAGAAGTCTGATTTGGACTAGGGATCTGTTAAGCCAGACATGACAGGGCATCCGGTCTGCGGTGCACAGCTTACGGTAAACGGTACACGGCTCGCCTTAAACCGTTTGCCGTGAACCCCCAAGTCACGTCTCCCGTCATTCTTTGCATAGGCGAAAGCTAGTTTTCCTAGTCTTCGCCTATGCTTTTGTGGTGTGAGATTAGGGGTGCATCCCAGCTATGCAAATTTACCCTCATCCCCCAGCCCCTTCTCCCAAAATGGGAGAAGGGGGGGCCGGATTCAAAGTCCCTCTCCCGCTCTGGGAGAGGGATTTAGGGTGTAGACGCGGAGCGGCTTCTTTTGAGTGGGCTACAAAGGTGGGATGCACTCTGAGATTAGTCCCAGCTAAGTAGACGAGACGCACGCCTGCCCTACAAGACCTGCGGACATCCTGTAAGGGTTTGCTTTTTAGCCTTTACACAAAAATGAGGCCACGCTCCCTGACACCTGACACCTAACACCTAACACCCTTTTATTGCTCCCTCCTCCCAGCTTCTAGCGCTGCCACTGGGCTAAGTCTTGGGGCGTATTTAGATTGACCAGCAACGTTTCATCCTGAAGCTCGATCTGGGCCACGGGGGACTGGGCACACCAACGTTGGAACGATCGCCCCCCGGCGGCGATAAAGGTTTGTAGAGACTCGATACAGCGAAGGCGGTAAAATCCGCACAGGGGCTCCCAACGGCCTTGACGCTTGGGCAAATAGGCCAAAATCCCTGGAGCAAGGGTGGTCAAATCACCTATCCAGGGTTGCAAGGCGGCCAAGGTGAGATTGGGTAAATCGCAAGCCAGGACCAACACCCAGGCGGGCTGCGCAGTGGCCGGCAACTGGGCTAAGACTTCAAGCCCCTGGGTGAACCCGACTAGGGGGCCATGAAACGTGGCAGATTCCCCTGGCAGGGGAACTTCTGGGATCACATTTACCCCTGGTGGTAGGTCAGCTTGGTAGCGATCGGGCCAGGGGGTGACCACATAGACAGGGTGAGCACAAGCCAGGGCCACCTGACAGGTGTGCTGCAACAACGTCTCTGTCCCCAGGGAAATGAGGGCCTTATCTTGGCCCATGCGAGCACTGAGTCCCCCGGCTAAAACAATGGCTGCAATAGCGATCGAGTGGGTCATTACTTGCCTTTCGCGAGCCGACGCAGTCTGGCCCCATCGGCCCAGGCCAACCCTTTAGAGAAGTAGATCAGCCCGGTGATGGCAGCCAGCAGCATATGAAAAATACGAATGCCCCACCCCGCCCCGTCAAAGATCATCGAAAATACCCCCGGCTCGATGCCACTAAATCGGGTCAGCTCTGAGCGAAACCACTGCTGGTCTTGGGCCATGCGCTCTAGCTCAGCGGTGGTGGCGGGTAAAATCGGCATTTTGGTGGTGATTCTGTAGTACCCCCAAAACCCCTGGCTGCCGCTTTCCCGTTCCAGGGCTTGGTTGGCCATGGCAACGATGTCCTGACGAGGGCGTTCGGCCTGGGCTGACAATTGGCCGAGCCACATCTGGTACCGCAGCCAATAGCTGCTAAAAAATACCAGGGGCAGGGCCACAATCAGGGCAATGCTCTTCATGCCCAGGGGGGTCTTCGCCGATAGATAGCGTGACGCCCCACCAATGCCGAAACCCAATAGCGCAAACAACAGAATATTGGTGAGTTCAATAATTTCCAGACTCTTGAGCCACCCCCCCAAAATTGGGATCGGATACAAAAAAACCTCTGCCGCCCAGGTGATGATCAGTTTGGCCAGCAGCACAGCCCCAACCACAGCGGCCAAGGTGAGGAGGTATTTAGCAATGGCAGCGGAAGAGCGAGGGGAGGGCATTCACGAAAATGGCAGGTAACCTGACTTCAAAGTTTACTGCTAGATTGGATGAAAACTTTAGTACAATTGAACTATATTTGAGCCAATCTAGCGGGTCTATATTGTTGTGTCCATAACCCAGACGACCCAGCTGCTACAGCTGGTCCTCAATTCAGCCATTATGATGACGATCGCCCTCGCCTGGTGGGGCATTGTCATGATCCGGTTGGAGGCGATCTCAGCCCAACTCCAGCGTCTGCACCAAGCGGCCTCCAAAACAGGGGGCCGCGTTTCCCCATATCGCCATGGCATTAGGGTGCGGTATCGGCTAACCCGACACAGTGCCTTGATTATGCACTATGTCTTGCTGGCAATGATCGCTAGCCTGGTGTGTCTAACCCTGCGGGCTTTAATCAATACCAATCTGTTGATCACCGTAGCAGTGTTTTTAGTGGTGCTGGGGTCGGCTGGCATTTTGGTGAGTGTCACCCTGGCGCTGCTAGAGTTTTATCACCTGAATGCGCTGGAGGTGACACCCGCTGATCGTTTACCTCGGCCGGGGCGCCCCCCTGCTGCGATCGCCGTGGCCCCACCCCCTGGCCATTCCCCAGCCCGACAGCCCAGCCGTAACCCGATCGCTAGCTAGGACTCCTTGGTGGCCAGGATATGTAGCTGATCAGGGGCGATCGCCCCCTGCTCGGTGACAATGGCGGTAATCAAATGGGCAGGGGTCATGTCTGAGGCAGGGTTATAAAACGTGGCTCCTTTAGGCGAGGTGATTCGTTCGCCGAGGGCATAGATTTCTTCGGGAGGATGTTGGGTAATGGTCATATCGGCCCCAGAGGCGATGGCAAAGTCAATGGTAGACACCGGAGCGGCTACCCAAAATGGAATCTTGTGGGCCTGGGCAATTACCGCCAGGCTGTAGGTGCCAATTTTACTGACGGTATCCCCATTGGCGGCAATGCGATCGGCCCCCACCAGCACCCCATGCACTAACCCCTGCTGCATACAGTGGGCAGCCATACTGTCGGTCACGATCGTCACCGGAATCCCCTCCTGCACACATTCCCAGGCAGTCAGGCGGGAGCCCTGAAGGGTGGGTCGGGTTTCAGCCGCGTAGATTCTGGCCAAACGCCCTGCTCGCCAGGCCGATCGCATGATGCCTAAGGAGGTGCCATAGCCTGAGGTGGCCAGGGCACCATGGTTACAGTGGGTCAATAGGGTGAGTTGGGCCGGGTCAGCGGGTAGCGACGCCAGGCCACGATCGCCAATCGCCTGGCATAGGGTAAAGTCATCCGCTTGAATTGCCTGGGCTTTGGCCAAAAGCTGAGCTTGAAGATCATCCACAGCCCCACTGTGCTGGCGGACCACAGTCAACATTTGCTTCACAGCCCACTGTAGGTGGGCTTTATCTGGGCGAACCTGTTTGAATTGATCGCCAATTGCTTCGATCCGCTCCCACAGGGCGGCTCGATCATGCGTCTGGAGTTCGCTGGCCCCTAAATAGAGACCATAGGCCGCAGCAATGCCCAAGGCCGACCCCCCTTGTACAATCCCAGACCGCAGAGCTCGCAGGACATCTTCACAGCGGTGAATCGCCACAATGGTATACCGTTCAGGCAACTGCCGCTGGTCGATCAACACCAGATGATCGTCTTGCCAGAGGACAGGATAAACATGGGTATCGGCGGGGGCAACCATGGGCAGGCAATGGCCAGGATATCAGGGGGCTGGACCTATGCCACCAGTATGGGACTTTCCGCTGCGGTGTCAATCAAAAAGGCTCAGGGGCCGTCCCCGGCTAGCCACATCGTTAGTGGGTCCAGCCCATGCGTTGTCGGTAGGGGTAGGTCAACCCAGATCCGAAGATCCACCCCTACCCTTTCCAAAAGCTTGACGCTGCACTGGGGCCTTTAGGGACAAGCGTCATTTGATAGATTAAAGCTAGTCTAGCTAAGCCAGATCCAAGAGCAGACCTGGAGTTCTGCCGGTGGGAAAACTTTAGATTCCGAGCTGGGCTTGGTTATGAACGGCCTGTAAACCACTCGTGTTTCTACTGCTGAATGGCGCTTTGGTGGCTTGCCTGATGGATTTAGAGGCTCAAGAAGCCATGCCCACCATGGAAAAGGCATTTTCTGCTAGGCGGGTTGACGAAGAGATTCCAGGGAGTTGGAAGATTGTGAAGTCTGAGATGGGTCTGATGGCCGGATCTGGATTAGGCAGTCTGCAGGCTTCGGTTGAGGTAGAACCACACTTCGCACAGCCCAAGTCAACCAGGCAATCCGCAAAATCTAGCCAGGGATTTGGGGCAGCCACTAAACCCGGCAAAAAAAAGAAGAGAAAAAAGCAGAAATAGGGCAAAATCGTAGCGATCGCAACTTACGATTCCTGGCTTACTAATATCAGGAGATCACAAAGCCCTCGCTGGCCCACCCTGACGGGAAGCAAGCTACACCCCAAACCCCTCTCCCAATGCTGGGAGAGGGGCTTTGAGCCTTCCGGCTCCCCTTCTCCCAAGGTTGGGAGAAGGGGCTGGGGGATGAGGGCAGAGCCATGGCTGAGAGAAGCCTTTTCGATCTACTGAATATAGATGGATGACAAGCCAAGCTGAGCGATCATTTGTCAAGAAGAGAACGACTGAAAATGCTCATCGATAACATCATTCTCCGGTGCAGGCACAGTCCGCCGTCGAATATGGTCCGGATTACGAGAATATCGACGACCCGTCAGTATGCTCGTGTCAGCCATTTCGAGCACCTTAACGTAACGCAAACGTAACGCAGCCTGATCAAGGATTCACTTGCGTTATCCGTAGCAACGTTCGGCTGAGCTTGTCGAAGTCCTTGCCCTAGCCTGCACCCTCAATTTGGCGCTGAAGATGCTTTGACATTTGATCTTGTCTGCTGATACTGCCTCCTCTTACGGGTTGAACGTTCGGCTGAGCTCACGTCGCAGCCATTCCAAGGCGGACATCCGCTTGAACACCAGCGGGGAAAGCGGTTTGGAGCCCTTTCCAACTCCCCCGAACGACTTCGAGTCGCGCACATAGCGACCAAGATAAGCAGCAGCAGCCAACTTTAGCAACCTCACCAAGATCTCTCAATCATCCGCTTCATCGACTTGTTAGCCCTTTCGCTAGCAAAATCTGTTGCTTTGCCTACAACTCTGATGCTGAAAGTCGTCCTTCAACTGGCTCATATTCATCTTCTAGTAACCAAGTTTGAGCTTCATCATAGGTCGCACTACTGAAGACGATCTTGTAATTCTCAGCCGGATCATACACACGACAGCTTCCTGCTGAGTCACCTAGTAACAGCAGTATGTAAGGAGGAGACAGCATCGGATCAATCCAGACTTCAGCGAAGTTCCATTCACGCTTAACTGGGTCGAGTGCGGGGGATGACGTGGTATCGATTTTCTGCATCAATTTTCACCTCTCCATAGAATAGCGGAGTGCTTAAGCCATCTTCAGGATTGATTCGGTAACCGATTGATTCAGCAAAAAACAAGCCGTAACGCTCGTATCCTCGAATCCCCCCTGTAAATTCTCCTCTTTCAATGATGGCTTGAGCAACTCTCTCCATTGTCGCTGCATTATTAAAACCGTGTGCAGATCTGCCCCGTCTCAGTAATCGCTGTACTTGTGGTGTTTCAGGTAGATGTTTAGCGATGTGCCGGGGATCAAGAATAATTTCACGGTCAATACCACTCATGAACCTGCCAAATCGAATTTTTTGAGCATATCACGCTAATAGCGTCAACCTTGCCCAAACTTGCATCTAAACAACGAATTCACGATATGGGTAGTGAAAAGCGACCTCTCAACTACTTCCCTAACTGGAGGCTAGAGGGCTAACGTTGAAGTTGTGCGGCGGCAGATAAGCTTGAACTCTTACCGATAACCTCCGTTCCGTCCGCACCAACGCAGTGTTAGGCTAAGCGAGTTCGCAAGAAAAGAAGTCGAATTATTGAACCGATTTGATTTATTGAAGTCTACTTATTAAATCACCACGTCGAAATGTCGCAGATAGTTGCTGCAAAGAAATCTCTTGCTCCCCATAAAGATCCTGAAGCGCCTGTTGAATCTCTTGTACTGAGGCATTGAAATAAACTTCACCGTTTTGCTCAATAAGCTGTTGGGCTGATTGAAAGTTTTGATGGCTAATATCTTTCATCTGAACGTTCAGATCCGCCAGAAGTCTTCGTCCCATTTGCATCGCAATAAAACAAGAAGCATAACGAACAAAACCAGGATCATTAGGCTCTGGTCTTTTGCGGCGATTTTCTGCAATTCTGTAAAGCTGAACAGCTATTACAACTTGTGCTCCATTTAGTTGATTAGTAAAGATTGAATCGTACAGCTTCCCAAAATGTTCACGAGAGAAGAACTTTGCCTGATGAGGTTTTCTTCTCCAAACCGATAAAACTGCTTCAGCAGCCACTCCTGAAGTAATATCAGTAGGCCGAGTACTAGTATCAGAACGCTTTCGCCGATAATTAAATCCCAATTGCTGAATATCCATTTCCAATTTTTGCTGACGCTCATCATTGGCACGTAAATCCTTGAGGTCTACTGGATTTTGGCTATTGGTAGCGTAGGTAATTCTTTGAACTAGGTCCTCATTTTCACGAGGTAATTGATAAAGTCTGAGAAGGACAAAAGCTTGAGCATTTTGATGAAGCAAATCAGGTTCTCGTAATGTTTTAAATATAGTCATACATGTTTGACCACCGTTAATGATTTGTAAATTCTCAACACGCACCTGATAATCGCCATCTTGCAGTGCGTTGTATGAGAAACTTTCACAAGTCAGCGTTACTCCATTGTTGTAAAAGTAAAAATTGTTTTTTTCGTCGCTAGTTAAAGTGTGACGGATACCCTCATTTACGCGATTTCCTTGTAAGCCTAAGTAGCGACGAATATTGCGCTCTAACAACCTTTCTCCATGTCGCTCTATAAGTGTGGCAATTTCGGTTACAGAAATCCTACCTACAAGTACCCGGCTAAACTCCATATCTTCAACGATGGCTTTGCCACTTAGCTGCAAAGTATCCTTTACAGGTCTAGAAGCTTGAAGAATTTTGACTAAACGCTCGTGGTTAACATATTCCCACGTTACCTGATCGCCAAACCCAGTACGTTCAATAGCTTCTTGAGCAGATGCATTCCATTTCAGCCCATTGTTGCAAGCTAGTGCCCGAACTTGCGGAATATAGCCATCTCGGATTAGGCTACGGGCTTCTTCCACTTTCACGAGTAGTCGTTCATTAATATGTTCTAATCTAGCTGCCGGATTAAATAGGTACTGAATTGCATTTATTAAACTTTCTATGCCTTCTTCAGGAAAGTTGGAATCTCCCTCTAGGTTATTCTTATACTTTGCTTGAAATAAACTGACAGTAAACTCACCATCATATTCTTCGGAAATATGCATGGCATCCACTCCAAAATCGCCACCTCCTTCGGTTAGGCAATCAAAAGCGTCATCACCATCTAAATCTAAGATGGTTTTAACACACAGATATACAAAGGCCAGAGACTTAAGCCTGCTTTCATCTCTGATTCGTAATTCTTCAGAAGCCTTTTGACGAATATCGTTGACGACTGATACCAAGCGTTGGTCGATAATGGATGCGTTTATATTCATGTATTCATCTACTAAACATATTTTGAAGAGCTTATCTTATTCCGCCTAACGTCGCGAACTTACCGGTGCAAGACCAACTTTGAGACTCAACCGGGTCGTGATCGCCGTGCATCCGGTGGAGTGAACAGTTAGGGGAACGAGGTGACATCAACTCTGAAATCAGTAGCTCAAGCGCCACCCGCACCCTAGATGAATTTTATGTCTCAACCGAAAGGCTCATCTGTTCTGTTTACAAAATTTGGTTCATGACCGACGAATAATTGCAGAGAGTTGATGTCGCGGGTGGCCTAACGCTCCGGTTCAGCGGCGGGCTGCGCAGCGGACCGTCCGCTGCAACCGGTTGTGTACGCCCAGCATGGGCGTGAACTAATGGGGTGAAAGTCCCCTGTGGGAGAACCAGCCATCCAAATGCTCGAAAGTTATAGGAGCCGAGAGATGGACAACCACTAGCTTAAGGCAAGGGCGTTCCTGTGAGGGAGGGTCTGGAGGAAGCCAGCGGCAAAGGTGCGAGCCGACGTAGGCGCAGACTTCCCGAAGGGTACAGAAACGTCATAGTTTTCACATCCAGAACTGACAAAGACTTGTCTCGTGTTCTGGATGTGAAAAAAGGCCGAGTCTCTGGGGCGAGTTGGCACAACACAACGTAGGCGAAGCCTTCCCGCAGGGTAGCCTTTAGGTTCAGGGGATACGGTAAATGACGCGGTTGTGCATCGACAGTTCACGGTCTTATCTGGGGAGGTCTGCCCTTTTGGCAGTCCTTGAGGCTAAGGGAGTCTGACTGAGGTCTGGCCGGAAACGGCCCGGTAGCCACAGAACCCTAAGGCATCAAGGATGGCCCAACGATTGGCAACAAGCGTTGACGGGGGCAGAAGTCAGCCGAGGCCATAGTAGCCAAACGCTGGCCTGTAATGGGCCAGATAGGGCGTAGCTTGCTTCTGCGTAGCAGTAGGGCCGAACTTAACTGATAAAGGAGGAGCCATGACAAACTCAGCCGCGTCGATGAACCCGAATGGGGGAGAAGCGGACTGGCGTGGACCCATGCAGCCAGCCTTAGAGACGAATCTGATGGAGCGAGTCCTCGACTCAGAGAACCTGCACCGAGCGTGGAAGCAAGTGAAGTCCAATCAAGGTGCCCCCGGCATAGACGGGATGGTGCTGGACGACTTTGCGGCCTACGCCCGACTTCACTGGGGAGAGATTCGCCAATCCTTGCGAGATGGACGCTACCGCCCTGCTCCAGTGCGACGGGTCGTTATCCCCAAGCCAGGGGGCAAGGGAGAGCGGCTGTTGGGAGTCCCAACAGTCCTAGACCGGGTGATCCAGCAAGCCATCTCACAAGTGCTGACACCACTGTTTGAGCCGGAGTTTTCCGAGTTCAGCTTTGGCTGTCGTCCTAACCGCAGCGCCCACGGCGCGATTAAACAGGTGAAGGCATACGTCAAGGAAGGCTATCGGGTGGTGGTGGATTTGGACTTGGAAAAGTTCTTTGACACCGTAAACCACGATGTTCTAATGGCAAGGGTTGCCCGCAAAGTGCGGGATAAGACCCTGCTAGCCTTGATAGGCCGGTACCTGCGAGCCGGGGTCATGGTCGAAGGAGTAGTACAGGCCACAGAGTGGGGCACACCGCAAGGGTCGCCCCTGTCGCCGCTGCTCGCCAACATCCTGCTGGATGACCTCGACCAGGAGTTGGAACACCGGGGCCACCGCTTTACCCGCTATGTGGACGATGTGGTCATTTTGGTCAAATCGGCCCAAGCAGGCAGGCGAGTGTTCGCGTCAGCGTTGCGCAGCAATAGGCAAGCGTGACTCGCTATCTGACCCAG
The DNA here is from genome assembly GCF_012911975.1 of Nodosilinea sp. P-1105. Taxonomy (GTDB): domain Bacteria; phylum Cyanobacteriota; class Cyanobacteriia; order Phormidesmidales; family Phormidesmidaceae; genus Nodosilinea. The sequence continues at coordinate 4,290 of NZ_SMDQ01000056.1, read as the reverse complement.
GTGTTACGACTGAAGGTGAATTCGCAGAAAAGCCGAGTTCGACGGATTGAGCGATTGGAGTACCTGGGATTTACGTTTCAGGGAATCCGAATTGTTTGGTCTGAGCGAGCTTTCCAGGACTTCAAGCACCGCTTGCGGGGGTTAACCTCGCGACGGTGGCGGGTGTCGATGGAGTATCGGTTGAAGCGGATCAGCCTCTATTTGCGGGGTTGGATGGGCTACTTTGGGATTTCCCAGCGCTATGGGCCAATTCCCGAGTTAGATGGGTGGCTGAGGCGTCGGATCCGGATGTGTTACTGGAAACAGTGGCGTAGGCCGTTGGCGCAGCCTGCCGAAGGCTTGGACGCGCATTGGCAACCTGCTCAAACTGGGAACTCCGAGACGACACGCCTTCTCGACGGGCTTAAGCCGGAAGGGGTATTGGCGGTTGTCACGGACGCTGGCGACGCAGACGGGGATGACCAATGAGTGGTTAGCACAAGAGGGATTGCTCTCGATTCGTGACCTGTGGATGAAAGCCCAGGGATACGAGGAGAAGTCTGCCAACTCGTCTAGCAGGTAGGTTGAGAACCGCCCATTGCGGAGCCGCACGATGGGTGGTGTGGGAGGGGGGATTCGTGAGGATTCTCCCTATCCCGATTAGCCTGTATCTTTGGCGACCGTCCTTCGCCAATCCATCTAGCAAGCGCAATGTTACTGATTGCTAAATACCTTACTAGGATATCTAATAGGAGAGCTAAACAGGTCAAAATTAGCTTTTCGTGATCACTTCCTCAGTCAATCAAGTCTCTAAAATTAGGATTAGCTCGAATTGAATCGAAGGTTCTATCAGTTCTTGCCTTTTCTTTGCACAGAGGATCTATCCTAACAGCCTCTTTCAAGCTATCTATTACCCTACTGGTAATATCCTCAATCTCGACTAGAATTCTGGCGATCTCGCCTTCTTGCGTAGGTTCATCGAGATTCCCAGTCCTAACTCTCTCAATATCTCTGAGCCTAGATGTCGCTTGTTGTGCATAATCTTGAGCTAAACCATACCAAATCACATTAAAAGCTTGAACGTCTTTTGCTTGGTTCTGGAATCGCCGATCTATGTAAATAGCCTGTCTCAATTTTTGTGCAGCTTTATCAGTAATATTCTTAATTTGACCCTCTATTCTTTGAATGTCGCTTCCCTCAACTTTTTCGCCGTTCTCAGTTTTAATTATCTGGCATTCCCCAAGTTTGGACATAACCTGTTGAGCATAACTCTGCGCCGAAAGATACCAGTATTCCCCTAGCTCATCACTCGGCATGTCTAGACTTGGTTTCAGTAGTCTCGCTACTTGGGATCGCATCTGATTCCATGTCTCGCTTCTACTGGGGGTCTGAGAGAAGAGTTGGGAGCCTCTATTTATAGCAAAAGCAAAAACAAGATATGAGAGTTTAATTGCTGAATCAAAGGGGTTATCTTCAATTCCGTATAGTTTTTCTACTTCCTCCATCGCATCGTTAAAATGCTTGATAGTTGTGCTAAGTTGAACGACACTACTGATCAGAGGAAGACTCCGAAGAATGAACATCTTCTCAGCCTGATCATTACCATCGGGACAACAGCCTTCCTCGTTGTAAAACGTCTCTAGCTTACCCAATACATCCTCGCCATGTTCCTGAATAAAGCTATTTTCCTTATCTAGCTTCAGGTAATCTTGAGCAATCACTTCGGATAGCCGGAATATGATGTTGTCAATAGGTATATCATTTCCGTACATAGTAAACCTCCTTATGAGATTTAGGTTTTGTTCACTACCACGGTAGTGCTTGCCATTGATTTTCTTTTGAGAAAAGCTCTGGTAGTGTATTATCAAAAGTAAATGCGAGTCGGTGCATACACTCTGCTGACTGACAACCAGATAATTCCCACGAAAAGGTTTTATATTTGTTAGGCCACTCCGGAAAGTCTTCAGTGGGACGATTGACATTCTGCTCGGTATTACACATGAATCCATAGGCAGGATATGGAGGCATACAAGAGACCATCGCAAAACCCTTATGGGATGAAAATTCCATTGGAATTGGCCAAAAATGGAGATCCATAAAGGTGAAGTAGTGAGCTTTAAATTCGAGGTAGTCGTTCTTTGCTATTGTTTCTGGCTTTATGTTTGTCTTGCGAACAAATAGCCGTTCTAGAAGATAATCTGAATCTTTGAAAAGACTAAGAATACGATACAACCGATATTGACTACCCGTGCCATAACTGAAGGGGGTCGAGGCAATGGTAATACTTACTCCAACTGAACCAATAGAGTGAGATATCAGCTCATAAGGCTGATCAAAAAGATTGTAGGGTTCAGACCAAGTAGTATGTATATCATCCCGTACTCGAATTTTATCTACTTGCATGCATCGCTTCTGCGGATCGTGACGCATCCAGTATGGTTGTGCAGTAGTAGAAACATAGTCATTGGTAAAATATTCAAGCATCTCTTGATTGTTTAGCAGTACGCTAGTTGCTGAACCAGAATACCAATTCCAGTCATTTTCATAATCTTCTGGAGCAGGAATTAAGTTGAACCAAATGCTTAGTTTACCGCTAGCAAGCTTCACACCACGAGCTTGGCTATTAGGACCTAGAATAACTTCTAGCCGGGGAAAGCCACGATTCTGAGTGATTACTTCGCCTTCTTTAAGGCTTAACGACTTGATAACCCTCGATACTTCCTCAAGTCTAGATGGTGTATCCCTTAGGGAGATAATTAGGAAGTCATGAGATGGGTCATCTCGATCAACCTGAAAAACTTGAGCAGGTATATAGTTACCAATGCTATCCTGTATCACTAATTTTCCGGGCGAGATTTTAGTCTCTTGAAAAATGGATCGCCACGGCAACCTAACGTACCCTTCTGGCAAGAATTCTGGTGAAGGAAAAGATAGATTATCAAAGCCTGCTAGTTTGATAGGAGACATGAGTAATCACCTCTATAAACTCATTTTTTCTGTAAGAATTCGAACCTTTTCTCGTAAAGCATCAATATCCTGTCTCATCTGACCGATTTGTGCTCGATCTCCAGAAACAAAGAAAGCTATGATGTCTTTCAACTGGCGATTAAGGGTATTTTTGGATGTAGAATTACTCAAGAACTCCTCTAGACTTATATTCAAGCAATGTTCAAAAAGTTTATATTCCAGTTCGTATTTTTCAATAACAAATAACCCCCTCAATTTATTCTGAAACTCTTGTTTCGATTCTGAGTCCTTGAAACTTTTGCCCAGACAATATTCGAAAAGCTTTTTCTGATCGTATGTTTCATCAACTAACAATCCTTTCAATTTTTCCTGAAATTTTTGCTTAAATGTTGAGTCTTCTAAGGCACTTATAAAAGCGTCTGTCACTATCCGCCTAGTTCTTTGGGAATTTTGCTCACTATTCTTCCTATTAATTTCAGGTAATTCACTTTTAAAGAATTTCCAACAGGCTATAAAGCCTACTACACCGCCAACTATACTCCCACCTATAATTTTTATTAGCTCAATAGAAGAGTTACTGGCCGCAGGAGGAGTTTGGGAAAGAATTATTGGAGAAGAGAAAGTTGTGGTCTGGAGAGAGACTGGATTTGAATGCGCTCCCATTCCTCTTGGCGTTGCTACTAAGAGTGATATGGCTACAAGGAACGTTATTCCGTATCGTTTCATACCCGTATCTCCTACGAGAGAAACCCTTAAAGGTTAGGGGCTAATGGAACGAAGTGAGATTGGCTACTCGCGTGAAGGTAAAGCCAGAAAACCCCATTGCCTTTAAGTATTCTTACTTATCAGTATAGATCGACTATTTTGACTAGTCTTCTGCTCGAAACACTATGTTTCTATTGGTAATATTTTTTCACAAAGAATGGAAATACTATTGCGATCAGCCCCATTGCTTTTGAGCAACCACTCTTATCTAGGAATGAAGCAGGCTAACGTTCCCAATCACCCGCCGCAGATAACTTCAAACCCCAAACATCAACCTCTAGGCGGTCGGTGTGCATTGGGATTGTTATGTCGTTTCTATTTTACTAGAAGCGTTAGTTCTGGAATATTTTAACTGTATCTACAATATAGAAATTATTGCTCAATATCTATAAAACAAAAACAACTCTCATCGGTATTCCCTGTCCCTATTCTGGTAGTGCATTAATGCACGGGACGGAGGAAAATCAGACTACGCCACCACGATAACCAGGGAGACAAGCGCATGGCTATTGAGATGACCTGTCCGACCTGTGGGTCTCACGATATCTCCAAGAACGGCACCAGCCATCGGGGGAAGCA
>NZ_SMDQ01000055.1 GCF_012911975.1 Nodosilinea sp. P-1105 | reverse complement strand
ACTCCCTATTTTTTGTCCTTCCTATTCTCTCAAAGCATTGTCCCCTGAAGCTTTGAGTCCCCTTGTCACCCGCTAAGGTACCGATGAGTCAGGGTGTTGCCCCTGAAGCCCGATCCCTACTCGCCCTGGTTAGCTCGGTGCTGAATCACCGCCTGGCGAAATCCCAAGACCACCAAAATATTCGAGAGGGTCAAAAACGCCTCGGCACCCCCGTGGAGCCAGTCTACATTGGCCAATTCCTGATGTAGGCCCACTTTGGCATAGATTCCCACTGGAATGGTCACTGCCACGAATACCAGCAGTACATAAAAGCCAATCAGGGCTAATCGAGGGGTGGACTTGGTGCGAGTGATAAACCACAAGAACCCCAGGTAGGGGAAGAGGGACATGGCGAAGAGGGTGTTTTTGTCGAGCATGGGGGAGGTGGGGAGGTGGGGAGGGGGGGAGGGGGGGAGAGGGGGAGGTGGGGAGGTGGGTGTTGGGTGTTGGGTATCGGGTTTGCGGTTTAGGGTTTGCGGTTTGCGGTACGGTCTCTAGCACCTAATACCTAATACCTAATACCTAATACCTAATACCTAATACCTAATACCTGACACCTGTCACCTATCACCTGAAACCTGTCACCTGAAACCTGTCACCTATCACCTTCATCCTTCTGCCTCCACTTGCCCTTGCCGCCAGATCCACCAGGCGGCTAAACACAGGGTGCTGTTGCCGACGACGGTCATGGCGGCTTGGACGGTTACGAGCCAGTCGAAGGCGGGGGCGTTATCGAAAAAGTGCCAGGTGCAAGCAGCCATAGCGCTCACCAGGGCTGGGAACATGCCAAGGGCGAGCCATCGCCACACGGGCTGCTGGGTGACGATCGCGAACTGCCAGATAAACCACATGGCGGCCATCCACTCCAGCACGCTTGAGATATGGATCATCCAGGTGGGCAGGGATAGGGCATGCATGAGGCACAGGGAGTAACAACAGCCTCTATTGTAGAGAGGTCGGATCATGCGTACAACAATCTACCCCTAGGGCAGGACAGATGCGAGCGGTTCTTTGCGGCTACTATGGCATGGGCAATGGCGGTGACGAAGCGTTGCTGGCCACGCTGTTGCAAATGCTGCCGACTGGGGTAACGCCTGTGGTCCTGTCGGGCAATCCTGTGGAAACGGCCCAGCGCTATGGGGTAGAGGCAGTACCCCGTAAACATCTGCGGGCGGTGATTGGGGCTTTGCGGGGTGCCGATGCCTTGATTTGGGGTGGTGGCAGTTTGTTGCAGGATGCGACCAGTCTGCAAAACCCGCTGTATTACAGCGGATTGATGGTGCTGGCCCAGTGGCTGGGCCTGAAAACGGTGGCTTGGGCCCAGGGAATTGGGCCGTTGAACCACCAGGTTAGTCAATGGTTGGGGCATTATGCGTTGAGCCATTGTGATGGGGTTAGTGTGCGTGACAGTGGGTCGGCGGCTTGGCTGGCCCGCTGGCAGGTACCAGGGATACAAGCCCCTGACCCGGTTTGGGCACTGGCGGCGGCTCCTGTGGAGGGATTATGGGAGCTCCCGGCTCCCAGGGTGGCGGTGGCTCTGCGTCCTCATCCCTGGCTGACGGAATCGCGCCTGGACCAAATTACCCAGGCCTTAGGGGCGTTTCAAACAGCCACAGACACCTGTCTGCTACTGGTACCGTTTCAACCGGTGAAAGACTTGCCCATTGCCGAGTATATTCAGCCCCGCTTGCCAGGGCCAAGCCATATTTATACCCTGCGGGATCCGAGTCAGTTGAAGGGGTTGTTTCGGGGGGTGGAGATGACCATTGGCATGCGCTTTCATGCCCTGATTATGGCGGCGGCAGAGGGGTGCCGTTGTTTTGGTCTGAGCTATGACCCCAAGGTGAGCTATTTAATGACAGATTTAGACTTGCCAGGGTTTGATCTGAATCCTCAGGCCCTGTCTGCTGATTTAAGTCGTCGCTGGCCTCAATCTGTGGACCACATGGCTAAGGTTTGGATGGACACCTATGCAAACGGGGATCCGGTTTCCCCCGACCAAATTCAATCCCGCTATGATCGAGCGCTAATGCACCAGGATTTGCTACGAAGCCTGCTAGCGGTGCAACCTCAGGGATAGGGTAATGGCATTGCTACATGCACTCAGCGAATTTATGGAGGGAGGCGAGGTCAGCCAGGGCGATCGCGCTGACTACCACTATCTGGGCACCTGCCCCCGCACTGGCCAGCACCATACTTTGCCTCGCACAGCCTTGACCAAGGCGATCGCTCAGGGGTTAATGGCCCAACTGCCCCCAGCGGATATCACTGAAGGCAAGATGTACGGGGTGTTGCTAGGGCAAGACACCGCTGGTCAGCTCTGGGTGTTGAAGGCCTTTTCTGGGCTGTGGCGGGGCCAGCGCCAGCGGCCAGGGTGGGTGCCCCCCATTCCTGGACGAGAGCAAGTGGCGCTGCAAGAGGCCCAGACGCTCCACCAGTTGAGCCAGATCAAAGATCGACTGCTGACCCTACAGCATCTACCGGAGCGAGCCACCTACGCGCTCCAGGCGGCTGAGTTTACCCGGCAGCGCCAGGGGCTTAATGCTCAACACCGGCAAAATCGGCAACGCCGGGCCCAGCAACGGCAGCAGTGGCAGCAGCAGTTGAGCGGAGCACCCCTGACCCGCGCCTTGGCGGATCTAGACCAGCAAAGTCGCCGTGATAAGGCGGAGCTGAGAGCCTTTAAGCACAATCAGCGCCAAACTTTAGAGCCCCTAGCCATCGTGGTACAGAGGGCCGACCAGGACATTATCGCCCTCAAGCGTCGCCGAAAAGGCCTCTCCCAACAGTTGCAGGCCCAAATGCATCGGGTCTATACCCTGACGAATTTCGCTGGCGAGTCCCTAGCCATCCAGGACTTAGCCGCCCAGGGTAATCTGCCCACCGGTACTGGCGACTGCTGTGCCCCCAAGTTATTGCACTGGGCCGCCCAGCAAGGGCTAAAACCACTGGCCATGGCCGAGTTTTGGTGGGGCCAACCCCAGGGGGATAAACAACCAGGACAATTCTATGGAGCCTGTACAGAACGGTGCCAGCCGATTATGGGGTTCTTGCTGGGGGGATTAGCGGCCCAGTTACCTGGGTCGGCTATTCCCTATTCCCTGGAACTGCCAGTTCTGTATGCAGACGAGGGGCTGCTGGTGGTGAATAAGCCACCAGGGCTATTGTCTGTACCTGGGCGATCTAGCGATCGCGCCGATAGCGTCTTGGCTCGCTTGCAGCTGACCCAGCCCGAGGGAGCGTTTCTGAAGCCGGTCCATCGCCTGGACCAAGATACCTCTGGGATTCTGCTGCTGGCCCGCACCGCAGCAAGCCATCGCCACCTCTGTCAGCAATTTCAGCAGCGCCAGGTGACTAAGGTGTATGACGCCCTGCTCGATGGGGTACCCCCCAGGCCAGCAGGGGTGGTCGATCTGCCCCTGTGGGGTGATCCGACCTGTCGCCCCCGACAATCAGTGGACTGGCAGCAGGGCAAACCCAGCATTACCCGCTATCAGGTGGTAGATCAGGAGACGGTAGCCCAGGGGACCACCACCCGAGTTACCCTCTACCCGCTGACTGGTCGGACCCACCAGCTACGAGTCCATGCCGCCCATCCCCTGGGGTTGAATGCGCCGATCCAAGGCGATCGCCTTTATGGTGTCTACTCCCCAGGGCAGCGACTTTGTCTCCATGCCAGCTACCTGAGGGTGAAGCATCCCCATACCAATGCCTGGATCGAGTGGATGGCTGACGCCCCATTTTGAGCCGACATCCACCCATCCACCCTACCCTGCGGGAAGCCGCTCCGCGTCTACCCCCATCTCCCCACCTCCCCACCTCCCCATCTCCCCATCTCCCCACCTCCCCATCTCCCCATCTCCCCACCTCCCCCATCCACCCCATCACTCCCCCTACCAATTTCGTTCCGTTATGTAACAACAGTTCCTGAGTTAACTAAAGAGGTACTTTATACTTCCTTCATTCATCGCGGTGGGCGATCGCGCCTCCATGGGATCACCCCTATAGCTGCGTTCTGGCTACTGCTCAACTCCGTTACCGATGAGGAAAGCTGGTGTTTAATCTACGAACGGCTCTCTTTGCCTTTGTATTGCTGGCCCTATTGCTGTTGGCAGGGCGCTACTTAAAACAAAAAATTGGTTGGTTTCAACGGCTTTATCTGCCTGCCTCGGTTGTGGCCGGGGTATTAGCCCTGTTGCTGGGGCCAGAGGTGCTGGGGTCGATTGTCACCGCCATCGCTGGGGAGGATACCCTGCTATCGGGGGGGCTATTTTCAGAAGACATTCGCACTGTGTGGTCCCAGTCACCGGGGGTATTTATCAACATTGTGTTTGCCGCCCTGTTTTTAGGGGAAACGATTCCCTCACCTCGGATGATTTGGCGACGGGCGGCGCCCCAGGTGGTGTTTGGCCAGACCCTGGCCTGGGGCCAATATGTGGTGGGAATTTTAGCCACTCTGTTGATTTTAGGTCCCCTGTTTGACATTAACCCGATGGCCGCTGCCCTGATTGAAATTGGCTTTGAGGGGGGCCACGGCACGGCGGGGGGGATGGTTGACACCCTGGACGAACTGGGCTTTGCCGACGGAGGTGATTTGGCCATTGGCCTGGCCACGGTGGGGATTGTGTCGGGGATTATTATTGGTACCGCCCTGGCTGACTGGGGGCGTCGCAAGGGCTATGTGGATACCGTCAGCCGCCGGGTGATGGAACCAGAGGAAATTCCGGATCTTAACGTGATGGCTGAAACCCCAGAAATCCGGCGGCGTCGAGCCCATCTGCTGCGCAACCTACTGATTGATCCACTGTCGATTAACTTTGCGATTGTGGGGGCAGCGATCGCGGTGGGCTGGCTGATTCTAGAAGCCCTAAAGTGGTTTGAATCGGTGACGTGGGCCGCTGATGGCGGGTTTGCGGTATTCCAATATGTACCGCTGTTCCCCCTAGCGCTAATTGGCGGCATTATTGTCCAGTCTCTCCTCAATCGCCTGGGGCTGAGCGCTCTGGTGATCCGGTCTATGACCCAAAATATTGCTGGGGTAGCCCTAGATGTGGTGGTGATTGCGGCGATCGCGTCTATTTCACTGCGGGTGATTGGCGGTAACCTGGGGGTGTTCTTAGTGCTCAGTGTGGTGGGTATCGCCTGGAACGTGCTGGTCTTCCTGTGGTGGGCCCCGCGGGTGTTCCCCACTTACTGGTTTGAGAAGGGCATTGGCGACCTAGGTCAGTCTATGGGGGTAACGGCCACGGGTATTTTGCTGCTGCGCATGGTGGACCCTGATAACAGCACCGGAGCGTTTGAGGGCTTTGCTTATAAGCAGTTGTTTTTTGAGCCGATTGTCGGCGGTGGTCTGTTTACGGCGGCGGCCCCAGCCTTGATCAACAGTTTTGGGTTGATGCCGACCCTGTTTTTGACCGGTGGCCTGCTGATATTTTGGCTGCTGGTTGGCTACTTTTTAATTCGCCAAGAGCGTCGTCGGCCTTCGGCCTCGGGCATTTAGCCTAGTACGCTGAGGCGGCAATAACCTACCGACTCGTTAAAGCGGGACCTGTGCTGTGACATGGAAGGCCCTTGCTGCCTTCTGCCTTTCCGTACTAGGAATGGACGTAGGACTAACTCTGAGGGAACATGGGGGTACCGGTATAGAGTGGGCTGACCCATGACATCCAATCACTCCGATGGTCCCGATAAGAACCCTGTTGTTCCCGATGGGGAAGAGGAGCACTGGCCGCCAGAGGGGCAAGCTAAAGAGGTGCGCGACACAGAGGTGCGCGACACAGAGGTGCGCGACACAGAGGTGCGTGACACAGAGGTGCGTGACTTAGTGAGCGACTCCGGGCAGGGTGAGGCTATTCCAGACCCAGAGACCCTGGAGAGCCCAGAGAGCCCAGAGAGCCCAGAGGAGGCTGAAACCCAGTCGGCCCAGTCACCTGAGATGGCTGAGGTCATGCCCACTGAACCATCAGCCTCCCCACTGGCAGCAGAGTCGCTCTCAGCGGCCGATAGGTCCCCTCAGACGCCCCTCGACCCAGGTTCAGCGCCCTCGACCGACCCAAACAATGATCCAGGTAATGGAGTGCATCGGTCCCTCCAGTCTAAAGGGCGACAGATCCTTGGCCAGACCCTGCTACTACTATCCGCTGGAATCCGCTGGGGCAAAAAAGGGGTGCGTTGGCTGCGATCGCAGTTGTCCCCCGCCTGGCAGCGCCGTCTCTCTGAAGAGGCCCTAGCCGCCCTGCTGTTGGGGGTATTGGTGGTGCTGCTAGTGCTATGGAACTCCCTAGGATCGGGGCGATCGACTACAACGGTGGCGGTTCCCAAGGGCGATGGCGCGGTCATGCCCTCAGAACCATCCACAATGGTTACTGCGGATGGTGGCGACAGCCCAGCGGTGGCGGATGATCTGACACCCCCAGCCCCCTCCCCAGACCAAACCATGATTGCCGATATCCAAGCCCAGGTCAGTGACCTCAGTCGGGCCTATGCCGCCGGGCTGATTCAGTCGGTGCAGGTGAACCTGGCCGACAGTGCCCTAGTGGTGAATATCAACGAGAGCTGGTACGGCCTGCTGCCAACCCAGCAGGATACCGTGGCCCAAGATATTTACGATCGGGCCCAGGGGTTAGACCTTGCCAACCTGCAACTCTGCGACCCTGATGGCACCGTAGTGGCCCGCGACCCGGTGGTGGGCAACCAGATGATTATTCTGCGCCGTCATCGACCGGGGGAGGCTGACCTATTGGCAACCTAAAGGCTAAGCTCTAGGGGTGCCTCTAGAAGGTTAACGGTAATGTTTGGCTGCTCTCGAATTTCGATCCGGGCTGGGCTGCTGGCCCTGGGGCTAGCGTTGGTCGCGGCCCTGCCAGCCACGGCGGCAGAGATATTTGTCAAGTTTGGGCCGCTCCTGCGGTCTGTGCGGGTCAGCTCCCTGGAGGCTCTGGCCCAGGACGACGTGATTGAATCTGACCTGGCCTTTTTTATTCGAGGGGTTGGGCTCTCAGAGACCGACGTTGAACAGTTTAGCCAAACCATTGTTCGCCCGGTAGAGGTGGATGGCGTCTTGCTCAGCCGCTTCTTCCATAGCGCCATTGGGGAAGACTTGCTCCGCCGCCTGGGCTCCGTCGTCCGGTTGCGCAGTGGGGCCAATGGGGAGCGGGCGTTGCGGGCGGCCCTGGTCAATGCCGCCCTGTCCGAGGAGGGCTTTTCGGCCCTGACTGTGTTGCGCCATCTGCCCACCAACATGCAGGTGGATGTGGCCGATTTGCAAGCGGTGGCCAGGGCGGTGACTGAGGTGGTAGAGGCCACCGAAGCCTCCATCGACCAACTGGCGACCCTGACGATCGCCCAGGCTCTGCAAGAACCCCCGGTCGACTACAGTACCCTGCCCGATTTGACACAGCCTGGCTCGCGACAGGTGGATATTCAACGGTTTGATTGGGTGGATGACCAACGCGATCGCGCCCTGGCGGTGGATATTGTCCGGCCTCGCACCTGGCGACCCGGCCAGGCCCCAGTCATGGTGTTTTCCCACGGGCTATCGGCGGCTCCAGAACAGCGCCATAGGTGGGCGTCTCACCTGGCCTCCCATGGAATCGTGGTGGTGTTACCCCAGCACCCTGGTAGCGACAGCATTCACACCGCCAATTTTCGCGATGGTCTGCGCTCCGACCTGTTTGATCTCCAAGACTTTATTGATCGCCCCCGCGACATTAGCTTTGTGCTCAACCAGCTGGAAAGCCTCAATGCCACAGCCTTTGACGGTCGGCTGGACCTGAGCCGGGTCGGGGTTGGGGGGCACTCCTTTGGCGGCTATACCGCCCTGGCCGTGGCCGGGGCCACCCTGGATTTTGACCATCTGGAAGCCGCCTGCGATCGCCGTTTTATCCACATCAATGTTTCCCTGCTGCTGCAATGTACAGCCCTGCAACTGCCGCGCCAGGATTATGATTTTCACGATCCTCGGGTGGCTGCCATTTTTCTGGTCAACCCGGTCAACAGCAGCATCTTTGGCCCCAAAGGCCTTGCCGCCATCGATGTTCCGGTGCTGGTGCTAGCCGGTAGCCACGACCCTGCCACCCCAGCGGTATTTGAGCAGCTGGGCACCTTTAACTGGTTTACCACCGACAGCCGCTCCCTGGGGATGATTGAAGGCCAGGCCCACGTGGACCTATCGGCTTTAGACGCTGGGCTATCTAACCTGATCAGTGGCATCCCCGGGTTAACCCTGGCGGAACCAGATGTGGTTGATCGCTACCTGAAAGCCCTGGGGCTGGCCTACACCGAGCGGTATGTGGCCGGGCGGGTCGACTACCGAGTGTTTTTGCGAGCCGCCTATGCCAACCACCTGAGCCAGACCGAACCCTTCCGGCTGTTGATGATCAACGCTGGGGATGCTATCGAACAAGAACTAGAGGCTCCCCTAGAGCGGCTGCCCCAGCTGCTGGAATAACCAGTACCTTCTAAAGCGTCTAATGCGGAGAATGTCCATGCCCACCTGGCCCATCCCCCCCCGGTTCAGTGCCCTCCCCCTGGGACTGGCCGGTTTACTGATCACAGCAGTGCCTGGTCAGGCTCAACTGTGTCCGGCCCAGTTAAGGCCAGCCATTGACCAGGTGCTGAGCCAGGCCCCTCTGGATACCGCCCATGTGGGCATCCTGCTGCAAACCCAGGCCCAGTCAGCTGGCGATCGCCGCACCCTATACGATCGCCAGAGCCAGCGGTTATTTACCCCTGCCTCGAATGTCAAGCTACTGACCACAGCGGCGGCCCTGCACCACCTGGGGCCAGACCATCGCTGGCAGACCACGGTCACCAGCACCCCTGGCCCTGGGGAACTGGCCGTCCTGCAGGTGAGCGGCCAGGGAGACCCCACCCTCACCGAAAATCAGCTGCAATCCCTGGCCCAGCAACTGTACAACCAGGGCATCACCCAGGTGAGTCGCCTGGTGCTGGACGACAGCTACTTCCCTGGACCAGCCACTAACCCCACCTGGGAATGGGGGGATGCCCAGTTTGCCTATGGAGCCCCAGCCAACAGCCTGATTTTGAACCAAAATGCCCGGCTGGTAGAGGTGACCCCCACCCAGGTGGGACAGCCTCTGGAGATTTCCTGGCCTGATGGCCAGCCCCCCTGGCCCACCCTTAACTACAGCCGCACCGTAGCCACCACCGACGCAGCCGAACCGGTCAGGCTATGGCGGGCTGGCCATGGCGACCCGATGCAGGCCACAGGGCAGATGGCGGTGGGGGCCGCTCCCCGGCGGCTGAATCTGGCGGTGCTCAACCCGGCCCAACAATTTGGTGTGGCGCTGCGCCAGGCCCTAGAAGCAGAGTCAATCACCGTGCTGCAAACCCTGATTACCACCACCACCGCGCCGTCCCCTGGCGATCCCTTGGCAACGCTCCAGTCGCCGCCCCTGGTCGAGTTGCTGGTGCCCACGAACCAAGACAGCAACAATCTCTATGCCGAGGTGCTGCTGAACACCTTAGGGGTGACCTATGGTAGCGATCGCCCCAACGATGCCACCCAGGCCGGTACTGCCGCCGTCAAAGCTCTGCTGGCAGACCTGGGGGTCAATAGCGCCCCCTTGCGCCTGGCCGATGGATCGGGGCTATCTCGCCATAACCTAGTCACTCCGGTGGCCCTGGTGGAGACCCTACAGGTCATGGCTTACCATCCAGACGCGGCGGTGTTTCAAGATTCCCTGGCCGTGGCCGGGGTGAGTGGTACTCTCCGCAACCGATTGACCAATACCCCCTTGCAAAACCGCGTACAGGGCAAAACCGGAGCCCTCACCGGCAATGTCTCTCTGTCCGGCTATGTGCAGCCGCCCAATTACGACCCCCTGGTGTTCAGCATGGTGATTAACCAGGCCAACCAGCATGCCAGCACCCTGCGCCAGGGGATTGACGAGGTGCTGCTGTTGCTGGGGCAGTTGTCGCGGGAGTGTTAGGGATGGGGGGATGGGGGGATGGGGAGATTGGGAGATTGGGGAGATTGGGGAGATTGGGGAGTTTTGAATTTTGAATTTTGAATTGAAACCGTAGGGTGCATTAGCGGTCGGGAGCTGACTATTGGTGGTCAACCTGGGACCGCAATGCACCGGAGCAGCCGGAGTCTGGGCATTGGTGGTCAACCTGGGGTTGCAATGCACCGGTCAGGGATTTTGAATTTTGTACACGTAACGTCTCCGAAGGAGAAATTTTGGACTCTTCCCTTTGCTACGCACGGGCTACGCCCTACGTTTTTCTGTTTTCGTTTTTCGTTCTTCAGATGCGTAGGGGCGGACCGATGTGTCCGCCCTGGCAGTGAGGAGGAATGCTACCCCAGCTTCAGATTAGGCAATCCGGGGGTCAACACCAACCCCACCAGGGCGAGAAAGACCAGAAATACCATGCCGCTGCGGAAGGCTCGCAGCCGTTCGGTACGGTAAGCCAGTTCAACCTGTTCACTGAGCTCCGGCGTGATTGTGGTCTGATCCAGGGCTTGGGCCAGCTGCGTATCGGAGACCAGTTGCACCCGGGTTTGCAACGAGGCGATGATGGCTGGCCTGGCCTCGGCTGGGATATCAGGGGAAGCCATCACGCGCTGTTGCAGGCCGCCTATCAGCGTTCCTACCATAATCGTCCCCACCAGGGCCACACCAATGGCGTTGCCCAACTGTTCAAAGGTGGCATTCAGGCCAGCGGTGGCGGTGGTATCGGCTTCATCCACCGTCGATAGAATTAGATTCAATATTTGGGAGGCGATCAGGCCCGAGCCGATACCAAAGATAATCCCCTGGGCGAGTTGGCTGGGGGTGGTCTCAATCCGGACTGTCGCCAGCAGTTGAATCAACCCTAGAATCACCAGCACGTAGCCCACCTGAATAATCCGCTTGGCTCGAAATCGAGCGGACAGTTGTGCCCCCGCGATCGCAAAAATCAAGATCGCGATTGACAGCGGCAGCAGGGCCAACCCCGTCTGCATAGCCGTGAACTCAAAGGTGAGCTGTAGCAGCAACGGCACAATAAAAAAGAACGCGGCCATCAGCCCCATGTGAGCAATGCGCACAGCGAAGCCCGAGGGCAGTCCCTGGGTAAGAAAGAGGGAGGGCTTAAACAAGCCCACGTTGCCCTGCCGTTCCAGGTGTCGCTCCCATAAGACCAGCAGCATCAGGATCACGATGCCGCCCCCCAACATAAACGGGACCACCGATAAGCCCAGCGGGGCGATCGCCAGGGCGCCAATCATCAAAGGCTGTTTAGCAATCCAGAAGCCGTAGGGCTGGGCCATCAAAATACTCAGCACCACCGTCGATAAGCCCAAAATGGAGAGGATCGCCCCCAGCCAATCAAACCGGGCAGGCTGGCGGGGACGGGAGCTCGGAATATATTGACTCAGCACCAGTACAATGATCACCACCAGCACCTCCAGGCGAAAGGCCCAGCGCCAGCTGTGAAAGGTTGTCAAGTAGCCGCCCAAAATCGGCCCAAGGGCTGCGCCTACAGCACTCACGGCACTGATAATGCCGTAGGCAAAGGCTAAATCTTTACCACTGTAGCGATCGCGCAGCAGATTTTGGATATTGGGAACCATCAGCGCCGACCCCAGGCCTTCCAAAACTGACCAACCTAGGATCAGCGTCACCAGTGAAGTACTTAAAGACGCTGAAAAGGTGCCAACACCAAAAATGCCGATGCCGATTAAAAAAGTGCGCTTTTTCCCCCAGCGATCGGCCAGGGTACTGCCAATCAGCATGAACGACGCCATCACCAGGGCGTAGAGCGAAATTGCCGACTGGATGCCGGTGACCGTCGTGCCCAGATCCGCCACCAACGCCGAAATCGATACATTCATCACCGTGGTATCCAACACCACGACAAACATCGACATCGCCAACAGTACCAGCAAGATCCATTTCTTCATGGCGGTTTTAATGCTCACATCAAACCTTGGCAAGCTTCAACCCTATTACTCAGCCAACCTAATTGCAATAGGGGCTAAGTACCAACGGATTGAGATGCAAGGTACGAAAGCTGCCTTGAAGTGAAGATCTTCTTTGCTCGGAAATCGTCTCAATAAATCTCAGGCACAAAAAACTGCTCGTTTTGGGGCGGGCGCACGTAATCTTGGGGCGCCTGGCTGCGGGGGGGCAGTTCCAGCGGATCTGGGGTCATATCCACGTAGGGAATTTTGCTGAGCAGGTGGCTGATGCAGTTGAGTCGAGCCCGTTTCTTGTCGTCGGCCTCGACAGTAAACCAGGGGGCTTCAGGAATATTGGTGTGGGCAAACATGACATCTTTAGCCTGGGAGTACTCGGCCCAGCGATCGCGAGACTCGAGATCCATCGGGCTCAGCTTCCAGCGACGGGCCGGGTCAATGGTGCGGGACTGAAACCGCCGCTCCTGCTCTTCGTCACTGACCGAAAACCAGTACTTCAACAGAATAATGCCAGACCTGACCAACATCCGCTCAAATTCGGGGCAGGTGCGCATGAATTCCTTGTACTGCTGTTCGGTGCAAAAGCCCATCACCTTTTCCACCCCGGCCCGGTTGTACCAGCTGCGGTCAAAGCAGACAATTTCCCCAGCGGCGGGCAGGTGGGCCACATAGCGCTGGAAGTACCACTCGGTTTTTTCGCGATCGCTGGGGGTCCCCAGGGCCACTACCCGGCATCCCCGGGGGTTCAGGGGCTCGGTGATGCGCTTGATAGTGCCCCCCTTGCCCGCTGCATCACGGCCTTCAAAGATCACCACAATCCGGGTACCAGAATGCTTCACCCAGTACTGCATTTTGACCAACTCCACTTGCAGCTGGGCCAGGGCCTTTTCATACTTTTTCTTAGAGAGCTTAGAACTACCCTCTGACTCAGACGTGTACCGACCGTGCGATCGCTTCGCTGATTGCGCTTTGGCTTGGGATTTATTTTTAGGGTCTTTTTTAGCGTCAGCTTTTTTGGCGTCGGCCTTTTTAGCCTTTTTGGCTTTCTTGCCTTTTTTTTCCTGCTTAGCTTTTTTCGGGCTGAGATCTGCGATAGCCTCTTGATGGCTATTCTGTTCAGCCATAGCGTTATTATCGGCTTTGGATTTAGTCGCCATAATCTTGCCCAGATAGGTATGGATTTTGATTGCCTGTGATCATAGGCTTTATCCCTGAGCAATAGAGTAGTTAACAGCGCAATACTTAACTTTTTGTTAATGCCCCATGACAATAGATGGGTCGATTAATCTGGGCTCTCCATCGATGCTTGAATCACTGAGCTGATGGCTTCTGCAACCATCGGGTTTGCCCAGTAACTGCTGTGGGCATCTCCCCCACTCAAGATGGGTAACAGTCGCTGACGGGTAAAGGGCAACAGATTACCCAGGTTTCTCAAACTCCGAGGAAAGGGATCGCTGTGAATAATGTCTTCAATGGCGACATAGCGTTTGCCAGATCCCTGCTGTAGCAATTGGGTGATAACCCCCTCTAGGGGATAGGCGATGGGGTCGCCAGGATGAGCGAAATTTTGCCAGGGCAAGGGCCGACCATTACGCCGGTCATAAAGATTTTTGATCAGTTCATTCAGGCTAGGGCTGAGATCGTGGCTGCTTTCTCCAGTCAGTTTGAGCAGGGTAAACAGGGCAATGGGCGACCCCAGGGTGTTAATGCTGGCCAGGGGAAGGCCCCCGTCAGGATTGGGATCTAGGCCAAAAAAAGCTCGGCGAATTTGTTGCACCAGGTCACGAATATCGGCGGTGCTGCCCTCGTCCAGACGGGGGTCTTCCCAACGACCGGCAAACAGGATGTCAAATAAAATGACTGTACCCCAGCTATGGGTGACCAAGTGCAGGCGATCGCCCCGTTCCGGGCGAGAATCCTTTAGTCCCTGGGATAACACCTGCTGATAAAAAGCCCGCACCACATTAGAGCCCACATGGCGGCTGAGGTAGAGGGCGGCATCACCAACAAACTCTAAAATTTGCTCGGTGCGAAAGTCACGGAACCAAAACTGTTTCCACTTCTGTTCCGAGCTTTCAAAGCCTGCCACCAACCTGGCCTGGGCTTCAACACTTTGATCGCCCCAGAAGAAAAAGATTGGTTTTATGGTGCGCTCAACACTACCGGGCGCTTGGGTAATGCCGGTCAGCAGTTGGGTGGCTGACTGCTGAAACTCGTCCCTATCTCTGGTTTTTACACCATGTACAAACAAAACATAGTCAGTGGGCATGGGGGCACTGGGTATGAGGATATGTTGGACTTCACACTGGGCTGCACATTCTCCGGATGTTGTCGATGATATTCACGCCGAATCGTTCGGCTAACGGCTTAAAACATATCTATTTTGCAATTTTTTAGGTAGGAAATATTCCGCTGTAATAATTTGAGAGTTTATGCCGTGTCACAATTGTAAGCATAGAGATTTATCTAGGTCAGGAGTAAACTCCTTGGTGGCGGTGGCCAAAGGAGCCCTGTCCCACGTTTACCCCTAAGGTCGTAATAATGTAGAGGAACTATTCGTTGAACTAATTCAATTTCTATGCGACTACTACACACCATGCTGCGGGTCGGCGACCTGGATCGATCTCTCAAGTTTTACTGTGATCTGCTGGGCATGCGCCTGCTGCGCAAGAAAGACTATCCCGGCGGCGAATTTACCCTGGCCTTCGTTGGCTATGGTGATGAGTCTGACCATACTGTATTAGAACTGACCTACAACTGGGGCGTAGAGGCTTACGATTTAGGCAATGCCTATGGCCACATTGCCCTGGGGGTCGATGATATTTATCAGACCTGTGATGACATCAAAGCCATGGGTGGTCAAGTGGTGCGCGAGCCCGGCCCAATGAAACATGGGTCTACGGTGATCGCCTTTGTGCAAGATCCCGATGGCTACAAAGTGGAACTGATTCAAATGGGGACATCCGCAGGCCATCGTGCTCCCAAAGCTCAGCCAGAAATGGCCGCTGGCTAGTCTTTGATATACTGAACGTCCAACTGTTACAAAACGCAAAGCCGCCTCGTCCGCCACGGAGATTATGCAGCCAACTGATCCGGACAAGTTTACCGCCAAAGCCTGGGATGCCATTGTGGATGCCCAGGATGTTGCCCGTCGCCTTAAGCATCAATATATGGAAGTCGAGCATGTGATGATCGCGCTGCTCGACCAGGAAGAAGATGGGCTGGCCCACAAGCTCCTGGGTAAGGCAAAGCTGGACTGTGACCTGATCTTGGATGAGCTGGAAACCTATGCCCAGCGGCAGGCCCGGGTGCGGGCGGCGGCAGACAACAACTTGTACCTGGGCCAGAGCCTCGATCGCATGTTAGATAAGGCCGAAGCCGCCCGCCAGAGTCTCAAGGACAAGTTCATTTCTGTAGAACATTTGCTGCTGGGCTTCCAGGAAGATGAGCGGATTGGGCGGCGCCTGTTTCGGGGCTTTAATGTGGAAGCCCCGGAGCTTCTGGCCGCCATTCAGGCGGTGCGCGGTGGCCAAAAGGTAACAGACCAAAATCCTGAGTCCCAGTACGAGGCGTTAGAAAAATACGGGGTTGATTTGACCCAGGCGGCTCGGGATGGCCGCCTAGACCCGGTGATTGGCCGAGATGACGAAATTCGGCGGGTGATTCAGGTGCTCTCTCGACGCACCAAAAATAATCCAGTATTGATTGGGGAGCCGGGGGTGGGTAAAACCGCGATCGCCGAAGCCCTGGCCCAGCGGATTATCAATGGGGAAGTGCCGGAGTCGCTGAAGGGGCGAACCCTGATCTCCCTGGACATTGGCGGGCTGATTGCCGGGGCCAAGTTCCGGGGAGAGTTTGAAGATCGACTGCGATCGGTGCTGCGGGAGGTCACTCACTCCGAGGGGCAAATCATTCTGTTCATTGACGAACTGCACACCGTAGTTGGGGCGGGGGCCACCCAGGGCACCATGGATGCCGGTAACTTGCTAAAGCCGATGCTGGCCCGGGGAGAATTGCGCTGCATTGGGGCCACCACCCTGGATGAATACCGCAAGCACATTGAAAAAGACGCGGCCCTGGAGCGACGGTTCCAGCAGGTCTATGTCGATCAACCCAGTGCCGAAGACACCATCTCCATGTTGCGGGGGCTAAAAGAGCGCTATGAAGTCCACCATGGGGTGAAAATCGCCGACAGTGCGCTGGTGGCAGCAGCGGTGCTGTCAGACCGCTACATCAGCGATCGCTTCTTACCTGACAAAGCCATCGACCTGGTGGATGAGGCGGCGGCCAAACTGAAGATGGAAATTACCTCCAAGCCGGAGGAACTGGAAATCATCGATCGCCGCTTGATGCAACTGGAGATGGAAAAGCTCTCCTTAGAAGCCGAAGACGATGGTAGTGCGGCCTACCGGGTGGCCCGCGATCGCCTCAGCCGCATTGAGCAAGAAATGGCTGAGCTGACCACCAAGCAAGAAGCCTTTAGTGGTCAGTGGCAGAGCGAAAAGCAAACCCTGGAGGCAATCAACGCCCTCAAAGAAGAAGAAGACCAACTGCGGCTGCAAATTGAACAGGCGGAGCGGGCCTACGACCTGAATAAGGCGGCCCAGTTGAAATACGGTCGCCTGGAAGCCGTCCAGCGGGAACGGGAAGCCAAAGAAGCCCACCTGCTGGAAATTCAAGCCCAGGGGGTCACCCTACTGCGAGAGCAAGTCACCGAAGCCGATATTGCTGAAATCGTCGCTAAGTGGACCGGCATTCCTGTCAACCGGCTGCTAGAGTCCGAACGGCAGAAGTTGCTACAACTGGAAGGGCACCTGCATCAACGGGTGATTGGCCAGGATGAAGCCGTCGCGGCCGTGTCTGCCTCCATCCGGCGGGCCCGGGCGGGGATGAACGATCCAGGCCGACCGTTGGGGTCGTTTCTGTTTATGGGACCCACCGGGGTGGGTAAAACCGAGCTGGCTCGGGCCCTGGCCGAATTCCTGTTTGACACCGAAGATGCCCTGATTCGCATCGACATGTCCGAGTACATGGAGAAAAACGCGGTCTCTCGACTGGTGGGAGCCCCTCCCGGCTATGTGGGCTACGAGGACGGCGGCCAGCTCTCGGAAGCGGTGCGGCGCCACCCCTACTCGGTGGTATTGCTGGACGAGGTGGAAAAAGCCCATCCCGACGTGTTCAACATTCTGCTGCAAGTCTTGGATGATGGCCGCATTACCGACGCCCAGGGCCACCGCATCGACTTCCGCAACACCGTGGTGATCATGACCAGCAATCTGGGTAGCGACTACATTTTGGAGCTGGGCGGAGACGACAACCGCTACGATGAAATGCGCACCCAGGTGCTCAAAGCCCTGCAGAAGCAGTTTCGCCCTGAGTTTCTCAACCGAGTCGATGACTTGATTCTGTTCCACTCGCTGAAGAAAGCTGAGCTGCGCAAGATTGTGGCCCTACAGATTCGCCGGGTGCAGCGACGTCTGGCCGACCAGAGCATTGGCCTGGAAATTTCCAAGACAGCGGTCGACTTCATTGCCCAAAGTGGCTACGACCCAGTATATGGGGCCCGGCCACTGAAGCGGGCGATCCAGCGACTACTGGAAAACCCAATTGCCACTAAGATCCTAGAAACCACGTTTGCCCCTGGTTCTGCCATCGTGGTTGGGCTTCAGGACGGGGAACTCGTGTTGGGTCACCGCCAGCCCGAGCCGCCTGAACCTGTCCCGGCCCCAGTGGAGGTACCAGCGAAGGTCGAAACCACCGTGGGTGGATAGCCTGAACCACCACCGCTAGACCGTGGCGGCGGTAGGGCAACTGTAAGCATGATGCTGTTGGTAGGAGACAACCATGGGATCCCCAGGGCAGGGCTCAGCCTCAACCCAGGCCTCGAAACCCCGACGCACATCGGCTTTCTTGCGGCTGATGACCATCCACTGGTGGATGGCTCGCCTGTTTGCGGTGATGTTTGTTACCGGTTGGGCCATGGTGCGCTGGCCCCGGACATGGAACTGGCAGGGGCAGCTGTATGACCTGCACAAATCCCTGGGGGTGCTGGCGATTATGCTGCTGCTGTGGCGAATCGTGGTGCTGTTACAGGTGTGGTGGCGCAAGTACACTAAGCGCACCCCGCCCTTTACCCTGGCCTGGGGCCGCAAGGTAGCGCTGCACACAATGCTGTATTTGTTTATGGTGGGGGTGCCCCTGAGTGGGGTGTTTTATTCCAACTCCATTCGGGCCGGGAATGTCAGCTTTTTTGGCCTGCCTGTGCCCGACCTGTTTCCGGCTGATTCTGCCCGGATTGACCTGGCCAGTAATCTCCATGTTTGGTTGGCCTACACGTTTGCGGTGTTTATTGGGCTACATATCTTCGCCCAACGCAAGGTGGTACGAGCCCACTGGCGACAGCTGCGAAAATGGTTTCAGCGTAAAGTCACCTAAGGAGATTTCTGAGAAAGACAATCCCGCTTGTTGTCAGCGATCGTGGCTTTCGTAGGGTGGGCATTGCCCACCACTCGGTAGAAAGTTTCCTAGAAGTCACCTAAGTCGCCGTGAGTCCAACCGATCAAACCCAAACACCGATTCTCTCGGCGTTACAAGCCAGTGCCCAACGGTCCCAGGCCGCTTTCTATGCCCCGGGTCATAAGCGAGGGCAAGGGGCATCTTCCCAGTTAAAGGACTTGTTGGGAAAAGAAACCCTGCAGGCCGATTTGCCAGAATTGCCAGAACTGGACAACTTGTTTGCCCCGGAAGGGGTGATTCTGGAGGCCCAGACCCTGGCGGCAGACGCCTTTGGGGCAGAGCAAACCTACTTTTTGGCCAACGGCTCCACCTGTGGGCTGGAAGCAGCCATTTTGGCCACCTGTGGGCCGGGAGACAAGATTATTGTGCCCCGTAATGTCCATCGTTCGGTGTTGGCAGGGTTAGTGCTGGCGGGGGCGATGCCAGTGTATGTGTCCCCCGACTATGCCCCAGATCTGGGGCTGGCCCTGGGGCTGGCTCCAGCCACCATCGCCGCCGCTCTGGAGCAGTATGCCGATGTGCGGGCAGTGCTGGTGGTGTCCCCCACCTACCACGGGATTTGTTCAGACCTGGGGGCGATCGCCGCCCTGGCCCACACCCATGGCGTTCCCCTGCTGGTGGACGAAGCCCATGGCCCCCATTTTGGCTTTCATCCCGCCTTGCCGCCCCCCGCCCTGGCCCAGGGGGCTGATCTGGTGGTGCAGTCTACCCACAAGGTGTTGGGGGCCTTGACCCAGGCCTCCATGCTGCACACCCAGGGCGATCGCATCGAGCAAGCCCGACTGCAAGCCGCCCTGCAGCTCACCCAGTCCACCAGCCCCAGTTACCTGCTGCTGGCCTCCCTTGATGCCGCCCGCCACCAGATGGCCACAGCAGGGCAGGCGCTGCTGGCACAAACCCTGGCCCTGGCCCGGGAGATGCGATCGCAGTTAGCCCCCCTTCCCGGACTGGCCGTGGTTGATCAACAGGCCCTGCAGCCATACCCCTCGGTGGCGGCTCTGGACCTGACCCGGCTGACCGTGGATGTCTCTGGCCTGGGCCTGAGCGGCCTGGAAGCAGACGATATTCTCCACCACCAGTTGGGGGTGACCGCAGAACTGCCGGAACTGCGACACCTGACCTTTATCGTCAGCCTGGGCAATACTCCTGCCGATGGTCAGCGCTGCATTGACGGCTTTCGGACCCTGACCCAACGGCAGGTTCAGCGGGGCAAAGAAGTGGTCCCCACGGCCCCACGGCCAGCCTATTCGGCCCAACCCATCAGCCTGCCCCAGGTCTCCCCCCGCCAGGCATTTTTCGCCACTGCTGTTACCGTCACTGCCACCGCCGCCGTCGGTCGCCTCAGCGCCGAAACCATTGCCGCCTACCCCCCTGGTATTCCTACTCTGGTGGCGGGGGAACCGATTACGGCGGCGGCCCTCCACCATTTAGTCACTACGAAACAGCAAGGGGGCTATGTAACCGGCTGCAGCGATAGTTCTTTGGCCACCTTGAAAGTTTTGCCTCTCTAAAGTGCCAGAAAAGCAGATTAATCACTTGGTGAATAACATTCTTAACTCTGAAACCAGAGTAAGGTTCTGCCCGCTGCTGGAATAGCTGAAGGATAATGGGGAAATAATTCTGTTTATACTGGCAGCCCCAGCATGACCGACATTTTCATTTCCTACTCCCGCCGTGACAAGGCCTTTGTGCGGGCCCTCTGCCATGCCCTACAAGAGCGGGGGCATCATCTCTGGATTGATTGGGAAGGCATTCGCTCTAGCCTGCCATGGCGGGAGGAGATTGCCAATGGCATTCGGCAAGCCACTCGCTTGGTTTACATTTTGAGTCCAGATGCCATTGTTTCGGAGTATTGCCTTTGGGAAATTGAGCAGGCTCTGGAATACCACAAGAAGTTGATTCCTATTCTCTGTCGCGAGGTGAAGAGTACTGAAGTGCATCCCGAAATTGCTAATTTGCAATTTATCTCTTTCTGCGGCGAGGATGATTTTGTGACGGCCCTTGATAAGCTGGAGGGAGCAATTAGCGCTGACCTAGACTATGATCGCTTCTTTGCCCGCCTTACCCAGCGGGCCCAAGAATGGGTAGAGCGCGATCGCGCCGATGGCTGGCTGCGCGGGGCTGATCTAGAAGAAGCTGAAACCTGGCTGGCCAGCAGTACTGGCAAAGTTCCGGCTCCTACTACGCTGCACAAAGAGTATATTTTTGCCAGCCGCCAGGAGCGGCAGCAAGAACTAGAGCGCTGGCAAAGCCTTTATAAAACGGCTGAGCAGCGTCGGGTTGTTGCCGAGAAAAACGAAATCACCGCCTTTTGCAAATCCTCGGAAGCCTACTTTGCTCTTAACCGCCCTCTCGATTCATTGGTAGAAGCACTGCAAGCGGGTTGCCGCCTTCAGCAGGCTGACTGGCCGGGTGATGACTCAGTCCTCGAAACCCAAGTGATTACAGTGTTGCTACAGGCTCTCTATTGGGTACGAGAGCGCAATCGCCTGGAAGGGCACATTGGCACTGTCCGCAGCGTTGCCCTTAGTCCCGATGGACAATTGATTGC
This sequence comes from Nodosilinea sp. P-1105, assembly GCF_012911975.1. Classification (GTDB taxonomy): domain Bacteria; phylum Cyanobacteriota; class Cyanobacteriia; order Phormidesmidales; family Phormidesmidaceae; genus Nodosilinea. Next base: position 19,153 of record NZ_SMDQ01000055.1, on the reverse strand, counting down.
CACTGCTGGCCGTGACAAAACGGTTAAACTCTGGCGGTGCAGTGGTGAATGCCTAGCTACTCTCACCGGCCATCGCGATATGGTGCGGAGTGTCGACTTTCACCCAGCTGGCGATCGCCTGGTGTCAGCTAGTTGGGATGGCACCCTTCGCCTATGGTCAGTGGCAGGGGAATCTCTCGGTATTTTACAGGAGCATACCGATCGCGTTTACCAAGCTCAGTTTCATCCTCACGGTGGCTGGATTGCCTCTGCTGGTCGCGATGGCAGAGTATTGTTATGGAATGAAAACGGACGTTTTGTCCAAGAACTGGCAAATCATGGGGCTAAGCTGCAATGCCTGGCTTGGCATCCCAAGGGGCAACTGTTGGCGGTAGGCGGAGAAGATAACCGAGTTAAGCTTTGGTCCCTATCAGGAGAACTGCAAGCAGTTTTAGACGGCCACAATAGCCGGGTCAGCACCCTTTGCTTTGATGCCACAGGGCAGTACCTGGCCACAGGGGATCGTAGTGGTTTAATCAAGCTCTGGCAGGTGGATGGCATCCTGTTGCGAGACATAGTGGGCCATACTGACGAACTGCGGGGCTTACTATTTAGCCAGGATGGTCAGGTGCTAGCCTCAGCCGCTAGCGACCAGACTCTGCGAATTTGGAGTACTAACGGTAAAACCAAGTTCACCCTGACCGGCCATAATGGTCCAATCTTGTGCCTGGCCGGAGACCCTGACGCCAAATTGCTAGTGACTGGTGGTGGCGATGGTCTGGTCAAGCTTTGGCACTGGCAATCCTCTAGAGTGATTGATTGTCCTGTACAGACTATTTCCGTTAATGGCCTGGTGTTTTTACCTGGTGGTCAGGAGATTGCAGTAATTGGGCCACACAATCAGGTGCAGTTTTGGAGCCGTGATGGACAGCGGTTGCGCCAGTTTCCGCTACAGGAGCCCCAAACAACTCGGCTGGCGGTAAGCCCAAATGGTAAGTTTCTGGCTACGGCTAGCATCGGAACAATCAGCAAAATTTCCCTATGGACCCAGAAGGGCCAACTTCTTAGAACCTGGATTGCTCACCAGGGATGGATTCGGCAGCTTACCTTTAGTCCTGATAGCCAATTCATTGCCTCAACCGCCCATGAGTCGACAACCAAATTATGGACATTAGAGGGGACGCTCTATCAAGCGCTGCCTGTCAATTTAGGTAATACTGTCCAGTTTAGTCCCGATGGAGCGATGGTAGTGACAGGCAGCCGCGATCGTACCGTCCAGCTCTGGCAAGGGAACCAGTTGATGCAAACCTTGGCGGGGCATGCTGACGATATTTTAGATGTGACCTTTAGCCCCGATGGCAAATTTATTTTATCCGCCAGCGACGATCGTACGGCTCGGGTTTGGACCTTGGATGGCACCTTGTTAAAGACCCTCACAGGGCATACCAACGGTGTTCACTCTATTGCGGTGAACCCTGCAGGCAACCTGGTAGCGACTGGCAGCCGCGATGGCACATTTAAGCTCTGGACCTTAGAAGGACAATTGCTCACGACACAGAAAGCTGATACCGATCAGGTCACGACTGTGGCCTTTAGTCCAGACGGAAAGACTTTGGGCACCTTCGGGTCTAGCGGTCACCTGTTACTCTGGCAATTGGAAAGATTTGACAGTGGTTTACTGCGGCGCCTGGTGGAGCAGGGACTTGACTGGTGCCATGACTACTTACAAACGAATGGGCGTGGCCAACAACTTGGTCTGTAGTTTGCAAGTAGACCAACCAACCTAAGAAGATGGACATTTCTAAAGAAATATTGACGTTTGGGGAATTTCGGGGAACTAGAGAATGGCAGTTAGGGGCTAAGACGTTCACGATACAAAGCACTGTAGATTGTCCCTAGTCAGCGGACAGGCTCGGTTGCCTGCTCCGTGAAAAATCGGCGGAGTCGCTCTGCCACCCAACTCGGGTCTTCCAGCATTAGCCAGTGGCCATTATCGGGGCGATGTTGCACCTGTTGTGCCCCAAAGCGATCGGCAAACCGGGCCGGAATGTAAGGATCGCGATCGCCCCATAGCACCACCGCTGGTTTCTCCTGCAACACCATCTCCAGCTCATCCTCCCAGCCCTTAAACCTGGCCGGATCCATAGCTCGGTAGAACCGCAACACCATTCGCTGCATATCCGGGGTGATGTTGCGGTAAGTTTGCATAATTTGGGCTTTGGTCAGGCGGGGGTTTTGCTGTTGCATCACCGCAACAAAAGCGGCCTGGGTAAACAGGGACCAGCTCAATTCACCTAACAAAGGCGTGCGCCACACCCTGGCTATGGTGTGCCACGGGTAGTCGCTGCAGAAAATGGTATTCAAAATCCCCAGCCGCCCTACCCGCTGGGGAAACCGGGTTACCCAGGCCAGCCCAAAGGGACCGCCAATGTCATGTACCACCAGATTAACCGGCTCCGGCAAGTTCAGGCCATCCACCACCTGGTTCGTAAATTGGGCCAGATTCTCGAGGCTGATCTCCAGGCGATCGCCGGGCCCAGAGCCACCAAACCCTGGCAGGTCAATGGCAACACAGCGAAATTCAGACGCCATCCGCGCCATCACCGACTCCCACACCTGGGCTGAGTCAGGGTTGCCATGCAGGAAGAGCACAGACGGTCCTGAACCGCGATCGATCGCATTGATGGCCACCCCCTGGACGGAAATCATCACCGCATCCTTTGCTGTTTGGCTACAGGTATTTTCCCATCATCCCAATTCCCTGCCAGGGCGGACACACAGGTCCGCCCCTACGCCATCACCCCTACCTCCCCCATCCCTAACACTTCCTCACTCCCAATCACCCCTACCCTCCGGGAAGCCGCTATCGCGTCTACACCCCATCCACTCATCCACCCAGCCACTCAGCCACTCATCCACCCATCCACTCATCCACTCATCCACCCTACCCTGCGGGAAGTCGCTCCGCGTCTACCACTCCCCTACCCCATCACCTTGCTCGGGAAACACCGCCTCAAACTCCTCCACCGTGGGCTCCTGATAGGTGACCTGGTTCAGGTCGTGGCGAATGTTGGCGATGGTGTCATAGACCTGTTTGCGGGTGCGGTTGATCCCTCCCAGGGGGCGATGGGCAGGCAGGGCGTGCCAGGGGGTGTAGGACAGGTTTTCGCAAAATTCCGTCTGTGCTGGCGACTCAAAGGTTTGGGGCGGAATCGTGATCACCGCCACCTTGACCAGAGGGCTGCGCCAGCGCACCGTAGGGTCTTCCACCGGCATCTTCACCGGGTCGGTTTGCACCTGCACATAGAAATCAAAGCTAGCGGGGCGGCTGCTCAGGTGATCGCGCAGGGCGTCCCGCAGGTAATCGCGGGACCGAAAGCCCAACCGTCGCCAAAAGCCCCCCTCCCAGTTGTGGCGATGGGGAATGGCGGCATATTTAACGGCCTGATCCCCCAGGGCGTAGGGCACCATGCTCCAGTAGGGGGTTTCCAGGGGGCTGGTAATGGTGCGCAGGCGAATCGCCAGGGCAATCCACAGTTCTGTCCAGCGCCAGCGGAGAGGGTTCCAGCCAGTGATGAAAAAGCGCACGGGGTTACGGCTTTTAGTGCGCTCGATTTCACCAAAAAACGCCACATAGTCTTGGGCGTTCCGCACCGGAAAGACCGGGTGATCGACCACTAAAAAGTCGTGGGTCTGGGCTTCTTTTTCGTGCTCCAACACCTTTTCACCCGGTACCCCAAACAGCTTAATCGCCATGCCATGGGCATCCCCCTGGGCATCGTGCTTGACACTGAAGTTGGAATAGCGAATACACGCGGGCCACGATCGCCCCAGTTGACCAAACAGACCGACCTGCAGCGCCTCGGGTACATCCTCTAAGACCTGGAACCGACCCCGCACACAGCCGTGCCCCTTGGGGTGCTCCCCCCGTTTGACCGGGGGTTGGCGCTTGAGGATGCGATCGCTGATATCGGTCACCGCCTGAATGGCAGCGGTTTCGTTGGGGGGGATGTGTTCTTGGCCGAGTTGAGGCATTTGGGGGAGGTGGGGGTGTGGGAGTGGATGGGTGGTGGGGTGGATGGGTGGATGGGTGGTGGGGTGGTGGGGTGGTGGGGTGGTGGGGTGGTGGGGTGGTGGGGTGGTGGGGTGTAGATGCGGAGCGGCTTCCCGGAGGGTAGAGGTGGTGGCGTAGGGGCGGACCTGTGTGTCCGCCCTGGCGGGGAATTGGAACGATGGGGAAGTTTTGAATTTTGAATTTTGAATTTTGAATTTTGAACTCTTCCCTTTTCGTTTTTCGTTCTTCCCTCTTCGTTCTTCCCTCTTCGTTCTTCCCTTTTCGCTCTTCGTTCTTCGTACACACCTCAGGTGGTCAAGAACCGCAGGGCGCTGATGCTGGGCATAAAGAAATAGCCGCCGCCGGCCATACCGACAAAGCGGGGAATGTTGGTGGCTCGCTGGCGCACGGGGCAGCGGGGCATGGCAAAGAGGCCTTGACCATCGTCGTTGTCGCCAATGATCGGATCCTTTTCGTTGTAGAGGCCGTCAAACCGGGGATTGTTGGCCCAGGTTTGCTGCACAAACTCGAACTGGCGGCCAATGTCGACGTTAAAGCAAAAGAAATGTAGCCCCCGGGATTGCCCGTCGTCTTGGAGATCCACTGGAATTTGGCCCTGATCGAGGGGGTCTAGGGGGAAGAGGGGCTCGCCGAACAGACTGCCCCGGCGTAAAATTCGGTGACGGCTGGAGGTCATCAGCGAGCCTTGGCCTGGGGCATCCAGCAATGAGTCGCGGGGGTGGGTGCGGCGAATGTGGGCCCCCAGGGGGCAACCAAAGCCTTTGGCGTCGGTGGGCATATACAGGAAATTATTGGCGTTGGCCAGTTCGGGCTTGTCTTCCTCTGGGCTGAGGGTGAGGGGGGCACCGCTGGGCCAGCGGCCGACAAACTTGGAGGCGATCAGGTTCATCCCCTGGGGGTCAGGTTGGCCGTCGCTCCCCTGGGCCTGGCTGGCCATGTACTGCCAAAACCCGGCTACATCCTGGGGCAGTTTGCGATAGACCATGAAGCTGCCGTTGTGGCCAAGGTTTTTGAAGCCGGGCAACTCGGTGCCGGGGAAGCTGGGCAGCAGGTTGTCGGGGTCATCGCTGTTGGGGACGACGGGGGTCAGGGCAAAGATGCCGTAGCCATCGGGGTAGCCCAGCAAAAATTCCCCTGTGGCCACCACCTGGGCTGGATCATGGCCGGGGGTCTCTAGCCCTTTGATTTCCGGCTGAGAAACACTGTCGTTAAAGCCGAAGTGCTCTTTTTTAGACGGCAGGCGAAACCCGGTTTCGATGGCCACCACATCCAGGCCGGGGTTGTCGGCCAGCAGGGTCTGGCCGTAGGTGCGCAGCTGCTCGGGGCTCTGGCCGTGGAGCAGCACCATCAGGTGGATAGGGGCACCGTTATCGCCGCCAAATTCCCACTGGCTGGGGGCACTGTCGCCGGTATCGCCCAGAATTTCAGCCCGTTTAGGTTCGGCCATGCCTTCAATGAACTCGCGGGGGAAGGTACTCAGGGCTTTGTCCACCAGCCATAGGGTCCGCAGCCCATCATGGGTCAGGGCCAGGTTGAGGGTGAGATCGGGCTTGATGGTTTTGCCATTGGCGTCTTGGGGCCAGCGGCCAGCGGTGGTAACCGCGGGCAGGGTGCGTTTGAGCCAGTTTTTGGCGGCAACGGCGTCGGTCACCGTGAGCAACAGGTAGTAGGTGTAATACAGATGACCAAAACCGCTCAGGAGAATACCCTGAATATCCTCGCGGTCGGGGGGAGAAAGCTGGGTCATGGGGGGCTCCGGGTAGGGGCAGTTAGGGGCTAAAGTTTGGTCAGCCAGTCATCGAGGGCAGGGCGATCGAGCCCGTCGGCCAGGGGCTGCACAATGGCGCGATCGCGCAGAATGTTCACCACAGTCGTATCGGGGTAGGCCCGGTAGAAAACCTGGGAAGGCAGCTGCTGGTCGTTGCGGAAAAACTGCTTAAAGGCAAAGATATCCTGGGAGCCAGCCAGGGGATAGCCCTCCACATTGTTCCAAATCGAGTTGAGGCCATCGCTGGCCCGATCGGTAAAGTCCCCCAGGTAGTTGTCAAAGGAGCCGTCGTAGTGGGTAACAAACAGCAGGTGCTTGCCCCCGTCCACGATCGACCAGTGGGCAAAGTGAATACTGCGAATGTTGGATAAAGAGCCAGGGGGAAACAGATGGCGACCGGCAAAGTTAATCAGCAACAGCACAATTTTCAGCCGCAGCAGTCGGCCCCGTTTCACGGTCGAGAGCAAGTGCAGATGGTTGGTGCCGTGGACCACCTCGGGCTCGTTTAAGGTGCGAATGCGTTCATAGTCCACCTCAGCTCCGACATACTCGCCAATCAGCCGGGGCTGGTCCGGCGCCCCCAGAATGCCACCGACCTGGCGCAGGACCCAGAGAATAATCTGCTTAATCAAGTCACAGAGGCCGTTGAACACCTGTTCTATCATCTGCCAGGCTTGAAGCATCAGGACCCTAAACCCCTGCCAGATAGTACGGGGCTGTTTGAGACTCGTGAGGTCATCCAGTAGGGGCTTCAGGCCTGGATGGTCGACATAGTCGGCAATATCATCCAGGTCCAGCAACTGTTGCAGTTTTTGGCGGATGGCGCGGCGCTTGCGAATGCTGCCCACCGATTCCCCCTGTACGGCGACGTAAGACGCCTGAGCCTTGTAGGCATGGGCCTGAATAAATCGATTAAAATCCTGCCGACCTCGATAGCCGGTGCAGTGGTTCCACAGATCGTCTAAACCAGGGCTGAGGCGCACTAGTTCTTGCAAGTAATCTACCAGGGGGCCGTCATAGTTGCCGGTGAGCAGCAGCCGCAGGCCATGGTCGGGGTCGGTGATGATCGCCAGGCGCAAAAAGTGGGTGCGATCGCTTCTGGCAATCTGAAAATAAGCATTATTGGCCAGGTCAGCGGCGATCGCAGCCAACACCTGCCGCAAAGATGCCTCTTGACCTGGCTTAATTGGAACAATAACGGTCAACGGTTGATTGGCCACTCGCACCTCGGGGGCTAAGGGGACTGCCTAACATACCAGGGCCACCATACTTTAGGGCCTAACCTGTTTTACTGAGGGGTACCCAGGGCGTCAAGCCATCAAAAGTCCACCAATTTGCCCCAGAACGCCGGAATGCAGAGGCATTTAGCCCCTCAGCACTGATACAAATCGTTGGATCTCTTCAATAAATTCCATTTACAACATCCTTTCGTACACTAGAAAATAGAGAAACGGGGCTCTCTAATGAATACTCAGCTTGTAAATTCTATTGTTCAAGTCGTTCAGGCTTTACCCGCAGATGAGCAAACTGCCCTGTTGGCAGTACTAAATCGTCTCATTCAGCCGTCAGTTACCCCTCAGGCAGATAGGCCTGAACCAGCTACCGCCGAATCCAATGATGAGGCTTGGGCTATTTGGGAGTCCCTTGGCGACGATGCGATTCCTGGAACTTTAGACAATGTGTCTGTCTACCACGACTGTTACTTATACACTGGCGAGCAAGACGTTTGATCATCACTTCTCGCAAATGGGATTTATCCAGGTTGGGATGCCAACCTGAGAGGGTTGATGGTGTACAGGTAGAGAGATCCGCCTCAGCAAGCAGGCCCTAGCTTGGTATCCTAAGAAGCAGATAGGCGCAGTTTTGGGAATTGCGCCGCGATCGCGCTGTTAACCGTTCTTCTGCTAGTTATGGCCCCACCCGAGCGTAAATCGATTCTGCTGTCCTTTGAAAAGCCCCTGGTAGAGCTAGAAGCTCGCATTAGCCAGATTCGGGAGCTGGCCGAAGAAAACGATGTGGATGTTTCCACCCAGATTCGCCAACTGGAGTCTCGGGCCACCCATCTGCGCCAGGAAATTTTCTCCAACCTGACCCCAGCCCAGCGCCTACAAGTGGCTCGCCATCCGCGTCGGCCCAGCACCCTAGACTACATTCAGGCGATCACCGACGAGTGGATTGAGCTCCACGGCGATCGCGGTTCAGGCAAAGACGACCCAGCCCTGGTGGGGGGGGTGGCTCGGCTGGAAGGACGCCCGGTGGTGATTTTGGGTCACCAGAAGGGGCGCGACACCAAAGACAACGTGGCCCGCAACTTTGGCATGGCCTCCCCAGGGGGCTACCGCAAAGCCATGCGACTGATGCGCCATGCCGATCGGTTTTCAATGCCAATCATTACCTTTATTGATACCCCAGGGGCATTCCCCGGGTTTGAGGCCGAAGAAATGGGCCAGGGGGAAGCGATCGCCTATAACCTGCGGGAGATGTTTGGCCTGCAAGTACCGATTATCTGCACCATCATTGGCGAAGGCGGCTCTGGCGGTGCCCTGGGCATTGGGGTTGGCGATCGGCTGATGATGTTCGAGCACTCCGTCTACACCGTAGCCAGTCCCGAAGCCTGCGCTGCCATTCTCTGGAAGGATGCGGCCCGTTCTGCGGAAGCAGCCGAGGCCCTCAAAATCACCTCCTGGGACCTGAAGCAATTGGGCATTTTGGACGAGTTACTGCCTGAGCCGGTGGGGGGTGCCCATTCCGACCCGCTCCAGGCCGCAGACACCCTCAAGCAGGCCATCCTGCGTCACCTGACCGAGCTGTCTGCCATGACAGCGGAGTCTCGGCAGCAGCTAAGGTACCAAAAGTACCGGGAAATTGGTGTTTTTGCCGAAACAGCAGCCTAGGGGGTGATTACGACATAGGCCTATGAGCGAGCTAAATATGGCCCTGCTTAATTTGGCATTAATGTGTCAAATCCATTCCAGAGCTAAGCTAAAGGTATGCCATCAAAGATCCTAATCCCAGATCAAGACCTGCACCAGGTGACCCCATGGGGCTACCCCATAGCCTGGGTAAAAGACTCGCAAGGGCATCCCCTAGGTAAGATCCTGGGCAAAAAATCAAGTTGGTTCTCAGAATCCCCGAAAGTTCGTTACATTTGTTAACATATCAAAGGCATATGTCTACAATCGCCAACCCTCCCGGGGCCATCGCCCCAACTCCTCCGGGCTTGGCGGCAGGTCTTCAGTTTTTGTTGGTAGTTGGTATTCAGCATTGGATAAATCCATGTCCCCCGACCAGCCGCGTCGTGCTCTGATTACTGGAGCGAGTCGCGGTATCGGCAAAGCAACAACCCTGGCTTTAGCCCAAGCCGGGTTTGATGTCGCTTTGGTCAGTCGTTCCTTAGAAACCCTTAGGCCCGTCCTGGACGAGCTGCAAGATTTTGGGGTCACAGCCCGAGCTTATCCCCTCGATCTGACTCAGTTAGAGGGAATTCAGGCCACTTTCGCCGATATTGTGGCCGACTTTGGCACCCCCACGGTGATGATTAATAGTGCGGGTATGGGGTATACCGGCCCCTTGGCCACCATGCCCCTTGATCACTGGCGTCAGGTCATAGACCTGAACTTGACCAGTGTACTGCTATGTATTCAAGCCGTCCTACCGGCTATGCGAGCCATTGGCGGTGGCACCATTGTTAACCTGGCTTCCATCGCCGCTAAATCCGCTTTCCCCGATTGGGGGGCCTACACGGTGAGCAAAGCTGGCCTTGTGGCCCTAACCCGGGTGTTAGCCGCAGAAGAACAGCCCCATGGTATCCGGGTGGTTACGGTTTCCCCTGGCGCGGTCAACACCCCCCTTTGGGATACCGACACGGTTCACGCCGACTTCGATCGCAGCCAAATGCTGACCCCCGAGATTGTGGCTGAAACCATTCTCCACACGGTGCTATTGCCCACCCAGGCCGTAATCGAAGACATCACCCTAATGCCCAGTGGCGGAGCCCTATAGCCCACTGGATCACTGAGTTTCGAGTGTCAAGCGTTCTGACCACCTCCCAGAGGGGTCTCAGTTTTGTTGAATATCTGGAGTTTTGACTATCCCTATGACTATCGCATCTTCAAACAGCGTCAACGATAAATCGTCCACCAACGGTAGCAGCCCCAAGGGCAATATCAACGGGGGCAATGGCCAAGGGGCGTCTACCATTCGCCCCGATCGCACCCACAGCTATCGGTCTGATGCTGATCAGTACCCCATTCCTGACAATAGCTACGAAGACATGACCGACGCCGTGCGCACCATGTTGCTGTCGGTGGGGGAAGATCCGGATCGCGAAGGCTTACTCAAGACCCCTAAACGGGTAGCCGAAGCCATGCGATTTCTCACCAGCGGCTACCAGCAGTCCCTGGACGAACTGGTGAACGGAGCCATTTTTGACGAAGGTCACAACGAAATGGTGCTGGTGCGCGACATCAACCTATTTAGCATGTGCGAGCACCACATGTTGCCCTTCATGGGGCGCGCCCATGTGGCCTACATCCCGAATCAGCGGGTGGTGGGGCTGAGCAAGCTAGCCCGCATCGTGGAAATGTACTCCCGCCGTTTGCAGGTGCAAGAGCGCCTTAACCGCCAGATTGCCGAGGCGATTCAAGAAATCCTCGACCCCCAAGGGGTGGCTGTGGTGGTGGAAGCCAGCCACATGTGCATGGTCATGCGCGGGGTGCAAAAACCTGGCTCCTGGACTGTAACCAGCGCCATGTTAGGGGTGTTTCAGGAAGACCAAAAGACCCGGGACGAGTTCCTCAGCCTGATTCGCCACCAGCCTTCCTTTTTCTAGGGGCTGTCCCCATCTCCCCATCTCCCCATCTCCCCATCCCCCCACAGGATGGGGAGAATTTTTTATTTAAACCAGGTCCAAGTCCAGACCTAGAGTTCTGCCTGTGGGAAAACTCCAGATTCCGAGCTGGACTTGGTATATAGCATCCATGGCACCTTAGCCTGGTGGTCCATGGATGAGCATCAGTGCTTCCCTTAAATCGCTACTATTGGAGAAAGCTGGAGAAAGGCAACGGATCAAGGCTATGGCACAGAAACACACCCGACCAGGCTGGCTGCAACGAGTGAGGCATTGGCCCCAACGGGGTGATCGGTGGCGCTGGTCATGGCTAGCGGTGCTGATGGCGGTCATGGTCATCCTGCCGACCACGGGCTGTAACCTGGACCAGTTCGCTCGGGCTGAGGCCGACGTGCCCCGCCTGGTATCCAGCGTGCTCAGCGACCCCAAGACCTTTAACCCAATTTTGAGCCAAGAGTCCCCCAATATCTTTTCCTTCACCTTTGAGGGGCTGACCACCACCGATGCCATTACTGGCGACACCGTACCTGCCCTGGCCGAAAGCTGGGAGATGTCAGAGGATGGCCAAACCCTGGTGTTTACCCTGCGAGAAGGGTTGCGCTGGTCCGATGGGGAGCCCCTGACCGCTGCCGATGTGGTGTTTACCTACGATGTGCTGTTTAACCCGGATATCCCGACCAACAGTCGAGATGGCTTCCGGATTGGCACTCAAGGGCTGCTGCCCTCGGTCACCCAGCTCGACGATCGCCGGGTGCAATTTTCCCTGCCGGAACCGTTTGCCCCGATGCTGCGCAACACTGCCCTGGATATTATTCCGGAACACATTCTGCGATCGGCGGTAGAAACCACCGATGCCCAGGGGAATCCACTATTTTTGTCCACCTGGGGGACGGATACCCCACCCACCCAAATCATTGGCAATGGGCCGTATCGCTTAGCGCGCTATGTGCCGGGGGAACGGGTGATTTTTGAGCGCAACCCCTACTATTGGCGCCAAGATGACCAGGGCAATCCCCAGCCCTATGTGGAGCAGGTGGTTTGGCAGGTGATTGGCTCCACTGACAACGCCTTTTTGCAGTTTCGCTCTGGGGGACTCGATCTGGTGGCAGTCCAGCCCGACTTTTTCTCACTACTAAAGCGGGAGGAAGATCGAGGCGACTTTTCGATCTTTGAGGGAGGGCCTAGCCTGGGCACCAATTTCTTTGCCTTTAATCTGAACCAGGCCAGCCGAAATGGTAGACCGCTGGTGGATCCGGTGCGATCGCGTTGGTTTAACTCCGTCGCCTTTCGCCAGGCCGTCTCCTATGGGATCGATCGCGACACCATGGTGAACAACATTTTCCAGGGCCTGGGTGAACCCCAAACCTCGCCGATTTCTGTGCCCAGTCCCTACTATGCCCCCCCCGAGATGGGCGTTCGCACCTACGACTACGACCCGGAAAAAGCCAGGGAACTGCTCCTTGCTGATGGGTTTGAGTACAACGCAGCCGGTCAACTGGTGGATGACGCCGGCAACCGGGTGCGGTTTACCCTGATCACCAACTCTGGCAACAAAATTCGGGAGTCAATTGGGGCACAAATTCGCAATGACCTGGAAAAAATCGGCATTCAGGTCGACTTTCAGCCCCTGGCCTTTAATGCCCTGGTGGATCGGCTCACCGATAGCCTGGAGTGGGAAGCCCTGGTGCTGGGCTTAACCGGTGGTGTCGAACCCAATGGCGGGGCCAATGTTTGGCTGCTGGATGGGGCCCTCCATGCCTTTAACCAGCAGGCCGCCCCCGGGTCTGACCCCCTGGAGGGTTGGCAGGCAGCCGATTGGGAAACCCGGATTGCTGACCTCTACATTCAGGCGGCCCAGGAGGTGGATGAAGAGCGACGGTTTGAGTTGTACAAAGAAACCCAGCAATTGACCCAGGAGTATCTGCCCTTCATTTACCTGATCAACAACCTGTCATTGACCGCCGTGCGCAACCGGGTGGACGGGGTTAAATACACTGCCCTAGGAGGGGCTCTGTGGAATATCTATGAACTGACAGTGGACTAGAAGGAGGAAGAACGTAGGGCGTAGCCCGTGCGTAGCAGAAGGAAAAAGACATGCGACTTCGCTCAGCCCTCGTTCATTGAAGGGTGAGCGAAGTCGTTCATACAATGTCTTCCGAAGGAAGAACAAAACTGTCCACCGGTTATGCCATTAACTGGCAGATCCCCTAGGCGCAGCAAGGGGACGGGGTGGTGGTTTCAGGGAGGATGTTCTGCTCGGGGGTGGTGTCGGCTACGGTGACCACAAAAATTTCCCAGCGGGTGCCGTCGGGGTCAGTGACCCAAACCTTATCTTGTATGGCGTAGCAGCAGTCGGTGTTGTGCTCTTCAAAGGTGGCGAGTCCCTGGGCCTTAAACCGCGCGATCGCCGATTTTACGGCCGCCTGACTATCCACCTGAATCCCCAGGTGAGATAAGGTGCCTCGGTCAACCACCGTGTTGCTGGCATTGAGGGTGAGGTTAAGACCGGGGTTATCCAGGTCAAACTTGGCGTAGTCGGGCTTGTACTTGACAGGGGCTAGATCAAACAACACCTGGTAAAAAGCGACAGAGCGCGGTAGGTCAGCTACCTGAAGGGCAATGTGGGTTTTGAACTTAGTCATGGATTTTCCTTTTATTTTTCTAGAATCATCGAAATTTAGAATATGAACCATTGCTTGGTTTGGGGCCGGGTAGCCGCTAGACCCCGCCAGGGTCGTCACAACAGGCAGGGCGGAGCTCGCCGTCCTCCAGCACCAGCACTGAATTGCGGGTACAGCACTCCTCATAGAGGAATGCCATCAGCTGCCCTAGGGTATCTGATCGCACGCTATACCGAATCCACTGCCGATCTTTGGTCGACTCTACGACTCCCACCTGGCGCAATTTGTCCAGGTGGTGAGACAGGGTGGCGGGGGCAATGCCCAACTCCTGCTGAATTTCCCCTGCGGGTAGCCCGTCAGGATAAGCGGCCAACAGCAATCGGACGATCCTGAGCCGCGAAGGTTGCCCTAGGGCGGCGAAAGTGGCGGCAATAGCCTCAACGGTTTTGGGCGTTGGGGCTGAGGATGAGACCTGTATTTCCATGTTTATAGAATCACCGAATCGCCTGGTCTTGTCAAGGGTGAGACTTGACGCAATAGTTTGCCGTAGGCCGTAAACTTGGATTGTTGGCTAAGGTTAGGGTCGGCGATGCACGCATTAGAAGACCTGATTATTTATCTGGCAGACTCTCTACGCATTGTGCTGGAGGGCATTGCCGTCCTGTGTATTCTGACTGGACTGGTGACTACCCTGCAGTTGGCGGTTCGGCAGCGCTGGAAGCGATCGCGGCAGGGGTTGAAATCTTTCTGGGATCCAGAGCTATCCCTGGCCAGAATTCGACTGAACTTTGGGGTCTGGCTGTCCATGGCCTTGGAATTTCAGCTGGGGGCCGATATCGTCAATACCAGCGTTGCCCCCTCTTTGGAGGCGTTGGGCAAACTGGCGTTGCTGGCAGTAATTCGGACATTTTTGAACTTCTTCTTGGCCCGGGAAATTAGCGCCGAACGCAATACCCTAAACCATGCGCAGCAGGTAGCTGCCTCCCCAGACTCGGCTCTTTAAAGACTGTTAAATGCTTCTGTGGCGTCGAGCAGGGCACTGGTGATGCCCGGTTCCATGGCAGAGTGGCCTGCGTTTTGCACCATCACAAACTTAGCCTCAGGCCAGGCTCGGTGGAGTTCCCAGGCGGTGGTGGCGGGGCAGACGACATCGTAACGCCCCTGCACAATCACCCCAGGGATATGGCGGATGCGGTCCACCTGGCGTAGTAGTTGGTCATCCTGTTCGAAGAAGCCGCCATTGATAAAGTAGTGGCATTCGATCCGCGCAAAGGCCACAGCAAACTCATCTTCGCCAAAATAAGCCATCAGGTCTGGGTCTTGAATCAGTTTGCTGGTGCTAGCTTCCCAGACTGACCAAGCCTGGGCGGCGGCGAGTCGAATGGCGGCATCCTCACTGGTCAGGCGGCGGTAATAGGCGGCAATCAAATCGTCACGTTCATCCAGCGGAATGGGGGCCAAGTAGTGTTCCCAGGCATCGGGGTAGAGGTAGCTGGCCCCCTCTTGATAAAACCAGCGAATTTCCCGCTGTCGCAGGGTGAAAATACCGCGCAAAATCAGGCCAGCACAGCGATCGGGGTAGGTTTGGGCGTAGGCCAGGGCCAGGGTGCTGCCCCAACTGCCGCCAAAGACGATCCAGCGATCGATGCCTAGATGTATTCGAATGGCTTCAATATCATTCACCAACGCCCAGGTGGTATTGTCCTGCAACTCAGCGTGAGGCCGACTGCGGCCACAGCCCCGCTGGTCAAATAAAATCACCCGCCAGGCTTGGGGGTCAAAAAACTGGCGATATACCGGGTTAATGCCGCCCCCCGGTCCCCCATGGAGAAAAACCACTGGCTTTCCCTGGGGATTGCCAACCTCCTCCAGGTAAAGCTGATGGCGCTCCGAGACCGATAGATATTCAGTGCGATAGGGCTCGATGGGGGGATAAAGCTGACGCATGGAACCGTAAGGATAGGCATGGCACATAGTCTGCCATACTGGATGGCCATCAGCCTACTCGCGCACCATCACCTGGGGCGCCGGGGCAGGATGATCGCTGTTGGCCGCAGGCGATAAGCGCCGTCGATACCCCTGCCTTGCTTCTGGCGGCACCGGGGCTTCGGGGGGAGGCCATAACTCGATCCCAGGGGCTGACTCTAGCGCCTGGGACTGGGCTTTACCACGCGCCACTCTCCGGTTTCAGGGTCCCGCTGGCTGACGAATGGATTTGTTTTCAGGGGTTTTTGACAGGGAGTAGCCATGAACGTAGCGTCCTTACGCGTTATGCTCATGGTAAGAATTGACACATAGACTACGGGTGACCCAACCCCTGTAGCCAGCGTGATTAAGGCTGCTGACCATTGTGATCAAAATCACAGTAGCCTAAGTGTTAAGGCGGAAAGCTCCTGTGTACCCATAGCTCTTCCTGCCGCCCTCCGCCCTTCTGTACTAGTACCCAGCCCAGCGAAAAACTTCGGGGAGAACGCTGCGGTTTGCGATTTTTGCGCTAACATCCACATGACATCAGCGGAATAGATGAGCAAGCCTGGGCATTGTAGCCAGGATGGGTTTTATGTTGTCTTGCACCCATGCTCAGTCGGCAGGGTTCACGCTTAGTTTCCCTGCAACTGACGGGGGCGTTTGGTGAGATATTGGGCAGGAGGCATGATGGAAAAACACTATCAATTAAGTCGATCAATCGGCAGTTGCAATGTCCTGAGGACCGTCCTGGGGATGACTGGGATCGCTCTGACCACTGGGCTGTTGGTCAGTAGTCAGGCGATCGCTCAAAACTTTGATGCCGTTCCCCCACTCCCGGCTGGGGCGGTACCGGTACCGGGTGCTGGGCAACAGCCCCCCGGCGGGCAGCAATATATTGTGGTGGTCAACGGTAACAGTGCGGCCATGCTGGACCAGGTACGGATGGTGGAGCCAACGGCCTTCGTGAGCACGTTTCAGGGGCGATCCGTGATCCAGGCTGGGCGCTTTAACCAATCCAGCAATGCTCAACAGCGCCTAGCAGAGCTAAATGCTTTGGGATTGAATGCCGAAATGGCTCAGGTGGCCGCCGCTACCCCATCCTTTGCCCAGGGGCCAGGGCTACCGTCCAACGTCTATGCTGCCAATGGCGAGCTGCCCCCCCTACCCACAGCGGCAATGCCGCCAGTGGCCGAAGGCACCACCTCGTCGTTGCCCCAGGTACCTGCACTACCGCCAGTCACCAGTACCGCTCAGGCTCCGCCGACAGCGGGGAATGTGGAATTTGGTCAGCAATTGGTGCCCCCGACCACCCCACCAGCCCATGGCAACAACACCACGACCCTTGTGCCCCCCCCCAGTGGTACCCCGCCCCAGGTGGCTGGGGCCGTGGTTCATGCCCCCTACTATGTGATCATTCCAACGGATACCAATCATTTATCGACCCTCAGCAATCAGGTGGTGCAGCTAGGAACACCGGCGGATCGGGTCCAGCAGCGGACCTCCCCTCGGGGACCCCATGTGGCGGTAGGGCCGTTTAGCGATCGCGGCTTAGCCAACCGTTGGAATGACTTTTACCGCCAGGCGGGTATTCCCAATTCCCGCGTCCACTTCGATCGCTAGTTCAGCCGCTAGTTAAGCGTCTATGGCCTCTTCTCCCTGGCCACGAGCCAATCCCCCTGCGGTGGTGGTGACCGCCGCCGAAATGCAGGCCATCGAGGGTCAGGTGTTTGAATCTGGCATGCCCGTTGCTGCTTTGATGGAAAAAGTGGCGGGTTTGATTGCGGGCTGGATCAGAGTGGCCTATCCCCCTGCTACCTACCCTCGGGTGGGGGTATTGGTGGGGCCAGGACACAACGGCGGCGACGCCCTGGTCGTCGCCCGGGAACTGTGTTTTCGCGGCTACCAAGTTCGGATATGTAGTCCCTTCAGCCGTCATAAGCCTTTGACCACCGACCATTTGCGGTTTGCCCAGCATTTGGCAATTCCGGTAGGACAGACCCTGGCGGCTTTGGGGGATTGTGACCTGCTGATTGACGGGCTGTTTGGCTTTGGCCTGGAACGGCCCCTGACTGGGGATTTAGCCCATCTGGTCGAGGCCGTCAATGCTGACCCGACCCCAGTGGTCAGTATTGACTTGCCCTCCGGGTTGGACACGGACACGGGGGCGATGCTGGGTAGCGCCCTGCGAGCAACCCATACCCTCTGTCTGGGGTTATGGAAGCGAGCCTTTTGCCAGGATGCCGCCCTGCGGTACCTGGGCCAGGCCCATTTAATTGATTTTGGCATCACAGAGGATGCGATCGCGGCTGGGTTAGGGCCAAAGCCCTGGGTACAACGGCTCACCGCTGCCATTGCGCTGGACCGGCTGCCCCTCCCCCGCCGCCCCGATGCTCACAAGTATCGCGTCGGACACCTGCTGCTGGTGGCTGGATCGCGCCAATACGCAGGAGCTGCTCTGTTGGCGGGGTTGGGGGCTAGAGCCAGCGGCGTCGGTATGGTTACCCTGGCGGTGCCCGAGTCCCTGCGGCTGATGGTGGTGGCCCAGCTGCCCGAAGCATTGGTGGTGGGCTGCCCCGAGTCTCCAACCGGGGCGATCGCCTCTCTGCCCGCCGATCTAGATCTGAATCGCTACGATGCGATCGCATTGGGGCCTGGTCTTTCCAAAGCCGCCAGTGCCCCCCTCGAGGCGGCCCTCGCCAGCCCCAGCCCCCTGCTGCTGGATGCCGATGGCCTGAATCTGCTAGCGGATCGTAATCCTATCAACACCTTGGCCAGTCGCCCTGGCCCCACCCTGCTCACCCCCCACAGGGGGGAATTTAAGCGCCTGTTTCCCACCATCCTTGGGGACACCGCCGATGCTGGAGCCGCCGCCCAGGCCGCTGCCGCCCAAAGTCAAGCGGTGGTGTTGCTAAAGGGGGCCTGTACCGCGATCGCGGCCCCCGATGGCCAGCTCTGGTATGGTCCCCCCAGTACCCCTGCCCTGGCCCGAGGTGGCAGTGGTGACGTGCTTACGGGCCTGACCGGGGGGCTACTGGCCCAGCACCAAGCCATGGCCCCAAAACCTGGCACCGAGGCGGTGCTGAATGCAGCTCTGGCCGGTACCTGGTGGCATGCCCGAGCCGGCACCCTGGCTGCCGCAGAGCGCACCCAACTGGGGGTAGACCCCACCCAACTGGCCCACCATCTGGCCCCCGCCCTGGCCCAGGAGCTAGCCCCATGAGCCTGCCCTGCCTTTGGCTGATGCTAGAGACCAGACCAGCCCCGGCCGCCCCCGCCTGGCTGCCTGAGCTGCCCGCCGACTTTGCCCAGGGTATGACCCTACTGCTTTACCTGCTAGGTCTCATGTGGGCACTGGCTCTGGTTGACCTGCTCTTATTTCGGCGAGTGTTGAATCACCTCAGCATTCAGCCCCGGCGGCTGCAAGGACTGCCCGGCATCGTCCTGGCGCCCCTACTGCACGGCGACTTCGGGCATCTAATCACCAATACTGGCCCCCTGGCCATTCTCGGCACCCTGATTTTGTTTCAAGGTCTAGAGGTATGGGGCTGGGTGACCGGGTTTTGCTGGTTGTTTAGCGGCATTGGAATTTGGCTGCTGGGCCGTCCCCATACCAAGCACCTGGGGGCCAGTGGCGTCGCCTTTGGCTACCTGGGTTACCTGCTGTTGCGGGGATACTTCCAACGCAGCCTGCCCACCCTGGCGGTGTCAGTGTTGGTGGGGGTCGTCTATGGCGGCGTTCTGTGGGGCCTGTTACCCCTGCAGCGAGGTAAGTCATGGGTGGGCCACAGTGTCGGCTTTTTAGGCGGCGTCCTGGTGGCCCGCGATTTAGAGCTGATGCTGGAATGGTGGCGGAATAATTCGGGGTTTTGAGGGGGGGATGGGGGGATGGGGGG
>NZ_SMDQ01000054.1 GCF_012911975.1 Nodosilinea sp. P-1105 | reverse complement strand
GTTCACCAGGTGGTCAACCTCACCGATGAGCGTCGCCATATCCTGCAATTCTTTGGAGCGCCCTGCCGGAAATACTATCTCCTCTACTGAGGTCTCTGGTTAATTCTCGCTGTGCCAGTTGAAAGTGCGGAATGTAGGCTGGACCCCTGGATCTGGTTGCTCACTACTGCCAGGCTGGAGAGGCGGCTGGTGCTGTCGGCAAAACCAAACACCCCGGTGTTGCCCACCTGCTGGGTTTGGTTTTGCCTGATCTGGCCCTGCTCAATGGTGCCGCCGTTGGTGGCAAACAGTCGCAGGCCGTCCTGGGCCGCTGCGCTGACTTGATTGCGATCCATGCTGACCGTAGCGAGCTGGCCGCCGGTTTCCGCAAAGGCCACAATGCCATCCTGGCCAATGGTGGTCAGGGTATTGGCGGTAATTTGGGCGCTATCAATGCCCCCCTGGTTGGCGGCAAATACCTGAATGCCGCTGCCGGTGGTTTGATGAATCTGGTTGGCGGTGATGTCAATTGCTGACAGCTGCCCTTCTCCATCGGCGATCGCCTGAATGCCGCTACCCCCGATAGTGTGTAGCTGATTACGGGTCAGGGCCACCTGGGTGAGTTGACTTTGGCCGTCAGCTATCACCAACAATCCCTCGCCGCCAATGGTATGCAGTTGATTGTTCTGAATCTCGGTACTGTCAACCCGGCTCTGGCCGGAGGCGAGCAGTTGAACACCACTGGCGCTGACCCCAGCCAGTTGGTTGCCGGTAATGCTGGCGGTTTCGATCTGACTGCCCTGATCAGCCAGGATCAGCAGGCCGTTACCGGCGATCGCGCTATTGTCTCTGCTGTGTCCCACCTGGGTCTGGGTAACCGTCAGGCTGGCTAGGCGGCTACCCTTGTTGGCGAGTAGCAATACCCCGTTTTGCCCTGCCCCCTGGATGGTGCCCCCCTCCAACCGAACAGCCCCCACCTGGCTGCCATTGTCCGCCAGCAGCAAAATCCCATTCCCTGCGGCCTCACCCACCTGAGGCTGGATCAGGGCAACCCCCTGCAGGGTTGAGCCTTGGTCAGCACTGACCAGGATGCCGTTGGCCCCGGCTTGAACCACCGATAGGTTGTCCAGGGTGACGGTAGCTAGGGTAGCCCCAGCTTGCCCAGCCACAATCACGCCATTGGCCCCAGCGGTTTCGATAGCGGTGTCGCTGATGGCAACCGGCCCCAGGGCACTGCCCCCCGCCGCCAGCACCAGCACCCCGTTGTCACCGGCCATGGCAACCGTCGTATGCCTGAGGTTTAGCGCCCCCAGCCCACTACCCTGCTGGGCCAAAATCGCCAGGCCATTGCTGCTGGCCTGATTCACCTGGTTCTGTTGTAGGTTGACCTGGTTGATCTGACTGCCGTTGTCAGCCAGCAGCAGCAGGCCATTGGCCCCAGCCTGGCCAATCTGGGTTTGTTGAATGTCCACGGTACCCAGGCGGCTGTTGCTGTCAACCAGGACCCCCAGACCGTTTGCCCCAGCTTGGTTGATATGGTTTTGATGGAGGTGGAGGCGGTTGATTTGACTGCTATCCGCCAGTCGGACCAGCAAACCATTGCCAGCGGCCAGACCAACTTGGTTGTGGCTGAGGTCAGCGGTTTCTACCGTAGCGGCTTCTGTGACAGTCAGCAGAATGCCATTTTGGGTCGCGGCTTGTACCTGGTTGCGCTGCACCGCCAGGTCCCCACTCACCTGGTTCAGCAAAATGCCATTGCGGGCCGCCAGGATGTGGTTGTCTTGCACCGTCACCGATCGCACCCCATTGGCCTGAATCCCGTCTTGGTCTGGGCCCGGGTCGAGGGTAAACCCTGACAGCAGACTGTCGTTGGCCATGACCACCGTGCCCGGCACATAGGGGCGACTGCCGCTGCCAGAGCCCGGTAAAGCCACCGTGCCCAACTGGGTGCGCAGGGGTTGTACCGGGCCAGGGGAAAGAACGTGCACCCCGGCCGGAATGGTAAACCCACGGGTTAAGCTGCCCGGCTGCACATAAATGCGATCGCCGCTGCCAGCCACCGCCAGGGCCAGATCAATCCCTGGGTAGGGGGCCGCCACAGACCCATCCCCTGGCCCTCCTCCGGGCTGCACATGGTAAAACTGGTAGGCCTGGTTGGTGTCAGGGTTGAGGGCAGTCTCAATCCGGCGATCGGTGGCGGTGGCAATTCCCATGGTGCGTTGAATGGGCTGCCCCAGGGCGATGGATCGGGGGGACTCGGCCCCAGAGCCACTTCCCCCCCAGCTAAAGCTAGTCTGTAGCAGCAGATTGGCCCCAAACCGTGGGTCATACTGCGCCCCCAGTTGCAGGGTCAACCCCGCCGCCGGGTTGGCGGTGAGCCAGGCCCGCCCGCCCAGAAAGCTGCCCTGGTCGAGGGGGGCATAGTAGTACAATCCGCCATAGCCATGCAGCGGCCCCAGGTCACCCAGGTGGGCGATCGCGCCCCCCACACTGACATCGCCACCCGCCATGGTCACCTGTCGGGTGGTGGGCAGCCGTAGCTGATTCCCCTGAAAAAAGGGCGCACCCCCCAAGCTGGTCCCAGAGGCGCGATCGCCCACTGGCCAATAGAGATTTCCCCGCAGTTCCCAGCCAGCCCACCCCTGCTCTACCCCGGCTGCCAATTGGTAAAAGCTGCCGCCGTCATAGTCCTGGGTGTCAAACCCCACATACCCCCCGTTCAAGCGGGCTTGATCGGGGCCCAGGGTGCGATACCCCAGCTGCACATTACTGCCCAAAACGCCAGCGGTATCCAGGCGGGCCTGCCCCTGCAAAAACCACAGATGCTGACCCGGCACTTGCCCCAGCGGCACAAAGCCGGTCAGGCTAGCAAACTCTCGAAATGCTCCATTGGTGTCAAACGTAACGCCCAGCCGTGGGCTCACCGGGGTATCGACCACCCTTGGCCCTGGCCCAGCCAGGACTGGGGTGAGCCACCCAGACCCAGCCACGACTACCCCAAGCAGCCCCACCCCTCTCACTATTCGCTGCAACACCCACTGCCTCCTCAATGTCTTGCCCAATCTACGGGGGCTCAGACTGTAAACCCGCCCATGGCTGGTAAAGAGACCGCAAACTTGTGTCTGAGTTTTGTGTGCCCTAGCTAAAGGGGCCGGGGGGATGCCCGTGAAAGGGCGGGGTGGTCCCCTCCTGGGAGGGGTGCCCGTTCGCGTTCGCGAAGCGTTCCGAGGAAAAGCGTTCCGCAGGAAAGGGCGGGGTGGGTCTTTTCAATCTAGCTTGACTCACCCCTACCCCTCCAAAGGAGGGGATTTCGGACCTTGATGCCACCGAATTTCTACATCTGGAAGCCCTAACGTCAAGATTTGACGTTGCACTAGTGGTCTGTCAATTCTAAATTTGTAGGTTGGGTGGCGCGCCAGCAGAACCCAACAAGGCTTACTGCTGTTGGGTTCCACTACGTTTCACCCAACCTACGGGGACCCTAATGTTGAAACTTGACGCTGCACTAGCGTCACTCGTTTAACAACTCGCTGCCTCCTGACAAGAAGCTGGCATCATAATCTCAGTTCGTGCTACTGCGTCGCTGACTTTCGTTAAACTGGTCCTGGTCAAACATATGGACGGTGCGAATGGGGTAGGGAATGGTAATACCGGCTTCGTCGCAGGCCGCTTTCAGGGCCATGGCCACCTGTGTCTGAATCCGTCGCACCTCAGCCATTTGGGGCGTGGTCCAATAGCGTAGCTTAAAGTCGATGGAGCTATCGCCAAAGCCAATCACATCCACCTCAGGTTCCGGGTGACTGAGCACCCCATCAGCCCGGTTAAGGACATCCAAAAAGGTTCCCTTGGCCAGGGGCAGGGGCGTGGTGTAATCTACCCCGATATCTAGGTCGGTGCGGCGGCTGCGAAACGCAGTCAACACCCGCACCGGATTGGTAAACACAATGGCATTGGGAATCTCGACCAGTTCTCCGGTATAGGTGCGCAGTTGGGTCGATCGCACTTTAATTAATTCCACTGTGCCCTCGTAGTCCCCCATGATCACCTGGTCTCCCAGACTGAAGGGCTCTTCGATCAGTAGCAAAATACCCGCCAGAAAGTTTTTGAAGATATCTTGAAAGGCAAAGCCAATGGCCACCGAGCCTAGCCCCAGCAGCCCAATGATGTCTCCCAGGCGCAGGTCAGGAAAGGCCACCACGGCGGCAATGATTAAGCCGATCGCCCAGGTGCCAATCCGGGCCACCTGCATGGCCAGAAGCTGCAGCGATCGGCTAGACACCAGGCGCTCAGCCATTTTACCAACGATCTGCTGGGTCACCTTGGCGACATACCAGGTGAGCAGCACCAACACCAGTCCAATGAACAGCCCAGGTAAAAGTTGAACAGATTGCCCCACTAAATCAAGCAGGCTGTCCTGAATACGCTGAAGCAAGGGGTTCATGGAGCTAAGGGTAATTAACTATTACAAAGTGATTACCTTAACATTGAACTGGCGTTTAGGAGTGGGTGTCGGGCTTTGGGGCCAGCCTAACCCCTGACACCCAACCCCGTCTCCCCTCATCCCCCCTCGCTCATCCGTCGAATATTCAGCACGTCGGTCATCTTGCGAATTTGGCTAAAGGTTTGGTCTAGGTGATCGTGGTCTTTGACATCTAGACCCAGATCAATTTCGGCGGTTTGGCCGGGGAAGGTTTTAACCTGGGCCTTGTGGACATTAATTTGCAGATCAGACAGGTGGGAGAGGATATCCTTCAGGACCCCTACCCGATCAATCACCTCAATCCGCACTTCCACGGGGTAGGTCTGGCGAGAACTATTGAGTTCATTGGGGTTCCAGCTGACTGGGATGATCCGATCGCCGGGAACCCCCTCCAGGTTGGGGCACCCCTGGCGGTGAATGGCAATTCCCCGACTGCCCATGGACACGCTGCCCATAATCGGTTCCCCGGGCAGGGGGTTGCAGCAGCCCGCAATGTGATACATCAGCCCTTCTACCCCCAGGATGGGTGCCTTAGAGGTGACCTGGCGCTGAGCCTTGTGGGAGCTGGTGACCGCCCCGGCCAGAAACTGATCAGAGCTGTCGAGGGAGGCCTCTGGGGAAACCGGTTCTAGGGGCTGCTGAGCCTTGACCGCATCCCGCAGGCGATTGACGAATAGACTGAGGGTGACTTCGCCATAGCCTAGACCTGCTAGCAAATCATCCACGGTTTGGTAATTGCAGCGTTCTGCCGCCATCTGGGCGGGTTCCGATTTAAGCAGGGCTTCAAAGCCATTGCGGCCCAACTCTTTTTCCAGTAGTTCACGGCCCCGGGCAATGTTTTCATCCCGGTGCGATCGCTTGTACCACTGACGAATCCGGTTGCGGGCGCTGGGGGTGACCACAAAGTTTAGCCAGTCGAGGCTGGGGTGACTATTCTTTTGGGTCAAAATCTCAACAATGTCACCATTTTCCAGATGGGTGTCAAGGGTGACGATGCGACCATTGACCCGCGCCCCAGAGCAGTGATTCCCCACCTCGGTGTGGATGCGATAGGCAAAATCTACCGGTGTTGCCCTCCGACTCAGGGGCATGACATCCCCATCGGGGGTAAAGACATAGACATCTTCATCAAACAGGTTGCCCTTGACGTTTTCTAAGAATTCCTGGGCATCTTTGAGGTCGTTCTGCCACTCTAGGAGCTGCCGTAGCCAGGTGAATTTTTCATCATCCGCTGTCATGCGGGCATTACTGGAAGCTCCAGTTTCTTTGTACTTCCAGTGGGCGGCAATCCCGTATTCAGCGATGTGGTGCATTTCTAGGGTGCGAATTTGCACCTCAATGGGCTTACCTTTAGGGCCAATGACAACGGTGTGTAGCGACTGATAGCGGTTAGGCTTGGGCAAGCCAATGTAGTCTTTAAACCGGCCAGGAATAGGACGAAAGGCGTCGTGGGCAATGGCTAAGGCTCGATAGCATTCTTCGTTGGTGCCCACAATCAGGCGGATGGCGGCAATGTCATAGATTTCGGTGAAGTCTTTCCGCTGCCGCTCCATTTTGCGGTAAATGCCATACAGGTGCTTGGGACGGCTACTGACATCGACCACTTGAATATCGGCCTGGTGCATGCGATCGCGCAGGGTTTCCGCCACTTGCACTAATCTAGCCTCGCGATCGGCCCGCTTTTCGGTGATGTGCTTCTGCATCTGCCGGTAGGCGTGGGGTTCCAGGTACTTAAAGGACAAATCCTCCAATTCCCACTTAAACCGTCCAATCCCCAGGCGGTTGGCCAAGGGGGCAAAAATTTCCATGGTTTCCCGAGCAATGCGGCGGCGCTTGTCATCGTTCAGGTGCTCTAGGGTGCGCATATTGTGCAGGCGATCGGCCAGCTTCACTACAATCACCCGAATATCCTGGGCCATGGCCAGAAACATGCGGCGAAAGTTTTCGGCCTGGCGCTCGGTTTTGCTTTCAAAATTAAATTTAGACAGCTTGGTGACCCCTTCCACTAGCTGCCGCACTTCATTGCCAAACTCTGCTTCAATCTCCTCTGGGGTAATGTCAGTATCTTCGACAATGTCGTGGAGAAAGCCGGAGGCGATCATGGCGCTGTCTCCCCCCAGATCCCGCAGCAGCCCTGCTACCGCAATCGGATGACAGATGTAGGGTTCGCCCGAGGCCCGGTACTGCCCCTGATGGAGTTCGTGGGCAAATTCAAAGGCCCGGCACACCAGGGAACTATTCGATTTATCGTCCACATCGGCGCTGGGTTCATCAGGGTGATCCCCATGGTGGGTCAGCACACAGGTTTTAAGCCACCCAGGGAGGGGGCAGTCGGTGGGAAGCGGGGAATGAACCGTTGCTGTCATAGGATGCGACGAAAGAACTTAGGGTGAAATAGTATCAGTCTTGGCAGAGCATTGACCTCGATGCTGAATTGACCAGATGGCGGTACCCTTGCTGTGGGTACCAGGTTATGGGTGCCAGAAACCTAGCCTCGAAAGAGGAGTCAACTTACGCTTAAATCACTCTAAAAAAAGAGTAGTGGTATGAAACCTAAGCACAGATCGTACAAATGTTCTGTGTCAGATGTCAGGTATTCAAGATAGAGATAAACTACACCATAACCAGAGAAAATGTTTCTGTGGTTAGTTAAGCCGCAACAAATGCTTATTGAGGGGCATTAGTTGAAAGACAGTTATTCATTAACCTTAACATTTGTTTCCAGGAGCGTGAACCTTTAAGCCAAATTGTTACTGATCCCCGCGTTTATGGCGATAGATTTAATTCAAACCTTACAAACCCGGCTGAATCAGCTGAGATCGCTGGGGCAACAGGCTAACCCCGACAGCCAATTGTTGCAGCAGCGCTTTCTGGAAGCCCAGCAGCAGTTTCAAACCCAGGTGCTCCCCCTGGGCGATCGCGCCGATGCCGCCCCCAATCTTCAGCCCATTCTGACTGAGATGAACCGCACCTTTCGCCTGCTGGGAATGGATGTGGCGTTTTTGCAGGCGGCCCGGCAGTCGGTCACCGCTCAGCAGCGACAGCGGCAGTTGGGTGACAAGCTCCAACAACTGCTGGACTTTTGTCAGGCTCTAGCTGACACTGGGCTGTAAAGCGTAACGATGTGGGTTTTGCATAACGTTGCCCCAGAGCTAACAACGCTACCTCATGACCAGCTTCCTGGAGGCGAGCAGCATATAGGCTGCCGAGTACACCAGCGCCAAACCCTAAAATTTTCATCGTTGAGCTCCTCGCTATAGCACTGAATTAGTGAAGCATCCACCCCAGTTAAAGCTGATCAAGACTGGGAAATAGCGCTAATTAGCTGGTTTTTGACAGTGACTGCGGTAAGACCTGCTGTTCGACGGCGTCCAACAACTGTTTGATGTTGGACGCGTTTTTTCCCAAATCAATGACTTGCAGCGGGAAAACACACCGACTAGACACCATTAACGCCCCATCAGACTGGAAATTAATGGTTACCCTCTCTCCATAGCGGTGGCATCGGGGTGACGGTTGTCTAACGGTTGTATGCGCTGCCATCAATGGGTGTTGTCCTATGGAAAAACCCACCCCCAAAACGTTGCTGTAACCAACTGCCTTCGGCTTAGCGATCGCAGTCTTAGCAAAACCAAGCATGCATCTGCTTGACCGAGGGCCGTTCAGAAACGTTCCGGGTTGTGGGTTGAGGCGACTCAACATTAGCCGTTCACAAGGTAGTGTAGGATGGCGCTAATTTGTGACAGGGCTGTTTAAGATCTATACCAAGTCCAGCTCGGGATCGGGAGTTTTCCACAGGCAGAACTCCAGGTCTGGACTTGGATCTGGTTTCGGTCTGGACTTGGATCTGGTTTATTGACAACCGCTAGGGTTAGCAACACAACGTTATGGACGGCACAGAACAGGGAGAAGGGTTAATTGGGGGCCGCTATCGGATCTTGCGGCAGCTGGGTCAGGGCAGCTTTGGCGACACCTACCTGGCCGAGGATGTGCATCGGTTTCAAGAACTTTGCGTCCTTAAAGAATTTAACCCCCAGGTGGAGGGCAAACCAGCCTTAGATAAGGCTCAAATGCTGTTCGAGCGGGAAGCAGGCATTCTCTACCAGCTCAACCACCCGCAGATCCCTCGCTTCCGGGAGCTGTTGCGGGACCAGGGTCGTCTATTTTTGGTACAGGACTATGTGGAAGGTCCCACCTACCGTGAGCTGCTGAATCGCCGCATCGCCTATGATGGCCCATTCTCGGAGGCGGAGGTCACTCGCCTGCTGATGCAGTTGCTGCCGGTACTGCAATACCTGCACAGCATTGGCATCGTCCATCGGGATATTTCCCCCGATAACCTGGTCCAGCGTAATGCCGATGGCCGTCCGGTGTTGATTGACTTTGGCGGTGTCAAGCAACTGGTGGTGAATGTGCGCCACCAGCTGGGGGTGCCTGACCCCTATCAGTCGGTTTCGGGGCAGGTAACCCGGCTGGGGGAGGGGGGCTACGCTCCAGAAGAGCAGCTAGAAACGGGTCGGGTTGACCCCACCACTGACTTGTACGCCCTGGGCATGACCGCCCTGGTGTTGCTGACTGGCAAAGAGCCAGAGCAACTCTATGACGAGCGCACCCAGTCCTGGACCTGGCCGGATCAGGTGTCCTTGTCCCCCACCGTGCGCCAGGTGCTAGAGCGGATGGTGGCCCAGACCCCTCGAGATCGCTACGTCACCGCCGGACAGGTGATGGCCGCCCTGAACTTAGCCCAGCCGACTTCAATGCCCGCCAGCCTAAATCAGCCCATGCCGGTGCGGATGCAGCCGATGACACCGCCGCCCCCCCTGGAACCCCCACCGCCGCCGCCCACTAGGGCCGTGGTTCCGCCACCGACCTATGATCCTACGGCCACCTTGGCCGCACCCCCCAGGGCGGTACCCCCAAAGCGATCGTCATCAGGATTTTGGCCCGCCCTGGGGGTCCTGTTCGTGGTGGTGGCGGTGTTAGGGGGGCTGTGGTGGTGGTTGCCCGCGTTGGAGCTAGGGTTTGTGAACCGTGAAGACACCCTAGACGATACCGAGAATCCTGCGTTTAGCGAAGCGGAGCAAGCCCGGAAGCAAGCCATTCGCGATCGCGCCCTGGCGCTGAATGTTGATCCGACCTATCTAACCCAACTGACTGACCAGTTCTTTTTTGAGCAGCACCCAGAACGGCAGGGCAATCCCCTCACCGACCAACCCGAGGACGAAGCTCTACGAGCAGAATGGGATGCGATCGCCGAGGCCAATCTCGACCTGCTGGAGACTAACCTGAGCACCGATGCCCGCAGTCGGCTAGGGCGCTATAACCCCAGCGATCGCGATCGCTGGCAACGTCAGGTCAACCAGATGTATGTCAGTAGCCGTGCCCTCTACGATCTGACCGACGCCCGCTTCGCCCAGATTTTTCCCGATCGGGCCGCCGAAGGGTTTGTGGAAACCCCAGTGGATCAAATTTGGTCTGCCCTGGCCCAGGATCAAGTGACCGCCATGGAAACAGGAGAGATCCTGAGTGAGATTCAGTTTGAACCAGATAGCTTTAGCCAGCAGGTGCAGGGAACCCTATCCCCAGGGCATGGCACTGTCTATATCCTCAACCTCAGTGCCGAACAGTTGATGCGACTTAACTTACAGGCTCCCCCGGACTCGACTCGGCTCTCATTTTTTGTGCCCTTGCCCGATGAAGCGGTGCCCTATCTGCTGAACAACAGTAGCCAAAATACTTGGGCGGGTGAGCTACCCCAGACCGGGTACTACGAAATTGTGATCATTTCTCGGGCCAGTAATCCCATCAACTATCGCCTTACTACTGCTGTGGACAATGTGATCGACGACATTATTAATCGTCCCCAAGCACCAGCCAAGTCGAACTAACGCTATTTTGGTATGCCTGTTCCCTTTCCATCGACCACCCCTGACACCGCTAAACCTTTGTGGCAAATACTCTGGGCCCCCATGTTGTTAATGTCCCTGGGGTTGCATGGGGTGTTGTTACTGTTGCCCATCGGTGGCGCTGATCAGGCGGTCATGCCTGGGCCCGACCCCGAGCAAGACAGTGTCACCATTACCCGGGTGCCCCCCGACGATCGCTCGACTGAGCCCCCCTTACCCGTTAGCCCAGTCCCCAGCCAAGCTGCCCCAACCGCCCCGCCGACAGAGGTAGGGGCTCCAACCCCAGTCAGGCAACGGCCCGCAGCTGCCCCAGCGCGATCGCCTGCCCCGCAGCCTGCCCCGCCCGCTACCGCAGCGCCCCCAGCCACCTCGTCCCCAGACTCCACCCCAGCTACCCCCCCAGAACCGACGCTGGCAGAGCCCCCCGACACCCCGCCCCCGGCCTCGTCTACGGCCCCTAGTCAACCCCTGTTTGACACCTCCCTAGGGGAGCAGCTGCTAGCCCATGGGCAAAGCCTCAACCTTCCCCAAGCGCAGATTGAGCGGGCACTTGCCTCCATTCAAGAGCGGTTTGTCTACGATGCTGAAGCAGCTAGCCCAGCCGCCTACGAAGCCAACTTGAACGAGTGGACTACGGCCCTGCAGCAGCACCCCGATCTGGTTAATGGGGTACCCCAAGCCTACCCAGACACTCTCTCAGTGACCTACTACCAACGGGCCTGCCTACCCGAAACGCCAGGCACAGCCAAAATTGGCGCGGTGGTTAACCCCGCTGGGGAGACCCAGGCTCGGCCGGTTGTTTTACAGAGTTCCGGCTATGGCGAATTAGACCGCCTGGTGATGAATCGGGTTCGCACCCATACTTTCCCCCAAGCTGCAGATCCTCGGGCCTATACCCTGGAAGTAGAGACAGACGTCAACCATGGTCAAAGCGGCTGTTTGGACCCCGACAATCTACTTGAGCGGCTCAGGGCAAGGGTTTAATGGCTGGCATCAGGTAACAGTTTAAAGCGGGACGGTTTCTTGGTAGCAATTCCCGATGGAGTGAGGTACGCCTTGGCTGAGTTCTAGATCCCAGGAGGGATCCCACGATGTACTTCACCCGAGGGAAATCTGCTTACGAAGCCAGTGCTAGGGATACTTGACTGCGATCGGTCAAAATTTCGTAGCCGGTTTCGCTGACCAGCACCGTATGCTCAAACTGAGCTGACAACGAGCGATCCACCGTGACCACAGTCCACTGGTCTTTTAAAGTACGGGTCTGCTTTGAGCCCGCATTGAGGATGGGCTCAATCGCCAGGGTCATCCCAGGGCGCAGCTTCACATTGGGCAGCTGGCGGGTGCGAAAGTTAAACACAGAGGGGGCTTCATGTAAGTTCCGCCCTACCCCATGGCCGGTAAAATCTTCCACGACGCTAAAGCCATAACTGGTGATGCAGTCTTCGATCGCTCCAGCAATATCCAAGAGGCTGTTGCCAGGTTTCACTTGACTAATCCCTGCATAGAGCGCCGCTTCCGCTGCCGTCATCAGCTTTTTGGCTTTCGCTGACACCTCCCCCACGGCAATGGTGATGCAAGAGTCACCGTGGAAGCCGTTATAGTAAGCCCCAGTATCCACCTTAAGCAGGTCTCCCCGGCGAATAACCTGACGTTTGCTGGGGATGCCATGCACCACCTGGTCATTGATGCAGGCACAGATGGAGGCGGGAAAACCGTGGTACCCCTTAAAGCTGGGGGTCGCTCCCATGGCGCGGATACGTTGCTCGGCGTGAGCATCTAGGTCGGCGGTGGACATGCCAGGCTGGGCCATGGCCTCAATTTCTTTGAGCACAGTGGCCACAATCCGGGCCGCCTGACGCATAATTTCTAGCTCTGCTTCAGATTTCAGCTCGACTCCCCCCACTCGACGACTGCGCTTGGGGAGGGTGGCCTGGTCGGCCCGACCGGGAATCAGCTTGGCTAGAAAATTCATAGGTAATTCGCAACTGGATCAAAACTTACGCTTTATATAAGTGTAATCGGTTGACGCCTGGACAATTGAAGCAACCCCCTAAGATCGGGTATCAGTCTGGTAAAAACTCTAAAAGTTAGATGCTAAGAATGGCAATGTTTCCAGCTTCTAAACCATAGACAATAGCCTGTACCCGGATCATGGGTTGAGCCAGTATCCAGCAAAGCTGTCTTTTGCCTTTTGCTATACATTGGGAGTGTCCTACGTAGGAGTCTCTTTTGGCCGATCGCCCTGGGGTACAGCCCCCGCTTCGCTTTATTCCGCCCCACTATCGAGCCTGGGTCGTGCGGGGCAGTTATCTGTTGCTGCCGATCCTCTTACGGATTCGGCTACGGCCATGGTTACCGGCGGGCATCTGGCCAGTAACCTGCCCTAACCCAGAGGTGTTAGCTCGCTGTTGGCAACAGTTTCAGGCGGGGCAAATTCGGCTTATTCTGGCCTTTCGCCACGGTCAGGTGGATGACCCCATGTGTTTGTCATACCTGTTTTCTCGGCTGGTGCCCCAGACGGCCCAGCGGTGTGGCTTTTCCCTCAAACGACCGATCCACAGTTTTTTTATGTACGACCGGGGCATGTCCCTATGGGCGGGGTCCTGGCTTAAGTGGTTTTTTGCCAGTCTGGGGGGCATTCCAGTGCATCGGGGGCGGCGGCTGGATCTTAAAGCTCTGAAAGCAGTGCGCCAGCAAATTCTGCATGCCCCCTTTCCGGTCACCATTGCCCCCGAGGGCGCCACCAACGGCCATGGGGAAGTGATTAGCGAACTAGAGCCGGGAACGGCACAGATGGCCTTTTGGGCTGTGGAGGATTTGCACAAGGCGGGGCGATCGGAAACCGTTGTCTTGCTACCGGTGGGGTTGCGCTATGTTTATCCCAACCCCGACTGGCAGGCGCTCGATCGTCTGATGGGTCGCTTAGAGGCTGACTGTGGCTTACCGGTGCAGTCCTTTGACTACCCTGGGCAAGCTACCATAGACCAGTACTACCAGCGGTTGTGGACATTGGGTCAACACCTCCTGGCTCGCATGGAAGGGTTTTATCAGCGGTTTTACGGCAGCTTGTGGCCCCCCGAGCCTGACCCCAAAGCCGACACAGAGCCCGCGCGGTTGGCCCAGCGGTTGAGTCAGGTGTTAGAGGTGTCTTTGAAGGTAGGAGAAGACTTTTTTGGCCTGCCCAGCACCGGCACCCTGGTCACTCGCTGCCGCCGCCTAGAAGAGGCCGGGTGGACCTACATCTACCGAGAAGATATTGACGACCTGAACCAGCTTTCGGCCTTTGATCGCGGGTTAGCGGACTGGATTGCTGAAGCCGCTACCCTACACTTGCGGCATATGCGCTTGGTGGAAAGTTTTGTGGCTGTGAGTGGCCATTACGTGAGGGATAACCCCAGCTTTGAGCGATTTGCGGAAACCACGCTAATTTTGTTTGACCTGGTGGAGCGGGTGAAAGGGACTAAGATTCCCCGGCGACCGCAGCTAGGTCGTCGTCACGCTATCATCGCCATCGGCGAACCGATGGATATCAGCCAGCGCTGGCCTGATTATAGCCAATCCCGGCGGGCGGCGAAAACCGCTGTCGATACCCTGACCCAGGACCTGCAACAGGCTCTGGAGCAGCTAATTGCGATTCAAGCTGAGGAAAGTGAGCTAATATCTAAGCCGATTCAGTTGATTTGACCGCTTAAGGTGGTTTTTGGGAACCGTGCTCCCCAGGGCTGTGTCTGCCCTGGCAACGCTCTGGTGGTCTCA
Organism: Nodosilinea sp. P-1105; assembly: GCF_012911975.1. Taxonomy (GTDB): domain Bacteria; phylum Cyanobacteriota; class Cyanobacteriia; order Phormidesmidales; family Phormidesmidaceae; genus Nodosilinea. Next base: position 26,593 of record NZ_SMDQ01000054.1, on the reverse strand, counting down.
GACATCGCCTTACACGGATACCTGAGAGCATCCCCTGGCCCTGGCCCTGGGATGGCTTGGGTACAACTGGGTCGCTGTGGTGCATGGGGAACAGGCGATTGCGGCTTAAACAGCTTTTTACTGGGATGGTCAGCATAGCTGGGGTATGCCTGTTTGGTGGGTTGCCCGCTAAGGCTACAGCGCGGCTGCAAACCTGGGAATTTGACACTGGCCAAAACCGGTTTATGTTTACGACAGACAGCAGTGTGCAGCCTCAGGTGAGCCTGCTGCCACATCCCAAGCGGCTGGTGATTGACCTACCAGGCATTGTGACTGACGAAGCGGTGGGGAACCAGTTCATTGGCGGGGCGGTTACGGCGGTACGGGTGATGCAGGCGGACGCTCGCACCACTCGCATGGTCCTAGAACTCGATCCCAGCTATAGCTTAGACCCACACCAGGTAAAAGTATGGGGGATGACCAGCCACCAGTGGGTGGTGCAGCTGCCCAGTGCGATCCAGACGGCTGCCCCTAAGGCCTCACCCCCACCGCCATCTTCCCCTAGCCGTTCGTCTGCGGCTGATCCGGCTAGCGCCTTACCGCCGCTGTTAAGCCGTAACCAGGTCACCCATGCCCCGGTCTCTCGCTCTGCGACGGTGGTGCAGGGGGTGCAGGTGACCCAGGAGGGATTTTTTGTACCCATGCAGGGGGCTGCACCCCAGATTCAGGTGTACCGTACCCGCAACGAACAGCAGGTGCGGCAGTTGGTGATTGATTTATTGGATGCCGCCATTCCTCAGGGGTTAAGCCCCCAGTCGTTGCCCCAGGGGCGTTATGGTATCCACCACTGGGCGGTGACTCAGTTTTCCACCAATCCACCGGCGGTGCGCCTGATCTTGAATTTGGACGCCGCCAGCCCTGATTGGCAGGTCTCTTTAGTCTCCGGTGGTATTTGGCTAACTCCGGTGGGTATGCCGGCTAGTCAGATTGCTACGGCTCCCACTACCGTTGTGTTGCCGATGTTTAACTCGGCCCAGACCCAGCCTGCCCAGGCGGCCCCCCCCCCAGCGGCGATCGCCGCTTCCCCAGCCCCCCAACAGCCTGCTCCAACTCAACCCAGCCGCGATCGCATCGTAGTGATGCTCGATCCAGGCCATGGGGGAGCCGACCCAGGGGCCGTGGGCATCGGTGGCCTGCGGGAAAAAGATGTGGTGTTGGCCGTCTCCCATCACACGGCTAATGCCCTGCGGGCCCAAGGGATTGCGGTTCAAATGACCCGCCAGAGCGACCAAACCCTGGACCTCCAACCCCGGGTGGATATGGCCGAGTCCGCCAACGCCACCATTTTTGTCAGCATCCACGCCAATGCCATCAGTATGCAGCGGCCCGAGGTGAATGGCCTGGAAACCTACTATTTTTCCGATGCCGGACATCGCCTGGCCTCGGTGCTGCATCGACGGGTCCTGGGCACCGTGCCGATGAACGATCGCGGTGTGAAGCAGGCTCGCTTCTTTGTGCTGCGCCGCACCTCTATGCCCGCCGCCCTGATCGAAATTGGCTTTGTGACCGGGGCGACGGATGCGCCTAAGTTACGGGATCCCCAGTGGCAGGCTCAGATGGGACAGGCGATCGCCCAGGGGATTTTGGATTACATCCAGTCGGGGCGCTAGCCCGCCGTGGCAAACCGGATCTTCAAATAGTCATCCTCCATTTTGGCCCCGGCTGGCTGTAGGGCCGCTAGGGCCTGGGGCAGCACCAGGTTACGGCGGTGGTTGCCAATGCGAATATTCAGCTCATCCGCCGACTTACTCAGCTCGATCTTATCCTTAGGAATCCCCGGCAGATACAACTCCAGGCTATAGGTGTCATTGTCCTGGAGCACCCGCAGGGTGGTTTCTTTGTAGTACACCTGGGTCGGGTCTTCGTCCCCATAGAGGGTATCTTTAAGCCGCTGTAGGGCCTCTAGGCCACACAACTCTTCTGCAAATAGAGGAATTTCCTTCACCGGCAGCGGCCGGAAATCATCATAAATTTCCTGTTTATACTGCTGCTGCTTTTCCTTCATCCGCTGAAAGAACGGATCCTGCACCGCATCAGGAATAATTCGGTTGGCAATCACCAAGTCGGTGCCGACGTTATACAAGCTGAGGTAGGCGTGGGCCCGCAGGGATTCTTTAATCACCATTTTTTCCGGGTTAGTCACCAGCCGGACTGAAGTGGTCGTGGCGTCGGTCAGCACCTGTTCTAGCTCAATGAGCTGCTCATAAAATTCATAGGGGGCATCCATCACCTCTTTCGTGGGCAACGAAAATCCAGCCACCGGGCGAAACAGAGGCTCGACCAGGGGCCGCAGCGCTTCTGAAACCGCCTGAAACGGTTTATAGAGCTTACGCATGTACCAACCTGCCACCTCCGGCAAGCTGAGCAACCGCAGAGCCGTCCCCGTCGGGGCCGAATCAATGATCAAGACATCGTATTCGTTCTCGTCATGGTGGCGCTTCATCCGCACCAAGCTAAAAATCTCATCCATGCCTGGCAAAATCGCCAGTTCTTCCGCCTCAATACCCTCTAACCCTCGGGCCTGCAATACGTCAGTAATGTAGCGCTTCACCGAGCCCCAGTTTCCCTCTAACTCGCGTAGGGCATCCAGTTCAGCCCCCCACAGATTGGGCTGCACCAGACGAGGATCATGGCTGAGCTCCAGATCAAAGCTATCGGCCAGGGAATGGGCTGGGTCAGTGCTGAGCACCAGGGTTTTGTACCCCAGTTCAGCACAACGTAACCCGGTGGCGGCAGCGACAGATGTTTTACCAACGCCACCTTTGCCAGTCATTAACAATACCCGCATGTGGGTGTCCTCGCCTTTTTCCTATAGTTACCTAAATAACTAATCTATAGTTTTTTCAAGGTTTCCGCAGGCAGTAGAGAAAAATCAAAGGGGAATACCCCAATCAAGTTTCCTACCAGGTAAACCGGAGTCCTTGCTCCACCAAAAATGCTTGTAGGGCAGGCATTTGTCCGGTGGCCACCACCTGGGCCGGGGTCAGATCGTAGGGTTTGCCGTGGCGCAGCAACCACCCCGCTGTGGCCCCAGCGGCTCCGCCAATACTCCATTCCCCGTAATGCACCCGAGTCACACCATTGACAATGTGACTGACAGCAATGCTTTTGCCCCCGATCAAGACGTTATCGACCCCCTGGGGAACGATGCCCTCTAGGGGAATCTGCAAAGGGCGCACCACAAACTCTTTGATGCTAGCCCCTGCCGCCTCGTAGGAGGGCCGCCACTCCCGGTAGCGACAGCCATGAATGTCAATGTCGTAGTGGGCCAGGGCGACGGCAGTGGGGCTAAAGTCACGGCCACCGGTCATGTCTTCCCGCAAGTCGGCCTCCACCGCCATAAAGCTTTCCTGGCCATAGGCGGGGCGCCCTAAAATTCGTCGGCCCTCCCGAATGTAGGGCACCATACTCAGGCCTGACTGGGTACCCAGCGGTGCGTCTTCGCCGGTCAACAGGGACAGGGGTAAGTTTGAGGTGGCTTCGGTTTCGATCAGCCATTCGGCAAACATTAGGGCATGCAGTTCCCCATAGTTGAGGGATTCTGTAGACAGCCCCCCCATCCAGTTTTGCCGTTGACCGCTGAGGCGCAAGTCTTCATCGGTCAACACCAGGGGGGGGTCCATAAAGTGCCAGTCGTTGCCTTTGTTCCAGTTCATCAGGGACATTTCCCCAGGACGGGTGACATTGACGTTGGCGGCGCCGGGAACCTGGCTGACGATCCGGCGATAGTTAAAGACGCTGCCAAAGTTAAAGAAGGGAAAGCCTTCTAAGTCAAATTCCTGGCGATGTTGATCGCGGGTTAAGGGGGAATCTAGGGCATTGAGGGTTTTCAGGCTGGTGTCGCGATCGCTTAACGTCGCCAGCACAAACGGATAGGTGTAGGCCTGGGTACAGTCGGGATTATCCTTAGGCGGGGCGTTAACTTCACCGGTAAAGGATTGGGCATCGGAGCCAAGCCGATGGGGGAAATTAGCCCAACCCACCAGTTCCCCGGTGTCAGTGGCATCAATCACGATCATTCGCCGCCCCGGGGGGGGCTGTAGCCGAATCGGAACCTTATTGTAGACATCGTCGTCGGACCAGTCGTACCAGGCCTCCAACTCTTGGGACAGCCGACCCGTAGGCACATAGTCAGGATCTCGAGGAATCCGCCTAACCCCGTATACCGCCGTAATGTTACGTCCAGTGGTGTCAAAGGCAGCCCCCTTAAACGCCGTGGACGTGGACCAGCGGCTGTTAGGTGCAGAGGCTGCGGCCTGGCGCAGTAACATTTCAGCGGCGGTCGCCCCAGCCCTGGGACTAAAGCACAACTCCCCCACCCAACAGCTATTCACTTGGTTGACAGCCATTTGCCCCGGCAGCCCTGTCCACTCGGGCAAGTAAACGGGCTGGCGCTTGATTAGGGCTTTAAAGGCTTCCCAACTAGGGGAAAAATTGCGCCGCCAGCGCATGGCCCGGGATTCATCAATGGCTGAGACCCCCTGGGAACTCACCTGTCCCCCTAGCCAGGGGGTGAGCTCAATCGTGCAGGTGGTGACCCCGGTGTCCATGGCGTGGGCGGCCGCCGCTATGCCGCCCAAGGTGCCGCCAATTACCACCACTTCACAATCCCAGACTTCCTCAGCCAGGGGTAGGGGGTTGAGGGTGGGGCGTCCATTGGCCGTCTGAATTTGGCGAATGCCAGTGGCCAACTCGGCTCGGCTGACGATTTGCCCCACTGGCCGCTGGGATAGTAACACCGGCTGACGCCAGTAGCCACTGGCACTGCGGAAAGCGGCCAGCAGCAGGGTACTACCCACCAGGGCGATCATCAACAGGGCTGACAGCCGCTGACGTTGCCGCTGGCGTTGGCGTTTTTTGCGCTTAAGGGGCAGTGAACGGTAACGGCGACGCTCCAGCATGGACAAAGGATCAATACTCTCTGACGGAATTTGCCTGTGAGTGTAGCAGTGAAACTGGGTTGTGGCACATGCTATTTGATTGAAACCCGACCATCATTTTCGATGTAGACGGAGCGATCGCTGGGTTCACTGGGGGCGTTATAGATCTCGACCGTCAGGGTTGTCTCCACAGGGCGACCCAGGCGCACCCGCACTGGTTGGTCCCTCAACGCCCAGAGAAACATGGAAATATTTGGTGTAGTGCCCCAGCCAAACCCCAACTCTGTGGTGTCTCCTGGACGCAGGGTCCGAGGCCCAATCATGGGCGGTTGTTCCACCGCCACCTGCACAGTGCTGCGATTGACCACCTGTACCGTGACGGCATCCCCAGGGGTGAACTGAATTTGTCCCGAACCACAGTCCACCATGCAGGGCTGGGCGAGTGCTGGTGTGCCCCCTGCGAGCAAAACTACCCCCATCAGACAGCCAATGGAAATCAGTGACGATAACTTCAGCATGATCAGGACCCTCCGCAATTAGCCATGAGCTATTGGTCATTCTAGGAGTATCCGGGGATCATGGCGCATTGGGTTGCAAAGCTGGGGAATCGAGGTGCTCCTACCCCAGGTTTCATAGACCTAGCTTAGGGGCTGGCCGGGGCAGGAGCTTGGGGTGCCAGGCGGGCATAGCCCCCCAGGATATAAATCCATACGGCCACTACCGCCCAGTGCCCAAAGGTGACCAGCCACAGGGAACCGGTAATTCCGTACAGGCCAATCAGCACTATGCCTAACCAGCCCATCAGCACGATGAAGCGTGGATCTGACAGGGTGACCCAGGCTGAGCGGTAAACGGTTTTGCCAATCACCCAGTGGTACAGCATAAACAGCCCCAAGCTGAGGAGCCCCCACAGCAGCCAAATACCAACCGGCACCCCTTCCACCGGGTGGGGTAGCAGCAGCACCCGAAACACAATTTCTTCTGCTAAAGCCGGAAAAATTGCAATTCGCAGCAGCCCCAGCAACACCAGTAGCGGGTGTTGCCGGACAACCTGCCACCGCAAGAACCCATTGCGCAGCCCCACAGGAATGGCTAAAGCGGCATAAAGGGCCAATGTGCCCAGGGTGATGGTGATGGTTGGCCCTGTAGGCCAAACCGCAAAAGCGTCGGCCAGTCGCTGCACCAGCCGACCGACGACTGGGATGCCCCCCATCAGGGTCGTGGGGGCGATGGGTTCCACCCCTGGGTCAAAGCCGCCCACCATATTGGTGCGTAAGAACCAGAGCTGTGCCCCGTGCTGCAAGAAAATGCGAGCCACTTGGTCATGGCCCCAGCGGGGCATCATGGTCTGCCAACTTAATACGCCACTGGTTAGCCGAGGACTGCTGATGAAATCTCCCCCCGACTCGACTGCCGCCAGGGTCTCAGCGTTGGTTTGCCAATCCGCCCGCACCACCCCGTAGGGCACCAGCATCGCTTCTAAGGCTTCTCCTAGGGCAACAAAGTCTTTGGCCCGCTGGGCTTCAGGGCTATCAGGGTGCTGCTGCACCCAGGTGACAATCTCTGGGTGGCTTTCAATTTGCCGCCGAATTTGCTGCATGGCAATAAACAACGCCTGGTTGGAATCTTGCACACAGGACGCCGCTGGGGTAACTGCAGACACGCCAGTGCCGTCGCCAACCCGATAGCGGGCGGCAATGATTTGGGTTTGTAGCAGCAATTCCCGAAACAGAGAGATCTGGGTATCGCCAAACTGAAACGGGGTAATAAAGGCATCTAGCTTGACGACAATATCTGACACCGGCCGAACCCCCAACCACCCCCGCTGCATATCGCCGATGTAGTCGATCCAGTCGTGGGTGCCCGAGGCAATACCATTGGGGTTTTGGGCATAAATTTGTTGGTACTTGATGTCGAACTGTAACTCGTTGGTCAGGGGCTCGCGCACCACCCGCACCAGGCCATAGGCAAAGTGGCCAGCAACCGTTCCCAGGGGAGAAAATTCCGCCTTTTCCCCGCCAATGCCGCCAAACAGGTGAATCAGCAGGGCATAGTCCCCTGCTTGCCACTGGTTCTGGGGGGCCGGGTCCCCCGCAGGGGCCAGCAAAACCCGTTGCAGGGTGCCCTGGCGCTGGGGGGTATCTTGCCAGTTGCCCCGGTCAATGTAATTTAAACCCGCGCTACGCCCCAGCACGACTCGATCCGGGTCTAGCTGAAATAACGCCCGGGGCTTGAGGGACTGCACCGTGAAAACGCCTTCTGGATCCCGCGCCCCATAGATGTACCACCCGGCCACCCCAGCGGGGGAATCGGCTAAGTCTCGCAGATTGGAGAAAAAGCGATCGCCCCCGAGCCGGGGCTGCTGCGGAATTCGCACCGTACTGATAGGACCCGTAAACCCCTGGGTAGCCGGATCGTAGAATTGCACCCGAAAAAATTCACTCGGGCAAGGGGGCTCCCCGGGGCAGTCGGGGGGTAAGGGGGCATCGACCGTTTCATCGGATCCTAGCAATTGCACCAGACCATATTCCCGCCCGGTAATTTGCACCGGTTCTAGGGCGGTTTGGATCACCGGGCGATCGCCGTCGAGTTCGACAGTTACCTCGGTTAAACGGACGGTGACATCATCCTGGGGGCGCACCCCAGCTAATGACTGTAGCGGCCCCACCTGGGAGCGACCATTTAGCCGAGTCGGCATCACATTGCCATTGGCCAAAAAGCGATAGGCTTGGTCACTGAACGTCACATCTCGGGTGACGGCCGCCACGTAGCGATCGCGCATATCCCCCGGCTGCCAGGTCAACTTGAGTCGCTGCCCCACTAAGTTGGCATGTTCTGTTGGGCTGTGCCAAAGTTCCAGCCAGGCCCAATCCCCAGGATCAGCGTCGTAGTCGGCCTCTGTGGGCAGCATCAAGCGCCCGATCCAATCGCCATTGGGGCGCAGGGTCGGGGCCGTCGGCAGGGGCCGCACGGGAAACGTCTCAAGTTGGTTAAAAGGCTTTGCTTGGGCTAAGTCGTAGCTAGAGGGAGTGATATCATCCGCCTCAGGGCTGGCTTGTGGCGCTGCCGCCGTCCCTACCATGACCAGCCAGGCCACCGTGATTCCCACCAGGATGTAATGGACCAGGCGCCTGGCAACTCGGGACAGAACCAAGCGGTAGTTGGAGAGGGGCATCACGCACAACCATCAGCACATTGTGTTGAATTATGCAGGATGTCTACACTCCTGGGAAGCCTTTAGCCCCATGCCTCCATCCCAGGACGTCATTAGGGTGCTGGGTTCTATAAATTGCATGGTTCTGCCCGTCAGCCATCTCGGGTTTGGGATGACCTTAAAACAAGGGTAAATTGACTTCCAGGTTCAAGCCAAACAACGTGTCATCAAACCGCACCCTGGGTTCAGACGATCGGCCAAATCCAAATCCCCCATAGGCACTCAATCGCACTGTCGGCGTAATGCTGTACACCACTTGCCCGAGCAATTGCTGAAACGTATCATGGCGCGCCTGGGCGGCGTAGTCCACCAGGGTGACTTGATAGCTAAGCCCGGCCTGAAGTTGGGGATTAAACCGATAGGCCAAATAGGCCCCAATCACTTGGGAAAAGCGGCTGAAATCTGTCAATACAGGTCCAGAGTCAAAATTTGACCGCACCGTGGCATCGTTATATTCGGCCCGGTAGTACGTATCTAGGCTGAGTTGGGGGGTCAGCGGGTCTCGACGACCGAGGGTTAGGGCGATCGCTGTATTTTCAAAAAAGCGAAAACGGTTAGGCCCTGGGCGAAACAGCTCTTGATAAGAGACCGTCAGTTGCCCATAGGTGCGCGGTGACAGGCCTTGGCGAATGCCAACCCGAAACCGCAGGTCGTCGTAATTCACGCTGGACTGACTGCCATAGCGCTGTAGGGCCGCGTCAATGGTGCCAATCAGAGTCGTTTCTGGACCTAGGGTTGGATACACTTCAAAGGTGAGAGAGGGACGGAAAAACGTATCCCCCGTGAGGTTGCCCACATCATCAATCACCAGCAGAATATTGTCACTGCTACCCATTAAAAAGCGAGCGGTTAAAAAGCCAATTTTTGGCGGTTCATCTGGGGGAGGAATCAGTAAGGGGGGTTGCTCACGAATCCGTAAGATCCCCAGGTCAGGGTCTTCTAAAGGACTGCGCACCTGAATCACCCCCAGCTCAGGATCCCCTGGGGGTAGCTCAGTGTCCTGGTCCAGTGGTACCCCCTCAAAGGGTGGCTCTTCGGTATCATCGTCATTGTCCTGGCCCTGGGCCAGGGCTGGCTTGAGTCCCACCGATGACTCGCTAGGGGTGAAGAGCGGCGCATTTAGGGGAAATCCCTGCGTCGGGGCAAAGCTCACCTCTAGGTCTAGATGGGCAGGGGAGACGATAGGACCGGGCTCTAAGGCCGCTATCGGGGCGTGGTCAGCCCCTAAGGGGAGATCCGGGGCAGACAGATCCGGGGATGACGCTGGCTGGTGCTCCCCAGCTTGGACAGCGTCAGGATCATCAGGTGATAGGGCTACCGCCAAGGGCGCGATCGCTGATTCTGGAGTCAGACGTTGACTGAGGGCTACGTCCGTCGATACGGTTAGGGGAACTGGGTCTACCGCATAGGCAGGCAAGCCGTAGCCAGCGCTAATGCCGATGCCAAGACTGAGCCATCCTAGACTGGGTACCCCTAACGTTAGGTAAATCCGCCGTTTCAATGGTTGGTTCTGCCAGACTAAAACAAAGAGAATTCGATCCAGATGCAGCCCTATGCCCCATCCTAAGCCCCAATAGAAATTAAAGCCTGGCGATAGAGCATACTTAGGGCATGGTAAGCCAACTCTGAACTATCAGTAGAATCACTGATGCTTGACTGGATTCCTGACAATCAAGGCCACATTTACCAAAAAAATACGCATCAAAACAGAAGATTCATGGGTTAGACAGTTCTGACAGTCGCTGGCCCCTGCCAAAGCAAACATAATAGACCTAGGATGAGCGGGCCTTGAGCCTTCTGTCTACCTATTGTTGCCTTGTTCCAGGTTCAGCCCTGGGGTAGTTTATGACCTTCCGTTCCCTTGTTTCGATGGCTGTGGCACTGGCAGGACTGGTCATTGGCGTACCGTCCGCCCAAGCCGAGGTGCCCTTCACCCGAGCCTGGGTTAACTTCAGTACCAATCAGGTACACCTAGCGTCTGTGGCAGGGAATGTGCGTCCGGCAGTGGTCGCTGAGTGCCTTTGCCCCGGGGATCGAATCACAACCAACGTCGCCGCTAAAGCTGAGTTGCTGTTTAATGACGGCTCCTTGGTCCGCATGGGAGAACAGAGTAGCCTACATTTTTGGCCCCAAACCCGGCAGCTGCGATTAAGGCAGGGTACAACCGCTCTATTTGTGCCCCCAGACCAGGGGCGCACCGCCATTCACACCGCTAACGCCATTGTCGGTTTGCAAAATGCAGCGGTGGTGGTCCGTTATGTGCCCGAGCGCAATCTGACGCTGGTGATGGCCTTAACCAGCGACAGTGCCGGGCCCATATCCTTAAGTACTAATGATCACAGTCAGACGATAGCCCTTTTGGGTGGTCAGATGGCCTTGGTGAGCGGTACCGATATTGAGGTGGCCGAGTTCGACTTGCAGGGGTTTTATCAAACCAGCCGTCTGGTTCTCGGCCTCAACATTCCAGATTCCCGGCCTTTGGCCGATCAACCCCATGACCCAATCGCAACCCTGCGCCCCCACTTGCGGCGGGCTCTGGCCCAACAGTCCCCCTTTGATGGCCCTAGCGCCATTGTCGATCCGAACCTAATTGGTCGGCCCAATCGATCCTTAGGGACGACTTCTCCAGAGCCCGTCGGCCTCGAAGTCAGTGCCCCATTGCCCTCTGAAGAGAACTGGCTGCCTGCCACCGTAACTCCTCCAGGGGTGGTTACTCCCTTGCCAGAATCAGAACCTGCAGGGGCTCCGGCGGTTGGAACCAGTGGAGATATGACTGTCCCTGGGGGAGGCTCGGTAGAGCCAGAAGCAGGCGTCCTGTAACTAAACGAACCTGGGTTCGGGATGACACCATCCTTTACTTGGGAAGGGTGCCCGTTGGCGCAGCGTTCTGCAGGAACGGGCGGGGTGGGGCAAAATGCTTTGCTATGAGTTGCCATGCGAGCCTTGACTGACCCACCCCTACCCCTCCCAGGAGAGGATTTTGAGACTGCGTTACCCCAGCCTTTCCTGACTTAGAGTGCTGCTGGTAGGGAATTACGCCAGATCTCGAACTGGACTTGGTATAGGGTGATCAAAGTTAGTAGGATTGGAGGGGTTCACAGCAGCATTAGGGGCAGTATGGGGCAGGCGAGGGATGACAACACTCCCCCCACCGTTCAGCGAGTGGGGGTGATTGGTGGTGGCCAACTGGCTTGGATGATGGGGCCTGGGGCTAAATCCCTAGGGTTAGAGTTGGTGATACAGACCCCTGATCCAGAGGATCCAGCGGTGGCGATCGCCCAGCATACCATTTTGGCCCCCATAACAGACGTCGACGCTACAGCGGTGCTGGCCAGCCAGTGCGATGTGATCACCTTTGAAAATGAGTTCATTGACTGTGCTGGGCTGCAACCCCTGGTGAAGCAAGGAACGATGTTTCGACCTGGGCTTGAGCTCATGGCCCTGGTGCTCGACAAGCTCCATCAGCGCCAGTTTTTTCAGCAGATGGGTCTGCCCAACCCCCGCTACGTTTTCCTAGACGGTGGAGAAGCACCAGAGGTGCTGCTGGCCAAAGCCGAGACGGTGGGGTTTCCCCTGGTGATGAAAACTCGTCGCTTAGGCTATGACGGCTATGGCACGTTTGTGGTGGCCGATCGATCTCAGTTAACAGCTGCTTGGCAGACCAGCGGTCGAGCCCCAGTACTGTTGGAGGAGTTTGTGCCGTTTAAGCAAGAATTGGCGATTGTGGTAGCCCGCTCCGTCAGCGGAGAGTTGGCCCTTTACCCGGCGGTAGAAACCCAACAGGTTAACCAGATCTGTCGTCGAGTGGTGGCCCCGGCCCCGGTGAGCCCAGCGGTGATGGATCGGATGGCCACCCTGGCCCGCACCCTAGTGAATGGCTTAGACCTGGTGGGGGTGATGGCGATTGAATGTTTTCTGACTGAAGACGACCAGGTGCTGATTAACGAAATCGCCCCCCGCACCCACAATTCCGGCCATTACAGCCTGGATGCCTGCGTCACCTCCCAATTTGAGCAGCAGCTACGGGCCATTAGCGATCGCCCCCTTGGCCCCACCGATCTCACCTGTGATCAGGCGGTGATGGTCAACTTGTTAGGGCTAGATGCCTCTGACGCTACTCACCAGGAGCGGTTGGCCAACCTAAAGGCTATCCCCCAAGCCCAGGTGTACTGGTATGGTAAAAGCCCCCGCCCAGGCCGTAAGCTGGGTCACGTCACCCAATGTCTTAGGGCCGATGCTGATTCGGCCAGGGTGGCTGCGACCATCGAGCGGCTTTGGTATGGTGCTGAAACCTGATACCCCAGGACAGACACCCCAGGACAGGCACCCCAGAACAGGCACCCCAGAACAGACCCATCGGTCTGCCCATACGATCTTGGCACCCAGAACCGATTTCCTAAAACCCTCCATGCCCTACCCCCTCAGCCAACTCAACTCCATGTCCCAGGCCGAGTTTGTAGAGGCCATTGGCCCTGCGTTTGAAGCTACTCCGGCGATCGCCGCCCAGGTCTGGCACCAACGCCCCTTTGCCTCGGTGGCCGATTTGCACCAGCGGATGGTGGCCATGGTGCGATCGCTGTCCCCAGAGGATAAACTAGCCCTGATCAAGGCCCACCCCGACCTCGGGGCTCGGGTGACGATGGCTGATGCCTCTGTGGCAGAGCAGAGTAAAGCGGGCTTAACAAACCTGAGTGCGGCTGAGTATGAGCGGTTTCAAACCCTAAACCAGCGCTATAAAGACACCTTTGGGTTTCCGTTTATTCTGGCTGTGGCAGGCCATACCAAAGTCTCGATTCTAGAAAACTTTGCCCAACGGGTGAATAACCCAGTCGAGGTAGAAATGGCCACGGCCCTGGGCCAAATTGAGGCGATCGCCCGTCTCCGCCTAGACACCTGGATTGAGGACGATGGCAAAACCAACGACTGACCGCTGCGGGGGTGTCACATTGCGGGTGAGGGTGGGCTAGAGCATCTGTACTATCTCAAGAGAGTATGTCAAGATCCCAGGGTTCTGCCCTGGGATACCCCGAAAGTAATGGCCAGTCAGCCCAAGAACCCTCCTAAGAAACACGGCTCCGATCGTAGGGTGGGCTCTGCCCACCAACCCCAGGAACCGCCGTCACCGGGTTTCTTCCTGCTCTATCGAAGGGCACCGCCGTTAGTCAACCGCTGGGATCTGTATCGGCGTACTAGCCGCCATCCCAGGGGTGCCAGGGCATCCTGATGGCGGCAAAAGTCCCTGGGTCATAGGCCTTCCAGGGCGTCCCGTACAGCCGCCACGTCCACCGACAGGTAGTCTCCTAAGCGCAGGATGTCGTACACCTGGACTCGTTGCTTTGCCCTTAATAGCTGAATCCCCTGGGCCGCCCGGTGCAACAGGTCAAACACCTGACGGTGCAGATACTGGTAGTACAGTTCCTGGGGGCGCTCTAGGGATAACCCCAGGGAGAGGCGATCGCCTAACGCGATCAGCCGCCCCAGCCAATCCACATCGGCGGCCAGGGACTCACTGGGTTCATGGCTCAGCAGTTGCCAGACCGATCGCCAGATCAGCCCTTCTAGCATGGGCTTGGCGGCAGGCAAAGATAGGCGAGCATTGAAGTAGCTGGCCTCAGTGGCGATCGCATCTAGCTCATTTAAGTACTCTTCCCCCTGGCGCAGGGGATTGCTGCTGGGATCGCTGGTCTCCCGCTCCAGGGCATGGAGCACCTCCAGGGTACGCTGGCTGAGGGCGATGTCAGCGGCCACCTGTAGTTCCTGGGGCACCGGCAGCCCGTCCCGGTGGAAGGCCCGCAGCACCCCATAGTTGTCGCGGTACACCTGGGAATAGAGCTGGTCCAGCCGCAGCAGGGTGTCCTGGGAGAGCAACTGCATCATCCGGTGGCGTTCTTCAGCGAACAGGTCCTGGAGACCATAGGCGCGATCGCCAAAGATGCGGTTAATCGCCAGGATGGTTTGGGCGGCACTGGCCTGACCCAGGCCGTCAAACAGCTCGTCTTTGGCCTTGGTATAGTCCAAACGAGAACGGAAGCTGCGAATACCACAATGGAAGTCCCAGCCCCCCAGGTGCAAAGCCCCAAAGGCCAAGGTCAGGGTCTCGCGGGTAATGGTGGAGGTAAGCGTCACCTGGCCCACCGCTAGGGACAGAGGCCCCAGGCGCTGACGGCGGTAGTCCTGCTGCTCCACGGTGTAGCTGTAGAGGCTTTGTTCCCGGCGGTAGTCGCTGAACAGGGAGCCCATGGCATAGTGGGCCACCACCTGCTCTGGTGAAACCCGGCTGGGTTTCACCAAGGTCTGGTACACCCCAGCCCCGTCTTTAAAGGTAGCCACGTTACTGGGGGCCGCCCGCAGCCGTTCCACAAATGCCACTTCCAGGGCGATCCCGGCCACCTCGCCGGCCAGGTCCATGGCCCGGGCGGCATAGCGCAAAATTTGGGTGCCCTCAGGGCGAGAGATTTCATCGAAAAACCAGCCGCAACTGGTGTACATCAGCAGGGCATGGCGCTGCATTTCCAGCAGCTGTAGGGCCGTGGTGCGTTCTGTGGCTGAAAGGGGACGGGCCTGATGGGCGGCAAAGAAGGCGGCGAGGCTGTCGTCACTGCGATCGCCCATTACCGCCACATAGGCATCCCGGGCCGCCCAGGGATCGTTCAACAAGGCTGCTCCTTGCTGCTCAAACACCTGACTCAGCTGATCCCGCAACCAGTCCAGGCTGTCTCGCAGGGGTCGCCGCCACTGCTGCTGCCAGTCCCCGCCGCCGCCACAGCCGCAGTCATCTTGCCAGCGATCGACCCCGTGGGAGCAACTCCAGGCGGTCACTGGCTTCAGCTCGGCTTCCCAGGCGGGGGGATGGGTGGCCAGGTAGTGGGCATAGTTGGTCACCGTCCAGCCCTGGCGGGGAAATTCTTCGGTGACGGCATAGGCCAGGGCCTTTTCTGCCCCACCCCGATGGTGGCCAAAGGTTTCACCATCGGTGGCCACCGAAATTAACTGGAAGGGGCGATGATCCCCATGGATGGCTTGGGCAATGCGGCCCGCAAAGTGCTGGGACGAGCTGAGCACATCGTTAAAGCCCATATCCCGTGAGATCGGGCCGTCGTAGAAGAAAACATCAATGTAGCGACTGGGGTCGGGGCTGCCGTCGGGATACTTGAGAAAGCAGCGGTAGGGGCGGCTGGGGTCAATCTGGCCGCCACCCACCTCGTGCCAGTCCCCCCGTTCCCCGTGGGTGGTCACCAGGGGCCGACAGCGCTGCACCTGGGAGGGGGCCAGGATGGTGAATTTGATCCCCTCCTGCACCAGCACCTCCAGGGTGGGATAATCCACCGCTGTCTCCGCCAGCCAGATGCCCTCGGGATCGCGGCCAAACCGACGCTTAAAGTCAGCGATCCCCCAACGCACCTGGGTGAGCTTGTCTCGTTGGTTAGCCAGGGGCAAAATGATGTGGTTGTATACCTGGGCGATCGCGTTGCCGTGGCCGTTCAACCGCTGGCAGCTATTGCGATCGGCATCCAGGATGCGCTGGTAGGTTTCCAGGTCGTAGCGTTCCATCCAGCTCAACAGCGTGGGACCCAGGTTGAAGCTGATGTATTCAAAGGTGTTGACAATCCGAATCACCTCGCCGCGATCGTTGAGGATGCGGGCGTAGGCGTTGGGACGATAGCACTCGTGGTGGATGCGCTCATTCCAGTCGTGGAAGGGGGCCGCCCCTGGCTGCTTTTCGATCGCATCCAGGTAGGGGTTTTCCCGGGGGGGCTGGTAAAAATGCCCGTGGACGCAGACAAAAATCCCCGTACTAACAGCGGGGATCAAGCCATCATGGGTACTGTGATCCCCAGGAGCCTGGGACGGCACAGTTTGCTGGAGTGTATCAGCCATAGGTTGAGGTAATAACGATTAGTGCAATTGGATGGGGATCAAGGGCCGCAGGACGTTTAGTGCTCGGTGAATCTGATAATGGGGTTCTGCAACCGCGAGCTTTAGGTGGCTTCTAGGAAACTTTCTACCGAGTGGTGGGCAATGCCCACCCTACGAGAGCTGCGATCGCTGACAAAAAGAGAGATTGTCTTTCTCAGAAATCTCCTTTTCAGCCCGTCATCGTTACCTGGATAGACCACTAGAGTGACCTTGGGCACCTGCGATCCCCAGGAGCGATCCCCGTGGGGACTTAGGCGACTTCTGGAAAACTTTCTCCCTAATGGTGGGCAGTGCCCACCCTACGGTGGTTGCAGTCACCTGCGATCCCCAGGAGCGATCCCCGTGGGGACTTAGCCGTGGTCTAGGGCTATATCGGCGAAAAAAAACTGTTGGACACCAGAACCTGGTGTGATGGGTTGAAAACCTGACGATGTTTATGGTCGCCAACTGTTGGAATGATCGAACGGGATAATCGAATCGGTGATTATCGACTTGAAAAAATCGACTTGAACCAAACCCAAACCTGGAATTATATCTGGGGAAAACCCCAGGTCCCGAGCTGGACTTGGCATAAAAATCTGGTTAGATTTTAACCTGCCTGCTTCTCAGCCCCCAAAATACTTAATGTCTGTTGATGATCGTAACGATAGCTTCATCCACTCTGCCAGCCACCTATCCCTAGGGGGAAAATCAATTTTATCGAGCAAAGCCGCTCCGTCGGTCAACGCGCTGCTGTGCGCCTGTTTCGCCAACGCATTCACCATCTGATTCATCAAGACGCTTACTCGAAGAACGAAGACGGCACCTCATCACCCATTGCCTGACAAACAGCGGTGCATTGCGGCCCCAGGTTGACTACCAATACCCAGACCCTGACCGCTAATGCACCCTACGGTTTCAATCCAAAATCCAAAATCCAAAATTCTCCTCTCTCCAATTCCCCGCCAGGGCGGACACACAGGTCCGCCCCTACCCATCCACCCATCCACCCATCCACCCATCCACCCATCCACCCATCCACCCATCCACCCTACCCTTCGGGAAGCCGCTCCGCGTCTACCACCCATCCACCCATCCACCCATCCACCCTACCCTTCGGGAAGCCGCTCCGCGTCTACCACCCATCCACCCATCCACCCATCACTCCCCCACCCCCGGCAACACCACCACCACCCTCGTTCCCTCACCAGGCTGGCTGGCCAGACTAATCTGTCCCCGGTGGGTATCGACGATCGCTTTGGCGATCGCCAGTCCCAGTCCGGTTCCTTTATCTCCCTGGCGCAGGCGGGCTGGATCGGCCCGGTAAAAACGGTCAAACACATGGGCCAGGGCTGCTTCATCCAGGCCGATGCCGGTATCCGCTACCGTCACCTGTACCCAGTTGTGCCCCTGCTGCTTGATTTTCTGAGGGGTAATGGTGACCTGGCCTTGGTCAGGGGTGTACTGCACCGCATTGCTGACCAGGTTGGTAAACAGCCGGGTGAGCTGACCAGGATCACCCGGCACAATCAGGGGGGAGGGTCTGGGGCTAGCCCCTTTACTGCGGGTCAAAAGCTGGGGTTTTAGGGTCAGGGTGATGGCGCGATCGCGAGCTATCACCTGCTGTTCTTCGGTGACCTCCTGGAGCAACGGCTCAATATCTACCGCTTCTGGGTCCAGGGGCATTAGCCCACTGTCTTGACGGGCCAAAAACAGCAGGTCGTCCACCAGGCGTCCTAGCCGTCGTGTTAGCCGCTCAATCACCTGCAGCTGTTGCTGTTGGACCTCCAGATCGGGATTGGGGTCGGCCAGGGCCACTTGGGCATTGGTCTGAATCACGGCAATCGGGTTACGCAGCTCGTGGGAGGCATCGGCTGTAAATTGTTTCAACTGTTGGTACGAATCGCGCACTGGGGCCATGGCGATCCCCGACAATAGCCAGCCAATGGCGGCCACGGCCCCCACCATCAGACTGGTCCCCAGGGCCAGGTCCACGATTAAACGGCGACTGGGTTTGGTGACTTCAAACCAGGGATGGCTGACCCGCAAATAGCCCAACACCTGACCATTCGCCTGCACCCGCTGGGTAATCTGGCGAAACACCTCCTCAGACCCTACCCGCACCGTTTCCCCGGCTGGGTTCACATGCAGGGGCACTGGCAACGTGTCCGATAGGGTAGACCACAGCAGTTGCCCGGTGGGGCTAAACCACTCCAGGTCAATGTGGTCGTCTTCTACGGCTCGGGTATTATCTCGAAAGCTGGCCTCCACATTCACCCCCAAGGGGGGCGTGTCTCCGGCCAAGCGGGTGCCCTCTGGGGTCAAGATTCGTCGCCCTGTTACATCAGGTTCAATCACCAGGGAGCGCTCTACGATCTCCACCACATGGTTGAGGGTGTCATCGACCCGTTCCACTAGGGTGGTGCGCACATACAGGTAAAAACCACTGGCGAACAACAGTAACAGTACCGCTGTGACGGCTGTGTACCATAGGGCCAATCGTTGCCGGGTCGCCTGAAACATAGCGCACTAGGGCTGGGTTAAAAACTGCTCGATCATCTCCTTTGCCGGTTCAACCATCGCCCAGGTCCCGTCGGCCTGGCGGCGGAGGGTGGCCAAGGCGACGATATCCCCCTGGCCCACAGTATCCCCCTGGCGGCGATCGCCCAGTCGAGTTTGCCGCAGGCCACAAAGGCGAAAAAGATAGGCAGGCACCTCAGGACTAGAGACAACCACACAGTCCTCGCCATGGCCGCTGGCGGGCTGTACCTGACCGCCAAAGGGCATATACAAACGGTTGCCCCTGATATCAAGGGCCACATCCCCTAAACCACTGTGAACCTGGTAGTTGGCAATGCGATCGCCCGGTTGCAGGCTCCAGTCTTGGTACAGATTGATATTGCGAGGGGCCGGGGCATTGTCTGCGCCACTGCAAGCCACCAGGCCCGCCAGTAACCCCAGCAGGCCCAACCCCTGAATCCAACCCCTGGGGGGCTCATCTCGATATAACCTTCTGTGTAGCAATCTGTATAGCAATACGCCTGACCTAACGTTCCTATGTACTAACGACACCACCCCTTACTGTAGCGGGTGGTGTCGGCGTTGTGCATCGGTAGTGGGGGGCTACCCAGGGGTTACTGGTGTATCAATCCATACCGGCAAAACGGAATAAGCCACTTCTCTAACCCAGCGAGTTCACCATCCCCTCCTGGGAGGCCTGTGCTGAGCCTGTCGAAGTAAGTAGGGGTGGGTCAGTTAAGGCCAGTAGGAGGAGATGGTGTTATGCCGTACTGAGGTTTAGGCTATACCAAGTCCAGCTCGAGATCTGGAGTTTGCCCACAGGCAGAACTCCAGGTCTGGACTTGGATCTGGATTTAAATCAAACCCGGGCAGGGGCCTTAGTCCACTCGGTGTGGAAGGTGCCCTCTTTGTCGACCCGCTGGTAAGTGTGAGCACCGAAGTAGTCACGCTGGGCCTGGGTCAGGTTTTGCGGCAAGCGATCGCGGCGATAGCTATCAAAGTAGTCTAAGGAGGCGCTAAAGGCGGGCACCGGAATCCCAAAGGTGGCGGCCATCGACACCACCTCTCGCCAGGCCGCCTGACGATCCAGAATGGTTTGCTTAAACTCTGGGGCCAGAAGCAGGTTGGCCAAATCGGGATTTTCATCGTAGGCCTGCTTAATCTTGTTCAGGAACCCGGCCCGGATGATACAGCCTCCCTTCCAAATGCGAGCGGTTTCCCCTAGATCAATGTCGTACTCATAGGCTTTAGATGCCGCACCAATTAACGCCATACCCTGGGCATAGGAGCAGATTTTAGAACAGTAGAGGGCGTCACGAATTTTGTTGATCATCCCTTTGACATCGTCATCAAACTTAGCCACTGGGCCGCTCAACTGTTTGGAGGCCGCCACCCGTTCTGATTTGATCGATGACATGATCCGGGCATTAACCGCAGCGGTGATCGTTGGGATGCCGACCCCCAGTTCCAGCGCACTCATCACCGTCCAACGACCCGTGCCCTTTTGCCCCGCCGCATCCATAATCAGTTCTACCAGGGGCGCTTTCGTTTCAGGGTCAACGTTGGTAAAAATATCCGCTGTGATCTCAATCAAAAAGGAGTTGAGCTCGTCAGTGAGGTTCCACTCGCTAAACACTTCAAACAGCCGGTTGTGATCGAGACCCAAGATACTCTTCATTAGGTCATAGGCTTCAGCAATCAACTGCATATCGCCATATTCGATGCCGTTGTGCACCATTTTGACGTAATGGCCTGCTCCCCGAGGCCCAATGTAAGTAACGCAGGGGCCGTCATCCACCTGGGCGGCAATTTTCTTCACGATCGGCTCAATCGAGTCGTAGGCGGCGCGGGTGCCACCGGGCATCAGGCTGGGACCCAACAGAGCCCCCTCTTCGCCCCCACTCACCCCCATGCCAATAAAGCGCAAACCGGTGGATTCTAAATCTTTGGTGCGCCGCTCTGTATCTTCGTAAAGGGAGTTACCCCCATCCATGATCATGTCGCCGTCATCCAGCAGAGGGCGCAACTGATCAATCACCGCATCCACTGGGCTGCCGGCCTTAACCATGACTAAAATCCGGCGGGGACGTTCAAGGGACTGAACAAACTCTTCCAGACTGTAGGTGGCCTTAACATTTTTGCCCTGAGCTCGCTTTTCCATGAAGCGCTCGGTCACGGCAGCGGTGCGGTTGTAGACCGCCACTGGAAAGCCCTTACTCTCGACATTGAGGGCCAGGTTCTCGCCCATAACGGCAAGGCCAATTACACCAAAACTTTGTGCCATATCGTAATCTCTCGGTAACGGTTTGAGTGAAATCTACTATGCGGATCAAGGGTGAGCGGATCTGAGGTCTGCGGATCAGGGTTGCAGCATTTGTCGGATCAACTTGAACAAACGGTTAAAGCAGCAAAACAAGACATGATCAAACGGACAACGACAACAACCTGAGCAGAATGCTGATTCAACGGAATCTGTCAACAGAGTAAACAACTTTTTTGGAAAGGGGATGCTCCCAAAGGTTTTCTTTAGGCGATGCTGTTCTACGCCAAGGATCCCTGACTTAACCTGGAAGGTTACGGCTGATCTTTGTAGCTTCTGATGCTGTTCCAGGGAGGTGAATCCTCTAAAAAATAAAGCAGCTGCGATCGCGGCCTTGCCTACTGTAGGGTTTAGGGGTCCATCTCAGCCCACACTATCGACGGGACGTTATGCCTCTCGCTTGATGGGAATGCGACCTAGTTGTGAAGTCTCCTTGTCCATAGGGCTGGCCATGGTCAGCCTTTTTTGTGGCCAGCACCCCGATTCCCATGGGGTGCACGGCTGCGCCCAGGCAGAGTTCTTTTCTAAAGCGGTGCATTGCTTCGCGAATGCACCCTACGCCCCTCTTTTTCGTTCTTTCCTCTTCCCTCTTCCCTCTTCTTTTTTCTTTCTTCGTTCTTCCCTTCAGCTTGGTCGCGTTTCCGCCAGCATCCACTGCAAGTAGTCCGGTAACCCTTGGGTAATGGGCAGGGCGATGATTTCAGGCAGGTCGTAGGTGTGGCGCTGACGAATGGCTACCGACAGGTCTTCAAACCGGTTCAGGTCTGTTTTGATCACCAGTTGCCACTCCTGGTCCCGTTGAACCTCTCCTTGCCAGCGGTAGATCGATTGCAGGGGCATGAGACTGACACAGGCGGCCAAATGGGTTTCCACCAGGTAGTGCCCTAGATCTTGGGCTTCAGCCTCAGATCCCACAGTCACCAGGACGACCCCTGGGGTATGGGGGGCAGAGGTTTGGGGGGAATTCATGAGAGAGGCAGTTGATCGACAAACTGGGATTGATCGAGGGTGGCCCGGGCAGGGCGATGGGTCCAGCGGGTTTCGCCACAGACGGCCTCGTACAAATAGGCCCGGGCTTCCATCGGCAACACGGATTCCGTAAATTCAGTGCCATCCACTTGGGCCGCCTTCAGGGATACCTGACCCAGGTGGGCCCGGGTCAAGTCGGCCCGAGACAAGTTCACCCCGTCTAACACACTATTCCACAGGACGGCCCCGGTTAAATCAGCACTGTTGAGGTTAGCCCCGACCAGGCTGCTACCCCGCATGGTGGTCTGGGACAAGTTAGCCGAACTGAGGTTGGCATGGTCCAGCTTGACTCCATTTAATTTAGCTTCCTTGAGGTTGATTCCAGCCAGGTCAAGGCCTCGTAAATCTACTCCGTTCAACCAAGCCCCTTCTAAGTTGGCACCATCCAGGCGGGTTTGCTCTAAATCGGCCCCACTCAAGCGGGCTCCAGTCAAGTGAGCCCAAGACAGATCAGCCCCACACAAGTCGGTACCCCGCAGATTGGCCCCCCGCAGATTGGCCCCCCGCAGATTGGCCCCCCGCAGATTGGCCTGGCGCAAATTAGCATGGCATAAATCAGCGCCGCTTAATTGAGCTTGGTCTAAGTTGGCCTTGACTAAAAAGGCCCCCCGCAAATTGGCCTTGGTCAGATTAGCCTGGGCCAGATTGGCCTCACTCATTTTGGCGAAGCTGAGGTTGGCATAGGTCAAGTTGGCCTGGGGCAAGCTTGACCGGGTCAGAAAGGAACGACTGAGCTGCGCCCCACTGAGGTTGGCACGGGTTAAGTCGACCTCGACTAAAATGTGATGGCTGAAGTCGGCCGCAGTGAGGTGAATACCGGCAAAGTTACGGTAGCCAGCCTCGTATAACTCGAGAAAATATCGAATATGCATAGCTTTACGGTGGTGAGCCTGGGAAGAGAAAGGCTCACGGTGAGCAACTAAAGGCACGGCAGATTCCCAAATAAGGGCACAGGCAATAGCTTGGGCTTGGGGGCTCCAGTGGCCAATAACGTTAGTACAGGACGTAAAACACCTCAACAGACGATGGGCTTAGTATAAGTAATGAATTTGGCCTTGTTGGCAAAGCCGCTGTATCCGTAGTATTAACTGACCTAAACACACAAAAGCGAACATAAGTTTACGTTCTGGTTTCTTGTTAATAATTTTTTAATAAAGACATCTGCCCAACCCTAAAGCCTTTGACTACAGGGTATTTGCTTTAGGCCTGACTGTCTGCTTGTTTTGCGTTTGGTTGATAATTTAGTGAAAAACTTAGCATTGGCGAGTGATGAAGCAAATTAGTTTAATCGGCCTGTGGCTGGCATTTGTGTTGTATGCATTTATACTGGCTCCCCCCGATCAGGCCGATACCTTGGGGTTGATTCAACGCCTGTCCACTGGGGACTGGCAGGGTATTAACCCGATTATTGTGGCCTTATTTAATGGCATGGGCATCTGGCCAATGGTATATGCGTCATTGATGTTGATGGATGGCCAGGGACAAAAACTATGGGCCTGGCCCTTTGTGGTGGCGTCTTTCGCCGTTGGGGCCTTTGCTTTACTGCCCTATTTGGCCTTTCGGCAACCTAACCCTGGGTTCCCTGGCCCTAAGTCCTCCCTGATTCGACTGTTGGACTCGGCCTGGTTGGGGGCGGTGTTGTCCGCAGGGGCGATCGCCCTTTTCGGGTGGGCATTGGTGCAGGGCGACTGGGCTGACTTTTGGCAGCAGTGGCAAACCAGCCGCTTTATTCATGTCATGAGCTTAGATTTTTGTGCCCTATGGCTATTGTTCCCGCTCTTGCTGGCGGATGATCTAGCTCGGCGCGGCCTCAGCCAGCGGTGGATTATTCCGGTGGTGCTGGCTCTGCCCCTGATGGGAGCCTGCGGGTATTTGGCCCTGACTCCATCACCTCATCACCCCATTACCCCCCTTCCCGTAGCCGACTCAGAGCCCGCTGGACAGAAGCTAGCCCCTGGCGATCGCCCTGGGCTGCAAGGTGATCGCTAGCTCGTTGTAAATCGGCGATCGCCCGATCGTGGTCCCCTTGGCTTTGGTAAATGGTGCTGCGATAGCAATAGGGTAGGGCAATGGGATCGCCACAGGCGATGGCGTCGCTATAGTCGCGCACGGCGCCCTTCAGGTCGCCCAGCTTTTGCAGGGCACTGCCGCGATACACATAGGCCATGGGCAGGTGGGGTTTCAGGGCGATCGCCTGGGTAAAGTCTTGAATTGCCGCTGGGTAGCGCCGCTGTTCTAGGCGTAGCCAGCCGCGGTTACAGTAGGCAGCAAACAGCTTGGGATTGTGCTCTAGGGCCTGGGTAAAGTCCAGTTCTGCTTGGTCGGTATGGTTGAGCTCTAAGTGGGCCGCCCCTCGGTTATTGAGGACGATGGCATGGTCGGGCTGTAGCCGCAACACATGGGTATAGTCGCTGATGGCCCCAGGTTGGTCTCGCAGGTCGTGGCGGGTGGTGCCCCGGTTAAATAGGGCGATTTTGTCCCCTGGGGTAATGGTGGGGTTTTGAAATCGCTGAATCAACCCTTGAACCACTTGTGGATCAGCGGTGCGCAGCTTAGCGTCCACCTGGGGAAAGGGGGTGCTGGCGGTGGCGAAAGGCTTGAGGCTGACAATTGCGTAGGTGCGATCGCTGTCGGGGCCGCTGTCGCACACCACATAGCTTTCAGCGCTCCCCATAATTTTGAATCTAAAGCGATCGGGGTAGGTTTCCCGCAGCGGTAGAAGTTTACTTAAAGCGACCTTTAACTGGCTGAGCAGATTCGGCTCCAAATCCCAGCGCTGGCTGATGCGCCAGATCAGACGCCCTTCCCCTGGATCTGCCTGGTGGCACCAGCCAATGTCCACCTGGCCGCCCCGCTGGAGCAAGTGGACCAAACCGCTCAGCAGCTCATCGTCAATGGCCACGTGGTGGGCCCAGGGCCACACCAGTATCAGTCGCTGTTGGGCCTGGGCGATCGCCTGGTCCAGCGCTTGGCGGCTAGCGTTGGTATTGGGGGCCGCTGCCCCATCAGGGTTAATAAAGTCCAAAATCCAACTGGGGTCTTGGGGGTGGCCATCGCTGTTCTGGGGCGTTAAGACTGACTGGCGTAGCCCGTTCAGTTCAGCTTCCGTCTGCCCCAGTCGCTGGGTGAGTTGAGCCATGGCCTGACGGCTGACCATTCCCTGTTTCATCTGAGGTAGCACTTGAGCCCATTGGTGGCCCAATCGCTGCTGCCGTTCTGCCAAGGACTGGTTAGCCCCCGCCAGTTTAGAGAGCTGAGCCTTTAACTGACCCAAATGCTGAGAGACAACTTGCTGCACTTGCTCTGGGGACTGTCCGGTAGTTTCCTGCTGATTAACTTGCTGCTGCAGGGCCTGCATATTGAGCTTGAGTTGGTTGAGATCCTCAACTAAGTCTTTTAAGTCTTTACCGGCATTCTTCGCCGCCGAATCGCTAGCAGACAGGTCACCCATCGCCCCCACCGGAACTTTGGTCAAAGCTCGCTCTAGGTTCGCCTGTTGACGGGTTAGATCCCGAACGTGGTTAACCAGATTGGTGAATTCGGTTTGATCGACCAGGTGGCTGATCGCTTTCATTATCTCAGTAATCTCAGGCCCCGTTGAGCCAGGGGGTGTCCTTTGGGTCAGGTTTTGTAGCCGTTGCTCTAGCTGCTGGACCGTGGCCTGAAGATGGGTCACTAGGGTGCGGGTTTCCGATCGCAGAGTCTCGCTGCCGATGCGGGCTTGCATCAAATCTGTTCTGACTTGGGACACCTCGCCTTCCAGGGCCTCTAACCGAGGCAACGTCGCCAGTCGTTGCATGTAACTTGTCAGGTTTTGCACCCCCACTTGGGTCTGGGTGTATTGCTCTTGTAGATCGCCAATTGCCGCTTGAATCTGACTCAGATCAGGGGCTAGCTCTTGCTGAATTTGGTCATTGACCTCGTGGCGCAGCTGGGAAATTTCGTTCGAAAACTGCATGAAGGCCCGGTTATTACGGGCCATCACCGATCGTTGGAAGTTAGTTAGGGCCTCTGGCGAAGGTAGGGCTGATACTTGTTTGCTGAGGTTGGTCAGGCGGTGGCTCGTCTGTCGCTGTTGCCGGGCCAACTTGGCCTGGGCCTGGTCAAGCTGCTGCTCTACCCGGTTGCGGTTCAGCAATCCGATGGCCGCCATCACCGTCAAGGGGGCGGTGGCTAGGGCCGCATTTTGGGCCGCCATTGAGGCCACGGCTCCCACCCCTGAACCAACGACCAGAGCCCGCTCTGCCCGTGTTAACCAATGATTGTCTGCCACGATGATTACCCCTGATATTACTGATGCCTAAGTCAGTCCGATGCGGCCGCAGAGAGGGGGCATCTCGGGGCTTGACCGCGTGGCCTTACCCCTAATTAATTATTATTCAGAAGAGATATCTGGGGGAGGCCTACATCTTTTTTCAGACCGCGATCGCGCCATCAGGATATTTTTTAGCCCTGTACCAGGTCCCGCTCAGGATCTGGAGTCTTCCCCAGACAGAACGCCAGCTCTGGCCTTGGATTCGGTTTAGGACGCCAGCACAGATCCCAGCGGTTGACTAACGGCGGTGCCCTTCGATAGAGCAGGAAGAAACCCGGTGAGGGCGTTTCTTGGGGCTTGGGGCAATACTGTTCGGATAAACAGAATTTCAGTATATTTGCACTGTTCTGACAGAGCAGGTGTATGGTGCAACTCAAGGA
>NZ_SMDQ01000053.1 GCF_012911975.1 Nodosilinea sp. P-1105 | reverse complement strand
TCCTTGAGTTGCACCATACACCTGCTCTGTCAGAACAGTGCAAATATACTGAAATTCTGTTTATCCGAACAGTATTGGGACACTACTCAACTGGGATCGCGTGGATTCCAGGGCCTGTTGGGCCTCTCGCCTGAGGGTAATGTCGCGGGCAGCGGCATACACCTGAGAGCCCACAGGCACCGACCGCCATTCTAGCCAGCGGTAGGTCCCATCCCGACAGCGGTAGCGATTGACAAAGTTCGTGACCTCTTGCTGTTGGGCCAGGGTGGCGATCGCCGCCAGGGTATTCTCCCGGTCGTCAGGATGAACATACTCTAAAAACTGAGTATGCTCCAGATCCGCCAGCGGGTAGCCCAGAATTCTCTCCCAGGCGGGGTTGAGACGGTGGAAATAGCCGTCGGTATCGGCAATACAGAGCAAATCTAGGGCAACCGAGAAAAACCGTTCCAGTTCTTCGATGGTGGTCTGTAGGGCAAGTTCAATCGCCTTGCGATCGCTGATGTCTCGCACAATCAGCAGGCATTCCTCTGGCCCACAGGGGACAAGGCGTACCTCCTCGTAGGCCATCACCCCCTGCTTCTCAAACTGCTGCTCCCAAATCTGCAGGTTGCCGGTGTCCAGGGCTTGCTCGATGCGCTGAAGCTGGTGGGCCAACAAATCTGGGGGCAGCACCTCAGACAAATGGTGCTGGATAGGCAGAAACTTGCCCCTGGCCGCATCCAGGGGGGGACGAAAGTCGTAACAGGTGCCATCGCGCCCCACCCGCAGCAGCAAGTCGGGGATAGCAGCCACAATGGCGCGATCGAACTGGCAGGTTGCCTCAACCTGGGACAGTGCAATGGCAGGGTGCGATCGCAGCTCCCCAGCCCCCAAAGCCGCAACCTGCCGCCGGAGATCAGCGTTTTCTGCCTCCAACTGCTGTACTCGCCGCCATAGCGCATCCAGATCGGCTGTGCTGTCCATTGTCCCTATCGTTGACTAAACTCTATTGTTCCCGGTAGAGATTAGTGTTGAGTCAAAAAATAATGACGAGAGATCTGACTTAGGGTTCACGGTTCACGGTAAGCGGTTCAAGGCGAGCCGTAGACCCTGCACCATAGACCCGGTTGACCCGTCAGCGCCAGACGTCTGTCGTCGGCTTGACGACCCGCCCTGATCTATAATTCCTATTCAACTGGTAAATGCCCTATGAATGAATGTCACTGAAATAAGCTGCAATGTAACCATTGCAAATGGCCAGAAGCCTTGATCTGTCGTAGGGTGGGCTCTGCCCACCAGCCTTAAATCAGTGACATTGCCCTATGAATATCTTGGTTGCGATCGATAACTCTCAGTCTGAACCATACGCCCTTCACAAAGCTCTACAACTCATGACTCATCAGGGCACTGTATTCACGTTGTTAGCGGTTGAAGAGCCCATTTCTGCCGCCATGGGGTCTGACCTACCCGGTGTATTTGGCCGTGAACCCTCATGAGCCAACTACCCATACTGCTAACCCTCGCCCAATCATCGGCCGATCAAACCGATCCCAGTCTCATTGACCAGGGTGGAGAAGATCTCATTTACCTTGGCCTGATTATCCTGTTCGCGCTCATTATCTTGGCTGTGGGTGTGATCAACAACCGGGTGAAACAGGCCCTCTTGTTTGCAGTCCTAGTCAGCATTCCCTTGATAGTGATTCTCTACGTGCTATGACAAACGACTACTCGCCAAAATATCCTCGCACTGTTTCTCTCCAAACGGCCAAAAGATGACCACATCCCCTTGACCTGGTTGCTGGACTTAGAAGATGGCCGCTACGTCACCTTGGAGAGGGTGATAGGCGATAATCCTATCCATTCCCCAAAGCTAGGCATTCGAGAAACAGGCACTGCGCCGCTGAACCGCCGTCCTCAAGACTTCTTTGAGCAAAGACGGCTAAGTCAGTCAAAAACTACAGGTCAAAGAATTAAATAACGTAGGTTTACTACAACATCTGGCAATAAAAGTGGCGCAATTTGATCGTTTTCAGTGAAGGTTTGTTCAGACTGATATAAGCCGTCTTGAGGGTCTTGCAGTACGACAACCTGGCGTTTTTTGATGTTGACAATCCAATATTCGCCAATACCAGCTTTGGCATAGATTTGGGCTTTATGGGTGCGATGGCCCCCCAGGGCCGGTTTCGAACCATTGTGCTTCCAAGTCGAGTCGGCCACCTCAATGAGCAACAGCACATCCTGCGGCTGAGGGTGGCGATTACTATATCGATTTTCATCAATACGAACAATGGCAAAATCAGGCTCCGGCTCAGACCCTGGGGCTAGGGTGATGGGCAGTTGCACCCGCACCTTTGCTCGGTTTGCAAAGAGCGCCTTGAGGTAATCACCCCCGTCATCAATACGAGAAGCGTGGGGCGGATCTTGTCGGGTGCTCTACTGTTATGAAAAAAAAACAGCGTGCACGGCACTGGAATCGCCTGCACGCTCTCACACTATTTCCCGGCAGGTTACTGACTCACTGAAGGAGCCTTAAGCACTGGCAGAGCAGCGATCGGGGGGCTGCCTTCAGTCACGGCTTCACTGGCGACAAACACATTCCCGAGGCGGGCTGTGAGCTGTTGGGTGGTGGCGTCGTAGATTTGGGTCAGCATTTTGGGATAGAGGCCAAACCCAATGATCGGCACCAACAGACAGGCGATAATAAACACCTCCCGAGGTTCGGCATCCACCAGTACCTCGTGCTCCACCAGCTCCTTGTTCTCGGGGCCGTAGAAGATTTCCCGCAGCATTGACAGCAGGTAAATGGGGGTCAAAATCACGCCGATTGCCATAAAGATCACGGTGATCAGCCGGAAGGTAAAGCTGTAGGCATCACTGGTGGCAAAGCCCACAAACACCATCAACTCGGCCACGAACCCACTCATCCCCGGCAGAGCCAGAGAAGCCAGGGAGCAGGCGGTAAACATGGCAAAGATCTTGGGCATCTTTTTGCCGACGCCACCCATCTCTTTCAGAATCAGGGTGTGGGTGCGATCGTAGGTGGCCCCCACGAGGAAGAACAGACTAGCACCAATCAAGCCATGGGAAATCATTTGCAGCACCGCACCGCTGAGGCCCAGGTTGGTGAAGGAGGCAATGCCAATCAGCACAAAGCCCATGTGGGAAATAGAGGAATAGGCGATCTTGCGCTTTAGATTGGGCTGGGCAAAGGAGGTCAACGCCGCATAGATGATATTGACGCAGCCTAAAATCACCAAGATGGGGGCAAAGTAGGTGTGGGCATCAGGCAACATGCCCAAGTTCATGCGAATCAGGGCATAGCCCCCCATCTTTAGCAGAATACCGGCCAGCAGCATGTGTACCGGGGCGGTGGCTTCGCCGTGGGCGTCGGGCAGCCAGGTGTGCAGGGGGATAATCGGCAGTTTGACGGCATAGGCCACCAAGAACGCTGCATACAGCAACAGCTGGAGCCGCAGGGGATAAACCTTTTCGGCCAGCACCCGCATGTCAAAACTGATGGTGTCGCCGTAAAAGGCCATGGCCAAGGCGGCGACCAAAATAAACAGTGACCCCCCGGCGGTGTACAGAATGAACTTGGTGGCGGCATACAGCCGCTTTTTGCCCCCCCAAATGGACAGCAGCAGGTAGACCGGAATCAGCTCTAGCTCCCAAAACAGGAAGAATAGCAGCATATCCTGGACGGCAAAGACGCCGAGTTGGCCGCTGTACATGGCCAGCATTAGAAAATAAAACAGCTTGGGCTTAAGGGTGACCGGCCAGGCCGCCAGAATCGCCAGGGTAGTAATAAACCCGGTCAATAGGATCAGGGGCATCGACAGCCCGTCGGCCCCCAGGGACCACTTCAGATCCAACTGGGGTACCCAGGTGTAGCTTTCGACCAGCTGCAAGCCTGGTTGGCTGAAGTCGTAATTGAGGTAGAAGGCCACCACAATTAGAACAAAGTCTACCAGGCCAACTGTTAGGGAGTACCAGCGTACCGTTCGGCCGTTGTCATCGGGCAGAAACGGAATGGCGACGCTGGCCAACAGGGGCAGCAAAATAACGGTTGTCAACCAGGGAAAAGTCGCGAGATCCATAGGGTCGTTAGGGTCGTTTAGATGTCGGATTTTGGGTGTTGGGTGTTGGGTGTTGGGTATACGGTTCACGGTTCACGGTTTACGGTTCTGCTGTATACCTTGCACCGTATACCTGTTACCTAGGTCACCCCGGACAGCAGCACTAGCCCCAACACCGCGCCAAACACAATCAGGGCATAGAACTGGGCTCGACCGTTTTCCAGGTACTTCAGCCCCTCGCCGGTCACCAGGGTGACAAAGCCCGCCAGGTTTACCAGACCATCGACAATGCGAATGTCAATTTCGAGCACCTGTTTGGCCAGCTTGCGGCTGCCCTGGACAAATACCACTTCGTAGATGTCGTCGATGTACCACTTGTTAAGGGAGAGCTGGTAAAGGGCTGGAATTTTGGCCGCGATCGCTTTGGGATCAATCGCCTTAGTTCGATACATCAGCACCGCTAGCACAATTCCAGCCACCGCGATCGCCACGGAGCTACCGGCCATTAGAATGAACTCATTCCAGTCGAAGGGTTCTGCCGCCTCTAAGGCTTCTACCACTTCCCCAGGAGGATGGATAAAGGCCTCAAAGTAGTTGGCAAATGGCGTCCCCACCAGGCCCACCAGCGCCGAAGGAATGGCCAGGGCAATCAGCGGAAAGGTCATGGACCAGGGCGACTCATGGGGCTCAGAGGCATGGTGATGATCACTGTGGTCATCTTCAGAGGCATCCAGGGTCAGCTCTTGGGGGTTCATGGCCCCAGGCCCTAAGGACAGGCCCATGCGCTGGAGTTCAGCTCGCTTCAGGTCGCGGCGAATGCCCTCGTCATTGCCCCGAAATGCCCCTTCAAAGGTGGAAAAATACATCCGGAACATGTAAAAGGCGGTAATGCCAGCGGTGGCCCAGCCCACGGCCCACAACACCGGGCTAACGGCGAAGGTAGACCCTAGGATCTCATCCTTTGACCAGAACCCAGCGAAGGGGGGAATACCGCAGATGGCCAGGGTACCAATCAGAAAGGTAATGGCGGTTACCGGCATGTATTTGCGGAGGCCGCCCATCAGGCGCATATCCTGGGCCAACACCGGATCGTGACCTACCACCGCCTCCATGCCGTGGATCACAGAGCCAGAGCCCAAAAACAGCATGGCTTTGAAGTAGGCGTGGGTCATCAGGTGGAACAAACCGGCCCCATAGGCACCTACCCCCATGGCCATCACCATGTAACCCAACTGCGACATGGTGGAAAATGCCAACCCTTTTTTGATGTCGTTCTGGGTAATGGCAATGGTCGCGCCCATAAAGGCCGTGAATGCCCCTGTGTAGGCAATCAACGTCATCACCGCTGGAATATGCTCGAACACCGGGTACATGCGGGCCACCAGAAATACCCCTGCTGCCACCATCGTCGCCGCGTGAATCAGAGCCGAAATCGGGGTGGGGCCTTCCATGGCGTCAGGTAGCCACACATGCAGGGGAAACTGGGCTGATTTGGCCACAGGGCCAAGAAAGACCAGAATGGCAAACACAGCGGCCATAGCGACGCTCAAAGTGCCGGTATTAACCAACTCCGTCAGGCGTGCGCCCATCACCTCAAAGTCGAAACTGCCCGTGGCCCAAAACAGGGCCAAAATTCCCAGTAGTAGGCCAAAGTCACCCACTCGGTTGGTGACAAACGCCTTCTGGCAGGCATCGGCAGCGGGCTTACGGTCGTACCAAAAGCCAATTAGCAGGTAGGAGCACATGCCTACCAGTTCCCAAAACACATAAACCTGGAGCAGGTTGGGACTAATCACCAAACCCAGCATCGAGGAGCTAAACAGGCTGAGGTAGGCATAAAACCTGACATAGCCAGGGTCGTGGGCCATGTAGCCATCGGTGTAAATCATCACCAAGAAGGCTACGGTGGTGACCACCACTAACATCAGGGCGGCCAGATGGTCGATGGTATAGCCCATTTCGATGCGAAAGTCGCCAGCGGCGGCCCACTCGAACATCTGGGTGTAGGTTTGGTGGCCCTGCACCTGGCTCCAAAAAATTAGGCCAGACAGCACCATCGCCGCCCCGGTCAGGGAAACAATTAGCAGTGCCGATGGCTGTCTTAGTTTGCTGGTGGCCTCGCCGTAGGAAATTAATCCGGTGCCAACAATAGCCGCCCCAATCAGAGGCAGCACTGGCACCAGCCAAGCATATTGATAAAGTGTGTCTACAGAATCCATTGTGACTGCCCACTCCAAGAGCTGTATGAGTTGGCAAAAAACCGCTTACATTCTGACATAACCTTCACCAACGAAAAGTTGGATTGACATCATAATTCTGGGATAGCCCAAACCTATCAGGGGTGTTTCACGGCCCTAACAGCCGCCGAGAGGACCAGAGATAAACCGATGAAAACCCTGTCACTGGCCTATTCTGAGGATCAGAATTAGCAAGGGTTGATTTTCTTAAGAAAAATGTTGGATTGTGGCGTTGGCAGCTTAGCCTGAAAAAACTATCTAAGTGAAAGACTTGATTGAAATTAGTCAATCGTTGGCTAAGCCGTGACACTTCTCTCTCTTTGGGGTGATGCGATCGCCAGAAAGGCGAAGTGCTGCCCCCCTGGCTGATGTCAGTCCCCTGTGTGCTTAACCTGACTAGCAAAAGAAGTCGGCGTAGGTCTGTTTAGAACCAGAGGACTGGCTGGCCTGACCGTAAGCCCGTTGAATGTTATCGAAGGTCATGACGGCTTGGGGAATGTCATTGGCCAGCAGGTGGCGGTTCAGTAGCAGCAACCGGTCGTAGCGGTTCAGGGCGTCCCCCCACTCATGACTACACACCACCAGGGTTTTGCCTTGAGCCCTAAGTTCGGCGAAAATCGCCAACATTAGGGCTTCAGTCTTTTTATCAATACCGGTGAAAGGCTCGTCAAGTAAGAATAAATCAGCGTTTTGGGCCAAGGCCCGGGCTAAAAACACCCGTTGCTGCTGTCCCCCAGACAGTTCGCCAATGGGGGCATGGGCCAGGTGCAACATATCCACCCGTTCTAGGGCCACGGCCACCTGTTGCTTAGCGGTGCGCCCAGGCCTGCGAAACCATCCGGTCAGGGCTGAGGGGGCCAGCATGGCTACCTGCTGAGCCGTAATTGGGTAGTCCCAATCGATATGCGATCGCTGGGGGACATAGGCGATCGCTCGCCGCCGCCGCCGTAAAGGGACACCACCATAGGTCACTTGTCCCCGGCAAGCAATCAGGCCCAGCATGGCCTTGATCAGAGTGCTTTTACCGGCACCATTGGGACCAATCAGGCCCACCAATTCCCCAGGCTCGAGCACCAGAGAAACGTTATCCAGGGCCAATATTCCCCGGTAGTTGACAGACAGGTTTTGAACCTCTAGCATGGCATCCGTGAAATGATAACCATTATCGCTTCGTAGCCATCATAGATCAGTTCTGGAAATGTGGGAGAGCGAATCATCATGTTGAAATCTATAGCCATCAGCCCAAGGCGATTTGGGGCTGGGGTCGTGCTGGCCCTAGGGGCGACCCTGCTAGGCTGCGCCACTGACGGGGATCAGACGGCCACTGGCGATGGAGCCGTGTCACCCGAGGATCTCCCCCAGGTGGTCGCTACCACCAGTATTCTCTGCGATCTGACTGAACAAGTTGCAGAGGCCACCATTGATCTGACCTGTCTGATGGATCCTGGTCAAGATCCCCACACCTATCAGGTACGGCCTTCGGATCGCCAGGCGATTGAACAGGCCGATTTGATCCTTTACGACGGCTACGACTTTGCCCCCGCCATTATTGCCATGGTGGAAGACAGCGATAGTGCGATCCCACGGGTGGCGGTGTATGAAGCGGCGGTGACCGATCCGCTGCTGGGGGAGGGCCACAGCCACGACCATGACCACGGGGATGACCACGGTCACAGTCACGGCCATGATGAAGAGGACGACCACGGTCACAGCCACGGCCACGATGAAGAGGACGACCACGGCCATAGCCACGGCCACGATGAAGAGGACGACCACGGTCACAGCCACGGCCACGATGAAGAGGACGACCACGGTCACGATGCGGTGGCCGATAGCGACCTGGTACCTGACCCCCACATCTGGCATGACGCCACCAACAACGCCACCATTACCCAGGTGATTGTGGATAGCTTGGTTGAGCTCAACCCCGATCAGGCCGAACTGTATCAGGATAATGGCGATCGCATCATCGCCCAGTTCAACGACATTGATACCTGGATTCAAACCCAGGTAGCCACCGTCCCTGTAGAGCGGCGGCAACTGGTAACCACCCACGATGCCTTCCAGTACTTTGCCGACGCCTATGGGTTTGAGGTGAAGGGGGCGCTGAGTGGGCTCAGCACCGAAGAACAGCCCACCCCAGGGACCATGACCTCCCTGGTGGATCAAGTCAAAACCGCTGAGGTCCCAGCGATTTTTGCCGAAACCACCACTAACCCGCAGCTGATTGAAACCGTGGCCACCGATGCGGGGGTAATCGTGGCGGATCAACCCCTGTTCGTCGAAGGTCCCGGTGGCCCAGGGACGGGGGCGGAAACCACCCAGGAGATGTTGGTAGTTAATACTTGCACCATTGTGGATGCCCTGGGGGGAAGCTGCGTTCGCGATAGCGCGCCGATCTAGGCGTTCGCGATAGCGCGCCGATCTAGGCGTCTATCTAGATTTAGGCGTTTATCTAGTTAGCGATGACAGGCTAGTGGTCTGTCATCGCTAAAAATTAGGGTAAGCGCTTTGCAAAAGCCTTTTACCTTCAGAGAGGTTGCTTCAACATATCAGGACTTACCATCCCCTCCCACGGAGGGGTGCCCGCAGGGCGGGGTGGGTCTTTTTGAGCTTACTTGACCCACCCCTACCCACTTCGACACGTTGCCCCTCCGGGGCCGCTACGCGCTAGCGAAGCCATGCCGCAGGCTATACAGCGCAGGCCTCCAAAGGAGGAGATTTCGGACCTTGATACCACCAAATCTCTACATCTGCTAACCCTAAATTCAAGGCTTGACGCTGCACTAGGACTGTTCACGGTCTACGGCTGGCCTTAAACTGCTTACCCGTGAACCGTGAACCGCCTTTCCCGTCATGCCTGCTCTGGATCAACTCCCATATCTCGCTGGGTAACGACAGCCCGATCGCCACAGATATCACGACCAAAACAGAGGGTCATAACAGGGTGCCCCCACGGGAGCTTCAAGGAATAAATCGCAGCAGACTCACTTGGGGAGCCTCCAAGGTGCCGTACTGGGCTGACCGCTGTTCAATGTGTTGCAGCTGCCCCAGGGCGCGGCTGCAAGGGAACCCATATTTAGCCTGAACCCGATCGCTAGCGATCGATAGGGCGGTGCGAGCGCGGTCTAAAAACTCCTCTAGGGTGTAGCTCTCACCCACTTCAAAGTAATCCTGCACCACTAAAGACGGAGAATAGCAGATGTCTTCCTCTCCATCAGGCCAGCGAATGTGAAACCGAATTTCAGGCATGGTTCAAGACACCTGTTGGCTGGGTTGCGCCGCTGGCCTGGTTTCCCCATTGGGGGGATAAAACGCCAAATCGGCGGCCATCAAATGGTGGGGGTGGTGGTGAATCTCTATCTCCTCCAGGGAGGTCCAGTGCAGCCGCCGAAAGAACCGGACATTTTGCTGCTGGACCGTGGCCAAAAAGCGATCGCAGCCCCAGCTATGGGCTGTGGTTACAGCCTTTTGAATCAGGCCTTTGCCAATCCGGCCCACCCGCCGGTAGCGGGGGTGTACCCCCAGGCGGCCCCCGTACCAAAGGCGAGGGGCCGCTTCGTAAATGCGCACGATGCCGACAATCTGGCGGCCAGCCAGAACATCGTGCTCAACGGCAATGATCGGATAGGCGATCGCGTCGGTCTCATCCACGTCATTGCCGGTAAACAGCTGCTGCTCTTGGCAGAAAATGGCTTGCCGTAGACGGAAATAAGCTCGGACATCCTGAGGGGCTTGGGCCAGTTCAAAGGTATAACGGGGCAGGGACATGGGATCGGTGGGTGACTCAGTAGAGGACAAGGTAGGGGAGGTTTTGAGTTTTAGATTTTGGATTTTGGGTTTTGGGTTGAGTTCGCAACCCAAACCTCAGTGTTCAAAGGTTGACAGGGCCGAACAAGCCCCACACTTGGCACAACCCGCTGCGATCGTTGCTGAGGTCAGGCCTGCTTGCTTTAGCCGTTGTCCCACCTGTTGATAGACCGCCACCATAACGTCAGGGCTGGGGGCCGGATGGGTCGCTAGGGGAGTATCGCTGAGGGGCACAAACGGCACCACAAAGGGATACACCCCCAGGTCAATCAACCGCTCCGAGGTTGCCACTAGGGTCTGAACAGAGTCCCCCAGCCCTGCCAGCAGATAGGTGCTCACTTGGCCCCAGCCAAACACGGCCACCGCCGCCTCAAAGGCCGCGAAGTAGGTATCCACGGACACCTCAGCCTTGCCTGGCATAATTCTGGCCCGCACGGCCGAATCAATCGCCTCTAGGTGCATGCCCAGACTATCGATGCCCGCCTGCTTCATCCGTAGAAACCAGCCAAAGTCAGCAGGCGGCTCACATTGGGCTTGAATCGGTAGATTCACACGAGCTTTAACCGCCTGAGCGCATTCAGCCAGGTAAGCCGCGCCGCGATCGGCGGTGTGGGGGGTACCCGTGGTCATCACCATATGGGTAACCCCATCGAGACGCACCGCGGCCTCCGCCACTTCTGCCAATTGGGCTGGGGTCTTACGGGCCAGGGTGCGTCCCTGTTCCAGAGATTTCTCGATGGCACAGAACTGGCAGGCTGTGGCCGGATCCCGGTAGCGCATACAGGTTTGCTGCACGGTGGTAGCCAGCACATCGCGACCATGGAGTAGGGCAATCTGGTGATAGGGGATGCCGTCGGCGGTGGTCAAGCCATAAAACCGAGGTTGAGCTGGGAATTCAATTTGGGCCAGCGACTCCTGGGTGCGGCTAAGGGTGGCCCGGTTACTCCCCTGGGTCACCTCTATCTGGTAAGGGGAGTCCGTAGCAGAGTCGGTATAGACTGGCACCATGACCGTTGTGCCATCAACGGTGATCGCCTTATGGTCTGAGGGACCCGCTCCCCCCCGACGCCCGCTAGCGCCGCTGGCACCGTCCACCAAACGCAAACCGTGGGACTGAAGGTCTGTAATCAACTGCTGCTTCTGCATAGGTTGTCTAGGTAAGGGGGAACAATTGGGCAATAGCATGCACTTTTGGTATGGTGCGGTCTGGCCCATTCAGGGGCTAGTTCTCAGAGGTTAGGAGCTGGCGTGAAATGGGTCCCAGTCGGGGACGCGTTTTGAAACAACATGAACGGCAAAGCGTAGGTCTTGCACGTCAGCGGCTTCAGCCGTCATTGACCAGGGTTTTGGGTTCGGTGGCATCTAGGTCAGGGGGCCACACCACCGGAGGCGTTGCGGCAGCGGTCTGGTCCAACGGCTGGGTAAGGGACCAAGGGGTGCGATTCATATGCAGTTGCAGCAAATCAGGTCGGGCATAGTGGCCGGCACTGTCCATCATCCGCTTGCGCTTGGTGATCAAGGAAAAGTCCAGATCGGCGATCGCCATTCCTTCCCCCTCTGTAATCGGGTCCCCCAGGGGCACCCCCTCTGGGCTAATGATGGCAGTGTAGCAGCCGCCGCTCAGCACCCGGTGCAGGGACTCGTCAGGGGTAATCTGCTGCTTTTGCTCCGCTGTTAGCCAGCCGGTGGCATTGACCACAAAGCAGCCGGATTCCAGGGCATGGTGGCGCATGGTGACCTCAATCTGGTCGCCAAAAATCTGCCCCACCATCGAACCCGGAAACTGACCACAGTGGATCTGCTCATGCTGGGTAATCAGGGCAAAACGGGCCAGGGGATTGTAATGCTCCCAGCAGGCCAAGGCCCCCAACCGTCCCACCTGGGTATCAAGCACCTGCAACCCAGCCCCATCCCCCTGGCCCCAGACCATGCGCTCGTGGTAGGTGGGGGTGATTTTGCGCCGCTTCAGCAGCAGGGTGCCGTCGGCATCAAAAACTAGCTGGGTATTGTAGAGGGAGCCAGCGTCCCGCTCATTAATGCCCAGCACCACCACCATGCTGTAGGAGCGCGCCGCCCGGGCCACCGCATCCACCACTGGACCAGGGACAGTAACTGCTTCCTCGTACAGTTGTAGGTGGGCTTTACCCATCAGCACTGGCGGCTGCACAAACGAGAAGTAGGGATAGTAGGGGATAAATGTCTCTGGAAAGACAATTAAATTAACCCCTTGCTGGGCAGCAGATGCGATCGCATTGAGCACCTTTTCCGTAGTTCCTTCCCGGCTGTGCAGCACGGGGCTGATCTGTACCGCTGCGGCGCGAACCGTCTGGGAGTAATCCATAGCGAGTCTTGGGGCTGACTACATTGTCCAGGTATCTAGAATGAAGGCCCCTTCCTTGCGATGCACCAGCACAATGTCCAGTACATCCAGGGGGTTGATGGGCTTAATTCCCGGAATCAGGGAGGGCTCACCATGGCCATAGAGAGCCTGCAAAGCAAACCGGCAGGCGTACACTTTTCCGCCTTCTTCCATCACCTTGGTAAGCTGATTGTTCATCGCCAAATGCCCAGGAAAGGCTTCATCCCCCAGCTTCGGAAAACCCCGCTGCACCCCCAGGGTGACGCCGGGTCCATAGAGCAACACAGAGGTGTCGAAGCCTTTGCGAATCAAGCGGGTCGCCTGAAGCAAATTCACTAAGCCAATGGATCCTTCAAAGGCAACGGTGTGGAAGGTGACCAGGGCTTTTTCCCCGGGTTCTGCCTGCACGTCTGGGAATACTTTTTCTTCGTAATCCACAAAGAAATCGCCAGCTTTGTGAGCAGGGGTTGTTACTTCAGGCATAGGTTTGTCCTTTCGTTTGAAGTCATTCGTTCGGAGTCAATCGTGCAACGTTAGTGGCAAAATTCTTGACTAGACCTTAAGAGGCTGCCCCTTAAACACCTGTATCTTTAGCAACACTTTGCCTAGGTCTATTAGTACTGCTAGGGGAAAGTCAGATTATGGCGTCGTTTTCTCGCTTTTTTTCAGATACCTATCACTTTCGACAGGTGTTGTAGCCCTATGGGTGCAGCTTGTTAAGGGGGCTCTACGTCGTCTACCAACCCCGGTCAGATCGGTGCCCTACCCCCTGATCACCACAACGCTCAACTTGGGGCTAACTACCCTGGTCATACCAATAGTTTCATTGATTCTGTAGTCATGACTACAGGTCAACCAATTTTTAGCCTCTATTTTCAGGTGACTAGCCCCAATTAAAGACTGACAACTCTTAGCCAAGCGAAAACGACCCTAACTATGCAGCAACATGACGTGATCATTGTGGGCGGTGGCCAGGCGGGCTTGTCCATTAGCTATTACCTCAAACAGCGTGGTATTGACCACAAGATCTTGGAAAAAAATCGCATTGGACATGCTTGGCGCCACCAACGATGGGACTCATTTTGCCTGGTTACTCCTAATTGGCAGTGTCAATTGCCCGGATTTCCTTACCCAGGGGATGACCCCCATGGCTTTATGGGACGGGATGACATTGTGGCTTACATCGAAGCCTATGCCCATCAGTTT
The DNA here is from genome assembly GCF_012911975.1 of Nodosilinea sp. P-1105. Taxonomy (GTDB): domain Bacteria; phylum Cyanobacteriota; class Cyanobacteriia; order Phormidesmidales; family Phormidesmidaceae; genus Nodosilinea. The sequence continues at coordinate 27,584 of NZ_SMDQ01000053.1, read as the reverse complement.
CAGCCACCGATTGCAGAACAGGTGGCGGTGCATCGACTGCGACAAGATGGCTACCGATTTCACCTGACCACCAGCCGCGATGATTATTTGGCTAACCAGGTGGTGGTGGCCACAGGCGGGTACCACCGACCTAAGGTACCGGCGATGGCGAGTCGTCTGCCCGAGTCGATTACCCAGATTCATTCTTCCCAGTACAAAAATCCTGAATCTTTACCCCCAGGCGATGTGCTGGTGGTGGGTACAGGGCAATCTGGTTGTCAAATTGCTGAAGACTTGCATCTTGCTGGACGACGGGTACATCTGTGTGTGGGGGGGGCACCCCGATCGCCTCGCCGCTACCGGGGTAAAGATGTGGTGGACTGGCTTGACCAGATGGGCTACTACGATATACCCATCGACCAGCATCCCCAAAAGGACACTGTGCGCCACAAAACCAATCACTACGTCACTGGTCGGGGCGGCGGTCACGAAATCGATTTACGTCACTTTGCCCTGCAGGGAATGCAGCTGTACGGTAGGTTGCTCGATATTCGCGACTCGCAACTGTCTTTTGACGGCACTCTTTGCCAAAATCTCGATCAGGCGGATGCGGTGGCTGAAAGCATTAAGCGCACCATCGATAGCTATATTGAGAAACATGGGATTGACGCTCCCCCAGAGCCACCCTATCGCCCTGTGTGGCAGCCAGAGACCGAACCTCGCTCCCTAGACTTCGGTGCAGCTAATATCACTACGGTGATTTGGTGTATGGGTTACCACACTGATTTCAGTTGGGTTGATGTGCCCGTGTTTGACGGCAAGGGCTACCCTGGCCACGATCGCGGCGTCACCCCGGTCCCTGGGTTTTACGTGCTGGGGCTACCCTGGCTGTATACCTGGGGGTCAGCCCGGTTTTCGGGGATTGCCCGCGATGCCCAGTACCTGGCCGATCGGATTGTGGTGGCCCAACGCCAACGGCAATCCTCTCGATCGCTGCTGGAGCGATCGCCCCTACTGGAGGTGATTAACGAGATGGCGTTGGGCTCCTGAGGCTGAGGCAGCAGGGGTCTACCCAGGGCTACTCCGCTTCCACCACAGCCCCGGTTTCATCATCGTTGACTTCGCTGTCCTCAGCGTCCTCAGCGTCTTGCAGGGTAGGGGGTACGACGGCCACAGCCGCGATCGCATCATCCCCATCCAGCCGCTGCAACCGCACCCCAGTGGCGGGGCGAGACTGAATGGAAATATCCCCGATGCGCTGGCGAATGATGATGCCGCGATGGGTAATCAACATTAGTTCATCCCCTTCGTTAACCACCAGCAGGGCTGCCAGGGCATCGTCCTCCTTGCGAAACTTGATCGCCATCAGCCCCATCCCAGCCCGATTTTGCAACCGGAATTTGGACACTGGCACCCGCTTACCTAGGCCCGAGGCGGTAATAACCAGCACCCAGGGCCCGTTTTCGCCGCCGCTGGCATCATCCTCATCATCGCTATCGCTGGCCTGGCCCGCCGCTGTAGCTTGGATCACGGCTTCCACCACTTGGCTGGGCAAGATATCCATGCTGATTAGCTCGTCGCCGTCCCGTAGATTCATGGCCCGCACCCCCCGGGTGGGTCGACCCAAAGGCCGCAGCTGATCGTCGTCCGCCTTAAAGTGGATGGTCATACCCTGACGGGATCCAATTAAAAGGCTGTCAGTCGTCCGGGCTAAACGCACCCACCTCAAATGATCCCCATCTTCCAGAGAGATGGCGATCAGGCCGTTGGTCCGAATGTTACTAAAGGCAGACAGGGCCGTTTTTTTGACATAGCCCCCCCGGGTCAACATCACCAGATAGTCTTCGTCGGTGAACTCTCGCACCGCCAGCACCGAGGTAATCACCTCTTCCTTAGGGATGGGTAGCATTTGCACGATCGGCACTCCCCGCGCCACCCGCGACCCTTCCGGCACCTGATAGGCCCGCAGGGAATAGGTGACACCGCGATCGCTAAAGAACAGCACATGGTCGTGGGTATAGCAGGTGATGAAATGCTGCACCGCGTCATCCTCGCGCATTTTAGCCCCTGCCTTGCCCCGGGTGGCCCGGCTTTGCGCCTCAAAACTGGCCACGGGCATGCGTTTGATATACCCCTGGTCGGTAACCAAAATCGCCACCTGCTCGTTGGCAATCAGGGAAATGTCAGTTAATTCCCCTTCGTCTAATTCAATCACCGTGCGCCGGGGGTCATCATGCTTCGCCTTCAGTTCTCCCAGCTCAGTGACAATGATCTCCAGGATCCGCTCGCGCCGGGCCAGAATATCTTCCAAATCCTCAATGCGAGCCACCAGTTCTTCGTGTTCCTGCTGGATCTTGTCCGCCTCTAGGGCAGTCAGCCGCCGCAGTTGCATTTGCAAAATGGCATCGGCCTGCAGCTCAGACAGACCGTAGATGTCCATTAGCTCCTGCTTGGCGGAGGGGGTATCGGCCGCCGCCCGAATCAGGGCAATAACTGCATCTAAGTTCGCTAGGGCAATTAGGTAGCCCTGCAAAATGTGGTCCCGCTCCTGGGCTTTGCGCAGCTCGTATTGGGTGCGGCGGGTAATAGTTTCAATCCGGAAGTCCAGAAAGACTTCCAACATGGGCTTCAACCCTAGCAACTGGGGCTCCCCATTCACCAGGGACAACATATTCACCCCAAAGTTGTTTTGTAGGGGGGTCTGCTTATAGAGGTTATTGAGCACCACCCGGGGATAGGCATCGCGCTTCAGCTCGATGACGATGCGCATGCCATCGCGATCGCTCTCGTCACGAATATCTGAAATACCATCCAGTCGGCGTTCGTTCACCATTTCGGCGATCCGCTCAATCATCCCCGCCTTATTAGTTTGATAGGGTAACTCGGTGATGATAATCGCTTCGCGATCGGGACGACCCCGCTGCTCAATGGTTTCAATGTTAGCCACCCCGCGCATGGTCACGGACCCCCGGCCAGTCATATAAGCGTCGCGAATGCCACTGCGGCCCAAGATCTGCCCCCCCGTGGGAAAGTCAGGACCAGGCACAAGCTCCATCAGCTCAGCCGTGGAAATCTCAGGGGTGTGGATTAGAGCAATGACCGCATCAATCAACTCACCAGGATTGTGTGGCGGAATGTTGGTGGCCATGCCCACAGCAATCCCCGACGACCCATTCAGCAACAGCTGAGGTAGGCGGGAGGGGAGCACCACCGGCTCCTGTTGCGACCCGTCGAAATTGTCGGCAAAATCGACAGTCTCTGACTCGATATCTTGCAGTAGAGAGTCGCTGGAGAGGGATTGCAGGCGACACTCGGTATACCGCATGGCGGCAGGAGGGTCATTATCGATGGACCCAAAGTTGCCGTGGCCATTAATCAGCGGCGATCGCATCGAGAAGTCTTGGGCCATGCGCACCAGGGCATCGTATACCGCTGTATCCCCATGGGGGTGATACTTACCCAGCACTTCCCCCACTACCCGGGCGCACTTCCGAAAAGGGCGGTCGGCGGTCAAGCCCAACTCGTGCATGGCATATAAAATACGGCGATGCACTGGCTTCAAACCATCTCTGGCGTCTGGCAGGGCTCGACCCACAATCACGCTCATGGCGTATTCCAGGTAAGAGCGAGACATTTCGTTGCGCAAATCCGTGGGGACAATACGCTCTTCTGGGGTTGCCATAGGCGAAAAAACTCCGAATTGGCGAATGACAAAGCGCTAATCAGACGGCCACGCCAGACGGTGCTGAATAGCGCTCAATAAAGGCTAAATTTTAGACTTAGCGCATTTATTATTTTAGCATAAAATCAGGGGGCTCAGACATTTGGCGCTATGGTGGAAGACAGCTGGCAAAGCTATCCCCAGGCTGGTTTCAAACCGAATGGAGCATGGTATTTTCCAGCAATTGTTGCGCTTGGCGATTGTTGTGCACCACGCCTTTACCATGGCCGATTTTGCGGTTATTTATTCCCCAGATTTTTTGGCCCACGACCCAGGGCCTTTCCACCCCGAAAATGCTGGACGCCTAACAGCGATTGTCCAAGCTCTGAAGGCGGCCCCCTGGACGGACCATCTGGAGTGGCATAGCCCTGAGCAGCGGCCCGTGGATGATCAGATTACTAGGCTACATAACCCCCGCTATGTGGAGGCCCTCAAGCAGTTGGCCGCGGCAGGAGGTGGCCAGATCGATGGCGATACCGTGGTGTCAGAACGCAGCTATGGGGTAGCTCGGTTGGCGGTGGCCGCCTGGCTAGATGGGGTCGACTACGTGCTGCAAACCGGTCACTCGGCGTTTGTACTGGCCCGGCCCCCGGGTCACCATGCCGGCCGCGATCGCGGCATGGGATTTTGCCTCTTCTCTAATGCGGCGATCGCCGCCCACCATGCCCTGGACCGACCCCACATTCAGCGGGTCGCGATCCTCGACTGGGATGTGCACCATGGCAATGGCACCCAGGCCCTAGTAGAAAATCATCCCGCCATCGCCTACTGTTCCCTGCACCAGTCCCCAGCTTATCCCGGCACTGGCTTGGCCAGCGAAACTGGGCTACACCACAATGTGCTAAACCTACCCATGTCCCCAGGCAGCACTGGAGTTGATTACCAGCATCAATTTCAACACCAGGTTGTTCCTTTTCTAAACGCTTTTCAGCCCGATCTACTCATTATTAGTGCCGGGTACGATGCCACCGCCGCTGACCCCCTGGCGAACATTTGTTTACAGCCCTCAGATTATGGTGACTTTACCCGCCATTGTATGGCCATCACCGACCACATCCTGTTTGGCTTAGAGGGGGGATATGACCATGCTGCCCTGAGTCAATCAGTGATGGCCACTATTGCCGCTCGCCTTGGCCTATAGGCGATCAAGTTAGCTGCCTATGTCGTCAATTGGTGACTAATTCCCCATCGCTCCACGGTGGAACAGAGGGTTCCTTCTTAGAATTGGAATAGCTACACCTAAGGCCCGGTAATTTTGGTGGCCGCTTCTACAAGAACAATGAATTATAAAAGGAGATTTGCCCTTTGCCAACCTCGGTTTAGGGCAACCTTATGCATAAAATTCTAATTTTATAAATGTGGATCTTATTGGATATTTTATTACTATAATTGGGGTAAGCTAGACAACGATGTCCCGTCCTCTTTTTGATTTGCCTCATTTTGGCCATTCGCTAACGTAGTCGTTTGCTAGAGTAGCCGCCTGCCAAAGTACAAGCCAAAGTACAAGAGGATGTGCTGTAAGGCCCTAGGGAACATTGCTCTAGCAGCTGCAAAAATTTTTAATGTGTACCCTATTCATGGTTTCAGCTATGGCAACCAAAAGTAAAGAACCCCTGACCGGCAAGGAACTTTTGAAAACCGTCAAAGAAAACGACAGTCTTTCCAAGCGCGAACTCGCTAAAGAATGTGGTTACTACACGGTCGGCAAGGAAGGGCAGACTCGTGTGAATCTGGCAGAATTCTATGATGCTCTGTTATCGGCCAAGGGGATTCAGTTAGAGCCAGAGAAGGGGAAGGATGGCCGTGGCCGGGAAGCCTCTTACAATGTCACCGTGCATAAGAATGGCCAGATTGTCATTGGTTCTGCTTACACCGAAGAAATGGGCCTGAAGCCAGGGGACGAATTTCGGATCAAGTTGGGCTACAAGCACATTCATCTGGTTAAGCTTGATGAAAACGGAGACGAAGAGTGAACTGAACCCCACCCTAAAAGGGCGGGGCTTCTGCCCCGGTTAGGGGCTTAATTCCGGGTTCCCCGGCAACAGACGAACCGATGATTGCAGGATATTCCATGCCGCAGTCACGTCGCGCACATGATGCTGCCCACAGGTCGGGCACGTCCACTCTCGGTCGCTGAGCGTCAAATGGTCGTTCAGTGACCCGCAGGCCCAACAAAGCTTAGTGGAGGGGAACCAGCGTTCAATGAATTGAACGGCAGCTCCGTACGACTTGCCTTTGTAGGTGGCGTAGCCGTGCAGCGCCCGAATAGCCGCACACAGGAGAACAAGGCCCAGTATTTCCCGGATGGGCTGCGCGAAATCACGATGTAGTTGACTCTGTAGGGATAGCGCTGTTTGTTGTGCTGCCCCAAAGGCCGATGCCACACCACCTTGATGCCCCTAGCTAGTTTAGGAGTGTGGAGCTTCCCTGCGTCGTTTACCCACCAGTTCTGGGATACTTCGAAGCTATTTTTGAGGTGTTTCTTTTTGAACACGGGAAAGCCGCCCTGCCCTTTACCCCATCGGGAGATGGCAGAAGCTAGATTATCTACGGCACTTTGAAAAGACTGAGAATTGGGGTATTTCAGCCACTCGAATTGCCGCTTCAAGTCGGGCAGCATCGTCTTGTATTCGTGCTTGTTGAACTGGCGCGTTTCCTGGAACAGGGCCAACATCCGGTTGCAGACAAAGCGCACACAGCCAAAGTGGTGGGCAAAGAATTGCTCTTGCTCCTGATTCGGGTAAATCTGGAATTTGTAGGCTTTGTTGATCTGCATGACTATAGTTCGTGTGTACCATATTTTACTATAGTTCATGTGCTATTTGCTACTCTGCCGCTTTGCAGCGGCGCGGGAACCATTCTGTAACCCCGGCCTGAAGGACGGGGTTTTATCTAGTTCCCGTGCCCTCCACTTTTCTATAAATAAAAGGCCGCTCCCGTAAAATTAAATGCCTCTGTTTGCTGGGGGGCAATGGTAAAGTTAGGAGCTAGCGTCCACAACTGTTTATGAGTCTCAAAGTTCTACCCGGCCAAAGTTATCCCCTGGGTGCCACCATCTATGCGGTTGGTGTTAACTTTTGTCTCTACTCTAAATCCGCTACTGGGGTTGATCTACTGCTGTTTGACTCTGCCGATATTCAAACACCGAACCGAGTCATTTCCCTCGATCCCCAGTGGAACCGCACCTCTTACTATTGGCATGTGTTTGTGCCGGGGCTGAAGGCGGGACAGGTGTATGGATTTCGGGTTCATGGGCCGTTTAACCCAGCGGAAGGGCATCGGTTTGATGCGACTAAGGTACTGCTCGACCCCTACGCTAAAGCGGTTATTGGTGACGATAGCTACGATCGCGAAGCTGCGATCGGACCTGGGGACAACTGTGCCACAGCCCTAAAAAGTGTGGTGGTGGATACCCGGGGTTACGACTGGGAAGGCGATCGCCCCTTGAATATCCCCTATGCCAAAAGCGTCATTTATGAAATGCATGTGGGTGGCTTTACCCGACACCCCTCGTCAGATCTGCCCGCCGACAAGCGGGGCACCTTTGCGGGGGTGATCGACAAAATCCCCTACCTGCAAGAACTGGGGGTGACAGCGGTAGAACTCCTGCCCATTCACCAGTTTGACCCCCAAGATGTGCGCCCTGGGTTAGAAAACTACTGGGGCTATAGCACCCTCAGCTTTTTTGCCCCTCACCGGGCCTACAGCTCGCGCAAAGACCCCCTAGGGCCGGTGAACGAGTTTCGGGATATGGTCAAAGCCTTGCATCGGGCAGGCATTGAGGTGATTTTAGATGTTGTCTTTAACCACTCAGCCGAAGGCAACCACGAAGGACCGACTCTGAGCTTTAAGGGCATTGACAACAAGACATATTATCTGCTCGAAGATAACCCCATTTATTACGCCAACTACAGCGGTTGCGGTAACACGATCGCCGCCTACCACGCGGTGGTGGGTCGAATGATTCTCGATAGCCTACGCTATTGGGTGGCCAATATGCATGTGGATGGCTTTCGGTTTGACCTGGCTTCGGTGATGTCTCGGGATAGGGCGGGTGTCCCCTTAGAAGATCCCCCCATTCTCTGGAACATTGAATCAGACCCCATCCTCGCCAGTACTAAACTGATTGCCGAAGCCTGGGACGCTGCTGGGCTATACCAGGTGGGCAGCTTTATCGGCGATCGCTTTGCGGAGTGGAACGGCCCCTTTCGGGACCAGGTGCGTCAGTTTGTGAAAGGAGATGCTGGCCTGGTGCCTGCTTTGGCCTCCCGCATTTTGGGTAGCCCCGACATTTACCAAAAACCCAACCGCGAACCCAACCGCAGCATTCACTTTGTCACCTGCCATGATGGCTTTACCCTCAATGACTTAGTGTCCTATAACCGCAAGTATAACCAGGCCAACGGTGAATTTAACCGCGACGGTGCCAACGACAACTACAGCTGGAATTGCGGCATAGAAGGCCCAACCCAAGATCCTGCGGTTAACCATCTGCGCCAGCGGCAAATTAAAAATTTCTTGACCCTGTTGTTTATGGCCCAGGGCACTCCCATGCTGTTAATGGGGGATGAAGTAGGCCGCAGTCAGCAGGGCAATAACAACGCCTATTGTCAAAACAACCCCATCAGCTGGTTCGATTGGGCCATGGTCGACAAAGAGCAGCACCTGCTCCGCTTCACTCAGGGGTTAATTCACCTGATTCAAAACCTTAAGGTGATGCAGATTGAGCACCTGCTGCGAGTGACGGATAACTGGCACCATGAACCCCACATCATTTGGCACGGTACTCGTCTGGGACAACCTGATTGGGCAGAATACTCCCATTCCCTGGCGTTTAGTATGTGCTATCCCGACGCCAACGAGCATTTACACATTATGCTCAACGCCTACTGGCAGCCCTTGGTATTCGATCTCCCCCCCTTGGATATACATGAGCGATGGCATCGGATTGTGGATACCGCTGTGGCACCCCCTCGGGACTTTAGCTACCCCGACCAATCGATCACGGTGGAAGGAGAGAGCTATCCCGTCAGTCCACGCTCGACGGTGGTGTTGATCAGCCGAGGACAAAATTAGATTTTAACGAAACTTAACCTACCAACGTATTGATGACTACAAACCTGTTTTAATGCTACCTCTACCATCACCAAGGTCGTTGAAATAAAAAGCCCAGTTCAATGGAATAATTCATAGGGCTTTTTGAAGGTAAACATTGTGGCGTTAATTGTCAGGGAGTTGTCATTAGTTGCTGTTAATGAGTTGTTTTGCTGTTCTATTAAAGCTAGGCAGTAGGGCAATGATGGGCTAAATCATTAAGCAACAATGACCCAGCCATCATTTTTTCTGGCTTTTTATCTTGTTAGCTTTTCATCTTGAAAGACTTAATTGAGCCCTGAAAAAGCCTTAAGTCTTACCACATTACTTGAATCTGAAGGAGTCCCTATGAGTGGGAATGAATTACGTGCCCAGGCCATTGCCAACATTACCAATCGTCAGCCCGCAGCCCATACCCCCCCCGGAAAATTAGAAGATCTTTGGGCCAAAGATGTTTTCACCCTGGGCAAAATGCAGGAGTGTTTGCCCAAGTCGGTATTTAAATCGCTACATAAAACGATTAAAACCGGTGCCCCCCTAGATGTCTCTGTGGCGGATGTGGTGGCTGTTGCCATGAAAGATTGGGCTATCTCCAAAGGGGCGCTCTACTATTCCCATGTGTTTTATCCCCTGACCAACGCCACCGCCGAAAAGCATGATGGCTTTATTTCGGTGCAGAGCGATGGTTCGGTGATTTCCGAATTTTCAGGCAAGGTGCTGGTGCAGGGGGAACCGGATGGATCGTCTTTCCCCAATGGCGGCATTCGCTCCACCTTTGAAGCCCGAGGCTACACCGCCTGGGATGTGACCAGTCCCGCCTTTGTGATGGAAACAGACAACGGCGTCACCCTCTGCATTCCCACGGTGTTTGTCTCCTGGACTGGGGAGGCCCTGGACAAGAAAACTCCGTTGCTGCGTTCCAATGCCGCCATGGGCAAGGCCGCTAGTCGGATGCTGAAGCTGCTGGGCCATGACGACGTAGCACCGGTAAACTCTAGCTGCGGGGCTGAGCAAGAGTATTTCTTGGTAGATGCCAACTTTGCCAGCGTCCGCCCCGACTTACTGCTGGCAGGCCGCACCCTGTTTGGTAAATCTCCTGCCAAAGGTCAGCAGTTTGACGACCACTACTTCGGGGCCATCCCCGAGCGGGTGCAGATATTCATGCAGGATGTAGAGGAAAAGCTCTACCGCCTGGGAATTCCGGCCAAAACTCGCCACAACGAGGTGGCCCCTGGCCAGTTTGAAATTGCTCCCTTCTTTGAATCTGCCAACGTAGCCAGCGACCACCAGCAGTTGATGATGACGGTGCTGCGTAACACCGCCAAAAAGCACGGTTTTGTCTGTCTGCTACATGAAAAACCCTTCGCTGGCATCAACGGCTCTGGCAAACATGTGAACTGGTCTGTCAGCAACGCCACCCAAGGCAATCTCTTAGATCCAGGGGACACCCCCCATGCCAATGCCCAGTTTCTGGTGTTTTGTGGTGCTGTCATTCGTGGCGTCCACAAGTACGGACCCCTGTTGCGGGCGGTGATTGCCACCGCCAGTAACGACCATCGCCTGGGGGCCAATGAAGCCCCGCCAGCGATCATTTCGATCTATCTGGGTTCCCAGCTGCAAGATGTGTTTGACCAGATTGCCCAAGGGGAAGTTACCGGCTGTCAAGCCAAGGGAGAAATGAACTTGGGGGTGGACACCCTACCGGTGTTTCCCAAGGATGCGGGCGATCGTAACCGCACTTCCCCCTTTGCCTTTACCGGTAATCGGTTTGAGTTTCGGGCGGTGGGCTCTGGTCAGTCCGTGGCTGGCCCCTTAGTGGCGATGAACACCATCCTGGCCGATTCCCTCGACTGGATGGCGGATCAACTAGAGGCCAAGCTAAGGGACGGGGTGGAGCTAAATGTGGCCATCCATGACATCCTGCGGGATATCATCTGCGATCATGGGGCCGTGGTGTTCAACGGCAATGGCTACTCTAGCGAGTGGCATGAAATGGCGGTTAATCAGCGAGGATTACTCAACCTGAGAACCACTGCCGATGCCCTGCCGGTGCTGCGGGAACAATACATCGAAGATCTGTTTACCAAGGAAAAGGTACTGACCCCTGTAGAGTTGGGCAGCCGGTTTGAAGCTTACTCAGAACAGTACATCCAGTCCATCGAGGTGGAGGCCAAGTTGGTGGTTAGCATGGCTAAAACCATCATCTACCCCGCCGCCATGCGGTATATGGCCGAGCTAGCCAACGCCATTGATGACCTGGGCGATATTGGCATTGAGTTTGGTAAAGACAGCGTTGTCACGGTGGCTGAGTTGACCAAGGCGATGATGGCCTCCGTTAGCAACCTAGAGGACATGCTGACGAAACACTTTATGTCCATCGAAGAACACATGCAGTTCTGCGCCAAAACAATTCGACCTTTGATGGATGAGGTGCGGGACTCTGCGGATGCCTTAGAAGGGGAAGTGGCAGACGACCTCTGGCCCCTGCCCACCTACCAAGAGATGCTGTTTATTAAGTAGTGTCTTAAGTCAATGGCGTCTAATAGGGGCTGGTTAGTCTGATGCGGTCGTGTTCTGACCGTCGATGGCAACGCAGTCCCTGTTGATCCCTACTCCACCGGGGTACCCGCTTTACCGCGAACGATGGGACAGACATGGGGTTGAGCCAGACTGACAAGACGATGAAGTAGAAGTTCTCCTAAAGCTGGACCACTGATAAGCGAGAGGTAGCCAACCGATCCATCCAACTGGACAAAAAGGCATAGTTAGCGTCAGCCTCTTGCGGATCTTGGGTATCGGCTGGGTGGGGAAGCAGTCCCTGCAACGAAGCGCTGGTGACGCAGAACATCGACTTTTGAAAGCTCTGACAAATTTTTACCCGCACATCGTCCAGTCCCCGCTCCTGGGCCTGGTAAAACTGGGTCAAGTAGTCGGGCAAAAAGTGCCGCATATCCTGCATCAGCAGGGTGGGGGGAATACCGGCCCCACCAATGGGTAGGGGATCGGCGTACAGGGCCCCATAGTCAAATCGACCCTGGTCTGGGGAAATTTGGTTGGCCTGGGCATTGTAGGACACCGTACCCAGAAAGGGCGTGCCCCGAAAGAACACAGACTCCACATAGGGAACGGCCACATCCATTAAAAACGTAATCTCTGCGGCCAGGGGCACCAGGTCATAGGTTTTGCCGTCAATTTCCACGGCATAGGCGATGGGTTTGCTGGCCGCTGCCACCAGACCGGCTTTAATAAAGGCGACCACCTGAGGAATTGTAGTGACTTCGTGGTGATCGTAGGCATCCGATAAGTCGATGAATAGGTCACTCATCACCCGCCAAAACTGGCCCAGGGCACTGTAATAGACGAGTTGCCGCACCTGCTCTGCAAAGAACTCGGGGAACAGCCTGCCAAGGCCTTGCAGCAGAGGGTTACGTTTCGTTTTAGCGGCCACCGCAGCCTGGCAGCGTTCCAGGAACTCTAGGGAATCAAGGTACTCGTCCAGCTTGCCGCCGCCATGCCAAAGCATGGTTTTCATACAGTATTCGGCGTATTCAAAGTTAATCCGATCGTGCCACCAGTGCCGCAGCAGCTGGGGCAGGGTGACCTTGCCGTTAAAGTACTTAAAGAAGGGAAACAGTACTAAAAATTGGTGGTCAGCAATGTAGATCAAATTGCGAGAATAGGCGTCTAGCACGACACCGTAACTTTTGAGGATCCCCACCACCTCCAGCACATTCGTGTCAGAGTCGGGAAGCAGGGCTTCAGCCGATAATAACCGCTGAATAAATGGATCTAAGGGATGGAGGGTCGTAGCCTTGGGTAGGGTGTTGGTCATGGCTGGGAGGCCTCGACGGCAGGAACAACAGGGATACTGTCAGGATCGAGCAGGAGGGTGTCGGCCAGGGCGGCGTCGGGGGTTGCTCGACGTCCCCCGGTTTGGACAAAGCCTTGGTAGGGCTGGTGCAACACCAGGGTGGTGTGTTCGCTCCAGCGGGCTAACCAGTTGGGTTGCAGCCCAAAGGCGACAATTAGAGTGGCCAGGGCCAGGGCTGGGGTGCGATCGCGCCAGGTAACCTCAGGCAGTACAATATCGGGCTGGGGGCTGGTCGCAGGAGGGGCGATCGCCAGACGACCAAAAAAAGCTCGGTTAACCAACAGCAAAAAGTACACTGCGGTCAGCCCTGTACCTACCATACACAGGAGGGTCTGGGTGGGGAAGATCAAAAAGCTACCCCGAAAAACCAGAAACTCAGAGATAAAGCCCACCATGCCAGGGATCCCAGCACTGGCCATCACCCCCAAAATCATCATTGAGCCCACAAAGGGTAAGCCCCGCTCTGGATTGAGCAGGCCTCGCAAAACCGCTAGATCGCGGGTGCCCGTGGTTTTGTAAACCACCCCCACCAATAAAAACAGCAGCCCCGAAATCAGCCCGTGACTGATCATCTGAAATACGGTGGCAACGATGCTCACCGGGGTAGAGGCCGCCGCCGCTAGTAGCACATAGCCCATGTGGCCAATGGAACTGTAGGCCACCATCTTCTTCATGTCTTGTTGAGAGATGGCCGCCAGGGAGCCATAGAGGACGCTAATCACCGCCCAAGTGGCCATCCAGGGAGCCAAAGCCATCCAGGCGTCGGGCAAGAGCCCTAGGCCAAACCGCACCAGGCCGTAGGTGCCCAGTTTTAGCAACACCCCCGCCAGCAGCACCGACACCGGGGTAGAGGCCTCCACGTGAGCGTCCGGCAACCAGGTATGAAACGGAAACAGGGGAATTTTGATCCCAAATCCCACCAAAAGCGCCACCAAAAGCACCATCTGCTGCGCCAGGGGCAAAGCCGCCGCCAAGGTACTGTCATAGTCAAAGCTGCTATTGCCTGACAGCCACACCAGCCCCAGAAAGGCCCCTAAAATTAGCACCCCAGACAGGGCGGTATAGATTAAAAACTTGGTGGCCGCATAGCCACGTCTAGCCCCACCCCAGATGGCAATTAACAGATATAGCGGAATGAGTTCTAGCTCGTAAAAAATAAAGAACAGCAGCAGATTAGCCGCCAAAAATGCCCCAGCTACGGCGCTATTGATCACCAGCAGCAGCACGTAATACAGCCGGGTACGATGAATCTTAGGGTCAGTAATGTAAATGGCCACTATTCCCAAGAGGCTGTTAATGGCCAGTAACGGTAAGGAAAGCCCATCTAGCCCCAAACGGTAGGTCAGTCCTAGGGGCTCGACCCAGGGCAGCAATTCTTCAAATTGAAAGCCCGGGGTTGTGAGCTCAAACTGGGTGGCCAAAAACCCTACCCAAGCCAGGGTAATGGTCAGGGTAACACTACCAATGATCTTGGCCAGGGGGGCATCTAATTTACCTGGCCAAAGGCTAAGGACCAAAGCCCCCACCAGCGGAATCAAAATCAGTACGCTCAGCATCGTCAACAGCTACCAAAGTGTCCAAGTCATGAAAATTCCCAGCAGCCCTACCCCTGCCATAATGGTCAGCAGGTACAGCTGCGACTGGCCCGATGCGCTGTATTTCAAGCCTTCGCCCCCGAAAATAGAGGCCAACCCGATGCCATTAACCAGGCCATCAACCACATAGTTATCGAACCAACTGCTAAACTGGGCCAACCCCGAGATTGCGGCAACCACGGTTTTGTCATACAGACGCTCGGTATAGAAGTCGTAGGCCAGCAAGTCTTGGGCAATGCGCAAAGACCGCCGCTGCGATCGCGCCAATGACTTTGATAAGGGCATCATGGCTCCGATCACAGCCCCGACCAGCCCCGACAGTATCAACATGGCGGTCACTGGCCCATTGATGAATTCCCAGGGGGGCAGCAATGATAGGTTAGCCATAATCACTGGCACCAGTAGGGTAATAATCGACAGCGTCACCATGGGCACTGCCATCTGCCAGGGTACCTCTGGAGCCCGACGGGTTTTGGGCTGAGTTTGGCCCAAAAATACCAACCGAAAGACTCGAATCAGGTTCAGGGCCGTCAGACCATTAACCAGAAAAAACACAGCGGTTAGGACAGGGTTGTCAGAGCTGAGGAAATCAGCCCCCATTCTTAAGCCCCAAAAGCAACCCAGGGGCAAGATGCCAACCATACCTAAGCCGCCCACCCCGTAAGCAAGGGTGGTGGCGGGCATTTTTCGCCACAGCCCCCCCATCTCTGTCAGGTCTTGGCTATTGGTGGTTAAGATAATGCCCCCCACGCTCATGAAGATTAGGGCCTTGGCCACGGCATGGGTCAAAAGCACCATCAGGGCGGCCCCCGGCCATTCACAGCCCACCGCAATAAACACCAACCCTAAATAGGCGCTGGTGGAGTAGGAAAAGGTTCGTTTTAGATCCACCTGGGCCAGGGCCACCAGGGAGGCACCAATTGCCGTGATTGTCCCCAGTACTACCAAGGTCCCCAAGGCGATAGGAGACAGCACCACAATCGGTTGTAACCGAATCAACACATAGGCCCCGCAGGTGACCACCACCGAATTTCTGAGAATAGAGGCCGGGTTCGGCCCCTCCATGGCTTCATCCAGCCAGAGGTGCAGTGGGAACTGGGCACATTTGCCAATCGGACCAGAAATCAGGGCCAACCCCAGTAGAGTAGCCAACAGTGGCGGCAGATCTTCCACCTTTACCCACTCGTACAGGTCATTGAAGTTAAGGCTACCGGCCAGGGCACAGAGGGTAACCACCCCCATCAGCAGCAGCACATCCCCCACCCGCTTGGTTAAAAAGGCATCGCGGGCTGCGGTCACCACCAGGGGTTGCGCATACCAAAACCCCACCAACAGGTAAGTGGACAGAGTCAGCATCTCCAGGAGCGAGTAGGAGACAAACAGGGAGCCACTGAGCACGAGTCCACTCATGGCGGCTTCAAAAAAGCCCATCAACGAGTAAAACCGAGCCAGAGCCCAGTCCTTTTCCATATACCCTAGGGCAAAGATCTGAGCCAGCAAACTCATGACCGTGATTAATTCGAGCACCCCCAGGTTAAGTACCGAAATGTCAAACGCTAAATCTAGATGCAGATCAGCGAAGTCAAACCACCGTACCATCAGCTCTTGGGGGCCATCATTCCAAATGCTGCGAAACGCCAGCAGTCCATGGAGGCAAGTGACCAGGGTCATGGCGATGTTGGCATAGGCCGCTGGCCGGGGACCGGTGCGCCTGATCCAGCCAGTAGACCAAGGCAAGGCTAGTACAGCCCCAAACAGCCCATAGAGAGGCAAAAGCCAACTTGTCTCAACAAAAAACTGAGGCATTCCAAACATTTATCAGTCAGTGGCTATAAATGGCATCTATCCCACAGGGGCAGTCTAGTCACTACATCAGGAACAATCGACGGAAAAGACTTTGCTCCTGACAATCAATTTTCGATGAACAAGCGACTAAGCGGCTATGGTGCTCAAATGTCAAGACGCTGCGATCGCGTCCATATTATTCTTTCTGTTACACTGCCACAACTTACACTGCCACAACATTCTCTAACAACCGGCCCACTTGCTTAACATCCTACTCGATTCTTTACACTCTCCCTAAACACATCCGGGGTTTTCTGGCAAAACTTTGTCCCATCAAGCGCTTCCAGACCATTAGATATCTATGGAGAACGGTTCCAGCCATACTCCATGAGCACCCACCCCAATCAACCTATCGATTCATGTCTAAGCAATAAGGTTTGCAACATAAGCTTTAATAATATTCAACATTAGCAACAATCATTGGGGCTTATATTGCAAAAGTGACTACAGCCACCTATGCTTAATTTGTCATCAAAATTTTCAGGCATTTTTTTGGCGTTTTTATCTCTTGTGGCCATCCCGTTTTACTTAGTTTCGGGATAGTTTTTGAGTGCCTAAACAACGAGATTTAGCCCCTGTAAATCGGGCCTTCAGTGGGGAAGTTTCTGTGCCTGAGTTCAAGAGGAGATTAGGATAATGCCAATTGCTGTTGGAATGATTGAAACCCTTGGGTTTCCTGCTGTGGTAGAAGCCGCAGACGCCATGGTCAAGGCGGCCCGGGTCACCCTGGTGGGCTACGAGAAGATCGGTAGCGGTCGCGTCACTGTGATCGTGCGGGGTGATGTGTCTGAAGTGCAAGCCTCTGTGTCGGCTGGGGTAGAATCAGCCAAACGGGTCAATGGGGGTGAGGTGTTATCCACCCACATCATTGCTCGTCCCCATGAGAACTTGGAGTTTGTCCTACCCATTCGCTACACCGAAGCGGTAGAACAGTTCCGTACTTAGGGGATTCCGGCTAATCCAGGTTTCCGTAGAGCTGCTCCTAGCCCCATCTACGGATCTGGTTCACAGTCTGGTTTATGGTCTGAACAAGACATTAGCTGGACGCATCTAGGTTTTTTGGTCTTCGGGGGTGGCCTACGCCTATCCCGGGAGGACGGAAATTAGAGACGATATTACTGAACACATTCATTAATTAGGAAGGGTTTACCCGCATGGCAATTGCAGTCGGCATGGTTGAAACTTTGGGCTTTCCCGCTGTGGTAGAAGCCGCAGACGCAATGGTGAAGGCCGCCCGCGTCACTCTGGTGGGTTATGAGAAAATTGGTAGCGGTCGCGTCACCGTGATTGTACGGGGCGACGTGTCTGAGGTACAGGCCTCTGTGTCCGCTGGGGTAGAAAACGTGAAGCGGGTGAATGGGGGGCAGGTGCTGTCGACCCACATTATTGCTCGTCCCCACGAGAACTTGGAGTTTGTGCTGCCCATCCGTTACACCGAAGCGGTGGAACAGTTTAGGGAAAGCGTCAGTGGCATTCGCCCCTACGGCAGATAGGTTCTCATGCTTTTGGCAAAGGTTCGTGGCACCGTAGTTAGTACCTGCAAAGAGCCCAGTTTAGGTGGTGTCAAGTTTTTGCTGGTGCAACTCATCAGTGAAAATGGCGATTTATTGCCCGATTACACCGTAGCGGCTGATGTGGTTGGGGCTGGTCCTGGGGAGTGGGTGCTCATTTCCCAGGGCAGCGGGGCCCGACAGCACCAGGGGTACGAAAATCGCCCGGTGGATGCGGCGGTGATCGCGATTGTGGATACCGTTAGCCTTGATAGCGGTGCCTTGTACAACAAGCGGGATGACTTTAGCTAGAGGGCTATAGAGTCGTCCTTAATGGGTCGACCAGGCAGAGGTGGTCACGTTTTGGGCGCTAAGTTGGCCAGCTAGTTCCAAGCACGTCAAGCCACCGCTTAAGGCACTGGGACTGATGCTTAACCTAGCTTGGTTAGGCCCCTATCCTGGGGATTTTGATCACGGTTTTTAACTGGCTCGGTCTCCCTGGGGCAGGGTGAATGAGAGATTTCTTTGGAGGGTTCAGGCGATGGCGGTCCAAGCACCGGCGGCGTCTACCGAGGCGGCATTTGGCAAGGTGACATCTAGCAAGACGATATCTGGGGATTCCCGTAACCGTCCATCTGTTTTAGTCCACCCCCTGGCACAGGTGGTGGGCGACGTGCACGTTGAGGGCCAGGTATCTATTGCTCCGGGGGTAGCCATTCGAGCTGAACAAGGTTCCCCCTGTCGGCTGGGACAGTCCGCCGTTGTGCAAGAGGGAGCAGCGATTTACGCCCTAGGCCAGGGCAAAGTGATGGGGGATGACCAAATCCCCTACGCTGTGTGGATTGGCCGCGAGGCAGTTTTGACCCATAAGGTGCTGGTGCAGGGGCCTGTATATGTGGGTGAAGCTTGTTTCGTTGGTTTTCGCTCCACCCTGTTTAATGCCCGCCTAGGGGCAGGGTGTGTGGTTATGATGCACGCCCTGGTGCAAGATGTGGTTGTTCCTGCGGGTAAGCTAGTGCCCTCAGGGTCGGTGGTGACTCGTCAAGACCAAGCTGATGCCCTACCCGATGTCACCCCCAGCGATCGCGCCTTAGTGCAGGAGCTTTTAGGCCAGCAGCATGTCCCGGTGGCGGCTCAGAGTCAGTCACAGCGGGATTTTTCAGACACACAATCAAACGAACGCGATGGATTAGGTACTATGGAACGTCAAAAGCTATCCCCAGAAGTGGTGCAGCGGGTCCGCCAGTATTTGGCCCAGGGGCTGCGCATTGGTACTGAGCACGCCGATTCCCGTCGCTACCGCAGTGGCGTTTGGCAGACCTGTAGTCCCATTCAGTCCACCAACGAGTCAGAAGTATTTAAGGCCTTAGAAGCTTGCTTAGCTGAACATGCCGACGAGTATGTCCGCATGTTTGGTATTGACCCGCAGGCCAAACAACGGGTAGCGCCAGTCACTATCCAGCGCCCCGATGGCAAAGCGGTAGCCATTGGCAACGGGTCTGGCTCTAGTGGGGCTAATGCCAACGGCAGCTATTATCGCCCCGCCCCCCAGGTTGCTGCTAACTCCTCTAACTACTCCAACTATTCAGGCTCCTTACCGGCCGAAGTGGTGCAGCAGGTGCGGCAGTACATCAATCAGGGGTATAAAATTGGCACCGAGCATGCTGATTCTCGTCGCTACCGCAGCAATGTGTGGCAAACTTGCAGCCCAATCCAATCGCCTCGGGAGTCGGAAGTCATCTCGGCCCTAGAAGCTTGTCTGTCAGAGCATTCTGGGGAATACGTACGGATGTTTGGTATTGATCCCCAGGCCAAGCGACGGGTGGCACCAGTTACCATCCAGCGCCCCGATGGCAAGCCTGTTCAGGTGAATACTACTGTCCCGGGTAGTGCTTCTGGTGGCAGCAGTAGCTACGGTGGCGGTGGTCACAGTGGCAGTGGTGGCAGTGGCGGTGGTCAGTTGAGTGGTGATGTGGCCCAGCAGGTGCGACAGTTGCTCAACCAGGGGTATAAGATTGGGGCCGAGCATGCTGACACACGCCGCTACCGCAGCAATGTGTGGCAAACTTGCCCCCCAATTAACACCAGTCGGGAAGGGGATGTGGTAGCTGCTGTTCAGGCCTGTATGGCCGACCATGCCGGGGAGTATGTGCGTATCTTTGGTATCGACCCCCAAGCCAAACGGCGGGTCTCGACCGTGACTGTGCAGCGTCCTGGGCAGGGGGCACCCGCCAGTTCAAACTCCAGTTCAGGGGGGGGGAGTGCGGCTGCGACGGCATCCTCCTATGGGGCAGCGGCGGCATCCAGTAATGGGCATAGGGACAACCTTTCCCAGGATGTGGCTCAGCAGGTGAGTCAGTTAGTCAATCAAGGCTATCGCGTCAGTTGGGAGCATGCCGACTCCCGTCGCTATCGTAGCGGTGCCTGGAAAACTGGCGGAGCGATTGAAGGTAGTCGGGTGTCCGAGATTTTATCGGCCCTAGAAGCCCAGCTCAGTAGTCATGCCGGGGAGTATGTCCGCCTGGTGGGGATTGATCCAAAGGCTAAACGGCGGGTGCTGGAAACGACGATTCAACGTCCTTAAACGTTGTTATAAGGAGAGTTGCCCCAGCAATGGCAGAGTCCATTCAGGCCCCATACTCCAGCCGTGGCCACATCCAAGGGGATGTGGCGATCGCCCCTGGGGTAGCCCTGGCCGATGGGGCCTTGTTGGGAGCGGCCCCAGGGTATCGGTTAGTGATTTCGGCTGGGGTTTGTCTGGGGGCAGATGTGGTGATTCAGGCCAGCCATGGCGATATTGTGATTGAGCCAGGGGCGAGTCTGGGCAGTGGGGTGGTGGTGGTAGGCCAGGGGCGGATTGGTCAGCAGGCTTGTATTGGGGCCAATAGTACTGTGATCAACCCGGCGATCGCAGCGACTCAGGTGGTACCGCCGCAGTCTCTTTTGGGCGATCCTAGCCAGCCTCGCTCGGTCGCAGAAGCTGCTCAGAATGACATGACGGCTTCGCCAGAGTCCTTGCCATCTACGGCTCCTGACAGAGCTGGCTCTCAGCCGACCCGTTCCATTGGTGACGGGTCTAAGTCGGAATCACCGCCGTCCCCTACCTCTGACAGTGCAGACCCGACACCACCGGGACCAGGCACCGATCAAAAGTTGGGGTCCTATGTCTATGGCCAAACCCAGGTCAATCGCTTGTTGGATACCCTATTTCCCCATCGACAACCCTTAGATGGCGCATCAAGAAATGGCGCATCAAGAAATGGCGCGTCTTCCGAAGACAAGCCCTAGAATGGAGGAGTGGATTTATCTACCCCCCTGGCACCTCAAGAGGCACTCTATGCAAATCGACGGTAAGTTAGCCTCAAAACAAGAGTTACAGCTAGAGGCTAAGCCTCGAAAGCTGAACCTGGCTACCCCCAGCCCTGTGAAAGCAGAGGCCCAAAGTCGGTGGGACAAGTATCGGGGGGCGGCCCTGGGCATGGTGGCGACCGAGAGCTTCCCGGCGGTGGTGGGTACCGCTGATGCCATGCTAAAGGCGGCTGATGTCTTTTTAGTGGGCTACGAAAAAACCGGCAGTGGCCACTGCACCGCGATTGTGCGGGGGGGTATTGCCGATATTCGTATGGCTGTGCAGGCCGGGGTAGAAACTGCCCAAGACTTTGGCCAGTACGTCTCATCCAGCTTAATTCCCCGCCCGCTGCCTAATTTGGAAGCGGTACTGCCCATCTGCGCCCGCTGGAATGAACTGGGCCAGGTGGGCCGGGGTAAGCTGGGAAACCAGGCCATAGGGCTACTGGAAACTCGGGGGTTTCCGGCTATGGTGGGGGCCGCCGATGCGATGACCAAGTCCGCCGATGTGCAATTGATGTCCCACGAAACCATTGGCGATGGACTGTGCACCATTTTGATTCGCGGGTCCCTGCCGAATGTGGCGATCGCAATTGAAGCAGGTATGCACGAAGCTGAACGCATTGGTGAACTGCATGCGGTGATGGTAATTCCTCGTCCCCTGGATGACCTGGAAGACTCCCTTCCCCGGGTGGAGATCGAAGCAGAACAGCCCCTGCGGCTGCCCCTCAACCTGGACACCAAGCAGGAGGAAGCCGAACCCCTGCCCTTGGAAGCTTCTACCGCCACCACCGCGGCAGAAGCCCTGGCTGTCGAGCTAGAGAGCCCGCCAGAACTAAGCACCGAAGAGCTTTAGGGCTATTTCTGTATTCAGCCGCCCCCTTGACCCTCCCGTAACAGCCATGATTCCTGCCCTAACCCAATTTGGCGAAGAAATGTCGCACCTGACTGGGGTGCGCGCCATTATGAAAGACATTATTGAAACCCTGCGGGCCGGGCAAGGGAAATCCTTTATTAATCTTAGTGCCGGGAATCCGGTGATTTTGCCCGAGATCGAGCAACTATGGCGCGACTGCAGCCTCGATTTGCTTAACAGTACCGATTATGGCGAAGTAGTTTGTCGCTACGGCACCAGCCAGGGGTATGACCCCCTGATTGAGGCCATCCGAGGCGACTTTAACCAGCGCTATGGGCTAGCGCTGACCAACCGCCACATCCTAATTACCCCGGGCAGCCAGGCCCTGTATTTCTTTGCTGCCAATGCCTTTGGCGGCTACCACAGAAATGGTCAGCTGAAAGACATTGTGTTGCCCCTGAGCCCAGACTACACCGGCTATGGGGGCATTTCCCTGGTACCGGAAGCCGTCAAAGCTTACCGCCCCTCCCTGGAGGTAGACGAGGCCAACCATCGATTTAAGTATCGCCCCGACTTTAGCCAACTGGAGATTACCGATCAAACAGGATTTGTGCTGTTTTCCCGCCCCTGCAACCCCACGGGCAATGTGCTCAGTGATGCCGACGTGCGGCAGATTGCTGACCTGGCCGCTACCCACAGAGCGCCGGTGCTGGTAGATTCCGCCTATGCGCCCCCCTACCCGGCCCTAAATTTTACCGATATGACCCCGGTGTTTGGCGACAATATTGTCCACTGCATGAGTCTGTCGAAGGCCGGGTTGCCGGGCGAGCGCCTGGGGATAGCCATTGGCGATCCAGCGATTATTCAGGTGCTGGAATGCTTTCAGACCAACCTGTGTATCCATTCCTCTCGCTACGGCCAGGCGATCGCAGCACGGGCGATCGCCTCTGGGGAACTGGCTCGCCTATCGGAGCAGGTGATTCGCCCCTACTACCAGGATAAGTTTGCGGTGTTAGAAGCCGCCCTAGATCAGGCGATGCCCAGGGATATGCCCTGGTATCTGCATCGGGGAGAAGGGGCGATTTTTGCCTGGCTGTGGTTTGATCAACTGCCGGTGACCGACAGCGAGCTTTATCAGCAACTGAAGCAGCAGGGGGTAATTGTGGTGCCCGGTAATCCCTTCTTCCCTGGGCTGCGGGACGATTGGCCCCATACCCGTCAATGTATTCGGATTAGCCTTACCGCCGATCGCGACGCATTGGTGACGGCTATGGGCCGGTTGGGCCAGCTCGTCACCCAGCTGTACCAGGGGCAAGGGGTCTTGGCAGCGGCAGCGGCGGTCTCTTAGCCATGGCCACGACTGATATGACCGATACCGAATGGATGGAAATTGGCCACATTGTCGCCCCTCAGGGTCTTAAAGGGGAAGTGCGAGTCTACCCCCGGAGCGATTTTCCGGAGCGGTTTTTGCAGCCCGGTCCCCGCTGGCTACGCTACCCGAATCGGCCGACCCCAGAGCTGGTCACCCTGGTGCGGGGCCGGTTTATGGCAGGCAAAGGTCTGTATGTTTTAAAGCTGGAAGGCATTGATGATTGCGATCGGGCCGAAACCCTGCGCCATTGTACTCTGCTGGTACCCGCCAGCGATCGCCCTGAGCTAGAGCCCGGTGAGTTCTATGTCGCTGACTTGGTGGGGCTGCGGGTGCGATTGTTGGCCACCGGGGAAGAGATTGGCCTGGTCACGGATATTTATGAGGCGGGCAATGACCTGCTAGAGGTAACTTTGCAAGGCTCAGACGCAGCAGCATCGGCTAAGCCCAAAACTGTGCTGGTGCCCTTTGTAGAGGCGATCGTGCCGGTGGTGGATGTGGCTCAGGGTTACCTGCAACTTGATCCTCCCCCCGGGCTGCTGTAGACCTCTCTCAAGAACGCTATGCTGGGATCAGATCTTTGCGGTTACCACCATGTCTACGCTGGTCACCCTGTCCACCCAACAGGCCCTGGTGCTACCGGGGCGCTACGACTGGACCCACTTTAAGCAGCTGCAACAGTGGTCTGAGCAAACTCCCGGCCTAGCCATCACCTATCTGGATGGGGTGATCGAACTGATGACCACTGGCAAACCCCACGAGCGGATTAAAAAGTTGATAGCCATTTTGGTCGAAGCCTATTGCTTTGAGCTGGGAATTCCATTTTTCCCGGCGGGGAACGCCACCTGCGAAGCCGAGGAAAAAGGAGCGTCTTTCAATCCAGATGAATCCTACTGTTTTGGTTCTGATAAACCCTACCCTGACCTGGGGATTGAAGTGGTGTTTACCAGTGGCGGTCTGGATAAGCTCGAGAAATACCGGCGCTTTAATATCCCTGAAGTATGGTTTTGGCAAGGGGATCGCCTATCTATCTATCAGCTGGTTGAACGGCCAGGAACAGAGTCCCAATATCAAAGCTGCGATCGCAGCCAGTGGCTACCCAAGCTCGACAGGGGCCTGCTAGCGTCCTGCATTCGCCTGGAGGATCCGATCGCGGCCAGAAGCCAACTCCTACAAGCTCTACGCTAACTATCCCTATGAATTTGCCAGAAAGTCTATCCATGGCCACCAAAACCCTGACGGGTAACCGGCTGCGTAGTGCCCTGACCATGCTGGGCATCATTATTGGTAATGCCTCCGTGATTACCATGGTGGGTTTGGGGGAGGGGGCACAACGGTTTGTCAATGACGAACTAGAAACCCTGGGGCCTAATGTGCTGTTTGTGATTCCCGGCAATCGCGAAACCCGACAGTTGGGCTCCCTCAATGTTCCCCGTACCCTAGTGCTGGCTGATGCGGTGGCGATTGCAGAGCAAGTGCCCTCGGTGAATGGGGTGGCCCCAGAAACCAGTGCTCGCCAATTGGTCACCTTTCGCAACCGCAACGCCAACGTCAACGCCGTGGGGGTCACCCCCGACTTTTTAACCGTGCGCAGCTTTGAAATGGCCCACGGGCGCTTCATTAGCGATCTGGATGTTACTCGCAATGCCCAGGTGGCGGTGCTGGGGGGCACCCTGAGCCAGCGGTTGTTTGATGACCAACCCGCCCTGGGCCAAACCCTGCGAGTGGGTGGGGTGACGGTGGAGGTGGTGGGGGTGCTAGAGCCCAAGGGCTCTAACCTGGGGTTGGACTACGATGACGCCGTCTTGCTGCCCCTGACCACCCAGGCTAATCGGCTGGCCGGGGGCGAGCGATCGCCCTATGGGTTAGATGTGGCGTTTATTGCTGTATCGGCCCGCGATCGCGCCAGTATGGCCACCGCCGAGTTCCAAATTACTAACCTGCTGCGCCTGCGCCACAATATCCGGGACGAAGACGACTTTTATATCAACAGCCAAGACACCCTGCTGAATATCGCTGGCACCATTACCGGGGCCCTGACGCTACTGCTGGCGGCGATCGCCGGGATTTCTCTGTTTGTGGGAGGCATCGGGATTATGAATATCATGCTGGTGTCTGTGCGCGAACGCACCCAGGAGATTGGCCTGCGCAAGGCGATCGGCGCCTCCCAGGGGGATATTTTGGGCCAGTTTTTGATTGAAGCAATCATTCTGTCGGTGGCTGGCGGCATCATTGGCACCGGCCTGGGGGTTAGCGGCATTCTGCTGATTGGCGTTCTTACCCCCTTTGCCGCCAGCATTGCCCCCGGGGCGATTATTTTAACCGTCAGCATTTCTGGCGGAATTGGCCTGTTTTTTGGTGTGTTTCCGGCCCGCCAGGCGGCCAAACTCGACCCGATTGTGGCCCTCAGAACCGCTTAGCACGCTAGTGGTCTATCCAGTCAGATGTGACGGATCAGCCGGGCTTGCGGTACACGGTCTACGGTCTACGGTCTACGGTCTACGGCTCGCCTTGAACCGCTTACCGTGAGCCTTGAACCCTGAGTCACATCTCCCGTCATTATTTTTCGACTCAACACGAGCAATGGTCACGATTACGTTTTTCCATAGTCACATCATTCACCAAAGGCCCTGGTGGGGGTGCGATCGCGTTACCTTTAAAGGAATTGTTACCCCTAAATTCATGGCCACCCCGGAGAATTCTGCCGCCTCGCTGTCATTTATCGAAGGCTTCGATGCCCAGCATCCCCCCGATCCCAAACTGATCGACGCCTGTGTGCACTGCGGATTTTGCCTCACCACTTGCCCCAGCTACCGGGTGCTGGGCACCGAGATGGACTCTCCCCGAGGTCGGATCTACCTGATGGACGCCATTAACCAGGGGGAAGCCCCGCTGTCAGCCACCTCTGCCCAGCATTTTGACTCCTGCCTGGGCTGTTTGGCCTGTACCACGGCCTGCCCTTCCGGGGTGCAGTATGACCAGTTGATTGCCGCCGTGCGCCCCCAGGTGGAGCGCCACCATGACCGTCCTCTGCTGGAAAAACTACTGCGATCGCTGATTTTTAGCCTGTTTCCCTATCCCAATCGCCTACGGGCGATCGCCGGTCCCCTGTACCTGTACCAAAAGCTAGGACTGGCCCGCCTGGTGGAACAGTCGGGTTTGCTGCAAAAGCTATCCCCCAACCTGGCCGCCATGGCTTCCTTACTGCCGCCAGTCACCGCCGATAGTTTTCGGGACGACCTGCCCGAGGTAATCCCTGCCCAGGGGGAAAAACGTTTCCGGGTGGGGATGGTGCTGGGCTGTGTACAGCGGGTATTTTTGGCTGACGTCAATGCCGCCACCGCCCGAGTCTTGAGTGCCAACGGCTGCGAGGTGGTGATTCCGGCTGAGCAAAACTGTTGTGCCGCCCTACCCGCCCACCAGGGGCAAACCGCCCAGGCCCAAGCCCTGGCCCGGCAAATGATCGACCGCTTCGAGGCAGCCCAGGTGGACTATGTGATTATCAATGCGGCGGGCTGTGGCCATACCCTGAAGGAGTACCACCATATTCTGCAGGATGATTTGGCCTACCGCGATCGGGCCCAGGCATTTTCCGCCCGGGTGCGTGATGTGCAAGAATTTTTGGCCGAAGTGGGACTCACCACCCCCCTGCATCCCCTCACCGATGGAGAACTGCCCATCGTCTACCAGGATGCCTGCCACCTGCTGCATGGTCAAAGAATCAGCGTGCAGCCCCGCCAACTGCTACGGCAGATTCCTGGGGTCACCCTGCGAGAACCAATTGACGCCGCCCTCTGCTGCGGCAGTGCCGGGGTCTACAACATGCTGCACCCAGATGTGGCCGAAGAATTGGGGCAAATGAAGGTGACTAATTTGTTGAACACCGGGGCAGCCCTGGTGGCCTCCCCCAACCCAGGCTGTTCCCTACAAATCCAGAAGCACCTGGCCAAACAGCAACAGTCCCTGCCCCTGATGCATCCCATGGAGCTGTTGGACCGCTCCATGCGCGGCCTCACCCTCGACGGCCAGGTCCAGGAAGCACCACGGTAAGCTGGCCTGTTCCTTCTGGTTCTCCACAGCCTCTATGATGGAGCTAAACCGAGTCCAAGTTGCGACCTGATGTTCCGATCATGGAAAACGCCAGGTTCCTAGCTAGGCTTAGTCGATATACCCTCTGGAAACTACTGCAGATGCAGTCTTAGGTGACGTCTAGGAAACTTTCTACCGAGTGGTGGGCAATGCCCTGTCTGCTGCGCACGAGCATAGCTCGGTAGTGCATTAATGCACGGGACGGAGGAAAATCAGACTACGCCACCACGATAACCAGGGAGACAAGCGCATGGCTATTGAGATGACCTGTCCGACCTGTGGGTCTCACGATATCTCCAAGAACGGCACCAGCCATCGGGGGAAGCA